>NZ_JAXOJT010000001.1:1200000-1800000 GCF_036663835.1 Sphingomonas sp. LT1P40
TCCTCACGCAACTGCGTCGCCTCGCCCGTCAGATCGCCAGCCAAGCTCGGCAGGATCGGCTTGCGATAGGGCGCGGCATAGGCACAGCGCTGTGCGACGACGAGGGTGTTGTCGATCGCCTCCGGCAAATCGTCGAACAGCCGCTTCATCTCGCTCGCTGGCTTCACCCACGCATCGGGTGAGGAGCGCGCGCGTTCGTCGCTGGCGACATAGCACGACCCGGCAATGCACAGCATCGCGTCATGCGCTTCGTGAAACCCCGGCTCGGCGTAACAGGCCGGGTTGGTCGCCACGAGTGGCAGATTGCGGTCATAGGCCAGTTCGAGCAGCTTCGGCTCGGCCTTGCCCTCGACCTCATCCAGCCGCCGCACGATCTCGATATAGAGCCGGTCGCCGAACAGCCCTTGCAACCGGTCGGCATAGGCGAAAGCGGCGTCGTCCTGTTCCTCCGCGAACAACTGCGCCAGCGCGCCTTCCTTGCCAGCCGTCAGTGCGATCAGCCCGTCGCTGCGCCCCTCCAGCGCCGCGAACGACACATGCGCATCCTTTTCGATCGGCCGATCGAGATGCGCCATCGAGACGAGGTAACAGAGGTTCTGATACCCAACTTCGTCCTGCGCAAACAACGCCAGCCAGTCCAGCGGCGGCGTCACGCCTTCCGGCACATCCGGACGCTCGACGCACAGCAAGGTGCCGACGATCGGCTGCACCCCGGCCTTTTTCGCCGCATCCCCGAACGGCATCGCGCCGTACAGCCCGTTGCGGTCGCACAGCCCCGCGGCAGGAAAGCCCAGCTCGCGCGCGCGCGCCGCAATCGCCTTGGGCTCGATCGCCCCTTCGAGCATCGTGTAGGCGGAAAAGACACGGAGGGGCACGAAGCCGGAATGGGGCATGGGCCGGTTATAGGTAGGGATCGGGAAGGGTCAAAGCGACTGGCCGTGTTTTCCACAGCTAATCCTCCTCGACGCGGGGAGGTGGCAGCGCGCAGCGCTGACGGAGGGGCTATCCGCAGCTGACTCCGTTGTCCTATGCCCCTCCACCACGCCGCTTCGTGTCGCGGTCCCCCTCCCCGTGCCGGGGAGGATATTTAAAGCAACTTCTCGATATCCTTGGCGATATCCTCGGGCTTGGTCGTCGGGGCATAACGATCGACGACCTTACCGTCGCGGTTCACCAGGAACTTGGTGAAGTTCCACTTGATCGCCTCCGACCCCAATATCCCAGGCGCTTCTTTTTTGAGGTGCCGGAACAGCGGCGCGGCATCGTCGCCGTTGACATCGACCTTGCCGAACACGGGAAAGGTCACGTCATAGGTCAGCGAACAGAAACTCGCTATTTCCGCCGCATCGCCCGGCTCCTGCGCGCCGAACTGATTGCACGGAAACCCCAGCACCGCGAACCCGCGATCCTTGTCCTCCCGATAGAGCTTTTCCAGCCCCTCATATTGCGGCGTGAACCCGCATTTTGAGGCAACGTTGACGATCAGCAGCACTTGTCCGGCATAGGTCGACAGGTCTGTTTCGCTGCCATCGGCCTTCGTGACAGGAATGTCCGTGATAACGCTCATCTTACCTCCCTAACCGCCGTCGATTTCCTCGGGCGGCACAATGCCATAGACATTCTCGAATGACACGAGCCCGCTTCCCCCGACGGGACCGGCTGGAAAACGGCTGTCCGCCGCATTGTCGCGATTGTCACCCAGCACGAACAGCCGCCTTGCAGGCACTGTCACGTCGGGAACATTGTCTCCCTGCGTCGGTTCGAGATCGAGCACGCGATGCGATTGCGCCTCTCCCGGAAGACGTTCGGTGCGCACCCGTGCCTCGCGCCCTTCGATGCTCAGCTTGCCCGCATCGGTCTGCGCGATCGGCTTGCCGTTGAGGATAACCACACCATCACGCATCCCGATCCGATCGCCTGGAAGTCCTGCGACTCGCATTATCCAGAACGAATCGCCGACCGAAAAGACCGCGATGTCGCCCCGTCGCAGTTCTGCGGGCGCTCGCTTTCGCGCAGTGATCGTCGTGCCGGACCGCAGCGTCGGCGCCATGCTTTCCGACACTGTACGCATCTTCCGGAACGGGAGCCCGTCATTCAGGACGAGCACCGCCGCGCCATAGCCGGCCACCGCGAGGATCAAAACGATCACAGCCAGCAGCAATCCGGTGCGCAGTTTCACTCCAGCACACCCTCGTGCAACCGCATCACGCGGTCCATCTTCGCTGCCAGCCGCTCGTTATGCGTGGCGATCAGTGCCGCCGCGCCTTCGCCGCGAACCAGCCGCAACAGTTCGGCCAGAACGATGTCCGCCGTCTTTTCGTCCAAGTTGCCGGTCGGTTCGTCCGCCAGCACAAGGTTAGGCCGGTTGGCGAGCGCACGCGCCACGGCGACCCGCTGTTGCTCACCGCCCGACAGCTGGCTTGGCCGGTGCGTCAACCGCTCGCCCAGTCCCAAAGCCGTCAGTAAGGATTCCGCCCGCGCCCGCGCATCGGCCAGCGTGGCATTCTGGATCAGCTGCGGCAGCTCGACATTCTCGACCGCGTTGAAATCCGGCAGCAGATGATGAAACTGATAGACGAAGCCGAGCTTGTCGCGCCGGGTGATCGTGCGTTCATGACTCTCCAGCTTGGACGCCTCGACACCCGAGATGCGGATCGATCCCTCGAACCCGCCCTCCAGCAGTCCGACCGCTTGCAACAAGGTCGATTTGCCCGAACCGGACGGGCCGAGGAGCGCGACGATCTCACCCGGCTCCACGGTCAGGTTGACCCCGCGCAGCACATGGATCGTCACCTCGCCCTGTACGAACGCGCGGCACAGGCCCGTGGTCTGGAGGACAGGCTCACTCATAACGCAACACCTGCACCGGATCGGTGCTTGCCGCCTTGAACGCCGGGTACAGCGTCGCAAGGAAGCTGAAGCCCAGCGCCATCAACGCGATTCCGGCAATCTCGACCGGATCGGTCTTGGACGGCAATTCGGTCAGATAGCGCATCGACGGATCCCAGATTTCCTGCCCCGTCAGGAACCCCAGCACGGTCAGCACGCCCTGCCGGAAATAGAGCAGGATGAACCCCAGGATCAGTCCGGCGACGATCCCCAGCGATCCGATCACCGTTCCCACCGTCACGAAAATCTTGATGAGGCCGCTGCGCGTCGCCCCCATCGTCCGCAATATCGCGATGTCGCGGGTCTTGGCGCGCACCAGCATGATGAGCGACGACAGGATGTTGAACACCGCCACCAAAATCAGGATCGACAGCACGGTGAATGTCACCAGCCGGTCCACCGCCAGCGCCTCGAACAACGTCGCATTCAGCGTGCGCCAGTCGGTCAGTTGGCCATATGCCGCAACCTTCTGCGCCAGCGGACGCAGGATTTCGCCGACCTGATCCGGGTCGTTCGTGTCGATCTCCACCATCCCGACCGCATCGCCCATCAGCAACAGGGTCTGGGCGTCCTCCATCGGCATGACCACGAACGCCTTGTCATAGTCATAGACGCCGACCTCGAAGATCGCGGCAATGCGGTAGGACACGATCCGCGGTACGGTCCCGAACGGGCTGGTCAGCCCCTGTGGACTGAGCAGCGACACCGTGCTGCCCACCGAAGCGCCCAGCGATTGCGCCAGCCGCGACCCCACCGCGACGCACTCGCAATCGGGTGACAGTTGTTTCAGGTCGCCCAGTACGACATTGCGATTAAGCGTCGGGTTGGCGCGAATGTCGGACACGTTCATCCCGCGCACCAGCACGCCCTCGACGCGACCCTGAAAGCTGGCCATCAGCGGCTGCTCGATCAGCGGCGTCGCGCTCACAACGCCGGGTGTCTTGCGCGCTTCGTCGGCAATCTCGCGCCATCCGCGCAGCTGGCCGCCATAGCCCTGCACCACCGCATGGCCGTTCAGCCCGGTGATCTTGTCGAACAGCTCGGCGCGAAACCCGTTCATCACGCTCATCACGATGACCAGAGCGGCGACGCCCAGCATCACCGCGACCAGGCTGATCGCAGCCACCAGGAAGATGAAAGCCTCGCCCCGCCCGGGTAACAGGTAGCGGCGCGCGATCATCCGTTCATATCGGGAAAGCAACATATCCCCGCCTGTTAGGGCGGCGTGAAGGGCGGCGCAATCACGCTGTTGCCGATTCAACACAGGATCGTCGCAAAGCGTGCGCGTGACGTCATCGACCGGTGACAAGCGCCGATCCGCGTCCTAGCAGAACGCTACGAAGCGCAGGCAATGGCCGTGGTTCGGGGAGGCTTTTCTGCCCCGTCGGTTTTCGGATCGATGTGCGGGCGAAAAGGCCATCAAGGGGGCTGACGAGGCATCGTCACGCAGGGGCCCG
Source organism: Sphingomonas sp. LT1P40 (assembly GCF_036663835.1). NCBI lineage: Bacteria > Pseudomonadati > Pseudomonadota > Alphaproteobacteria > Sphingomonadales > Sphingomonadaceae > Alteristakelama > Alteristakelama amylovorans. Next base: position 1,204,347 of record NZ_JAXOJT010000001.1, read on the forward strand.
GGTCGGAAACGGCCCGGGCCTTTGCTTTTTTGGGCATTCCGACATTAGCGCACGAAGATCGATGTCTTATCCTCCCCGGCACGGGGAGGTGGCATCGCGCAGCGATGACGGAGGGGGCCGCCTCACCGGATTCCGCTGCCTCGCTCCCTCTCCACCGCTCTGCGAGCGGTCCCCCTTCCCGTGCCGGGGAGGATTAATAGGGTCAGGGAGGAGAACTGCAGGAGCCTAAATTGCAGCTCCCCTCCCCTAGCTTCTGCCGTCCGCGCTTTCCCATATGTGTTCAATCGCGGGGGCAGATGCGTCTCGTCAGAAACTGAACTTTATCGTACCGCCATAGGTACGCGGATCGCCGACCTGTGCCGCGATCAGCCCTGTGTTGCCGCCCGTGCCCGCCAGATACAGGTCGATATAGTCCTGGTCGAACGCGTTGCGGACCCAACCGAAAACATCGAACTTCCCAGTGCGGAACCCCGCACGGAAATTGTGCAGCGAGTAGCCATCGACCCAGGTGTACCTCGAGGGCGACGGGTTGGACGACCAGCGCGAGCGCGAGCTGGCGTCATAGCCGAGATAGAACTGACCATCTTCACCGAACAACTTGCTCGGCTGATTGACCTCGCCACCCCAGGAGAATGCCCATTTCGAAACGCCCGGCAGTGGCGCGCCGGAAGCGTCGTAGACCGGCGGACTGTTACCACCTGGCGTACCCGGCGCGCTGGGCGTCCCGACATAGGCGCATTTGTCGCCCGCCACGCCCGGCAGCGCCGTCCCGCCTGCGAGTTCCGGCGGCGGCGGCGCGTCGCAGAAGCTGTCGAACTTGGCATCGGTGTACGCGCCGCTGACATAGGCGCTGAACCGCGCGCTCGGCCGGACCGAGAAGTCTGCCTCGATCCCTTTGCTGCTGACCTTGTCGGCATTGGCGAGATAGCCGCGCACCGTGGTGCCTTGGCCATTGCTGACGCTGGCCTGGAAGTCCTTGATCTTCGTGTAGAAGCCCGTGAGATTGAACGTCGCGCGACGATCCCAGAACTGCGTCTTGAGGCCGATTTCAAAGTGATCGACCTTTTCCGGTTTGATCTGGAAATAGATCGGGATTGCGACGCCCGCACTGTCCGCCGGCACGCCATTCAAGTTGAGACCCGCCGTTTTGAACGAACGCGCATAGGTTGCGTAGGCGTTGACGTTCTCCGTCACCTCATAACGCAGGTTAAGATCGTAGGACAGGTTCCACGCGCTGACCTCCGGCGCATAGTTCTGCGATGCCTGCACGCCGCGCTGCGCCGCCGTCCATGCATCGGTATAGGACGGCGAGGCGGGATTGGCCGAAACAATCTGTCGCGTGCCGTTGGACGCCGTGCCAGTCACCACCGAGTCGTACAGGCCATCCTTCTTGTCGTAATTGACACGAATGCCCGGCGAAACGGTGAAGCGATCGGTCACTTCCCAATTCAGCTTCGCAAAGGCGGCAACACTGGTGTTATCGAGGCGGATGTCGTTGATCGCCACGACGTTGTTCAGCACTGCCGGATTGTTCGACAAGGCGCTGGTCGGATTGAGCAACCACTTGCTGGCGCCCAAACCAGTTTCCTGAATACCGCTGGTGCGGATCTTCTGGTGGAAGCCGAACAGGCCCACGGTCAGGTTGTAGCCTTGCCCTTCATGGTTGAAACGGAACTCCTGGGTGTACTGGTTCTGCCGCGTCGGATTGTTGACCTTGGTATAGACTGGGTAGATCGTGTAATCGCGGTCGTTCGCCGGCTTCCAGTCCCAATAGCGCCATGCGGTGATCGAGGTCAGCGTGTTGCTGTCGTCAATGTCCCACACCCCGCGCAGCGACAGGCCGCCATGCTCATTGCGGGCTCGCAGCTGAGCATCGACGTCGGTGGTGCGGTCATAGGGATTGGCATTGGCCGGCACGACACCGGGAAACTGCACCTGCTGTGCGGTAACAAGTGCGGGGTATTGCCGGTTCGCGGCGCGCTGGGTCGGGCCATAACCGCCATATTGAAACGCGCAGCAGATTGGATCCTGCAGGTTCCAGTCGCCCGACAGCGTCAGGTTGAAGTTGTCGCTCGGCTTGTACAGCAGCGAGCCGCGAATACCGATGCTGTCCTGCGACTGGATGTAGTTGCCGGTCCGCGTGTTGTAGATCGTACCGCGACGGTCGGTCGAAGTGACACTGATGCGCGCGGCCAGATTCTCGCTGAGCGGCCCGGAAATCGATGCCTTGCCCTGCTTGAAATTGAGGTTGCCGAGCGAAACCTCGGTCTTGCCCTCGAACTCGAACGATGGTGCGCGGGTAGTGATGTTGATCGCGCCGGCAGTCGTATTTTTGCCGTACAGCGTGCCCTGCGGCCCGCGCAGCGTTACGATCTGATCCACGTCGACGAAATCCAGCGTCGCTGACGCGATGCGGTTATAGAACACGTCATCGACATAGATGCCAACGCCCTGTTCGAACCCGTCATTGGTCAAGCCGAACGGCGCGCCGATGCCGCGGATGTTGATGAAGGTGTTGCGCGGGTTCTGCGAATAGAATTGCAGCGTCGGCTGAAGCCGCGTCAGGCCGCTGATGTTATAGGTGCCCTGCGCATCGAGCGTGGTCGAATCGACGACCGAGATCGCGACCGGCACCTCCTGCACATTTTCCGAGCGGCGGCGCGCGGTGACGACGATCTCGGCTTGGCCTGAAGGTTCCGGATCGGCCTCACTGGAAGGCTCAACCGCTACCGGTACGGGCGCTGGCTCTTCCGCGAGCGCCGCTGGCGACGTGCTGGCTAACAACAGAACTGAAAGTGCGCTCAAGCTCATGTGGGGCTCCCTTTTTGCGATGTTGAGCGCAAACTCCACTATTTCGATGGGGTTTAGCGACAAAGTGATTCTATTCCCATCTGTTCACTATGCTTTATATCGCAATCGCGGCACATTCCGTCGCTCTTGAAACCGCAAACACCATCCCCAAATCAATGCTGCATGGTGCCTTCGGGGCCATGCTGGCCACGCGTCGCGGACTGTCCGGGCGCAGCCAAGACGTTGAAATTGCTCATTGGAGGATTAACACCATGCGTCAGATCGACCTTACCCCCTTCCGCCGCTCCGCGATCGGCTTCGACCGGCTGTTCGACATGCTCGAAACCAGCGCGCGCCAGTCCGGCGGAGAGAATTACCCTCCCTTCAACCTCGAACGCATCACCGACGACCGCTATCGGATCACGATCGCCGTCGCAGGCTTCAAATCGGACGAGATCGAAATCACCGCTCAGCAGAACCTGTTGCTGGTGGCTGGCAAGAAGATCGAATCGCAGGATAATGAACCCGCGCAGATGCTGCATCTCGGCATCGCCAACAGGGGCTTCGAGCGGCGCTTTGAACTCGCCGATTTCGTGCTGGTGGAAAGCGCCGACCTGACCGACGGTCTGCTGGTCATCAACCTGCTGCGCGAAGTGCCGGAGGCGATGAAGCCCAAAAAGATCGCCATCGGCGGCACCGCCACGGCGACCCCGATCGAGCATAGCTCGGCGGCCTGACCCGCACCAAAGGCGGCGCGTTTCTCCCCCTTTTCGCGCCGTCCCAGGGCGCGCTCGGACGCAAGTCCGGGCGCGCTTTTGTTTGGATCAGACCTCTATTTGGTCAGACGAGACGCGACTGCTTTACCGCCGCTTCGATAAAGCTGGCGAACAACGGGTGCGGGTCGAACGGCCGGGATTTCAGCTCCGGGTGGAACTGCACGCCGACGAACCACGGATGGTCGGGTCGTTCGACGATTTCGGGCAGCATCCCGTCGGGTGACATGCCCGAAAACACCAGTCCGCCCTGCTCCAGCGCATCACGATATCCGGTGTTCACCTCATAACGGTGGCGGTGCCGCTCGCTGATCTCGTCGCCGCCATAGATCGATGCGACCACCGAATTTCCGTCAAGCTTCGCGGGGTACGCGCCCAGCCGCATCGTGCCGCCCAGATCGCCGCCGTCCTCGCGCGTCTGCACGCCTTCCGCCGACATCCATTCGGTGATGATGCCGACCACCGGCTCGTCGGTCTTGCCGAACTCGGTCGATGACGCGGCCTCGATCCCCGCCAGATTCCGCGCGCCTTCGACGCACGCCATCTGCATCCCGAAGCAAATGCCGAAATACGGCACTTTGCGTTCACGGGCAAAGCGCACACTGGCAATCTTGCCTTCGGCACCGCGTGACCCGAAAGCGCCTGGCACAAGGATGGCGTGACAGGATTCAAGGTTCGCAGCGACCTCGGCATCGTCGCCCTTCTCGAACAGTTCGGCGTCGATCCAGCGGATATTGACCTTCACCCGGTTGGCGATGCCGCCATGCGCCAGCGCCTCGTTCAGCGACTTGTACGCATCGGGCAAGCCGACATATTTGCCGACGACGCCGACGGTCACCTCGCCTTCCGGATTGAACAGTCGGTCTGTGATGTCGGACCAGCGGCTCAGGTCAGGCGCAGGCCCGACTTCCAGTCCGAATGCACGCAGCACTTCGCTGTCCAGCCCCTCGGCATGATATTGCATCGGCACCGCATAGATGCTTTTCGCATCCAGCGCCGGGATCACCGCGCTTGCAGGCACGTTACAGAATTGCGCGATCTTCGCCCGCTCCCCCACCGGCAACGGATGCTCGCACCGGCACACCAGCACGTCCGGTTGCACGCCCAGCGACGCCAATTCGCGCACGCTGTGCTGCGTAGGCTTGGTTTTTAATTCGCCTGCCGCCGCAATATACGGCACCAACGTCACATGCACGCTGATCGAGCGTCCCCGACCGAGCTCGTTCTTCAACTGGCGGATCGCCTCGATGAATGGCAGCGATTCGATATCGCCAACCGTGCCCCCGATTTCGCACAGCACGAAATCCAGCCCCTCGGTCTCGGCCTGTGCGAATTCCTTGATCGCGTCGGTGACGTGCGGAACGACCTGCACCGTCGCGCCGAGATAGTCCCCGCGACGCTCGCGCTGAATGATCTGCTGATAGATACGGCCGGAGGTGACATTGTCCGACTGACGCGCTGAAACCCCGGTAAACCGCTCGTAATGGCCAAGATCGAGGTCGGTTTCCGCGCCGTCGTCGGTCACATAGACTTCGCCATGCTGATACGGCGACATCGTCCCCGGATCGACGTTCAGATAGGGATCGAACTTGCGAATGCGCACCGTGTAACCGCGCGCCTGAAGCAGCGCGGCGAGGCTGGCGGCCATCAGGCCTTTGCCAAGCGAGGAGACCACGCCGCCGGTGATGAAAATATACCGCGTCATGGGAGTATTCGCCTAGCCGTTATGCACGTGTGGGGGCAAGCGCCCGACTCCGGGCGCTGCCGAAAAAACTGTTGAAACGCGGTTTTAGTTGGCGAGCGGAACGGCGCTGTTGTCGGCCGGAGCATTCGGCTGTGCGGCCGGTGCCGGGCCGCTGGCCGGTGCGCTCTGCGTCGGCTGCGCCGCCCGGCTGGTGTCGATCTTGTCGTTTGTCCTAGTCGCCGCCAGCACGGCCAGCGTGATGCTCATCGCCACGAACAGCCCCGCCAGCACCGCCGTCGCCCGCGTCATGAAGTTGGACGCGCCGCGCGCCGACATCAGCCCCGATGGACTCCCACCGGTGGTCAGACCGCCGCCTTCCGAACGCTGCATAAGAATCACCGTCACCAGCAAGGCTGCGATGATGGCGTGAACGACGAGGAGGAAGGTGAACAGCATATCGGTCTTTCGCGGGAAAGCGGCGACATAGGGGAGGTGCGCCCCGCGATCAACCGCTCTTCGCCCCGCCGATCGTCACAGAAGTGGAACATTTCCCGCCCGCCCTGAAACTCGTTGGCTATCGGGGCGTTAATGTCGCTGAAAGCCCGGACCTTTGCGGGTGTGTAACGGAAAACGAGTGTAATGCGATGAACGCCGTGAGCGACCATTCGCTGTATCAGTGGAAAACCACACTGATCCATTATGTCCGGTCAGGCGAGCCGGATCTTACCAATCGCCAGATGGCGCTGATGCTGCTGGTCTATCTCGATTCCGGCCCGCACACCGTGCGTGGACTGGCCAAGGCGTTGAACGTATCGAAGCCGGTCGTCACGCGCGCCTTGAACAGACTGGGTGCCCTAAGCTATCTGCGCCGCCAGCGTGACGATACCGACAAACGAAACATCTTCGTCGCGCGCACACCGGAAGGGGCGGACTTTCTTGCAGAATTCGGGCAATTCGTCACCGGCGACGGCGGCACCGGGCAACCTCTCAGGCGCAGCGCGTAACCGATTCGCACTGACCGGTCGCTCGGCCCATATCGATCCGCGCACGGACGCTGCACGCCGTGACCTTGCCGATGTGCGCCTCGCCGATCGCGTGTTTGCGCCGCATTACGCTGCCGCGATCACGCGCGTCGTCAGCGTCGCCATCGCGCTGCGCGCCAGCCGCGACGCTGACTCGCAAACGCTCGTGACGCTTGCGCCGGGCGATGTGTTCGAGGTGCTCGAGCTTTCGGCCGGGAGCGCATGGGGCCGTGCGCCCGCCGCCGGTCTGGTCGGCTATGTCGATGCCGCCAGCCTGACCGCTGCCGCATGACCGTCAGTGTTTTCATCGACGGTGCCTTCGGGACCACTGGTCTCGAAATCCGCGAACGGCTTTCCGGCCGTAGCGAGATCGAATTGATCTCGCTCGCCGACAAGGATCGCAAGAACGCAAAAAAGCGCGCCCAAGCGCTCAATTCCGCCGATTTCGTGATCCTGTGTCTGCCCGACGACGCCGCGCGTGAAGCGGTCGAGCTGGTCACCAACACCGCCACCCGCATCATCGACGCATCGACCGCGCACCGCGTCGTCGATGGCTGGACCTATGGCTTTCCCGAGCTCGAACCCGCCCAGTCCGCGCTGATCGCCGAGGCACCGCGCGTATCGAACCCGGGCTGCTGGCCAACCGGCTTTCTCGCGCTCGTCCGCCCGCTGGTGCGCGCCGGCTTCATTCCGCCCGACTGGTCGCTCACCGCCAGTGGTGCTTCGGGCTATTCCGGCGGCGGCAAGGCGATGATCGCCGAGTTCGAGGACGGCGCCGACGCCACCGGCTATCGCGCCTATGGCCTGGATCTCGAGCACAAGCATCTGCCGGAAATGCAGAAGCATGCCCGGATCGGACACGCCCCGATCTTCCAGCCCGCCGTCGCCCGCGCCTATCGCGGCATGCTGATCGAAGTGCCGCTCGCACTCCATTATCTGCCGCGCAAACCTTCGCCTGCGCAGGTCGAACAGGCGCTGGCCGATGCCTATCGCGATTCGCCCATCGTCCGCGTGTTACCGACCGAGGATGTTTCCGTCGTGCGGATCGAGGATGATGCGAACACCGATCGCCTGAGTATCCGCGTGTTCGGCAATGCCGATCGCGGTCAAGTTCGTCTCGTCGCCACGCTCGACAATTTGGGCAAGGGCGCGGCGGGTGCGGCCGTCCAGAACCTCAACATCATGGCCGGGTTCGACCAGACCGTCGGACTCGTGCTTTAGCGGTCAAAAGCTCAAGCGCGCTTCGCATGTCGCGCAACCGCTGCTAGGGACCGCGCGACGACAATGGGAGGATCGATGCGACAGCCATTCGGCAAACTGCTGCTGTTCGGAGCGACCGGCGATCTGTCGCAGCGAATGCTGTTGCCGTCGCTCTACGGCCTCCACGCCGATGGATTGCTCCCGCCCGCACTGACCATCACCGGTACGGCGCGGTCAACGCTGTCAGATGCCGAGTTCCGCGACTTTGCCGCCAAGGCGCTCGACACCTATCTGCCCGATGATCGCAAGGATCAGGCGACGATCGCCGCCTTCCTCGACCGACTGCAATATCAGGCGCTGGATGCATCGAACCTCGATGGTTATGCGGAGCTGGCTACGAAGCTCGGCGATATCTTCGACGGTCTTGCCATTTTCCTGTCCACCGCACCGAAATTTTTCGAGCCGACGATCAAGGGCCTCGCGTCGGCCGGACTCGCGGGCCACAACGTCCGCATCGGCCTCGAAAAGCCGCTCGGCTTCGACCTGGAGTCGAGCCGCGAGATCAACGACGCCGTTGCCGCCGTATTCCCCGAAGAACGCACCTTCCGCATCGACCATTATCTGGGCAAGGAAACTGTCCAGAACATCCTCGCACTGCGCTTCGGCAATTCGCTGTTTGAACCCATCTGGAACGCGGCGGGCATCGATCATGTCCAGATTACCGTGTCCGAGACCGTGGGTCTGGAAGGGCGCGCGGGCTATTATGACGATGTCGGCGCATTGCGCGACATGGTCCAGAACCACATCCTGCAACTGCTCGCGCTGATCGCGATGGAGCCGCCTGCCCGCTTCGACGGCACCTCGATCCGCGATGAGAAGGTCAAGGTTCTCCGCTCGCTCCGTCCGATTGCGGGTGCCGATGCGGGCAACCTCACCGTCACCGGCCAATATACCGGCGGCGCATCGAACGGAAAGATCGTCGCGGGCTATGCCGAGGAGCTTGAAAAGCCCTCGCGCACCGAAACCTTCGTGTCGATCAAGGCCAATGTCGACAATTGGCGCTGGCAGGGCGTCCCCTTCTACCTGCGCACCGGCAAGCGCATGACCGAGCGCCGCAGCGAAATCGTCGTCCAGTTCAAGCCCGTCCCCCACTCGATCTTCGCCGAACGCGGCGGCGTGCTGCAATCGAACACGCTCATCATCCGCATTCAGCCGGAAGAATATGTCCGCCTGCTCGTGATGGCCAAGGAACCCGGCCTCGACCGCGAGGGTGTGCGGCTGCGCGAGGTGCCACTGAACCTCAGCCTCGACACCGAATTCGCCGGCACCCGCCGCCGCATCGCCTATGAACGGCTGTTGCTGGACTTGCTCGAAGGCGATCCCACATTGTTCGTGCGCCGCGACGAGGTCGAGGCGCAATGGCACTGGATCGACGCGATCCGCGCGGGCTGGGAAACCGCCGACGTGAAGCCCAAACCTTATGCATCGGGCACGTGGGGGCCATCCGCCTCCGTCGCGCTGACCGAGCGCGACGGCGTCACCTGGAACGAATAAAGCTCACCTGGAGAAGTTGAAATGGCCGAAGAAATCGAATGGTGGGACTATGAGGACACCGATGAGTGGTCCGACGCGCTCGCCGGTGACATCGGTTTCATCATCGAAAGCGCGATCGACGCGCGCGGCGGTGCTGTGATTGCGCTGGCCGGTGGCCGCACCCCGGCCCCGGTCTATGAAAAGCTGGCCAAGGCCAAGCTCGACTGGAAGCGCGTAACGATCATTCCGACCGACGACCGCCTCGTGCCGCTCGGCGATGCAATGTCGAACGTCACCGGCCTCGCCAAGGTCTTCCTGTCGAAGGGCGCGCGCGTGATCCCCCTTATCAGCGAGAAGGCCGACGACTATAAGGCCGCCGGTCGCGCGGCGGACGCCCGGCTTCAAGATCATCACTGGCCGCTCGACCTCGTCCTGCTCGGCATGGGCGCGGACGGCCATACCGCCTCGATCTTCCCCGGCCCCGATTTCGACGAAGCGATGAATGGTCCAAAGGATCGCCGCGCATTGGGCGTCATGCCCGACCCGCTGCCGCCCGAAGCCCCCGTCGCCCGCGTCACCCTCTCGTCGGCCGCCATCGCATCGGCCAAGTCGCTGATCGTCGCCATCACCGGCGCGGAAAAGCGCAAGGTGCTGGAGGCCGCCGCCGAACAGGGACCGTCGTCGGCCTACCCGATCGGCCGCGTCCTCGCCGAAACTGAACTGCCCGTCGATATCCACTGGGCCGCCTGAAACCGGAGCGAAAAATGTCCCTCCATCCCGAAGTCGCCGCCGTCACCGACCGCATCATCGAGCGGTCGAAGCCGGGTCGTGCCGCCTATCGCGCGCTGATGACGCAGCAGCGCGAAGGCGGCGTCGGTCGACCGCGGCTCGGCTGCGCCAACCTCGCCCATGCCTATGCCGGCACGGACGAGCAGCGCGACGCGATGAAGGACGGGCGGCGGATGAATATCGGCATCGTCACCGCCTATAACGATATGCTCTCCGCCCACGCGCCCTATTACCGTTATCCCGAACAGATGAAGGTCTGGGCGCTGGAGGCGGGTGCCACGGCACAGGTCGCGGGCGGCGTCCCCGCGATGTGCGACGGCGTGACTCAGGGCTACGCCGGCATGGAGCTCTCGCTGTTCAGCCGCGACACCATCGCGCTGTCCACCGCCATCGCGCTCAGCCACAATGTGTTCGAGGGCGCGGCACTGCTCGGCATTTGCGACAAGATCGTCCCCGGCCTGCTGATGGGCGCACTGCGCTTCGGCCATCTGCCGATGGTGCTGATCCCCGGTGGGCCGATGCGCACCGGCATCGCCAACAGCGCCAAGGCCCGCGTCCGCGAATTGTATGCCGAGGGCAAGGCAAGCCGCGACGAACTGCTTGACAGCGAAATCGCCGCCTATCACGGCAAGGGCACCTGCACCTTCTATGGCACCGCCAATTCCAACCAGATGATGGTCGAGGCGATGGGCCTGCACATGCCCGGCGCCGCCTTCATCAACCCCGGCACGAAATTGCGGCAGGAACTGACCAAAGCTGCGGTCCAGCGCCTCCCCGAAATCGGCTGGAACGGCGATAATTACCGCCCGATCGGTGAGATTGTGGACGAACGCGCCATCGTCAACGCCGCCGTCGTCCTGCTCGCCACCGGCGGCTCGACCAATCACTTGATCCACTTGCCCGCCATCGCGCGCAGTGCCGGGATCATCATCGATTGGGAGGATTTCGACCGCCTCTCCCGCGCTGTTCCCCTGCTCGCCCGCGTCTATCCAAACGGGTCAGCCGACGTGAACGGGTTTGAGGATGCCGGTGGCCCGACCTTCGTTATCCGCGAATTGCTGCGCGGCGGCCTGATGCATGGCGACACAATGACCATCGCTGGCGACAGCCTTGCCGCATACGGCCAGCATCCCGCATTGGAGGACGACAAACTCGTCTGGCGCGATCATGCCCCGGCCAGCGGCGACGACACCATCCTGCGCACGATCGACGCGCCCTTTTCCGAAGAAGGCGGCTTCCGCATCCTTTCCGGCAATTTGGGTCGCGCCTGCATCAAGGTCAGCGCCGTCGAGCGCGACCGCTGGACGATCGAGGCTCCGTGCCGCGTGTTCAGCGACCAGCACGCGGTCCATGACGCCTTCACCGCGGGCGAACTGAATCACGATGTCGTCGTCGTCGTCCGCTTTCAGGGGCCACGCGCCAACGGCATGCCTGAACTGCATAAACTTACCCCCCCGCTCGGCGTGCTTCAGAACAAGGGCTATCGCGTCGCGCTGCTCACCGATGGCCGCATGTCCGGTGCGTCGGGCAAGGTGCCGGCCGCCATCCACCTCTCACCCGAAGCAATCGGCGGCGGCCCGATCGGCAAGCTGCGCGATGGCGACATCGTCCGCCTCTGCGCGGAGGAGGGCATTCTCCAGGCGCTGGTCGACCCCGCCGAATGGGACGCCCGCGAACTTGCCCCCGCCCCGCCGCCCGAACTGGGCACGGCCCGCGAACTCTTTGCAATGATGCATCAGGCGGACGAAGCCGAAAAAGGCGCGTCGGCCATGCTCGCCGCCGCCGGATTGTAGGAGCCTAGAATGGAAGTCGTCGCGGTCGATATCGGCGGAACCCATGCCCGCTTCGCCATTGCCGAGGTGGCGGGCGGTCGCGTCGTCTCCATCGGCGAACCGGTCACACAGAAAACCGCCGATCATGGCAGCTTCCAGCTCGCCTGGCAGGCATCGGCGGAGGCCTTCGGGCGCGACATGCCCCGCGCCGCCGCCATCGCCATCGCGTCGCCGATCAACGACGAACTGATCAAGCTCACCAACAACCCGTGGATCATCCGCCCGCCGCTCATCAAGGATCGGCTCGACGTCGACAGCTTCTCGCTCATCAACGATTTCGGCGCGGTCGGACATGCCGTGGCACAATTGCCGTCAGAGCATTTCCTGCACCTCTCCGGTCCGGACGTGCCTTTCCCCGAAAAGGGTTCGATCACCGTCTGCGGCCCCGGCACCGGCCTCGGCGTCGCACAGGTGTTCCGTACCGGCGCACTCAGCTATCACATCATCTCGACCGAGGGTGGCCATATCGACTTCGCCCCGCTCGACACGATCGAGGACGCCTTCGTCAAGCGGCTGCGCACGACCTACACCCGCGTCTCCGCCGAACGCATCGTCGCCGGCCCGGGCATCGTCCCGATTTACGAGACGCTCGCGCATCTGGAGGGCAAGCCGGTCCACAGCCGCAACGACAAGGATATCTGGACGCTGGCGCTGGAGGGCAAGGACAGCCTCGCGATGGCCGCGCTCGACCGTTTCTGCCTCAGCCTTGGTGCGGTGGCGGGCGATCTCGCGCTCGCGCACGGCCCGACCGGCGTGGTCATCGCGGGCGGCTTGGGTCTGCGGCTCAAGGATCACCTCCTCAATTCCGGTTTCGCCCAGCGCTTCACCGCCAAGGGGCGGTTTCAGTCGTTGATGGCGTCGATTCCGGTCAAGCTCATCACCCATCCCCAGCCCGGCCTCTATGGCGCAGCGGCAGCCTATGCGCAGGAGCACACGCAATGAGCCCAGCTACGAATATCGAAACCATCATGCGCACCAGCGCCGTCATCCCCGTGCTGGTGATCGACGACGCCGCCACCGCCCGCCCATTGGCCGAGGCTTTGGTGCGCGGTGGCCTGAAGGTTCTCGAAATCACCTTGCGCACCCCCGCCGCGCTCGATGCGATCCGTGAGATGAAAAAGGTCGAGGGCGCGATCGTCGGCGCAGGCACGGTCGTGAATACCGAACAATTCGCGCAGGTGATGGACGCCGGCGCGGAATTCATCGTCTCCCCCGGCCTGACCACGAAGCTGGGCGAAGTGATCGTCCAGAGCGGCGTCCCCTTCCTCTCCGGCATCGCCAATGCCGGCGACATCATGCGCGGCTATGACCTGGGCCTGCGCCACTTCAAATTTTTCCCCGCCGAAACCAGCGGTGGCCTGAAAGCGCTCAAAGCCCTCGCCGCCCCCTTTTACGAAGCCAAATTCTGCCCCACTGGCGGTATCAGTCCGGCAACCGCCCCTGACTGGCTCAGCTTCGACCCCGTCCTGTGCGTCGGCGGCAGCTGGATCACGCCAAAGGGCGCGAGCATGGACGAAGTCGAGGCACTGGCGCGTGATGCGGCGGGGATGCGATCTTGACCGTCATCCCGGCGAAAGCCGGGACCCCGTGTGAAGGAGCAGGGCGCTCGGCATACGTCCTACATCTCGCCCTTCGCCCGGCGCAGCGCATACCATTTCTGCACGTTCGCGTTGTGCTGCTCCAGCGTGTCGGCAAAGATATGCCCGCCGGTGCCATCCGCCACGAAATACAGCGCGCTGGTCGCCTCCGGGTTCAGCACCGCGTCGATACTCGCGCGCCCGGGATTGGCGATCGGCCCGATCGGCAGCCCTGCGCTGGCATAAGTGTTATACCCGTTCTTGTCCTGAAGCTCCGAACGCAGGATGCGGCGGCCCAGCGGCTTCCCCTTTGTCACCGGGTAAATCACCGTCGGGTCGGCCTGTAATGGCATCCCCCGCTTCAGCCGGTTGGAATAGACGCCCGCCACCATCCGCCGCTCCTCCGCCTTGCCCGTTTCCTTCTCGACGATCGAGGCCAGGATCAGCGCCTCGCGCGGCGTATTCACCGCGATACCCGGCTTGCGCTTCTCCCACGCGCTCGCCAGATATTTCACCATCGCCGTCTGCATACGGTCCAGCACCTGCTGCCGGGTGTCGCCGCGATTATAGGCATAGCTGTCGGGCAGCACCGTGCCCTCGACCGGCACCTTCGCCTCGCCCTGCAATTGCGGCGCGGCCATCAGCCGTTCGTGGACCAGCACCGACGGCATTCCTTCCGGCACCATCACGAAGCGCTGGAGCGTCTTGCCGCCCTGAAGCATCTTGAGGATATCGGACTGGCTGATCCGCGCTGGCACGCGATATTCGCCCGCCTGAATCGGCCCGTCCCCGCCGAACACCCGCGCCATCCACAGAAACGTGTCGGCGGAGCGCAACGCCCCCGCCTTTTCCATCTCCTGCGCCGCTGCGGTCATCGTCGCGCCCTCCGGCACCTGCACGGTGACATTCCGCGCAGCCGGTCCCGGCCCACCCCACAACTGCATGGCATAAAAGCCCGCCCCGATCAGGGCGAGGATAACGATCACGCCAAAGCAGCCGATTTTACGCATTCCAGTCTCCAATTCCTCTCCAGGTGGGAGAAGATTAGCGCAGCTTGGCGGCGTGCCGCCTAGCGGAGCTTGGTGAGGGTCTCACGCTGTCGAGAGGGGGACACCCTCACCCAGCTCCGACTAGAGCCGCGTGAAGAACGCGACCGTAGTCTGCGCAACCCTCTCCCACAGGGAGAGGGATCGTTCGTCAAACCGCCTTCATCACCAGCGAAGCGTTGGTGCCGCCGAACCCGAACGAGTTGTTCAGCACCGCCTTGATCTTCCGCTCCTTGGCCTTGTGCGGCACCAGATCGACGCCCGCGCAATTCTCGCTGGGATTGTCCAGGTTCAGCGTCGGCGGCGCGATGCCGTCGCGCATCGCCAGGATACAGAAAATGCTCTCGACCGCGCCCGCACCGCCCAGCAGATGCCCGATCGCGGACTTGGTCGACGACATCGACAGATCCTCGATGCTGCTGCCGAACAGCTTGCGCACCGCACCCAGCTCCAGCTCGTCGCCCAGCGGGGTCGAGGTGCCGTGCGCATTGATATAGTCGATGTCCGACAGATCGAGCCCGGACTTCTTCATCGCCATCTGCATCGACCGGAACGCGCCCGACCCTTCGGGATGCGGTGCCGTCACATGATAGGCATCGCCCGACAGGCCATAGCCGACCACTTCGGCATAGATTTTCGCGCCGCGTGCCTTGGCGTGCTCATATTCTTCCAGCACCACGACACCCGCGCCTTCGCCCATGACGAATCCGTCGCGGCCCTGATCCCATGGACGGCTCGCCCGCCACGGCTCGTCGCGGAATCCGGTCGACAGCGCGCGTGCCTGGCCGAATCCGGCAATGCCGATCGGGCAGATCGCGCATTCGGCACCGCCCGCCAGCATCACATCGGCGTCGTCCATCGCGATCATCCGCGCGGCGTCACCGATCGAATGCGCGCCGGTCGAACATGCCGTTACGACTGCATGATTCGGCCCCATCAGGCCGTATTTGATGCTGACCTGACCCGAAATCAGGTTGATGAGCCGCCCGTGGACGAAATGCGGCGAAACGCGCTTCGGTCCCTTCTCCGCCAGCACCAGCGATTCGCTCTCGATCCCCGGCAACCCGCCGATGCCGGAGCCGATCGAACAACCGGCGCGAAACCGCTGCTCCTCGGTCATGTCCAGCAGTCCGGCATCCTCGATCGCCTGCCCTGCGGCATCGATGCCATAGATGATGAACGGGTCGACCTGACGCTGCACTTTGTGGTCCACGCGCTTGTTCGGGTCGAATCCGTAATCGTGATCCGCCGGTTTGATCTCACACGCATAATTGCTGTGATAATCGGTCGCATCGAACCGGGTGATCGTCGCCGCGCCCGATTTGGCGGCGATGATGTTCTTCCACGCGGTTTCGACATCCGCCCCCAACGGGGTCACGAGGCCCAGGCCTGTCACGACGACGCGGCGCATAACGATTCTCCGTAGTCTTAAAAGCGAAACGGCTCCCCACCCCTTTCGGGAACGGGAAGCCGTTCGTCAAATCCTGCCCATGCGGGCCGGCATAGCGGTTGCCCGCTTAGCCCTGATTTTCGTCGATAAAGGTGATCGCGTCCTTGACGGTCGTGATCTTCTCAGCGGCGTCGTCGGGAATTTCGACGCTGAACTCTTCCTCGAACGCCATGACCAGCTCGACGATGTCGAGGCTGTCCGCACCCAGGTCGTCGATGAAGCTCGCATCCTCGGTCACCTTCTCGGCTTCGACGCCAAGGTGCTCGACGACGATCTTCTTTACGCGATCTGCGGTCTCGCTCATGCCCTGTTCCTTCTTAAATTGGGTCGTTGAATGTCTGGTTCCTGAACGCACGTAGAACGCCACTTGGCCCCGCGCAAGGGGTCCCGAGTGGCACCCTGCCCGTTCAAATCATCGCCATGCCGCCATTCACGTGGATGGTTTGCCCGGTCACGTAACCCGCTTCCTTGCTGGCGAGATACACCACAGCCGCGCCGATATCTGCGCCATCGCCCAGATCGCCCGCTGGAATCTTCGTCAGCAGCGCGGTTTTCTGCGCCTCGGGCAGCCCGTCGGTCATCGCCGACCGGATAAAGCCGGGTGCCACGCAATTCACCGTGATATTCCGGCTCGCGAGTTCCTGCGCCAATGCCTTGGACATTCCGACCAGACCCGCCTTCGACGCTGCATAGTTCGCCTGACCCGGATTACCGGTCGTCCCGACGACAGAGGTGATCGAAATCATCCGTCCGAACCGCGCCTTCATCATCGGCTTGGCGGCGGCGCGCATCAGGCGGAAAGCTGCCTCCAGATTGATGCGGATGACCGTGTCCCACTCCTCATCCTTCATCCGCATCGCCAGATTGTCGCGCGTCACCCCGGCATTGTTGACCAGGATATCGACCTTACCCAGCGCCTCGACGGCTGAAGGCACCAGCGCATCCACCGCCGCCCCGTCCGACAGATTGCACGGCAATGCGACGTGCTCGCCCCCCAGCGCGGCCCGAAACGCCTCCAATTTCTCCGCATTGGACCCCGAAACCGCCAACCGAGCCCCCTGCCCCGCCAACGCCTGCGCAATCGCCGAGCCAATCCCCCCGGATGCGCCAGTCACCAGCGCAGTCATGCCTGTAAGGTCGAACATGCTTTTCTCCTCAGAGCGCCTTAACCAGCGCTTCAATATCATCCATCGTCAACACGCTGGTCGTGGTCGCGTCCGGCGCGCTGCGCTTGACCATCGCGCCTAGCACCTTGCCGCCCAGCTCGACATAATCCGTCACCCCGGCGTCGAACATCGCCACCACCGACTCGCGCCACCGCACCATGCCGGTGACTTGCTCGACCAGCAGCGTACGGATCGTGTCGGGGTCGCTCACCGGGGCCGCCGTCACATTCGCGTACACCGGCACCAGCGGTGCCTGGATCGCGACATCGGCCAGCGCCTTTTCCATCGCATCCGCAGCGGGCTGCATCAGCGGGCAATGAAACGGCGCGGACACCGGCAGTAGCACCGCCCGCTTCGCCCCATGCTCCTTCGCAATAGCTACGGCCCGGTCGATCGCGCCCTTCGCCCCGGAAATCACCACCTGTGACGGGTCATTGTCATTGGCGACGGTGCAGACCTCGCCTTCCGCCGCTGCATCGGCAATCGCCTGTGCCTTGACCAGATCCGCGCCCAGCAAAGCCGCCATCGCACCGACGCCAACCGGCACCGCCGCCTGCATCGCCTGCCCGCGCAGCTTCAGCAGCTTCGCTGTCGTCGACAGATCGATCGCCCCCGCCGCACACAGTGCCGTATATTCCCCAAGCGAGTGCCCTGCGACATAGTCCGCCTTGTCCGCCAGCCGCACGCCGCCTTCACGCTCCAGCACGCGCAGTACCGCGACGGCATGCGCCATGATCGCCGGCTGCGCATTCTCGGTCAGCAACAGCTGATCCTCCGGTCCCTCGGTCATCAGCTTGAACAGATTCTGGCCGAGCGCGTGGTCCACTTCCTGAAACACTTCGCGCGCGATCGCGCTGGCGTCCGCCAACGCCTTGCCCATGCCGACGGACTGGCTGCCCTGCCCCGGAAAGATGAAGGCGCGCATGATCGGGTTCCTCTCAAAAATCAGGTCGCCGCCCTATGACGCCCCGCGCAATCCCGCAAGATGAACGAACCCGTCAGCCTTGCGACAAACGGCGACCATTTAGCCGCATCCCCGCGATACTTCCGCGACACCCTGCGCCCATTTTGTGGATGTCGCCAATCACGGTGACCGCCTGAAACGACGAAGGAAACATGAGATGAAAAAGTTCGTACTCGCGGCGGTGGCCGCATCGATGATCGCCAGCCCGGTCCTGATGGCCGCTCCGGCAGCCGCAGCCCCGCAGCGCCACCAGACGGTGGTCAAGCAGAAGCCAAACGGCAAGATCGTCGTGAAGCAGAAGGTCAACAAGCAGGCTGCCAAGCGCGCCCAGCGGGTTCAGTATCGCACCTTCCAGCGCGGCCAGCGCTTCGATCAGCGCTATGCCCGCAACTATCGCCAGGTCGATTACCGCCAGTATCGCGGTCTTCGGGCTCCCCCGCGCGGCTACCGTTATGTCCAGTCGGGCAATGACGCGGTGCTCGTCGGGATCACCAGCGGCATCATCGCCGCCGTGTTCTCCGGCATGATCCGGTAACGCGACACCATCGCCACCCTTTCCTTCCTCCGGGGGTGGCGAACCGGGCGGCGGGGCAGCAATGCCCCGCGGCTTATTTGTTGAGCGGCTTGGGGGGCAGCAATGCCCCGCCGCTTGCCTTTTCCATCACCCGCGCGTAATGGCGCGTCGTTGAGCGGCAGCTTCGGCTGGCCGCTTTTCATGTTTGAACGACAGCCGGAGGGGCGTTTCGCATGGTGCGGGCGTCAGCGATCGGCCAAAAGTGAGAAGAAAGCATGGCTCTTTACGAGCACGTCTTCCTTGCGCGCCAGGATCTGGCACAGGCGCAAGTCGACGTATTGGCGGAAACCGCCACCAAGATCATCGAAGACAACAAGGGCAAGGTCATGAAGACCGAATCCTGGGGCCTTCGTTCGCTTGCCTACAAGATCGCGAAGAACCGCAAGGCGCATTACGTGATGCTGGAAATCGACGCCCCTGCCGGTGTCGTTGCTGAGCTGGAGCGCCAGACGCAGATCAACGAAGACGTGATCCGCTACATGACTGTCCGCGTGGACGAGTTGGAAGCAGGTCCGACGGTGATGATGCGCAAGGGTCAGGACCGCGAGCGTCGCGGCCGTCGTGATCGTGAAGAAGGTGGCAACACCGGCTTCGGCGGCACTGGCGAGTAAGGAGAAGATATCATGGCACGCCCATTTTTCCGCCGCCGCAAGAGCTGCCCCTTCTCCGCGAAGGACGCGCCCCGGATCGACTATAAGGACGTACGTCTGCTTCAGGGCTTCGTGTCCGAGCGTGGCAAGATCGTCCCTTCGCGCATCACTTCGGTGAGCGGGAAGAAGCAGCGCGAACTCGCAATCGCGATCAAGCGCGCTCGCCATTTGGGCCTGCTGCCCTTCATCGTTAAGTAAGGAGCGGACCCATGCAACTCATTCTGCTCGAACGAGTCGAAAAGCTCGGTCATATCGGCGACGTTGTGACCGTTAAGGACGGGTTCGCCCGTAATTACCTGCTGCCCAACAAGAAGGCGCTTCGTGCCAACGAAGCCAACCGCAAGGTTTTCGAAGCCAACCGTGAACGCATCGTGGCCGAAAACGCCGTGAAGCGCACCGAGGCCGAAACCGAATCGAAAACGCTTGAGGGCGTTTCGGTGACCCTGATCCGTCAGGCATCGAACACCGGCCAGCTGTACGGCTCGGTCGTGGTTCGCGACATCGTCGACGCGCTCGTCGCCGATGGTCACAAGGTCAACAAGTCGCAGGTCGTGCTGGACAAGCCGATCAAGTCGATCGGCCTGACCACGGTTCGCGTTGCACTGCACGCCGAAGTCGCCGTGACCGTAAAGGTCAACGTGGCGCGCTCGCCTGAAGAGGCCGAGATGCAGGCACAGGGCGTCGACGTGATGACCGCGATGTTCGAAAAGGACGAAGCGGGCTTCGTCGAGGCTTACGACCCCAACGCCGAACCCGGCGCGACGGCCGACAAGCCCGAAGCATCTGACGACGCGGATCAAACGGAGCAGGCAGAGGGCTAACCCTCAGCCGCTATCAGTCGAACACAAAATCGAGGCCGCCCGGATCACTCCGAGCGGCCTCTTTTTTCGCTTGGGGGCGAAGGGTATGCGGTTCAGGGAACCGCGATAACGACTGTCAGCATGGCCAAAAACGGACCGAGCGCGAGAGCCAGTGGCATAACCTTGTTCATCTCAGCATCCTCATGAACGCCTGTTCATGGCTAATAATGCGTTGCTGTGAATAAGGTTGCATCGGTCGAAACCTGACAGCGCTATGGCATCGAAAATATCTGGCGGTTAGGCTGGCACAATGCGTTTGCTTGCCATTCCCTGCCTTCTCGCCGTTGTTGCACAACCCTCCGCCGCCAGCCCCCGGCTGGAACGCGAAATTCTCGAAGAAATCAACCGCGCCCGCAGCAACCCTGCGGCCTATGCGGATCGCTTGCGCATCTATCGGGGCTATTTCCGGGGAAAGGTCGTTCGCTACCCCGGAAATCCCAACGGTCTGCGCACCGCAGAGGGGACCGCCGCCGTCGATGAGGCAATCGCAGCGTTGCGACGTCAGCAACCACGCACGCTTGTAAAGCCAGCCACCCTGCTCGCCCACGCCGCCCGCGATCATGTCGCCGAACAGGGGCCACGCGGTGTCACCGGGCACGAATCCGCGAATGGCGATCGCGCGCCCAAGCGCGTCGTGCGACGCGGCGGCGGTAACTATGTCGCAGAAGTCATCACTTACGGCCCACCCAGCGCGGTAGAGGTCGTTCGGCAACTGATCGTCGATGACGATGTCCCCGGTCGCGGTCACCGCATCACCGTCTATGCCGCCGAATGGGCATTCGCCGGTGCCGCCTGCGGCCCGCACAAACGCTATGGCACGATGTGCGTCGTCAACTTCGCTCGCACGCCGACGGGCATTCCCTGAAGTTATTTTCGCCCGAACAACTTCTCGATATCGCCATGCGCCAGTTTCACCCAGGTCGGGCGGCCGTGGTTGCACTGGCCCGAATGCGGCGTGACCTCCATCTCGCGGAGCAGCGCATTCATCTCGGCGACCGACAGCACCCGCCCCGCCCGCACCGATCCGTGGCACGCCATCGTCGCGGCGACATGATCCAACTTTTCCTTCAACGACAATGCCTCGTCGAACGCCGCCAGCTCATCGGCGATATCCGTGACCAACGCGCTCACATCCCCCGCCCCCAACAGCGCCGGGGTCGCCCGTACCAGCATCGCGCGCGGCCCGAACCGTTCCAGCTCCAGCCCGAATTCGGCAAGCTCCGCCGCCCGTGCCTCCAGCCGGTCGCACGCCGGTTCGTCCAGTTCGACCACTTCGGGCAGCAACAATGCCTGACTCGCCACCCCGCCGCTGTTCACGGCGCGCCGCATCCGCTCCAGCACCAGCCGCTCATGCGCGGCATGCTGATCGACCAGCACCAGCCCGTCCTCGGCCTCAGCCACGATATAGGTACGCGCCACCTGCCCCCGCGCCACGCCCAGCGGGAATCGCGCCGTCTCCGGCACCGGTTCTGCGGCGGGTTCA
The DNA here is from genome assembly GCF_036663835.1 of Sphingomonas sp. LT1P40. Classification (NCBI taxonomy): domain Bacteria; kingdom Pseudomonadati; phylum Pseudomonadota; class Alphaproteobacteria; order Sphingomonadales; family Sphingomonadaceae; genus Alteristakelama; species Alteristakelama amylovorans. Next base: position 1,225,740 of record NZ_JAXOJT010000001.1, read on the forward strand.
GCGCGAGCCTGCGGTGGCGCGATAAACGATGAGCGGCGATCGAACACCGCGTGCTGGCGCGGCATCGTTGCCACCCCGCCGCTGCCCCATAAATCGTCCTGCGGGGGTTCGACGCGCACCGGCTCCGACGTCCAGTTCCCCATCACCACCGCATCCGCGCGCTGCGCACTCCGATGCCCCGCCTCGTCCAGCGCGCGCCGCAGCCCGCTGACGATCAGCCCCCGCGCCAGTTGCGGATCGCGGAAGCGCACCTCGGTTTTCGCCGGATGCACGTTCACATCCACCTGATCCACCGGCACGTCCAGGAACAGCGCGACCACCGGATGCCGGTCGCGTGCCAGCATTTCGGCATAGGCACCGCGCACGGCACCGGTCAGCAACCGATCCTTCACCGGGCGCCCGTTCACGAACAGATATTGATGATCCGCCACCCCGCGATTGAATGTCGGCAGGCTGGCTACCCCGCCCAGCGCAATCCCCTCCCGATCGAAATCCACACCCACACTGTTCGCCACCAGATCGCGATCCGTGAGTGCCGCGACACGCTCGGGCCGCGTCACCCCCTCCTGCACGCTCAGCACGCGCCGCCCGTCATGCTCGACCGAAAAGCCGATATCCGGCCGCGCCATCGCCAGCCGTTTCACCACATCCATGCACGCCGCATATTCGGAGCGCGCCGATCGCAGGAATTTGCGCCGCGCCGGCACCTTCTCGAACAGCGCCTCGACCCGCACCCGCGTACCCGGCGGCAGCGCCGCTGGCCCCTCCGCCACGACGACCCCATTATCCACCGCGCGCGACCAGCCCTCAGCGCCCCGCACCCGGCTCTCGATCGTCAGTTGCGCCACGCTGGCGATCGACGGCAACGCCTCCCCCCGAAACCCCAATGTCGTCACCGCTTCGATCGCGTCATCGGGCAGTTTCGACGTCGCATGCCGCTCCAGCGCCAGCGCCATTTCGGCCCGGTCCATCCCGCATCCGTCATCGGTCACTTCGATCAGATCGGTGCCGCCCCCGGCCAGTCGCACGGCGATCCGCACCGCGCCGGAATCGATCGCGTTTTCCACGAGTTCCTTCAGCGCGCTGGCGGGGCGTTCCACCACTTCGCCTGCGGCAATTCGGTTGACAAGATGCTCGGGCAAACGGCGTATTGACATGCAGGTTGGTGTAGCCCAAGCGACGCCATCCCGCGACCCGTATCCGCCAGATTTCCGAGGTTGGAGTAATCCACCCCGGGCAGGTCGAGGCTAAACCATAGTGCGAACCGCGCCGCCCCTGTCGAGCGCGAAGGACGGAACAATAAATGGCGCTTTTCTCCCGCTTTTTCAAATTCATGTCTCACGATCTTGCGATCGATCTCGGGACCGCGAACACCGTCGTGTACCTGCGCGGTCGGGGCGTCGTGCTCAACGAACCGTCGGTTGTGGCGGTCGAGACGATCAACGGGGTCAAGCGCGTCAAGGCGGTTGGCGACGACGCGAAGCTGATGATGGGCAAAACACCCGGCTCGATCGAAGCGATTCGCCCGCTTCGGGACGGCGTCATTGCCGATATCGACGTCGCCGAGCAGATGATTTCGCACTTCATCCGCAAGGTTACCGGACACCGCAAATTCATGCGCTGGCCCCAGATCGTGATCTGCGTCCCCTCCGGCTCGACATCGGTCGAGCGCCGCGCGATCCGCGATGCCGCGCAAAATGCCGGTGCGTCGCAGGTCTGGCTGATCGAGGAACCGATGGCCGCCGCAATCGGTGCCGACATGCCGGTGACCGAGCCGATCGGGTCGATGGTCGTCGACATCGGCGGCGGCACGACGGAAGTCGCGGTCCTGTCGCTGCGCGGCCTTGCCTACTCGAACAGCGTGCGTGTCGGTGGCGACAAGATGGATGAGGCAATCGTCTCTTACGTTCGTCGCAACCACAATCTGCTGATCGGTGAAAGCACGGCAGAGCGGATCAAGCAGGAAGTCGGCGTGGCCAAGCCACCGGCTGACGGCATCGGCAAGACGATCCACATCAAGGGCCGCGATCTCGTCAACGGCGTGCCCAAGGAAATCCAGATCAACCAGGGTCAGATCGCCGAGGCGCTGTCCGAACCGGTCGGCACGATCGTCGAGGGTGTTCGCATCGCGCTCGAGAACACCGCGCCTGAACTGGCGGCGGATATCGTCGATCAGGGGATCGTCCTGACCGGTGGCGGCGCGCTGCTCGAGGGAATCGACGAAGTGCTCCGCGATGAAACGGGTCTGCCCGTAACCGTCGCCGAGGACCCGCTGACCTGCGTGGCGCTCGGTACCGGTCGTGCGTTAGAAGATCCTGTGTTTCGTGGCGTTCTCATTCAAGTCTGATAGGATAACGGGGGTATGGCGCCGCCACTGAACCGGCGCCCGGGATTTTCGCGGCGGGCGCAATACGGCCTTTTCATCAGCTATGTGCTCGCGGTCGGCGGTGCGCTGGTCGGCGTGGCCTTGCTGCTGCTCTCGACGTTCAACCCGCCTGCCTATGCCGTGGTGCGCGGTGCCTTCTCCGAACTGGTCACCCCGATCGCGTCCGGGCTGGACTGGACCCGGCGCGGCGTTTCCAGCATTCCCGGTGGCGTTTCCAGCTATTGGGGGGTGCGCGCCGACAATGCGAAGCTGCGCGCCGAACTCAAATCGAACAGCACGCTGGTCGATCGCGCGCGTGTCATCAGCCATGAAAATCGCCGGTTGCGTCAGCTGCTCAAGCTGCGCGACCGGATCACCAACCCCATCGTCGCGGCGCGCCTCGTCTATGCCACCGGTTCCAGCACGCGGCGCTTCGCCACCCTCAACGCCGGTTCGTGGCAGGGTGTGCGGGCGGGCCAGCCCGTGCGCGGCCCCGACGGACTGATCGGCCGCGTGGTCGAGGTCAGCCCGAATACCGCACGCGTGCTCCTGATCCTCGATCCCGAAAGCATCGTGCCGGTGCGGCGCGTGAGCGACGGGCTTCCGGCGATCGCTGCCGGACGCGGCGACGGGCTGATCGAGATTCGCTCGGCGGGTGCCGCGCAAGCGCTGTTCGAGGCTGGCGACGCCTTCGTCACTTCCGGCACCGGCGGGATCTTTCCGCCCAACATCGCCGTGGCGCGCGTCCGTGAACGCGCGCGCGACATCGCCCAGGCGGCCCCGCTCGCCAGCCCGGACTCGCTCGACTACGCCCTCGTCCAGCAAAGCTATTTCCCGGAGGCGGGTGAGGTGCGCGCGCCAGAGGCAGCCCCCCGGTGAGAGGGTCGCCCTTTGTCGGCCTGGGCAAGGCGGATACATCGACCCGCGCCAACTGGCTGGCCCCGCTGACCATCGTCATCGGATCGCTGCTGACCTTGCTGCCGTTCAAGGCGTCGTTCCCGATCCTTCCGCCGTTCGGCCTCATGATGCTGCTCGCCTGGCGTCTCCACCGGCCCGATCTGCTCAAACCGTGGTCACCCGTGCTGCTCGGCCTGCTCGACGATCTCGTCAGCGGACAGCCGCTGGGCAGTTCGATGCTGTTCTGGACGGTGTCGTTCATCGCCATCGATGTGTTAGATACGCGCATCGTGTGGCGTGATTTCTTACAGGACTGGCTATTGGCTGCGGGCGCGATCGGCTTTTGCCTGATCGGCGGACGCCTGGTCGCGGCTCCGATCGGCGCGCATGTCGATACCGTGCTGCTGATCCAGATTTTGATCTCGGTCGCCTTGTTCCCGGTCCTCTCTCGTCTCGTCTCGCGCCTCGATGGCAAACGGCGGACGCGATGAGCGGTCCCATCCGCATGATTAGCGAGGCGCAACAGGGTTACAGCTTCTCGCGTCGTGCAGTGTTCCTCGGCGCGGCACAGGCGACCCTCGGTCTCGTGTTGGCGGGCCGGATGACCTGGCTCGCGGTCTATGAGAATGATAAATACAAGCTGCTGGCGGAGAGCAATCGCGTCAACCTGACGCTCATTCCGCCCCGTCGCGGCTGGATCGTCGACCGGCGCGGCGTGCCGATCGCCAACAACCGCACCGATTTCCGCGTCGACATCATTCCCGACCGGCTGGAGGGCAAGGGCCGAGTGCTCACCACGCTGCGCGACCTGCTCGCGCTCACGCCCGAAGACATCGCCCGGATCGAACGCGATCTGAAGGACGCGGCAGGTTTCCAGCCGGTGCAGGTCGCGGAAAATCTCGACTGGGAACGTTTTGCCGCAGTCAGCGTCCGCCTGCCCGAACTGCCCGGCGTCGCCCCCACCCGCGGCTTTGCCCGCAACTATCCGGCGGGCGCGGCGGTCGGCCATCTCGTCGGCTACGTCGGCGCGGCCACCGCCGAACAGTTCAAGGAAACGAAAGACCCCTTGCTCGTCACCCCCGGCTTCAAGCTTGGCAAGGACGGTCTCGAAAAGATGCTCGAAGGGCCGTTGCGCGGCAAGGCGGGTGCCAAGCGGGTGGAAGTCACCGCGCGCGGAAAGCTGGTTCGTGAGCTTGCCACCCGCCCCGACGAACCCGGCAGCACCGTCCGCCTGACCATCGACGCCGGGCTTCAGGAATATGCCGCGCGCCGCCTGGGCAATGAATCCGGTTCGATTACCGTATTCGACGTCACCAATGGCGACATTCTGGCGATGGTGTCGATGCCTTGTTATGATCCGAACGCCTTCTCGGACGGGATCAGCCGAACCGAATGGGCCATGCTGTCAACGGACGACCATCTTCCGCTGATGAACAAGACGCTTCAGGGCCTCTACCCGCCCGGATCGACGTTCAAGCCCGCCACCGCGCTCGCCATTCTGGGCACGGGGGTCGATCCGAAGCGGGTGGTCTATTGCAATGGCGGCTATCAGCTCGGCAATCGCCGCTTCGGCTGCCTCGGTCGTCACGGCCCGATGACGATGCACACCGCCATCGCGCGCAGCTGCAACACCTATTTCTACACGATGGGGCGTGAGATCGGCATTGATCCGATCGCCGTCGCCGCGCGAAAGCTGGGCTTTGGCGCCGAGTTCAAGCTGCCCACGCCGTCACAACGCTATGGCACGATGCCCGACAGTGCCTGGAAGCTGCGGCGCTACAAACAGGAGTGGACGCAAGCCGACACGCTCAACGCGTCGATCGGTCAGGGTTATGTGCTGGTCAGCCCATTCCAGCTCGCGCTTTCCGCCGCGCGTCTGGCCTCCAGCCGCGAACTTATTCCCGCACTCGTCGTCGGCAAACCGACCCCGCCCCGCCGCCTCGATTTCCCCGAGGAGCACATCGCCATCGTTCGCGCAGGCATGGACGAGGTGGTGAACGGCCACGGCACGGCGGGCGCATCGAAACTGCAACTCGACGGCATCCGCATGGGCGGCAAGACCGGTACCGCCCAGGTCCGTCGCATCATGGACCGCAATCGCGGTCAGGGTGGCGACTGGAAATATCGTGACCACGGCCTGTTCATCTGCTTCGCGCCGGTCGAAAACCCGCGCTATGCCGCGTCCGTCGTGATCGAACACGGTTTGGGCGGGGCGAGAGCGGCAGCGCCGGTGGCCAAGGATGTCCTCACTTGGCTGTTCGACCGCGAACAGGCGATGGAGGCACTGTTGCGGCGTGAGGTGGAATGGGGCGGCGACATCCGCACCCGCATGGCGGCGAAGGAGGCAGCCTATCGCGCTGCCGAGGGGCTTCCCGCCCCGAAGCCCACGCCGGGCGCATCCCCCGTTCCGCTGACGACGCCAACGCCACGCGCCACGACAAGCGCGGGACCCGCATCGACGCCAGCACCTGTACGCACCACGCCCGCTGAGCCCGTCGCAACACTCACGCCACAACCCCAGGTGCCCAGCGAATGAACCGCAGCAGTTCCAGCACCGGCTTCGTCCCCGCCCCGCTCGCACAACTGCCATGGATGGTGATCGTTCTGGTCTGCGCGATCGGCGGCTTTGGCGTGCTCGTCCTGTTTTCCGCCGCCGGTGGCGACCCCAAATGGGCGATGCCCCAGGGTGTGCGCTTCTCCGCGTTTCTCGCCATGGCGCTTCTTCTGTCGCGCGTGCGACAGGATATGTGGTCAATGCTCGCCTTCCCGCTCTTCGGCATCTTTCTCGTCCTGCTGATCGGCGTCGAACTGCTCGGCGCTGTCGCCGGCGGTAGCCAGCGTTGGCTCGACCTTGGCATCATCCGCATTCAGCCGTCGGAGATGATGAAGGTCGCCATCGTGCTCGCCTGCGCCCGTTTCTATGAAATGCTGCCCGCCGGCGAGACGCGCAGCTTCACCGCCGTGGCCGCACCCGCCGCGATGATCGGTGTGCCGTTCGCGCTGGTGATGCTTCAACCCGATCTCGGCACCGCGCTGATGATCGTCGCGGGCGGCCTCACGGTGATGTTCCTCGCGGGCATCCCGCTGCGCCTGTTCATCGGTGGGGCGATGGCACTGGCGGTTTCGATCCCGATCGTCGTCAATTACGTGCTGCACGAATATCAGCGCAACCGCGTGCTGACCTTCCTCAACCCCGAAAACGATCCGCTCGGCACCGGCTATCACATCAGTCAGTCCAAAATCGCGATCGGATCGGGCGGCTGGTTCGGCAAGGGCTTCCTGAACGGCACGCAAAGCCACCTCGACTATCTGCCGGAGGGGCACACCGATTTCGCGCTGGCCACGATGATGGAGGAATGGGGCCTGATGGGCGGCCTGTTCGTCATCATCGCCTATGGCTTGCTGATCCGCTGGGGCATCGTCGTGGGCATGCGCAGCCAAAGCCGGTTCGGCAAGCTCACCGCCGCCGGCATCTCGACCACCATCTTCTTCTATGTGTTCATCAACATGGCCATGGTCATGGGCCTGGCCCCCGTTGTCGGCATCCCGCTGCCGCTCATCAGCTTCGGCGGATCGGCCCAGATGACGACGCTGATCTGCGTGGGCCTGCTGATGTCGTTGGACCGCCAAAATCGCCAGAGCAGCCTTGCCGCGCGCTGGTAACAGAAAACACCGATAGGGTGTTGCAATCCGCAAACCCGGATAGTATGCGCCCCCCTCCCACCGAGGCAGCGCCATCCAACGGCGCATCAAACTTCCCCGGAACGGACGCATAGCTCAGTTGGTAGAGCAGCTGACTCTTAATCAGCGGGTCCTTGGTTCGAGCCCAAGTGCGTCCACCACATTCCAATGACTTAGGGCGGCAATTCAACTCATCCTATAGCGCTTTCATGGCTGCTCTTGGGCCGACTGCCGACTGACAGTATCAAAACGATTTCAGCGGTTAGCTGCCCGTAGTTCATATAAGCTGCTACGGTCTTCATGCCAAAATGATCGCTTGCGCCTATCTGCGGCGACATCTCAACCGCCGTGCCGGGCTGCAAGGACGAATCACGTCGCGATCTCGATCACCGCATCCACCTCGACGGCATAGCCCATCGGCAGTCGGAAGACGCCGACCGCCGACCGGGCATGGCGTCCACGATCGCCGAACGCCTCGACGATCAGGTTGGACGCGCCGTTAATGATGGTTGGTATCGCCTCGAAATCCGGGCCAGCCTGCACGAACCCGCCCAGCTTCAGCACGCGGGTTACACGGTCGAGATCGCCGTCACAGGCGGTCTGAGCCTGGGCGATGAGGTTGATCGCACAAAGCCGCGCAGCGTACACCGCGCGGTCGAGATCGACATCGACGCCGACCGTCCCGCGCACTTCGTCGGCCACGCCCCTGGAGAGCTGACCCGACAGGTGGACGATCCGCCCGGACACGGTGAACGGCACATAGTTGACGATCGGCAAGACGACACGGCGCTACTTCACCGAACTCCGGCGACCGCGCTGAAGGCCGAGCCTGAAGAATAAGGGCGCGGTGCTGCGCTGCGTATTCCTTGTTTCGATGTGCTCAGGAGAGCCTCTCGTTACTCGCCGATGAAAGGTCGCCGTGATGACAAGTCCTGCACAGCGCGGTATGCGGCGGTAGAAATGACCCGCCTTGTTACCTTGATGTTCCTGGCATTTGCGGTGCTGTCGCTCGGCACTGCGCCGGTCGTGCATGCCGCAGAACAGGTGATTTGCGTCGAGGGCACAGAGACGGCGCATATCGATGTCGATCAGAGCGGCGGGGATTCGCCGGAAACCGACAAGACCGTTCAGCACCAGCATGGCGGCTGTCATGGCCATCATTGTGCCTCGCTGACCGCTGGTTCGGCGACCGCGAGCCTCGTGCGCGCCGCTGGATTGCGCATTACCGGCCCCGCCTCCGTGCTGGCCGCCAGCGCCCCCGATCCGGCGCTGAGACCGCCGCAAGCCTGACGACCGTTTCGCCGCCGGCTTGAAGCCGGGCGGCCTCTTCGGTTGTCAGGAGCTATCATCATGAAATCTGTTTATGCGGCGCTGCTTGCCGCAGCGTCGTGCGCAGCGAATGTGCAGGCGCAAAGCGCGCGCCCTGTCGCCTTGGGCGAAGCGGGCGATACGCTGACGCTCGACGCCGCATTGGCGCAGGCCGACGTGAATTCCCCTGCAAACGACGTCGCAACGCTCGGTGTCGAGGTGGCCGAAGCCGGACGTGCGGTCGCCGCGCTGCGACCGAACCCGACGGTGAGCGCGGATGTCGAGAATGTCGTCGGCACCGGTCCTTACAGAGGGATCGACGAAGCCGAGACGACGATCGTTTTCGCATTGCCGTTCGAGCTCGGCGGCAAACGCGGGGCGCGTGTCGCATTGGCCGATGCGCATACGGCACGCGCACGCATAGATGCCGTCATTGCACGGGCCGACCTGAGGCTACAGGTGACCAAGGCCTATATCGAGACGGCCGTTGCCGAGCGCCGGCTGGCAGTGGCGCAGGATCAGTTCGGCGTCACCGTCGAGAATCTGCGGATTGCACGCGACAGGGTCACGGTGGGCGCCAACTCCCCCATCGACGAAGAACGCGCGTCGCTGCTTGCCGCAAATGCGGCGGCCGCGCTTGAAAATGCGCGATACGATGTCGCGGCAAGTCGGTTCGCGCTGACGCAGTTGATCGGCACCGACCTGCGCGGATCGCTCGATCAGGCGTGGTTCGATGCGGTCGACACTGGTCGCGCGGGGCCGGTCGTCCCCGCAAATGCCGATGGCACCCTCGCGCTTAGCGCAGCCGGTGCAGACATCACCGCCGCCGAGGCGCAACTGCGTCTGGCGCGTAGTCAGCGCATCCCCGACCTGACGGTCAGTGCAGGCACGCGCCGCCTGCACGCCAGTGGCGACATGGCAATGGTGTTCGGCGTGTCCGTGCCCTTGCCCGTTTTCAACAATGGCCGTGCTGCGCTGGATCAGGCGGGGGCGTTGCGCAGGCAGAGCGAGGCAAGGCGCCGCCTGGCGCGATTTGAAGCAGAGCGGGCGATCATCGCTGCCCGCGCTGACCGTGACCGGGCGGCTGCCAGCGTGCGCGCGCATCGCCCCGCTTTGGCGGCGGCACAGGAGGCGGTGCGCATCGCGCGGATCGGCTATGGCGAGGGAAAGTTTGACCAACTCGTTCTGCTCGAAGCGGAGCAGGCCTTGCTCGACACGCGCACCGCCGGGATCGACGCGCGGGCGCAATATCACGACGCTCAGGCACGGCTGACCCGGCTTACCGCCGCGGTCCCGACCCCGCCGGTAACAGGAAACGCCCCATGAAGAAGCCCATGTCCGGAGCCACGGCCACATTTGCTTTGGCGATGTTGCTTGCCGGCTGCTCAGGCGGTGAACCAGCCGCCGACGATATCGCGCCGGCCGAAACGGAGACCGAAGCCCATGGCGACGATCATGGTGAGAACGAAGCGGCCCATGACGAAGAAGAAGGCGCAATCACGCTGACGTCGCAACAGATCAAAGCAGCGGGAATCGAGGTCGTGCGGACATCATCCAACAGTGGTGGCGCACTGACGCTGCCCGCGACGATCGATGGCGACCCGCAGGAAACGCAAGTCGTCTCCGCGTCGATCGGGGGCCGCGTCGTCGCGCTCAACCGCAATCTCGGCGAACCGGTCGTGCGCGGGCAAATTGTCGCTGTGATCGAAAGCCGGGAGGCCGCTTCGCTGCGCGCCGAGGTCGAAGCATCGCGTGCGCGCGCCGCTCTCGCCCAGTCGAACTTGCGACGTGAGGAACGGCTGTTCAAACTGCGGGTCTCGCCCGAGCGCGATCTCATCGCCGCACGCACCGGAGCGACCGAGGCCGCCATCGCGCTGAGACTGGCGCAGCAACAGCTTTCGGCGGCAGGTGTCGGCGGCGGCGCGCTGAACCGGATCGGCATCGCCGCGCCGATCGCCGGTCGCATTACCGCACGGTCGGTGGTGCTGGGCCAGACGGTCGCGGCCGATGCCGAGCTGTTTCGCGTGTCCAACCTTTCGCGCGTTGCAGTGAGCATCTCGCTGTCACCCGCCGATGCCGCTCGCATTTCGGCAGGAACGCCGGTGGAAATCAGCGCGGCCGGTCGGCGTTCGTCGGGTCACGTCAGCTTCGTCTCCCCCGTTCTCGATGAAACCACGCGCCTCGTCACGGCAATCGCACTGATCGACAATCGCGCGGGCCAGTGGCGGGTTGGCGAGCCGGTTACCGCGATACTCGGCTTGCCGGGCGAAGGGGGCGGTGCGGTGAGCGTGCCCGCCGCTGCGATCCAGACGGTCGAGAACCGCAATGTCGTGTTCGTGCGCACTGCCGGTGGCTTTCGTGCGCAACCCGTGACGCTCGGCGCGCGCGGCGCGGGCAATGTGACCGTCACTTCCGGCCTTACGGGGCGTGAGGAAGTGGCGGGAAATGGCAGCTTCACCCTCAAAGCTGAGCTCGGCAAAGGCGAAGCGGAACACGGACACTAAACCGATGATCGAACGCATTGTTACTTTTGCGGTCGAGCGGCGCTGGTTCGTGCTGCTGCTGACCCTTATCGCTGCGGTTATCGGCGCGGTCTCACTGTCGAGGCTGCCGATCGACGCCGTTCCCGACATCACCAACAATCAGGTGCAGATCAACATTCGCGCGCCCGCGCTGGCACCCGAGCTGGTCGAGAAGCAAGTCGCCTTCCCGATCGAAACCGCGCTGACCGGTATCCCCGGCCTTGAATACACCCGATCGTTGAGCCGCAACGGCTTTGCGCAGGTCACCGCCGTCTTCACCGATGGCACGGACATATATTTTGCGCGTCAGCAAGTGGCGGAACGCCTGCGCACGGCGGAGGCGAGCCTGCCGGTCGACGCGGTGCCGGAGATGGGACCGATCGCCACCGGCCTGGGCGAAGTCTATATGTGGACCGTCCACATGGCGCACCGGAAGGAGGATCGGCACAGGCCGGGCGATCCCGGTCTTCAGCCGGACGGCAGCTACATCACGCCCGAAGGCGACCGGCTGGTCAGCGAGGCCGACCAGGCGACCTATCTGCGCACCGCGCAGGACTGGATCATCGCGCCCCTGCTCAAATCGGTTCCGGGCCTTGCGGGCGTGGACGCGATCGGCGGCTATGTGAAACAATATCAGGTGGTGCCTGACGTTCAGCGTCTCGCGGCGCTCAAGCTCAGCCTGGGCGACCTCGCCACGGCGCTGGAGCAGAATAACAGCGCAGTCGGTGCGGGCGTCGTCGATCGCAACGGCGAGGGGCTGGCGGTGCGGTCGGACGCGCGCATCGCCAGCGCCGATCAGCTCGCCCGCACCGTCATCGCCACGCGCGAGGGGGTGCCGATCCCGCTCGATCAGGTCGCGTCGATAAAATTGGGCCAGGCCATCCGCATGGGTTCGGGGTCTGAAAACGGCAGGGAGGTTGTCGTCGGCACGGCGGTCATGCGGATCGGCGAGAACAGCCGCAACGTCGCCTCCGCCGTCGCGGCGCGGCTTAAGGAGGTCAATGCCTCTTTGCCCACCGATATCATCATCCAGCCGGTGCTCGACCGCACCGGTCTAGTCAATTCGACGATCCGGACGGTCGGCAAGAACCTCACGGAAGGCGCATTGCTGGTCGTGGTCGTGTTGTTCCTGCTGCTCGGCAATTTCCGCGCGGCGCTGATCGCCGCTCTGGTGATACCGGTCACGATGCTGATGACCAGTTTCGGCATGTTGCAGGGCGGAGTTTCGGCGAATTTGATGAGCCTGGGGGCGCTGGACTTTGGGCTGATCGTCGACGGCGCGGTGATTATCGTCGAGAATGCGCTGCGGCGGATCGCCGAGCGACAACATCAAATCGGCCGGACCCTGGACAAGGGCGAACGGCTGCAAATTGTGGCAAGTGCGACGCGCGAGATGATCCGCCCGAGCGTCTATGGCCAGACGATCATCATCCTGGTGTATTTCCCGCTGCTCACTCTGGCGGGGGTGGAGGGCAAGACGTTCACGCCGATGGCGCTCACCGTCATCCTCGCGCTCGTCTTCGCCTTCATCCTCTCGCTCACCTTCGTACCGGCGATGCTGGCGATCTGGCTGTCGAGGCCGGTGGCGGAAAAGGAAGGGCGGATCATGGCATGGCTGAAGCGGCGATACGAACCGGGGCTGACGGGCGCCATGCGTCGCCCGCGCACGACCATCGCCGCCGCGGTCGGCGCGTTCCTGATCGCGATCGGCATATTCGCCATGCTGGGGCAGGAGTTTCTGCCGCAGCTGGATGAAGGCGACGCGACGGCGCAGGTGCTGCGCGTGCCGGGGACATCGGTCGAGCAGAGCCAGGCGATGCAGTTTCGTGTCGAGCGCGCCATCTCCGCCATTCCGGAAGTGAAGTTCGTCTTCTCCAAAACCGGCACTGCGGAGCTCGCATCCGATCCGATGCCGCCCAACATTTCAGACACGTTCATCATCATAAAGGACCGCAAGGACTGGGCCGATCCGAAACTGCCCAAGGCCGAGCTGGTCGGCAAAATCGAGAACGCCCTGAAAGGGTTACCGGGTAACGCATTCGAGATCAGCCAGCCGATCCAGATGCGGTTCAACGAGCTGATCGCGGGCGTGCGCGGCGACATCGCAGTCAAGGTGTTCGGCGACGACACCGACACGATGAATGCCACCGCAAACCGGATCGCGGGCATCCTGCGCGAGGTCGAGGGCGCGACCGATGTGCGGGTCGAGCAGACCGAGGGTCTGCCGATGCTCGATATCAGACCCAACCGCGATGCGATGGCCCGGATCGGAATCACCGCGCGCGTGATGCAGGATACGCTTGCTGCGGCCATCGGCGGGCGCGATGCGGGGATGATCTTCGAGGGCGACCGGCGCTTTGCGGTGACCATCCGTCTGACCGATGCAGCGCGTGCCGATCTCCAGACGCTGGGCCAGATCCCTGTGCCGACCCCGGACGGCGCATTCGTACCGCTGGAAACGATCGCCGACATCGCCGTGACCACCGGCCCCAACCAGATCAGCCGCGAGAATGGCAAACGCCGGATCGTCGTGCAGGCAAATGTCCGCAACCGCGACGTGGCGAGTGTCGTGGCGGACGCACAGACAGCCGTCGCCGTGCAGCTGCGCCTGCCCGCTGGCGAATATCTGGAATGGGGTGGGCAATTCGAGAATCTCCAGTCCGCCACCCGGCGATTGATGCTGGTGGTGCCGGTGTGCTTCGCGCTGATTATCCTGTTGCTCTATGGCGCATTGGGGAGCGTGCGCGATGCCGCGATCGTGTTTACCGGCGTGCCGCTGGCCCTGGTCGGCGGGGTGCTCGCGCTGTTTCTGCGCGGCATGCCGTTCTCGATCTCCGCTGCCGTCGGGTTCATCGCGCTGTCGGGTATCGCGGTGCTCAACGGGCTGGTCATGGTCACCTCGATCCAGGATCTAATGGCACGCGGCGTCGGCCGGGCCGAAGCGGCATGGCAAGGCGCGCTTGCGCGGTTGCGACCGGTGGTGATGACCGCGCTGGTGGCCTCGCTCGGGTTCGTGCCGATGGCAATTGCCACCGGGGCAGGTGCCGAGGTGCAAAAACCGCTGGCCACCGTCGTGATCGGCGGTCTCGTCTCGGCCACGCTGCTGACGCTGTTCGTGCTTCCCACGCTTTATGCCCGCCATGGTCGGCGGGACACTGGCGTGGCCGAGACAAAGCGGATCGAAACGACCGAATTGAGCTGGGTGCCAGTGCCGCCATAGCTCCGCGCGACATGTCCCAGATACTCCTTGGATATTGAGTTTCAGGGTCGCCATAAATCACCCCAGCCTTTGAGGCGTCGCCCACCCTCGTGTGAAGGGACTGCTGACGAGGCACATGACCGACGTCATCGGTCGGCATGCAATACGTCCGCATCCAAAGTCACGCGATACAGGTTGCCTGAAACATCGATCCCGAACCGCTTTGGGTGCTTTTGCTTTCACGACCGCATCGGAATTCATGCTAGTCTTGTCGCGCTACGCGAGCGCGCCAGGTATCCGCCGATTCGCACAGCAGATATGCGTGCCACTTCTTCGGGGGATAGAATGGCTGGACCGCTGGATCGCCTGACCAAGCTCGACAGCCGCCTGCGGTGCGTCGCCAATGGTGCCACCGAGGTCAACGCCATCCGTGCCGAACAGAATGGCGCTGTCCGGCTCACGCCTCGCTCGCATCAGGCGATGGCGTCATCGCTCGCCATTCCGACCGACGGCGAAAGCCTCAAATCGCGTGGCCAACCCCTTCGCGCCGTCAAACGCGGCAAAAGCCAAGCCAGCCTGCCCACCGACGTCGAGGTCAGTGTGTTCGTGCTATTCAACCAGATCGACGCCCCGACCCCGGCGATCGTCTCGCGACGAAACGGCCGTGTCGGCGTAGCGATTGCTACGCTCGCCGAACTCGAGAAGCTGAACGACAACCCCGCGATCCAGTCGATCGAGCTTGGCGAGACGCTCAAGCTGCCAACGCCGTCGGTTGCCGATGCCATTCCGCTGGCACCCGCCGCCAACCGTCATGCCCATCTCAACAAGGGCATGCTCAACATCGCGGGAGGCGCAAGCGTCTCGCTCGACACTGTCGGTGAAAATGTGCTGATCGGCATCATCGATGTCGGTGGCATTGATTTCGCACACCCTGATTTTCTCGACGACGCCGGCGCATCGCGCGTCATCGCGATCTGGGACCAGGGTGGCGACGCCTTTGCGCCGCCGGACCTGACCGTCAGCGAAGGCAAGGCCGGCAAGCTGACCGGTTATGGATCGGAGATCCGCGACACCGACATCGCGTTCGCCATAGCCCAGGCCAAGACGTCAAAATTGTCGCCGCATGACCTCGCACCGCAATCGGTCCGCGAACGCGGATCGCACGCGACGCATGTTGCCAGCATCGCTGCCGGGCGTTCGGGGCTGTGCAAGCGCGCGAAGATTGCCGGTGTGATGATCGCGCTGAGCGAGCGGGATTACGATCGCGGCCGCAGTTTCTACGACACGACGCGCATCGTCGATGGCCTCGCCTATCTGTTCGACCTCGCGCGCCGCGAGAAGTGCGACGCGGTGTCGATCAATATCAGCCTTGGAACCAATGGCGGCGCGCATGACGGGTCCGAGTTCGTCTCGCGCTGGATCGACACCTCGATGTTCGAGCCGGGTCGCGCGATCTGCGTCGCTGCCGGCAATAGCGGTCAGGACCAGCCGCAGTTCGATGGCGATCTCGGCTTCTGGTCGGGACGCGTCCATGCCAGCGGCACGATCCCGGCGGCGAGCCTTCGCCGCGATCTCGAATGGACCGTGGTCGGCAACGGTCTTGAGGACATATCGGAGAACCAGATCAACATCTGGTATGGCGCGGAGGACGAGTTCCTGGTCGAACTGTTCGCACCTAATGGCGAGCGCATTGGCGCGGTCGCGCCCGGCGAGCAGATCGAGAACCAGATGCTCGCCGATCGAACGATGGTGTCGATATATAACCGGCTGAGCGATCCGAAGAACGGCGACAATTGCATTTCGGTATTCCTGAGCCCGTTCATGGGCCGGCCGGTGATCGGCATCACGGCCGGGTCGTGGAAAGTCCGCCTGACCGGCAAGGTCATCCGCAGCGGCGCGTTCAATGCCTGGATCGAGCGCGATGATCCCGGACAAGGCGCTGCCGGTGGGCAATGGAGCCTGCCCTCCTTCTTCGGCAACACCACCTATATCGACAATTCGACCTTGAGTTCGCTCGCTTGCGGCCCTCGGGTTACTGGCGTCACCAACTATGATCAGGCGCGCGAGGCGCTTGCCGCCTCGTCGAGCCAGGGACCGACTCGCGATGGTCGCCCCAAGCCGGAGATCGCGGCACCCGGCACCGATATTGTCGCCGCCAGCGGGTTCGATCCCACCGCGCTGTGGGTGGCGATGAGCGGGACCAGCATGGCCAGTCCTTATGTCGCCGGCGTGTCCGCGCTGATGCTCTCACTCAACCACAAGCTCACCGCAGCACAGATCAGCGGCATCATTCGCCGCACCTCGCAGCCGCTTCCGGGCGCCGACTATGCCTGGAGCAACGATGCCGGGTTCGGCGTGATCGACGCCCAGGCTTGTCTCGCCGAGGCGGTGCGGATCGGCCTGCCGACCAGGGACCTGACGAAGAAAGGGACGGCATGAAGATCGAGATTTTCCCGAGCGCCAGTGGCGACTGTGTGCTGCTCACCTCATCGGACGACAAGCGACTGCTCGCCGACGCCGGTCTGCCCAAGGCCTATGACCATTTCATCGCCTCGCCGCTTGCCAAGCTGCGCACCGCCGGCAAGTCCATCGATGTGGCCTATGTCTCGCACATCGACCAGGACCATATCGGCGGCATCCTGAAACTGCTCAGCGACGAGGTGGCTTGGCGCGCCTTCGATCATGCTCAGGCCAATGGCGGACGGCTCGGCAAGCCCAAGGTGCCCCGCCCGCCTGAGATCAAGCAGCTGTGGCACAATGCCTTCCTCGAAGACATTGAGCGCACCGAGCAGGTCGACCTCGGCACCGCGCTGGCGTCGAGCGCCGGTGTCTTGTCGGGACTGAATGCCGCAGCGCTTGGTGGACGCGAGGCGCAGCAGATTGCAAGCGAGACGCGCATGCTGGCACTCAGCGTCGGCGAAGCGATCGAGCTCAATTGGCGCATCGGGCGCGATCAGCTCGGTATCCCGCTCAACCCGGAGTTCGCCGGCGAGCTCATGACCGCGCGACCGAACACGCCCATCACGCTCGGCGCGCTCAAGATCACCGTGCTTGGCCCAACCGCCAAGCAGCTCACCGCACTTCGCAAGGCGTGGATCGTCTGGCTGAATAAGAGCAAGAAGCGCATCGAGGAACTGCGCAAAGCGCATCAGCGTGATGCCGACGCCATCGGGTCAAGCACCACCGCGCTCGATCTCGCCAACCTCAGCCGAGACATTGCGCTGGCGGTCGAAAAGGATGTCACGCCGCCCAATCTCGCCTCGCTCGTGTTGCTGGTCGAGGAACGAGGCAAGCGGGTGCTGCTGACCGGCGATGCTGGCGACGAAAGCCTGCTCGAATATCTCGAGGCCGCGAACCTGCTGGACGCATCTGGCAAGATCGAGGTCGATGTGCTGAAGGTCCCGCACCACGGCGCCCACAACAGCTATTCACCCAGGTTCGTCGCGTCGGTGCGCGCCAGCCATCTGATCTTCTGCGGCGATGGCGAGCACCACAATCCCGAGCCCGATGTGGTCAAAGGCTATATCGATGCGGTCAAGGCCGCGCCGCTGAGCGACGGTCGGACAACCACCTTCTGGTTCAACTGGTCGTCGGTGCGGGCATCCGAGTTTCAGGATCTCTGGGATGAAGTCGAGGGTCTGTTCAATGCCGCGACGAGTGCGGCCAAGATCACGCGCCGGTCGCTGCGCAAGACCGAGACCAGCATGGCGATCGATCTGGCATAGCACCCACAAATCAAAGGGGGGCGGCAATTTACGGACCGATGCTCTGGGCCAACTGGAGCAAGGAACCGGTCACGGTGAACCTGAAGCACGTTCACGGGATGCATGACATTCAGAAGGGTAATATGCGCGCGAGGTAACTACCAACACGCGAATTGATCGACTTCATTAATCTATCTTGTCGGATCCTAATCAGCGGATTCTTGGCGCAAGCCAAGTGCATCCATCGCATCTTTCAGATACCGTTCCAGAAAATCCGATGGTCCCCGGCGTCTGTCCGGCGGACCCGCAGCCGGTATTGAAGGGTTGGAGCATCATGCCGCACGAACGACCATGGTGGGAATATGGGGTGGTCTATCAGATCTATCCCCGGTCGTTTCAGGACAGCGATGGCGACGGGGTCGGCGATCTTGCCGGGATCGAGCGTAGGCTCGACCATGTCGCCAACCTCGGCGTCGATGCGATCTGGCTGTCGCCGGTCTTCCCGTCGCCGATGGCGGATTTCGGCTATGACGTTTCGGACTATTGCGGGATCGATCCGATGTTCGGCGACCTCGCCGCATTCGATCGCCTGATCGCCGCAGTCCATGCGCGCGGATTGAAACTGATCCTCGACTTCGTCCCCAATCACAGTTCCGACCAGCATCCATGGTTCCTTGAAAGCCGTCGTTCGCGCGACGATCCGAAACGCGACTGGTACATCTGGCGCGACCCGGCGTCCGATGGCGGGCCACCGAACAACTGGATCAGCGATTTCGGCGGATCGGCATGGGAGTGGGATGCCGCGACCGGCCAATATTATCTCCACGCCTTTCTGAGGGAACAGCCCGACCTCAACTGGCGCAACCCGAATTTGCGCGCGGCGATGATGGAGGTGCTGCGGTTCTGGCTGGACCGCGGCGTCGACGGGTTTCGCATCGACGTGCTGTGGCACATCGTGAAGTCCGAGAGCTTTGAGGATAATCCGCTCAACCCCGACTGGACGCCCGACCGCACCGAGCGCGACCGCGTCCTTCAGCTTTATTCGACCGATCAGCCCGAGGCGCACGCCATTTCGGCCGAGATGCGTGCGCTGGCCGATGATTATGGGGCCAAGACGGGCAACAGGCGCGTGCTCATCGGCGAAATTTTCCTGCCCAACGATCGCCATGCGCGCTGGTATGGCACGGTCGAGCGCCCGCAAGTCCACCTGCCCTTCAATTTCCAGCTGATCGAAAATGACTGGAATGCGCGCACGCTGGAGCGCGTGATTTGCGAGTATGAAGCTTCATTGCCGCACGCCGGGTGGCCGAACTGGGTGATCGGCAGCCATGACGCGCCGCGTATCGCCGCGCGAATTGGCGAGGCACAGGCGCGAGTTGCGGCCATGCTGTTGCTGACGCTGCGCGGTACGCCGACGCTCTATCAGGGGGACGAGCTCGGCATCGGTCAGGTCATGATCCCCCCGGACCGCGTGCGCGACCCGCAACATCTACGTCAACCGCATCTCGATATCGGGCGTGACCGATCGCGCACGCCGATGCCGTGGGACGGATCACCGAATGCCGGTTTCAGCAGCGCTGAGCTGTGGTTGCCGCTCAATGCGGACTGGCCCGTGCGCAATGTGGCTGCGCAAGCAGACGATCCTGGGTCGATGCTCGCGCTGTATCGCAAGCTGCTGGCACTCCGTCGCGCGCACCCGGCGCTGGCGATCGGCGAAATCTCGGACGTAACGGCCGACGACCATGATGTGCTGGTCTATGATCGCACATATGAGGGGCAACGGATCAAAGTCGTTCTCAACCTGACAAGCGACGCAACCCATCATTATCCGGTCGAGGTGCAGTCCGCCCGCGTGTTGCTGTCGACCCGTATGGATCGCATTGCACCGGATATCGTTGAACCGGGATACTTCATCCCGCTGCTGCCCGACGAGGGCCTTATTCTGGAATATGAAATGCCAAAGGCGTGAAGATTGCGATGCTCGCACCCATCGCCTGGCGCACCCCGCCCCGGCATTACGGTCCGTGGGAGCTGGTCACCAGCCTGTTGACCGAGGCGCTGGTTGCGCGCGGGGTGGACGTAACCCTGTTCGCCACGCTCGACAGCGTGACCGAAGCAACGCTGGATGGCGTTGCACCCGCCTCCTATAACGAAGACCCGGCGATCGACGCCAAGGTATGGGAGTTCCGCCACCTCTCGCATCTGTTTGCGCAGGCCGACCGGTTCGACCTGATCCACAATCAGGCGGATTTCCCGGCGCACGCCTTTGCACCGCTGACCGAAACGCCGATCGTCACCACGATCCACGGTTTCTCGTCGGACCGCATTCTGCCGATGTACGAACCCTATCAGGACCGCGTCCATTATGTCGCGATCAGCGATGCCGACCGGCACCCGGCACTGCGCTATGCCGCGACGATCCACCACGGCATCCCGCTCGACGACTTCATCTTCGATCCGACCGGCAGCGATAACCTGTTGTTCTTCGGGCGAATCCATCCGGACAAGGGCGCAAAGGAGGCAATCGCCGCCGCCCGTGCCAGCGGCCGATCACTCGACCTGTATGGCCTTGTGCAGGACGAGGGCTATCACGCCCGCGAAGTCCTGCCCGCGATCGACCCGTCGATCCGCTTTCACGGCGTTATTGGCGGCGCGGAGCGCATCCGCGCGCTCGGCAATGCCCGCGCGCTGCTCCACCTGATCAATTTCGACGAGCCGTTCGGCCTGTCGGTGATCGAGGCGATGGCATGCGGCACCCCCGTCATCGCGATGCGGCGGGGGTCGATGCCCGAACTGATCGAGCACGGCGTGACGGGCATGTTGGTCGGCAGCCTCGACGAGGCGATTGCCGCGATCGACACCATCGGCGATCTTGACCGCGCGACGATACGCCGCGCGGTCGTTGAGCGGTTCAGTGTCGAGCGAATGGCCGATGCGTATCTGGCACTTTACCGCGAGATATTGGGAACCAGCTAACCTAGCCTACAAATCCCGCAACGCCCGCGCCGGTCGCACCGACATCAGCGGGATCGACCCCGCCAGCCCGATGCCCAGCGTAATCAGCGCCCCGCCCGCCAACGTGCCCAGCACCGTCGGCCAGTCGGGTGCCCATCCAAACTCGAACACCTGCACGATGACATACCACGCCGCGCCCATACCCAGCAGCAGCGACACCGATGCTAGGATCAGCGCGAGCAGACCATATTCCAGCGCCTGAGTCCCCAACACCTGCATCCGCGTCGCGCCTAGCGTCTTCAGGATCACGCTGTCGTAGCTGCGCGCCTGTCGCGATGCGGCGATGGCACCGATCAGCACAGCGATGCCCGCCAGAATCGCGATCGATGCCGCCGCGACGATCGCGCTCGACATCTGGCCCAGGATGCCGCTGATCTGCCCGACCACCTCGTTCACCGCGATCACCGACGCGCCGGGGAATGCGGCCAGCAAGGCCCGCGTCACCGCGCCGTCCTTCGCCGGCGGCATCGTCACCGTCGCGGTCAGGCTGTGCGGCGCGGCCTTCAGCGTGTTGGGCGAAAACACCAGCACATAGTTGAATCCCATTGTGTCCCAGTTGACCTTGCGCAGCGACGCGACCTTCGCCTCGATCTCGCGCCCCAGCACGCTCACGGTCATCATGTCGCCGACGCCGATGTTCAGGACTTTCGCCGCATTCTCGTCCAGCGACAATAACGGCGGCCCGGCATAATCCGCTGCCCACCACTGACCCGCCACCAGATCGCTCCCAGCGGGCAGCGTGGCACTGTACGTAACGCCACGCTCCCCACGCAGGAACCACGCCCCCTCGGGCAGTTCCGCCATATCGGCAACGCGCTTCCCGTCATACGCCACGATCGTCCCGCGCAGCGCCGGTACGACGTTCAACTCCGCTTTCTCCGCCTCCCGCGCCACCAGCGAGCGGAACCGCGCCTCGTCGGTTGAGGGAATGTCGAGCACGAACAGGTTCGGCGCGGTCTTAGGCACTGTCCGCGCGATCTCGGAATCCAGGCTTGTCTGGATGCCCGCCAGCGTCACGAACAGGGTTAGCGCCAGCCCCAGCGCGACCACCAGCGCCGATGTCTGCGCGCCCGGTCGATACAAATTCGCCAGCGCCAGCCGCAGCAACGGTCGCTTCGGTCGCGGTATCCGCCGCGCGATTTTGCTCACCGCCCAGTCCAGCGCCAGCAGCAGCAGCAAGACGCCAACCACCGCCCCCAGCACCGCCGCCGAGAACAGCGGTTCGCGCGCCGTCAGCAACGCCACCGCAACCAGCGCCGCGCCCGCAATCGCCACCAGCCCGGTGCTGCGCCAGTCGATCTTTCGCTTCGGGTCGATCAACGACCGAAAAATCGCCGCCGCCGGTTGCGTCCGCGCGCGCGCCAAAGGCGGCAGCGTAAAGATCAACGCGATCAGCAAGCCATAGGCCGCACTCGTCGCCAGCGGTAGCGGATGCACCCGGAACCCCGGCTGCACCGGCAGCACGCTCCCCGCCAGCGTCACGATCGCGGGCGGCAACAGCGCGCCGACCACCAGCCCGCATGCTATCGCAACCGCCGCCACCGCGCCGACCTGCAACAGATAAATACGCTCGATATCGCCCGATGTCGCGCCCAGCACCTTCAGCGTCGCGATTCCGCCGCGCTTCTGCGCCAGATAGGACGACACCCCATTGCTCACGCCAATCCCGGCGATGACCAGCGCCGCCAGCCCGATCAGCGACAGAAACTGCCCCATCCGCTCGAAAAACCGGTTCGCACCAGGGGCCGCGC
Organism: Sphingomonas sp. LT1P40; assembly: GCF_036663835.1. Classification (NCBI taxonomy): domain Bacteria; kingdom Pseudomonadati; phylum Pseudomonadota; class Alphaproteobacteria; order Sphingomonadales; family Sphingomonadaceae; genus Alteristakelama; species Alteristakelama amylovorans. Next base: position 1,248,182 of record NZ_JAXOJT010000001.1, read on the forward strand.
GCTCATGGTCCTTCAACTCCCAGCCATCGCTGCGATGCGCCTTTTCCAGCCCGTCGCGCACCGCCCGCGCATCGGCACCCGCGGCCATGCGCACGCGATATTTGCTCTCAAACAGACTGCCCGGCTGAATCAGCCCGCTGCGCCGCATGCCCTCCATCGACACGATAGCCACCGGTCCCAGCGTAAAGCCCTCGCTCACCCGGTCCGGCTCGTCGGCGATGATCCCGGCAACGGTGAAATCGGCGGTGCCATAGCGCAAACGCGCGCCCGTCCCGACGTCCAGTCGATCCGCCAGCGCTTGTCCGATCAACACACGATCGGGAGCCAGCGGCGCATAGGCTCCGCTCTGCAACGTCATCGTGCCGTACAGTGGATAGACCCCATCCACCCCCTTCAACTCGGTCAGCACCGCCGCTGGGCCACCATTCGCAACCGCCCCTGTCCGCTGCGCCATCGCGCGCATCCGGATCGTCTCGCTCACCCGGCCCAGCCCGCGCAGTTCCGCCTTCTCCGCCGCACTCGCCTCGCGCTGAGTCATCGCTACTTCGATATCGCCGCCCAGCAACGTGCGCCCGCGCGCGCCCAGTTCGCCGGTGATCGACGCCGTCAAACTCCCGATCGCTGCCAGTGTTGCAACGCCCAGGAACAGGCACACGAACAGCAATCGAAGCCCGCGAAACCCGGTATGCAGATCGCGCCGCGCAATCCGCCAGCTCTGGCTCCAGCCCAACGTCCTCAAAGGACGCGCTCGCCGACGATCTGCCCGTCGCGCATCTCCACGATCCGCTGGCACCGCTCCGCCAATGCCGGATCATGCGTGATGATGAGCAACGTCGCCCCCGCCGCTGCCTGCCGCGCAAACAACAGGTCGATCACCGCCGCCCCCGTCGCCGCGTCCAGATTGCCGGTCGGCTCATCCGCGAACAGGATCGCAGGCTTCGGCGCCACCGCGCGGGCAATTGCCACCCGCTGCTGCTCGCCACCCGACAATTGCGCCGGATAATGGTTCAGCCGGTGCCCCAGCCCGACCGCCGTCAACTCCTCTGCCGCCCGCTCGAACGCACCGTCCGCGCCCGACAGTTCCAGCGGCACCGCGACATTCTCCAGCGCCGTCATCGTCGGCAGCAAATGAAACGCCTGCAGCACGATCCCCACACGCCCGCGCCGCGCCAGCGCCAGCCCATCCTCGTTCAGCGCGCCATAATCGACCCCGCCGACGAACACGGTTCCACCGCTCGCCTGCTCCAGCCCCGACAGGATCGCCATCAGCGACGACTTGCCTGATCCGGAAGCGCCCAGAATCGCCAGGCTCTCGCCGCGCGCGATATCCAGGTCGATGCCCTTCAAAATTTCGACCGGGGCCTCCCGGGTTCCCAGCGACAGGGTGACATTGCGCGCGCGGATCGCAATATGGTCCGCATCGATGGGTGCATGCATGAAGGAAAGTCGCTCCGTGACGAGAAGATTGATGCAATATGGCGCGGCGCTGCTGGTTTTCCACCTCGCGGTCGCATGTTCGCCCGCGACGCCCGATCCTCAGCCGACCGCAACGGTCAGCGCGGCCCCCAAAGCCGCCGAATCCGCCGACACCCGCGCTGTCGTCGTCTTCGGCGACAGTCTGTTCGCGGGCTATCAATTGCCACAGGACAAGGGCTTCGCGCCCGCCCTGCAACGCGCCCTCGCCGCCCGCGGTATTGCCGCAAACGTGTTCAACGCCGGTGTCTCCGGCGACACCAGCGCGGCGGGCTTACAGCGTCTCGCCTTCACCCTCGACGGTCGCCCACGCAAGCCCGACCTCGTCATCGTCGGCCTCGGCGCGAACGACATGCTCCGCGGTCTCAGCCCCGATGCGACGCGCAAGAACCTCGACGCGATTCTCGCCGAACTGAAAAAGCGCGAGATTCCCGCGATGCTCACCGGCATGGTCGCCGCCCCGAACATGGGGCCAGACTATGCCGCATCGTTCAACGCGATCTATCCCGATCTGGCGGAGAAGTACGACTTGCCGCTCTATCCGTTCTTCCTCGATGGCGTGATTACGGATCAAACGTTGCTGCTCGGCGACGGTATCCACCCGAACGAAAAGGGTGTGGAAGCAATCACCGCAAAAGTGGTGCCGGTGGTAGCGACGCGGTTGGGGGATTGATGCGCTAACGGTTGCCGTCCCGCAGGTTAAATATAAGGAAGTGAAACATTTAATCAGAGGTGACGACGTGACCCCCGCACTGCCAACCGAGCATGAGTGGAAGCCTGAGCATCTGCGTCTCGCCGTGACCGCCGCTGGCGTGGCGCTTTGGGCCTGGAATGTGGACACCGACGTGCTGACGATGGATGCCCATGGGTTCGAGCTGTGGGGCATACCGTGGAGCGACAAGGTCACGTTTGAAAAGCTGTCGTCGCATATTCATCCGGCTGACCGCGACCGCGTCCGCTCGGCGTTTGCGGCGACCCGGGCTGTTCTCGGCGCTTATGAAACGGATTTCCGGATCCTCGTTGGCGATGAGGTGCGTTGGATAGCCGCACGGGGCAAAGGCGATGATGCCGGGATCGTCGGTCGCACCATGTTCGGCATTTTTCTTGATGTCACGGGCCGCAAACAGGCCGAAGAAGGACATGAGCTTCTCGCTGGCGAAATGAGTCACCGCGTTAAGAACCTGCTCGCCATCGCGTCCGGGCTGACCAATATTACGTCACGATCCGCGAAAACCACGGACGAAATGGCAAGCGACCTGACCGGTCGCCTTGCCGCACTGGGTCGTGCTCATGATTTGGTGCGCCCATTGCCGAATGGCCAGGGGGCAGCGGCGCTGCTGGGAGACCTGCTGTCGATCCTTCTCGCGCCCTATGACGACTTGGGTGCGTTCAAGGGGCGAATCCGCGTCGCTGTCGAACGGCTCGGCGTCGGCGAAACTGCGGCAACCGGGATCGCACTAACCATTCACGAGCTTGCCACCAACTCGATGAAATATGGTTCACTATCCCAGGCATCGGGCACACTCGACGTCTCAAGCACGTCGGAAGTCGATCATGTGGTTCTGACGTGGCTTGAGCGAGGTGGCCCCAGCGTGGAAGCGCCCGATACGCCGGATGGTTTTGGCAGCCAGCTGGTGCGACGGACCGTCGACAGCCAGCTGAAAGGGTCGATCGACTATAACTGGTCGGAGGGCGGCCTGATCGTCACGCTGCGTATTGCGCGAAACAGGCTGGCGTTATGACCGCGTAGCCGGTCTCCGGCACATCCCAGCCACATATTCCATCATCATCCGGTCCCGCGCCGCCGTCGGCACGCCCAGCACGCCGCGTGCATGCTCGGGCAGATGCGCGGCGGCGGCCTTCGCGCCGTCACCGAACACATAATGGTCGAACCACACCCGCCACGCCGCGCGCTCGGCATCCGGCAACTCGCGGATCGAATGCAGCGCCAGCATCAGTGCCGCGAACGGAAACCGGTCCTGCGGCTGTCCGAACCAGTAATTGACGAGCACGTTCAGCGCGCCCTCCGATCGCACATGATGCCACCACATCGGCGGCATGAAGATCGCGTCGCCGGATTCCAGTTCACCGACCAGCGCATGCCGTTGCGCCTCGGCAAAGCGGGGGAAGCGCGTCAGATCGGGGTTGTCCGGATCGACCATGCTGGTTGGCTGTCCCGCCACGGTGCGCTCGACCGGGCCGACATACAGGTTCACGATCTGCTCGGGCGGGAACAATGTGAAGCGGCGCGTGCCCGCAACCACCACCGCGATATTGGTCGCCATGTCGTAATGCGGCGCGATGCGGCTGGCATTGCCCACCCAGATACGCGGATCGACGCCCTGCACGTCCAGCAGCAACGGGTTCTCGGCGGCAAAGCTGCCCACACTCTCCGGCGTCGGCGTCGATCCGGCATATAGCCCCGGCGCATCCGCCGCACCGCGCACCGCCAGCAACCGCTCAACCAGCGCGCGCATCGGCATCTTCTCGCTGCGAAAGTTCAGCCCGCGCATGTCGTCGCTGTAGAAATATCGCCCGCCCACCTCGGGCGGCGCGACCAGCACCGTCACCGGGCGGCCATTGTCGCGCGCGGCCAGATACCCGGCAATCGCCTCGTCCCCATCCCGCGCAGCCGCCACCGCTGGCCAGTCGGCAGCGATGCCCCGGATCACCGCCGGACGATCCGCCGCCGCCATCACCGCGGCTATGCCTGTGCTATCGCCGCCGTCCAGTTCCTCGATACGCCGCACGCCAACCCCACTTACTTCGCGGGTTCGACCCGAACCGTCCGGCTCGCCCGCTTGCCATCGGCGGAGCGCGTGCGCACGTCCACCGCGCCGCTCACCACCACCGGCCCGGCATAGCGCGTCCAGCCGCCATTCCCCATCCGATATTCGATCGCCATGCCGGGAAGTTCGCTATTCGCCTCCAGCTTGCCGCCAACAATACGTGCACCCGGCGGCGCGACGCGATACGCGATCCCCGCGCGTTCCAGCACCGGCAACTGCGCCGTCACCCGTCCGGCGAAATCCATCCACCCGGCGTCCAGCTTGGCGCGATCGACGCGCTTGTCCGCCCAGTCATAGCTCACCCCGGCCTGATAGGGCGGCGTCCACGGCGCGACGCTCCAGCCGCGCTCGGCCAGTGCCAGCAGGCGCGGGAACAGCATATAGTCGACCTGCGCGTCGGTGCGGACGGTCTCGCTCCACAATTGCGCCTGCACGCCCGCCACGCGCCGTCCTGCTTCCAGCACCGGCTTGTCCTCGATTCCCTTGCCCTCAGCATAAATGTTGCGGATCGTCGCGGCGTTGGCGGGGAGGTTGTCGGGCATGAAGCCGAACACCTGGTAAATGCTCACCCCGCGCGATGCCCAGTCATAGCCGCCCTCTTCCGGATGCGGCGCATAGGGCATGTCGAAATAGCCGAGGTCCGGGATCGACAGCACCACGTCCCACCCGCGGTTCATCTGGTCATGCGCTTCACGGATCGCGCCGGTGTGCAGCACGCCCCAGATATTGGTCTGTGGCCTTTTCGGCATCTTCGCCGCATCGGTATGCCCCATACCGTCGCTCCAGCCGCCCGCCTGAAGCCCCTTCGCCGCCAGCGACTGCGACACGCGCTCGATGAAGCGCGGGGTCAGTTTCGTGGCATCGCCGCCATTCGCCGCGATCATCCCCGCACAGGCCGGCGATTTCACCCACGCCCCCGCCGTCTCGTCCGCACCCAGATGGAATGTCTTCAGCGGCACGCCCGCCTGTTTGTGCATATCCGCCAGCGCATCCACCACCGTATCGACGAAGCGATAGGTGCTGGGCAGGCACACGTTCAGCGTATTGTCGTCGTAATTCTGGATACTGCGATAGACCGTCGTATCCGCCGGGTCGATCAGCCGATAGGCGTCGGCCTCAGCCGGTTTCCCCGCCGCCGTTAGCCGCGCGTGCCGCAACTCCATCGCCTTGATCGCCGCGCGCGAATGGCCGGGCATGTCGATCGACGGAATCACCTCGATCTGCCGCGCCGCCGCCGCCTTCACGATCGCGACATAATCCGCCACGCTCAGATAGCCGTTGACCCCGCTCGTCCCGTCCGGCCCCGCGCCCAATTGCGGCAACAGGCACGTCTTCTCCGTTGGGTCCGCACAACGTTTCGACCCGATCTCCGCCAGTTCGGGCAGCGCCGGAATCTCGATCCGCCAGCCTTCATCCTCCGCCAGATGCAGATGCAGCTTGTTGAGCTTGAACGCCGCCATCCCCTCGACCAGCTTCAAGATCTGGTCTCGCCCGTGAAAGTTTCGACCCAGATCGACGTGCAGCCCGCGATACCCATAGCGCGGCGCGTCCTCGACGCGGAGCGCGCGCATCTTGCCTTTTTCGAAACTCGCCTGTTGCGCCAGCGACCGGAGCGCATGGCTCACCCCCGCCGCATCGCGCGCCACGATCGAAATGCCGCCGGGTTTTGCGTCGAGCACATAGCCCTCAGCCGCGATTTTCGACGACGGATCGACACGGATCGACAGCGGCAGCTTACCCTCGCCAATACCCAAGGCTGCCAAACCTGGCGCCACTGCCGCGCGGTCCACGCCCACCAGCGTAACCGCCACACCGCCGCTCAAATCCACAAACCCGTTACCGCGCTTTACCGTCACCGGCTTGGGCAGGATCACCACACCGCCCGGTGCTGCGCCCTGACGCCCTGCCTGCAACTCGAACGCGCGTTCGGCGGTCAGCCACTTCGTCTTGTCGGCGGCGCTCTTTGTCGCCAGCCGCGCCTCGTCGGTCATGTCCGCCACAAACGGCAGGATTTCCAGCCCCGTCTCCGGATCGATCACCGCCCGCGTCGCCGCAATCGTCCGCGCCTTCAGCCCGTCCGCCGCCAGATAGGCGTTGGGCATCGCAAACGCTTTCGAGAAATTAGCCCCCACGCCCCACAGCTTGACGACATGCACCGCCCCCGGCTTCAGCACCGCGCCGGGTTTCAGCGTCAGCCGGTTGACGTCGCCATTGATCAGCCTGTTCTCGAAGATATCGCTCTCGACCAAAGGGAGCCGGTTGACGAAACTAAACGTCAGCGACAGCCGCTCGGGCAGTCCGGCGGGGATCGTTTCCGGCAAGGTCAGTGTGATCGTCGATAGAAAGCAGGCATCGATGCCGGTAGGACAGGAAGGCCGATTATCGACCATCGTCAGCCGGTATCCGATCGTGTCGGCCAGCTGGTCCAACGCGGTCTGTGGTGCCGGCTCCTGAGCAACCGCGGGCACCGCCATCACCGTCGCCGCCGTCATCGCCAGCCAGCTCATGCCACGCATCATCTTTCCCTCACTCGACAAGTTGTATCTAATTTGTCATGCACCACCCGACCGGTCAACGCCTTTCGGATTCGACTGGATTTCAAAGGGGAGAAGGCGATCATGACGCTTCATCATACACTGCGCACCCTATTCACCGCAGCAATTGGTGCCATATTGATATTGTCGCCCGCCACCGCCGCCCCACCAGAGGCGCGCCCCGTTGTCGTCGGCTATCTCGCCGCGTTCAAGGGCCTCGAAATGTCGATCGCTCGCACCGATCTCAAAAGCTTCACCCATTTCAACCTGTCCTTCGCCAACCCCTCCGCTGACGGCGCGTTCGTCCGCGACGGTCGTCTCACCTGCATGGGTGACGAGACTGGCCAGAACCTCGACGTCGCCACCCTCCGCGCCACCGTCGCCAAGCTCCAGGCGAGCGGTGCAAAAGTCCTCGTCTCGGTCGCCGGCGGCGTCATCCCCGGCTGCTCGGGAGACTGGAAGGCGTTGCTCGCCCCCGACAAGCGCACCGCCACCGCCGCCGCGCTGATTGCCCTTGCCGACACCCTCAACCTCGACGGTGTGGACATCGACATCGAGGGCGAACTGCTCACCGCGATCGACCGCGCGGGCGACTACACCCCCTTCATCCAGACGCTGTCCGCCGCGATGAAGGCGCGCGGCAAGCTGCTCACCTGCGCCACGGCCTCATACGAAGGTGGCATGATCCCGGTCAGCTCGATCCGCTATTTCGACCTCGTCAACGTCATGTCCTATGACGCAATCGGCCCAAGCTGGGGACCGGCCGGTGCCGAACATTCGACCTATGCCATGGCAGAGCGCGACCTCAACCTGTGGCGCGCCCGCGGCGTCCCGCGCGAGCGCCTGATCCTCGGCGTTCCATTCTATGGCTATGGTTTCAACGGCGAAAAACCCAATTGGTCCTATCGCGATCTCGCCACCGAACGCGGGGCAACAGCATCAAAAGGAGACCTGATCGGCAAAGCGTGCGCGGGCTGTCGCTACATCACCTATAACAGCCCCGCCACGATCGAGCGCAAGGCAGCCCTCGCGCTCGCAAAGGGCGGCGGCGTGATGGTGTGGGAATTGTCGCAGGACACGCCCGATCATGCCCTCACGCGCGCCATTCATCGCGGCCTCTCCGGCGACGAAAAACGCGCAAAAGATTGACGCGGTGATACCAATGCAACACATGTGATCCCACGCACTGGTATTATCGCCAGCGCGCCGGGGCCACAGCTGGAGCATTCGTCCTTGTCGTTGATCGAACATGTGGGTCCGCTCCAGAAAAGCGACCCCACCCCGCTCTATCTTCAGCTGCAAAAGATCCTGCGCGACGCGATCGAGGGTCAGGTGGTCAAGGCCGAAGAGGCGATCCCCACCGAACGCGACCTGGCCGAGGAGTTCGAGGTTTCGCGCATCACCGTGCGCAAGGCGATCGACGGCCTCGTCGCCGACGGCCTCGTCGCCCGCCGTCGCGGCGCCGGCACCTTCGTCACCCGCCCGCGCGTCGAAAAAAGCTTCTCGAAACTCACCTCCTTCTCACAGGACATGATTTCACGCGGCCGCAAACCGTATAGCAAATGGGTGAGCAAGACCGCCGGCACCGTCACGCCCGAGGAAGCGCTGTCGCTAGGCCTATCCCCCGGCACGCTCGTCTATCGCTTCCACCGCATCCGCTATGCCGACGACACGTCAATGGCGCTCGAATACGCCACCGTCCCCGCATACTGCCTGCCCTCGGCAGAGACCGTCGCCAACTCGCTCTACGAAGCCCTGGAGGCATCAGGCCACCTCCCCGTCCGCGCGCTCCAGCGCCTGCGAGCGATCGCCTTCACCGAGGAACAGGCCGAAGTCCTCGGCATCGAACCCGGCTCCCCCGGCCTGTTCATCGAACGGAGGGGGTTTTTGACCGACGGCCGCACGGCGGAGTTCACGCAAAGCTATTATCGCGGCGATGCGTATGACGTGGTGGCGGAGTTGAACAGCGGGTAGGTGTGAGGTTGATTACGACGCCGCCCCATGCGTTCGCACTGCATCTTCGATACGATCTACAAGCTGCTCAATTTCAGTCTCTTCAAAGACTTCAACCTGCCCCGGCGATTTCCTAAGAATCTTCAGCGCTCTCCGGTAAGCGGGCTCAAGCTCCGGATCAGACGGTGCCCCAACAATAAAATACGGATGGAAAGGCTCAGTGGCGTCCGGCGCGACCGAAGCCAGTTGCCCCAGCCATCTATGGGCCTTGCGATAAATACCTTCGGCATCTGCCAAATCAAGCGACACAGGCTCATACATGTGCCACGCGCCTTTCTTCCATGCGTGCTGGAAGTCGATTTTGTCGTCACCACCCACAATGGTTTTCGGCTCAAGTGCGATTGGAAGATGTCGCTCTTCCAACCGTTGACGGACGGGCTTCCAGATTTCTTCGTCAGACCGACGTGGAGCGTTACGTGAATCGTACTTAGTGACAAAGCGCTGATATAAGCGCTGAAAAGTTTTGTCTGGATCTTCAGCGATACCGCCGCCAATCGGCGACCACTGCAATGAACTATCATCAGACGGCAAAACCTGACGAGCGAATGTAAGCGCATCGCCAGGCGACGCAAACATTCCATCCTTACCCAATTGATCTGCTAGCTTGATTAACACCCGCTTGATTGAGCGCATAGTGGCACCGAACGCGATTCGATCCAGATCAGGAAACATATCTCGCATCCGGCCGATCGTATTGCGCGTACCTGTTTTCAATATGGCTGGACCGAGCGGCGATTCGGAGAAATGTACGACAAGCCCAACGTTCACGAACTCCGCGGTCAACGGATCGTGAACGTACCTCAAAACGGTATATGTGTAACGGCGCTTCAACATTTCAGCACCCTCTGTACCTCAATCGCACACTCTTCGATATGGTCGCGTGCATTCCCGATCTTTTCGATAGCTGCTTGCACAGCAGGCAGCGATGCTGACCACTCCTGTGGGATGGCGCTCGCATAATCAGATATGGTGGCGTCTGACAATTGTTTCCACGCGTGAGTGATCACTGCCCAATCAACATCTCTCCCCCGCAACGCATCACGGAAAATATGATGGCCGGGAGTTGCCATATGGTGAAGAGCGCCGACCTCCCACGGAGGTCTCCAGCCAATGATCATATCTCCAAAGCATAGCTCGTGGTCGATTATATGCAGTTGGTCACCGCGCTGAAGGCAGTTCGGATTTGTTTGCCGTCTGTCGGGGTTGTCGATCACGGCATCGAACAGAAGGATGGCGGCCGCCGTGGACGTCAGGGGCTCTACCATGCTTGTGCCTGATACCCATTGGCCGAAACCAGCGGGCACTCTCTTGGAGCCAAACGCTAGCGGAACGCTCATGCGGGCAGCCGCTGCCCAGCTGTCATCCACGATAGAATCAATCCATTCGGCATCGAGATCAACGATATAAGGCTGAGGTACTGGCAAATTAAGATCGCCAGCTAAGCAAGCGCAGAGCAATTCCATCGCCAATGATGTCGCGCCACGATCGCATTTTGCCGATAGCTTCGCAATTAACTCGATATCTTCCCCAGTAGAATTCTCGGCGACCACAAATCCGGGGTTAGTGCGACCGTTACCGGCCTGCTTATCGAATTGGATTGCCGCCAGCCGTTCAATCATTTCGCTACCGGCATATCGGCGATAATTGACTTAGTCGATTCCAGAATAACACATTTGGCAAACATTAGTTGAGGTTACCCCCCAACCCCCGCAACCAATCCCCATGCGCCGGCAATTCCCGCACCTGCTCCGCCACCCGCCCGCGCAACGTCGCCAGCCGCGCGTCCAGCTCCGCCCCCGGCAACCCATCCGCAATCGGATGCCAACTTGCCGGCCGCACGCCCTGACCCGTCAGCACGCAATACCAGTTGGTCGGCCCGAACAAATCGCCCGGCTCGAACAGGATATTCCCCGTCGCCCGAAACGCCTCGATCCGTTCGGCCAGCGTGTCCGGCACGCCCGCCGCTGCCACGTCGCGCCAGAAATCCGTGTCGTCGCGCCTGGCCGTCGCATAATGCGCGATCACGAAGTCACGCACCGTCTCCACCTCATGGATCGCGTCGCGGTTGAACCGCGCCGCCACTGACGGATCGAACCCGTCGCGCGGCAACAACGCCAATAGCCGGATAATCGTCGTCTGGATCAAATGGATGCTGGTCGATTCCAGCGGCTCCAGGAACCCGCCCGCCAGCCCGATCGCCACGCAATTGCGGTTCCAGATCTTCCGCCGATGCCCCGCCACGAAGCGCAGCCGGTTCGGCTCCGCCAACGCCGCGCCGGGCAGCCGCTCGGTCAACAACCGCGCCGCCTTGTCATGCGCCAGATGCGCGCTCGAATAGACATAGCCATTGCCGTCGCGATGCTGCAACGGGATGCGCCATTGCCACCCCGCCTCGCGCGCGGTCGATTTGGTATAGGGCGGCGGATCGCCTTCGCGGCTCGCGGGCATCGCCACCGCGCTGTCGCATGGCAGCCAGCGCTGCCAATCGACATAGCCCGTCTCCAGCGCCCCCTCGATCAACAGTCCGCGAAACCCCGAGCAATCGACGAACAGATCGCCCGGAATCACCCGCCCGTCGTCCAGCGTCAGCCGCTCGATAAACCCGTCCTCCGGGTCCAGTGCCACATCGGCAACCTTGCCCTCGACCCGCACCACCCCCGCCGCCTCGGCGTAACGGCGCAAAAACCGCGCATAGCCCGCCGCGTCGAAATGCACCGCGTGATGCACTGGCCCGGCCCTCGTCCCGGGCGCGAACTTGCCCGCGCGCGCCGCCATCGTCTCCAGATTATACGGCCCGTGATCCGCATCCCCGCCCCCGGCCAGATGCCGCAGCCAGTAATGGTGGAAATGGATGCCGGACATCTCCACGCCCAGATAGCCGAACGGGTGGAAATAGCTGTGCCCCGCCCCGCCCCATCCGTCAAACTGGATGCCCAGTTTGATCGTGCCGTTGGTCTCACGCAGGAATTCGGCCTGGTCGATCTTCAGATAGCGGTTGAACTCATGGATCGGCGGCACCGTTGCCTCGCCCACGCCGACCGTCCCGATCGCCTCCGATTCCACCAATGTGATGCTGTAGTGCGGCTGTCCGCTCAGCGCGCGACCGAGTGCAGCGGCGGTCATCCACCCCGCGCTGCCGCCACCGACGATAACGATGCGGCGAACCGGCCGGGTGCGGGCGCTCATGCTGCGGGCCTCCGCATGCGAGCCAGCGCCTCGGCATGCGTCTCCATACCGCGCACTTCCGCCGCCACGCTGCGCAATTGCCGCTGAAATTCCGCCATCAACGCCTGATCCTCCACCAGCAACGCTTGCGGGTCATGGCTGCGCGGCACCACCCCGTGCCCGGCCATGCACAGCGCCCAGCCATCCTCGACATGCGCCTCATGCGCGTGATGCGCGAACATGCCCCGCGCCGCGAACAGCGAGATCTTGGACTCCAGCTCGTGCGAAACCGGAGCCGCCCGCGCCGCCTCCCAGAACGGCTCACTGCGTCCGTTCAGCCGGAAATGCTGCGCGGAAAATTCCGCGATCCGCGCCCGCGATCCTGCCATCTCGTCATTGTAAATGTCGGCTTCCGGCATGGCGTCGCGGTCGATCGGCCATAACAGGATCAACTGCGCGATCGACAGCTGCGACGACAACAATTCCGCCGCGTCCAGCGGTGAAGCGGCGTCACCAATCCGCACGCGATTGCCGACCCACGACGGAGAATGCGGGCCGCCAGCCACTGGCACAGCCACGCTTTGCCCGGTGATCGACAGATTTGCTGCATGCAATGCTGCGTCCGCCGCCGCCTCGGACATGCTGCGGCTGTCATAGAAAAACTCGATCGCCGTGCGGTCGCTCAGCGGGATCAACGTCATCCACCCCGCAGCATGCGCCGTCACCCGGCTGAACAACGGCACCGGATCGAACGCCTGCGCCGACGCCCGGATCACCCGGTCGCACAGCGGCGTATTGCCCCCCGCTTGTCCGGACGAAGCATCGACAATCAGGTCAGCCTCAGCATCCAACGCTTCCACGATCCGCACGCCATCGCGCACACACGCGGCCCGCAACAGCGCAGCATAACCCGCAGCATCCAGATGCCAGCCATGCTTCACCGCCTGCGCCTTCGACGCCCCGAACCGCCCCTGCTTCGCGGCAACCGCAGCCAGACAAAACTCCTCCAGCGCCACGCCCATCCCGGCCCGCCGCGCCCGTGTCCAATGCTGCACGAACGGCAGTGAAGCAAAGGGCGACCCCGCGTCGCCATACGCATGCAGGAACGCCTCCTCGCTGCCCGCCCAGCCCGCGAATTGCTGACCCATGTTCAACGTCGCGGATGCGCGCGAAATCAGCGCAGCATCATCAATCCTAAGCAACCGGTGAAACGTCGCCAGATCGGGCGGTGCGATCAGCGCAGCATGCGCGGGCGGCGCTTCCCCGCTATCGACCCACGTCACCTCGGTCCCCAGCCGCCCATAGGCCCGCCGGATCGCCAGCGCCGCCATCGCCGCCGCCACCCCGCCGCCCAGCACCGCGACCTTCCGCACCGGCCCACTCACGGCACAGGAGCCGGACAATATCGCGCGACGAACTCAGCATGCGACGACACGCCCTCGACACCCCGCGCAATCGCATCAGCCACCCCCGCCAGCCGCTGCTCCAGCACATCATTCGGCAACGCATCCGCCAGCCGGTCCGCCGCCACCGGCTCGATCCCCTGCCCCACGAACACCGCATGCCAGCTCGGCGGTCCGAACAGCCCGTCACGATATGCCGCGACATGCCCGCGATGCCGAAACCGCGCGATCTTGTCCGCCAGCGTGTCCGGCACCTCCATCGTCGTCACCCGCTCCCACAGCGGCGCATCGGCTTCGTTCGCCATGTAATGCAGGATCAGGAAGTCGCGGATCCGATCATACTCCACGTCCATCACCCGGTTGAATTCGGCGGGCAACGCAGCGTCGACCCCGTCCGCGTCCGGCAACAGCGTCAACATATGCATGATCGCCATCTGCACCAGATAGATGCTGGTCGACTCCAGCGGCTCCAGGAACCCCCCGGCCAGCCCCATGCCAATCACATTGCGAGACCACGCCGCCTTACGCTTCCCCGCCTTGAACCGCAGCACCCGCGGCTCCGCCAGCGCCTCGCCATCAAGGTTCGCCAGCAACGTCGCCGCCGCCTCGTCGTCCGAGATATCCGCGCTGGAATAGACGTAACCGTTGCCGGTGCGATGTTGCAGCGGGATGCGCCACTGCCACCCCGCCTTGCGTCGCGTCGATCGTGTATAGGGCGTGAAGTCGCTCGACCGCACCGAAGGCACCGCCGCTGCGCTGTCGCACGGCAACCAGTGCGTCCAGTCGTCGAGCTCGACACCAAGGGTCTGCCCGAGCAGCAACGAGCGAAACCCCGAGCAATCGATGAACAGATCGCCCGCGACCTTCACCCCGGACGCCAGCGTCACCGCCGCAACATCGCCACCCTCGCCGTCCCGCTCGACATCGACGATCCGCCCCTCCACCCGCTCGATCCCGCGCGCCTCGGCCCAGCGTCGCAGGAAGCGCGCGTAAAGAAATGCATCGAGGTGATAGGCATAAGAGAATGCATTGCGCACATCGTCGGGCTTGCCACTCGGTAGCATGAACTTGTTCTGCTGCGCCGCGACGATCGGGAAGCAATAATCGAACAGCGGCGCTGCCTTGTCCGCGCGCCGCGCCCGTACCCAATAGCTGAAGAAATCTGCCTCGCCGATCGGGCGGCCGAACGTACCGAACGGGTGGATATAGCGATCCCCCTCCCGCCCCCAATTCACGAACTCGATGCCGAGTTTGAAACTGGCCTGAGTCGCCTGCATGAACGCGACTTCATCAAGCCCCAGAAAGTCGTTGAAATCCTTCATCTGCGGCAGCGTCGCTTCGCCGACGCCGACCGTCCCGATCTCTTCGGATTCGACCAGCCGCACGCGCGCACGCGCCGGGTCCAGCTTGGCGGCACAGGCCGCCGCGCACATCCACCCGGCGGTCCCCCCGCCCACGATTACGAGTTCAAGCGGTCGCGCCATCGCCATCGACCTTAACCTAGCGGGCATTCGGCGCCAGCCCCCACAGGAAGCCGGCGCCGGTGTCGCATCAGAAGTTCAAGCGAGCGCCAAGCTGAAAACGCCGGTCCTGCTTGAACCAGGCGTTCGGCTTGAGCAGCCCGTCCGAGTTTACCTGCTGCTTCAGCACGGTATCGGTGCTCAGCAAATTGGTACCCTCCAGTACGAACTCCAGCGCCTTGCTCACGCGGAAGCGAAGCGACGCATCCAGATAACCGGCCGCATCCTGCCAGATCGGGAAGCCGACACAGCAATCGATCGCCGTCACCAGATATTTGGAGCGCCAGTTATATGCGACGCGCGCCGATACCTGACCCTTTTCATACATGCCGACCAGGTTGAAGCTGTGCTCGGACACACCTTCCAGCGCCTTTGCCCTTACGGTCGTTGTTTCGGTGGAAAGTCCACCGCCCACCGTGCCTGCACCCGTTTCATTCGTAAGATTGACGGTCTCAATCCCGTCATTCTTCACATAGGTATAGTTCGCCTGCACGCCGAACCCGTCGAATGGCGCAGGCAGGAAGTCGAAGAAGCTCTGAAAAGCAAACTCCGCACCATAAATGCCCGCGCCTTCGCCATTGACCGGCCGGTTGAGCCGGACATTCTCGGTCACGCCGTTGTTGGTGACCGACAGGTTAAACTGTCCCGCCTGAATGTAATCGTAGAACTGCTTGTAGAAACCGGTGACGGTGACCGACCCCGCGCGCGCGAAATAATATTCCAGCGTCAGATCGACTTGGTCCGCCGTGATCGGCTTCAACCCTGGATTCCCGGACTGGCCGGTATATTGCCAGTCATAGGCGATCGCATTGCCCGCGGCATCGCGTGTCACGCGCGGATCGGTCGTATCGTTCAAATTAGGCGAGAGCCGGTTGACGTTCAGGAAGTTCCTCAACAGCCCGAAATCAGGCCGCGACATCGCCCGCGAATAGGCGAAACGCGACACCAGCTTGTCGGTTAGGTCGAACTTGATGTTGAAGCTTGGCAACACATGGAAATGGTTGACCGCGGTCGTGTCGGCCACCGTCGCGCCATTGTTGAACGCCAGTTCCGACCCGCCGACCACGCAGCCCGATGTCGCCGTCGGACGACCCGTCCCCGGATCGGTGCCACGCGTACAAACCAGCGCGTCCGCCGTGAACGGGTTGGCGAAGGTCGTCGCACCTTGCGTCGCATCCTTGGTCCAGATCAGTCGTGCACCCAAGTTACCGGAAACCTTGACGCCACCGATCCGCAGGCTGTCGCCCCCGAACTTCGCCATAGCATAGGCGGCAACCGTCCGCTCGCTCACCTTATGGATCTCGCTGGGCAGGTAACAGCCATAGTCACCCTGGATCGTCTCACCGGCGCGATACCCCGCGCCGGAGCAGACCGGGTAATACTCGCCTACGCCGATCGAAGGACGGCCCAACGTCGATGCCAGCGCGGCGCTATCGACCAGCTTGTCCATGTTGAAGAATACGAACGAGTTCTGGTTGGTCTGGTTGCCCGCGAAGAAATTGCTGCCGAAATTGTGAATCTGGGTGGCGTTCGCACCATAAATTGGGCGATCGGTGTTGAAATAGGATGCCTGGGTATAGGTCCAGTTGTTGGAGATATTCGCCCAGTTATACGCGCCCCAGCGAACCGTCTGATCGCGATCGGAATAGCGCGCGCCGACCTTGATCGCATCCAGCCAGCCCGAGTCCACCGAATATTCCGCGTCCATGCGGAATGCATACTCCTCGCCGTCACTGTCCTCGGTGTGATCGGTGATCGCATAGAAATGATAGTTATTGGCGTTGACCAAACCGCCTGGCGACAGATTGATGTTGTCCGCCACCGTCGGGGTGAACTGCAACCGCGGATATTCGCCGGTCAGATCGACGAAGGTGTTGGCATAGCTGCGCGCCGTAACGGACGCGTTGTAGTTGTTCACGCTGGCGTCGACATATTGGCCGTCGAACGAAACGCGCAGCCGGTCGGTCACGTCCCAGCGGAAGTTGAGGCCGAAATCCTGCGTGATCTGCTTGTTGCGCAGCGCATTTGCGGCGGTATCGACCTGCGGTGCCTTTTGCGTGTTGGTGCAACCTTCCCACGCATAGCAGCGGTTGAAGAACGCCTGCCCGCTCTGGTTGACGCCCAGCCCCAGATTGTCGTTGCCTTCGCCCACATACGGACGCGGTACCGACCACCAGCCGCTCAGGAAATCGCCGTCTTCATCGAACTTGAACGGTGCCGTGCCATTTAACGGACCGATCAGCGCCGAATCGGTGAATTCAAAATTGCTAGGTCGACCATAAAGCTCGGGGCCCACCGCGCTGGAATAAACCGCATATTCGCGCCAGCTGTTATTGTACTGCGACCGGTTATACTGGCCCGTCAACTGCATCGATTCATCGGTCGACTTCCACTGAAACGCCGCGGCAACGCCATAACGTTTCCGGTCATATTCGTTCTCGCGCAGATAGATGCCGCTCGGCATATATTGCTTGCCGGGGCCGAACACGCCGTTGAAGATCGCCGTTCGGTCGAACTGCACACCCTGGCTTGACGTGATTGCGTGCGAATAGGCACCGTTGACCATCAGGCCGATCTCGCCGATCCCGGTATCCCAACGGTCGGAGATGATGCCCGAAACTTCGGGCGTCGATTTCTTGGCGATGTCGCCATAGGTGTTCTTGATCGAGAGCGAAATCAGCCGCCCGTCGCTGTCGAACGGTACACGCGTGCGCAGATTGACCGTGCCGGCGATGCCGCCTTCGATCAGGTCGGCGGTCTGGTTCTTGTAGGTGTCTATACCGCCCAGCAATTCGGGCGAAATATCCTGCCAGCTCAGACCGCGCGAGGAGTTGGCGCTGAACGTGTCGCGGCCATTGAACTCCGACCGCACCTGGCTCAGACCGCGAACGATAACGCCCGACGGCTCGGCCGAAAAGTGCGAGGTATCGTCGGTACCGGCAAAGCGGACGACGGTGATGCCAGGTACGCGTTGCAACGCCTCGGCCACCGATTTGTCGGGGAACGAACCGATATCTTCCGCAGTAATCGAATCGACGACCGTATCGGCGTTGCGCTTGCGATTCTGCGCTGACTCCAGATTTTCGCGCGCGCCGGTGATGACGACTTCATCGGCCGCATCGGCCTCTGCCGCATCCTGCGCCATCGCGGGCGTAATGCCGCTGACCAGCGCCGCGACGCAGATGCCGCGCAGCAGATTCTGACGAACGCCTAACCCCTTAACTCGATCAACCATGTCGCACTCCCCCTTCCCTGAAGGATCTCCCGGTCGCTTTGAACGACCTATATGAGACCAATTGCGCTATTGGACTATTACCAATAGACTACAAATTAGATCGGCTGTCCATTGCAAATTTATGGCATCTCGATGATGCTGCCGGCCGGCGAAGTTCATGGGGGGAGCGAAGCGATGCGCCTGATTTCACTGGATGTGTTGCGCGGCTTGACTGTCGCGGGAATGATTCTGGTCAATTCAGCGGCCGGCATGAAATATAGCGCGGAGGCCAATGTCGCGCCGATTCTGTTGCACGTCAGCTGGGCGGGTCTAACCCTTGCGGATCTCGTCTTCCCGGCCTTTCTTACCATGGTCGGGCTCGCCATTCCGTTCTCGATGCAGAATCGCGCCCCGGGCAACGGACAGAGTGGGCACGCCCTCGCGCGCGCCGGCCGTATCGTCCTGCTCGGCTTTATTCTCTCCAACCTCTACTGGTTCGCGGATTTCGGCGAACGCGACTGGCGGCTGTTTGGCGTGCTTCAGCGAATCGGGCTGGTCTATGGTGCCTGCGCCCTGCTTTTCCTGTTCGTCGGACCGCGCGTGCGACTCGCGCTTATCGCCGTCATGCTCATCGCTTATTGGCCGCTCACGCTCGCGCCGGCACTCGACGGATTGTCCAATGATATCTGGCAACGCGGTCACAATTTCGTCGCCTCGGTCGACCGCGTGCTGCTCGGAAACCACCTCTACGTAAAGGGACCGGAGGGCTATGATCCAGAGGGGATTTTGGGCACCCTGGCTGCCATCGCGCACGGCCTGATCGGCGTCGCCATCGGGGAGTTGCTGATCCGGCGCGAGGGGCAGCGCACGGGCCTGCTGGCGATCGCCGGAACAACGATGCTGGCCGTGGGACTGGCGTGGAGCTTCGCCTTCCCGATCGTGAAAGACATCTGGTCCAGCAGCTTCGTGCTGGTCACCTGCGGCATCACTGTGCTGACGCTGGCCGTACTTCACCATTTCCTCGACCGCGAAGGTCGCGCGCCGGGGTTCGCCGCCACCGCGATGCTGGCATTCGGCGTCAACGCCATTGCCGCCTATACGCTGCATCAGGTGACGGCGGGGGTCGTGACCTGGGACCTGTTGCTTGTCCCCTTCCACGCATCGCGCGCGACTTTGGGCGATCCAATCGCGTCGCTGTTCCCTGTCGTACTCTATATGCTCCTGATCTGGGGCGCGATGGAGTGGCTGCGGCGCAAACGCTGGATCATCAAAATCTGACCCAGTTCAGGATACATCTTGATGAGACCAATATAACCTATATAGTACCTATCGAGCCGGTACGGACTGAGGCGGGGACGATTTGACGATGACGGCGGGGGTGATGGTGGCGCAATGGGCGACTCTGATGGCAAGCGAAGCGGCCGAGGCCAGCGTTGCCGTCGCCCGGATGCTCGCCGCGAACGCCCCGGCTTTTGCTGCAATTGGCGAGCGTCTGCGTGCCGCGCCGCCATCGGGCGTAATCACCTGTGCGCGCGGATCGTCCGATCACGCCGCAACTTATGCCAAATACCTGATCGAAACAGTGACCGGCGTCCCGACCGCATCGGCGGCGCTGTCGATCGCGTCGATCTATGACGCGCCGGTCGCGGCGGGCAACCGCCTGTGCCTAGCCATCTCGCAATCGGGCCAAAGCCCGGACCTGCTCGCCACGGTCCACAACCAGCGCGACGCCGGCGCATTCGTCGTCGCCCTGATAAACGCGCCTGATTCGCCGCTCGCCGATCTGGCCGATGTCGTGATCGCGCTCAGCGCCGGACCGGAAAAATCGGTTGCGGCGACCAAATCCTATATCTGCTCGCTCGCCGCCATCGCCGCATTGGTCGCCGCATGGTCGGACGATGCCGAACTGACCGAAGCCGTTGCCACGCTCCCGGCACAGCTCGATGCCGCACACCGGCTCGACTGGACGGCGGCGGTCGAGGCACTCACCGACGCGTCCAACCTGTTCGTGCTGGGTCGCGGTCTGGGCTATGGCATCGCACAGGAGGCCGCGCTGAAATTCAAGGAAACCTGCGCGCTTCACGCCGAAAGCTTCAGCGCCGCCGAAGTCCGCCACGGCCCGATGGCGATCGTCGGCGATGCCTTCCACGTCCTCGCGCTGGGTGGCAGCGACCGGGCGGGCGAGAGCGTCCGCGAAGCCGCCGCAGAGTTTCGCACGCGCGGTGCCGATGTCCTGCTCGCGGATCCCGGCGCGGACGCGAGCGATCTGCCCGCGATCCGCGCGCATCCGGCGATCGAGCCGATACTGATGATCCAGAGCTTTTACCCGATGGCCAACGCGCTCTCGCTCGCACGCGGCCTCAACCCCGACACGCCCCCGCATCTCAACAAGGTTACCGCTACGCTATGATCGTTCGCATCGACAATGGCCGCATCGTCACGCCATCGGGCGTGCTCGGGGCCGCCGACCTTGTCGTCAAAGGCGACATCATCGCTGCGTTGACCACGCCGGGGATTGGTCGCGCAGACGAGACGATCGACCTCGACGGCGGCTGGCTGTTGCCCGGCTTCATCGACACGCAAGTCAATGGCGGCGGCGGCGTGCTGCTCAACGATCAGGCCGATGTCGACGCCATTGCCGCGATCGGCGCAGCGCATGCGCGCTTCGGCACCACCGCGTTCCTGCCCACCCTTATCAGCGACACGCCCGCCCAGATCGCGGCGGCATTAGCCGCAGTCGACGCCGCGATCGACGCCGGGGTTCCGGGCGTGCTCGGCATCCATATCGAGGGGCCGTTCATCAACGAGGCGAAACGCGGGATCCACGAGGCGCATCGCATTCGTCGCCTCGATGCCGATACGCTGGCCCTGCTGACCGCGCCACGCCGGGGTCGCGTCATGCTCACACTCGCGCCCGAACTGTGCGACGAGGAGGACATCCGTACCCTCGTGCAGCACGGCGTCATCGTCAGCGCGGGCCACAGCAACGCGACCTATGACGAGGCAAAGCGCGCCATTGCTGCCGGACTGCGCGGCTTCACCCATTTGTTCAACGCCATGTCGCCGCTCAACCATCGCAAGCCCGGTGCGGTCGGCGCGGCGTTCGATTCGGACAGCTATTGCGGCCTGATCGTCGACGACGCGCACCTCCACCCCGCCGTCGTCAGGCTGGCGGTGAAGGTGAAGGGCATCGACCGTCTGATGCTCGTCACCGACGCCATGCCCAGCGTCGGCACCGACGTTTCCGAATTCACGCTTCAGGGCAAACGCATTGCTGTCCGCGACGGCGTTTGCCTGTTCGAGGACGGCACGCTGGCGGGGACGCATCTCGATATGGCCTCCGCGCTGCGCAACACGGTGGAGGCGACCGGCCTGCCAGTGCCGGATGTTTCGATGATGGCCAGCGCCACCCCGGCGGACTTCCTCTCGCTGGGCGCCAGCCACGGCACCCTGGCGGCAGGCAAGCGCGCCGACTGGGTCTGGCTCGACCGCGATCTTCAGCCACGCGGCACCTGGATCGGCGGCATGTCGATTGCGGAACCGATGCCCGCGCTGGCCCGCGCAACGCAGTAAAAGGATATTCGATGACGCTGATCGTCACCTCGCCGCTCAGGGGCTGGGCCTCGGCACTCGATTCGGTGCCGGATCCCGTATTCGCCCAGCGGATGATGGGCGACGGCGTTGCGATCCAGCCGCTCGACGACACGATCTGCGCGCCATTTGACGGCGAAATCGTCACGCTCCACGATTCGGGTCACGCCGTCTCGCTGCGCAGCGCGGAGGGAGCGGAGATCCTGATTCATATCGGCCTCGACACCGTCGCGCTGAAGGGGAAAGGCTTCACTCCGCTGGCAAAGGTGGGGCAAATGGTGTCGCGCGGCGACCCGCTGATCCGCTTCGATCTCGATGCCGTCGCGCTCTCCGCCACCAGCCTCATCACCCCGGTCATCGTCACCAATGCAGAGGCGTTCACAATCACCCGCCGCACCGTGGATCGCGCGGTTGGTGCGTGCGAGGAACTGATGGCGCTGACCCTCATCCGCGCCGACACGCGCCGCCGTTCCGACGATGGCATCGTGATCGAGGATCGCGTCACCCTCTCGCTCCCCCACGGCATCCACGCCCGCCCCGCCGCCCGAATCGGCGAGTGCGCGCGCGGGTTCGAGGCTGAGGTGCATCTGCTACTCGGTGAGAAGCGCGGCGACGCGCGCAGCACGGTCGCATTGCTCGCGCTCGGGTCGCGCTTCGGCGACGAAGTCGTCGTGCAAGCGCGCGGCGACGATGCCGAGGCTGCGCTCAGCGCGATTGTCGCATTGTTGGCGTCGGATATGGGCGAAGCCGTTCCGGCACCGCACGCAGCCCCACCAATTGCGGTCGAGGCATTGTTGCCCGGCCAAATCGGTGGCGTCACCGCCTCTCCCGGCCTCGCTATCGGCCCCGTCACACGGCTCCGTCAAACCGCCATCGTTGTCGAGCTTGAGGGCGAGGGCGATGCGCATGAACGCGCCGCTTTGACCGCTGCCCGTGCCGTCGTGCGCGATCGGATCGAGGGTCGCGCCAATGCCGAGGGCGGAAGCATCGCCGCCGTCATGGGGGCGCATCTCTCGCTGCTCGACGACCCGTCACTGCTCACCGCCGCCGAAACCCGCATCGCCACAGGCACCAGCGCCGGATTCGCGTGGCGTGGCGCGATCCACGACCAGATCGAAGTGCTGCGTCAAACCGGCAACGCGCATCTGATGGAGCGGATCGACGATCTGATCGACATCGAACGACAGGTGCTGTCGACGCTCACCGGAGCACCGGCGGAAGCTGCGGCGATACCGACCGGTGCGATTATCGTCGCCGACGATCTGTTGCCGTCGCAGTTGGTCGCGCTGGCCGCAAACAAGCCCGCCGGCATCTGCCTCGCGCATGGTGGCCCGACCTCGCATGTGGCAATCCTGTGCGCGGGCATGGGCATCCCGGCGCTGGTGGCGATGGGCGACGCGCTCGACGGGATTGCGGATGGCATGACACTCTTGCTCGACGCCGATGCGGGCTGCGTTTCGACCACGCCATCCGCCGAAGAAATCACTGCCTTCACCGCCCGTGTCGCCGCTCGCCAGGCCCGCCGCGACGCCGCGCACGCCGCCGCGTCCGACACGTGCCACACCGCCGACGGGGTGCGCATTGAACTGTTCGCCAATCTCGGGAGCGTCGAGGATGCCCGCGCCGCCGCCGGGCAGGGCGCCGAAGGCTCAGGCCTGGTCCGCAGCGAATTCCTGTTCCTCGATCGCGCCGACGCACCGTCGGAGGACGAGCAGTACGCCGCCTATCAGGGCATCGCCGATACGCTCCCCGGTAAGCCGGTCATCATCCGCCTGCTCGATGTCGGCGGCGACAAGCCCGCCGCTTACATCCCGATCGCGGCAGAGGAGAATCCGGCGCTGGGCCAGCGCGGCATCCGCGTCGGCCTCGCCCACCCCGCCCTCCTCGAAACGCAAATTCGCGCGATTCTGCGCGTCCAGCCGGTCGGCCAGTGCCGCATCATGATCCCGATGGTCACCTGCGTCACCGAAGTGCGACAGGTCCGCGCCATCGTCGATCGCCTGCGTGGCGAAATGGGCATCGCGGAACCGGTCGAGGTCGGCGTCATGGTCGAAACCCCCGCTGCCGCGATGACCGCAGATCTGCTCGCCGCCGAAGCCGACTTCCTGTCGATCGGCACCAACGATCTCACCCAATATGTGCTTGCGATGGATCGCGGCAATCCCGCAGTCGCCGCCGGGGTCGACGCCATGCACCCCGCCGTGTTGCGCATGATCGCGCAGACCTGTCGCCTTGCCACCGCGCAAGGCCGTTGGGTCGGCGTCTGTGGCGGCCTTGCTTCCGATCCCGCAGCCGTGCGGATCCTGATCGGCCTGGGCGCGACCGAATTGTCCACCGTCCCCGGCTTCGTGGCCGAGGCGAAAGCGATCGTCCGCACCCTCACTCTCGGCGACGCCCGCGACCATGCGGAGCGCGCACTGGCCTGCACCTCCGCTGCCGAAGTCCGCGCACTGGCTCGCGCATTCGAGGAGTCCTGCCCATGAGAAAGATCCTCGAAACGCTTCAGCCACTCGGTCGCGCGCTGATGCTGCCGATCGCAGCGCTGCCGATCGCCGGGCTGCTGCTGCGGATCGGCGCGCCCGATCTGCTCGATATCGCTTTCATCT
This sequence comes from Sphingomonas sp. LT1P40, assembly GCF_036663835.1. Taxonomy (NCBI): domain Bacteria; kingdom Pseudomonadati; phylum Pseudomonadota; class Alphaproteobacteria; order Sphingomonadales; family Sphingomonadaceae; genus Alteristakelama; species Alteristakelama amylovorans. The sequence continues at coordinate 1,272,490 of NZ_JAXOJT010000001.1, forward strand.
CGGCGGCGGGATCGGCCATTTTCGCCAATCTCGGAATCCTGTTTGCGATCGGCGTCGCGGTCGGCTTTGCACGAGACGGCAATGGTGCGGCGGCGCTCGCCGGGGTCACCTGTTATCTGGTGACCGTCACCGGTGCGCAGACGTTCCTGATCGCACCGCCAGAGATCGGCGCGGGATTGCCCGACGCGGCGGCCGCGCTCGCGGCAAAGGACTGGGCGCTTGGCCAGATCGACAAGCTGGAGGTTCCGATCGGCATCCTGTCCGGCCTGATCGCCGGAAAATTCTACAACCGCTTTGCGACGATCGCCTTACCCGAATATCTCGCCTTCTTCGGCGGGCGACGCTTTGTCCCAATCGCCAGCAGCGTCGCCGGACTGCTGCTCGCAGCGGTGATCGGCTATGGTTATGCCCATATCAGCGGCGCGATCGACAGCGCCAGCCGCACCGTCGTTGAAAGCGGCGGGGTCGGCCTGTTCGTGTTCGGCGTGCTCAACCGGTTGCTGATCGTCACCGGGCTCCACCATATCATCAACAACGCCGCCTGGTTCGTCGTCGGCGATTTCAACGGCGCGACCGGCGATCTCGGGCGCTTCTTCAAGGGCGATCCGAACGCCGGCGCATTCATGTCCGGCTTCTTCCCGGTGATGATGTTCGGGCTGCCCGCCGCATGCCTGGCAATGTATCACGAGGCACGGCTTGATCGACGCAAGGCGGTGGGGGGCATGTTCTTCAGCCTGGCCTTCACCAGCTTCCTGACCGGCGTGACCGAGCCGATCGAATTCACCTTCATGTTCGTCGCCCCCTTGCTCTACGCGATCCACGCGCTGCTCACCGGCATTTCGATGGCGCTGATGGACGCGCTGGGGGTGAAGCTCGGCTTCGGCTTTTCGGCGGGGCTGTTCGACTATGTGCTAAACTTCAAGCTGGCGACGCACCCGCTATGGCTGCTGCCGATCGGTGCCGCCTATGCCGCGCTCTATTACGGGCTGTTCCGCTTTGCCATCCGCCGCTTCAACCTCGCCACGCCGGGGCGCGAGCGCGGCGAAACCGCCGAAGCCGCGACCGCGTCAAAGGGCAGCGAACGCGGTGCAGCGTTTGTCGCAGCGCTCGGTGGCGCGACCAATCTGACCAGCGTGGACGCCTGCACCACCCGCCTGCGCCTGATCGTCGTGGACCAGAAGGCAATCGATGACGCCGCGCTCGCCAGCCTCGGCTCACGCGGCATCATTCGCCCTTCGGCCAGCGCGGCACAGGTCGTGCTCGGCCCGATCGCCGATCTGGTGGCGGAGGAAATTCGCGGCGTGCTGGGCGGCGCTTCCGCCACGCCTGCACCCAGATCCGTCGCGGCTGAACCTGCGACCGAAACCGCCACGCTTCCTGCGGCGATCCTCTCCGCACTTGGCGGCAACGACAATATCCGCTCGATCCTCCTGCTCCATGGCCGCATCCGCGTCGAGCTGGCCGATGCGACGCAGATCGACGAACCGGCACTGGCGAGCGCGACGCGCGGCATCGTTCGCCCCCAACCGGATGTCTGTCACATCCTGCATGATTAGGGTCGCCGCCGCCTTTATCACGCTCGCTGTGCCCGCTCTGGCGCAGACAAACGTTGCCCTTCCCGTCCACACCGCTGGTCGGGTCGTGGCGGCAGCGGACGGCAGCTTCAGCTTCGGCTGGCCCGGAATCTATATCGAGGGGCGGTTTCGCGGCACCGCCGTCCGCGTGCGGTTCGATGCGCCGACCGACCATATCCGGCTCTCGATCGACGGGGTGGAGCACACCGTCTTCCGCGCGCCCGGCATGGTCGATACGACCATCAGCGGACTTCCCGACGGCGAGCACGTCGTCCGCCTCGACAAGCTCACCGAGACCCAATTCGGCAGCAGCCGTTTCATCGAATTCGAGGCTGTCGGCGGCACGCCTCTCCCCGCAAAACCCCGCCCGCGCCGGATCGAGTTCATCGGCGACAGTTTCACCGTCGGCTACGGCAACACCGCGCCTGGTCAAAAATGCACCGGACAACAGGTCCACGACCTCACCGACACCAGCCAGGCATTCGGCCCGATCGCCGCGCGCGGCCTGAACGCCGACTATCGCATCAACGCCTTTTCCGGCTTCGGGGTTGTCCGCAACTATGACGGCAACGTGCGCGGCCAAAGCCTGCCCACCATCTATCCGCGCGCCATTCCAGGCAACGACGCCTCGCCCCGCGACGACATCGCATGGCAACCACATGTGATCGTCATCAACCTTGGCGGCAACGATTTTTCCACCGCCTTGAAACCCGGCGAACCTTGGGGGAGCGCCGATGCACTCAAGACGGATTATCACAGGCGTTACGTCACCTTCGTCACCCACCTTGCGGCGCGCGAGCCGCAGGCACGCTTCATCCTGATGGGGGCGGACTTATATTATGCCGAGGTCGAAAAGGTCGCGTCCGACCTGACAGCGTCATTGCCCGGTCGCGTCACGCTGCTGCATTTCACTGGCCTCGACCTCGCCGGCTGCCACGGCCACCCCTCGCTCGCCGATCACCGCCTCCTCGCAAAACTGGTGACCGGCCAGATCGAAAAGATTCAGGGCTTTCGCTGATAAACCCGGACATGTTCGATCTCGAACGTCGCCGGAAAAATCGCGTCGTCCACAGCGCCACCCATCGCCCCGCCGACCGCTAGGTTCAGCAACAAATATTGCGGTTTGTCGAACGGCCATTGCGCAACACCGGTGCCCTCATTCACGTATTTGTGATACGCCTTGCCATCGACGGCAAAGCGCAACTCCTTCGGCGTCCACACCAGCTGATAATCGTGAAACGCCTCGCACGCATCAGCCACCACAACCTTGGCGCCATTGCCGGACGTCCCCACGCTGGCGCGCGTATGCACGGTCCCGAACACGTCGCCGGGAGTCATGCCGACATGTTCCATGATATCGATCTCGCCGCCATCGGGATGGCTCGCCGTCGATCCCAGCGTCCAGATCGCCGGCCATGACCCCTTACCACAGGGCAGCTTCGCGCGGACCTCGATCATGCCATAGGTCCATTCCGCCTTGCCCTTCGTAATCAACCGCGCGGACGTGTATTTCTGTCCACCATGATCGGCCCGATCGCTCAGCGTCTCCTTGCGCGCGGTGATAATGAGACGCCCCTTCTCAACCCGCGCGTTTTCGGACCGGTCGGCGGCATAGTATTGCAGTTCTTTGTTGTACCAGCCAGTCTTGTTGGCGTGCGTGTCCCAAATCCATTTCGCCGGATCGGGCAGACCGTCGCGGTCGAACTCGTCCTCCCACACCAGCTCGTAGCTACCGGTGCGCGCTTCCTGCGGTTCGGACGCCGCAACCCCCGCCAAGGGAACCAGGCTCAACACGAATTTCCAGCGTGAAAGCGCGGTCAACATCGGATCGATCCTTTGCCAATTGGTATTAGATTGATCTGATACTTGTCCCTATAATATCATGCAATCGACTCGGGCGATAAAAAGGGAGAGAAATCGTGATCCAGATCCGACTTGCACTGGCCGCAATCGCCATCGCACTGACCGGAGCCGCTGCTCTCGCGCAGACCGCCGCCGCACCGCCGCCGATGCTCAACGAACCCACCGCCGGGTGGAATGTGTTCGGCCCCGGCCAAACGCATAAGGCGCGCAAGGACGCAGCGGTGCAGGGCGGCATAGCGATGCGCGTCACCATTGCCAGCAAACCCGCCAATCCATGGGATATCGGCGCGTCGGTGCCGGTACAAAAGGGCGTGGCAAAGGGCGACAAGCTGATCCTCGCCTTCTGGGCACGTATTGCCGATGCCGGCGACGGGCGGGCCGATGTCGGCGCAACGATTCAGCAGAACAGTGCTCCCTATGCCCCGATCGTCGCTGGCCGGGTCGAACTCACCAGCGAGTGGAAGCTGGTGCATATCAAGGGGATCGCCGCCGCCGACTACACGGCCGGTCAGGTCAACGCCGCACTCACACTGGGCGACGGCGCGCGCACGATCGACCTCGGTCCGGCGTTTGTGATGAAGAGCGAATAACCGGAAACCTTGTGTTCCCGGATCGTTGTTTGACCGTCACGCTTCCTTGCGAGAGAAGTGGCACCGACTTCATTTCCGGGAGATTTCCATGCGCCTCATTATCGCCGCGCTCGTTGCGACCACCGCCATCGCCACTCCGATTATCGCGCAACAGATGCAAAAGCCCGGCTCGAAGAGCACCGCCGCGCTCACCGGCGGCACTTACACAGTCGATCCCAACCACACGCTGGTAAAGTGGGAAGTCGATCATCTTGGCTTCTCCCCGCTTTACGGCCTGTTCGGTCAGGTCACCGGCACGCTGACGCTCGATCCCAAGAACCCGTCCGCGTCGAAAGTCGACGTGACCATCCCGGTGTCGAAGATGGCGACCGCTGTCCCCGGCTTCACCGCGCACCTGCTCAGCCCCGGCAAGGACGGCAAGAAGCCCGATTTCTTCGGCGCGACCCCGGCTGACGCCAAGTTCGTATCGACCAGCGTCGTCGTCGATGGCGGTGGCGATGAGGCCAAGGTGACCGGGAATTTCACGCTCAACGGCGTGACGAAACAGATCGTCCTCGACGTGGATTTCTATGGCGCGGGCAAGGCTCCGGCCCCGATGGGCGGCAAGGAAAATGTCGGGTTCGAGGCGGAAGCCACGGTCAAGCGCAGCGATTATGGCCTCGGCTATGCTGTCCCGATGGTCAGCGACGAAGTGAAGCTGGAAATCGCCGCCGCGTTCCAGAAATAACCAGTCGCGCCGCGCGGTTCACGCCGCGCGGCGCACCTGACAAAACCCCTCGAACGTCGCGCGCACGCTGGGCGAGGCATTGGCCGCAAGCTGGCCGATACGGGCGATAACAGCGTCGGCGTCGGTGCCCGGATCACGGTGTGCCATCGCCCATTGACCGAACTCGCGCGTCTCGACGTTTCGCATCGACAGCATCACAACGGCGCGATGGCGCGTGTCCTGCTCGATCCGCGCCATCGCCTCCAGCAGCTTGTTCTCCGGCCCCTCCAGCGCCTGAAGAAACCGGCTGGCATCGGCATAGAGCAGCCCACTGATCCCGTCCCGGGCGTTGTTGCGCCGCGATACGGTCAGAATATTGCCGAGCGAAATCACCTGTCCCGGCGTGACCGAACTGACATAGACAAGCTGCAACATACGCGTGCACTCCACTTGGAACCGGCATCGTTATCGCGCGCATTTCTTTAAAATCAGTGACTTGCGCCACCACTCGCCTTTCGCACTGGACAGCCCCGGCCCACTTCGCCATTACCCCGCGCATGACCGCCATCCATGGCCTTCTCCTCCTTGCACGACTTACGCGCCCTTAAGGCGCGTGTCCCCGCGCGGCCATCCGCCAGCGCACACGGCCTTAAGGGCAAATTGAACCCTGAACGCCAATCGTCCTGCCAAGAGAAACGCCATGACCATGTTGCGCGACCCCAGCGTCAAATACCGCCCCTTCCCCCAGATCGACCTGCCTGACCGGCAATGGCCCTCGAGGACGATCACCCGCGCGCCACGCTGGCTTTCCACCGACCTGCGCGATGGCAATCAGGCACTGATCGACCCGATGGATGCGGAAAAAAAGACGCGCTTCTTCGACCTGATCTGTCGCGTCGGGATTAAGGAAATCGAGGTCGGCTTTCCCGCCGCCGGAGCGACCGAGTTCGATTTCATCTCCGGCCTCGTCCGCGACGGTCGCATCCCTGACGACGTGACGGTACAAGTGCTGACACAGGCGCGCCGCGACCTGATCGAAACCACCTTCAACAGCTTGGCCGGTGCCAAGACCGGCATCGTTCATGTCTATAACGCGGTCTCGCCTGCCTGGCGCAAGATTGTGTTCGGGATGACCCGCGACGAGATCAGGGGCATCGCCATCGAAGCAGCAAAGCTGTTGCGCGACAACGCCGCCGCCCGGCCCGATACCGACTGGCGCTTCGAATACTCACCCGAGACCTTCTCCACCGCCGAGATCGACTTCTCGGTCGAGGTGTGCGCGGCGGTGATGGACGTGCTCCAGCCAACGCCCGACAAGCCGATCATCTTCAACCTGCCCGCTACGGTCGAAGCGGCAACGCCGAACATCTATGCCGACCAGATCGAGTATTTCTGTCGCAACATCCCCAACCGCGATGCCGTGATCGTCTCGCTGCATACGCATAACGATCGCGGCACCGGCGTCGCGGCGGCGGAGCTGGGGCTGATGGCCGGGGCAGACCGGGTCGAGGGCTGCCTGCTTGGCAATGGCGAGCGCACCGGCAATTGCGATCTCGTGACCGTCGCGCTGAATATGTACACACAGGGTATCGACCCCGGCCTCGACTTCTCCGACATCGACGAGATCGTGAACACGGTGCAATATTGCACCAATATCCCAGTCCATCCGCGCACGCCCTATGCCGGCGATCTGGTGTTCACCGCCTTTTCCGGCAGCCATCAGGACGCGATCAAAAAGGGTTTCGCCGCGCAGGACGCGAAGAACGATATGTTGTGGGAAGTCCCCTACCTCCCCATCGATCCCGCCGATCTTGGCCGCAGCTACGAAGCGGTAATCCGCGTCAATTCGCAAAGCGGCAAGGGTGGCGTCGCCTGGGTGATCGAACAGGATAAGGGGCTGAAACTCCCAAAGCGCCTGCAAGCTGATTTCAGCCGTCACGTTCAGCGCCTTGCAGACGAGAGCAGCCGGGAGCTCAACGCCCAGGACATCTGGGGCGCGTTCGTCCGCGCCTATCGCCTTGAGGTGCCGCAACGCTTCACGCTGGGCGCCTATGATGAAACCCGCGCCGCCAATGGCGAACGCATCTTCGCGGGCGCGGTCGAGGTCGATGGCGTCCAGAAATCAGTCAGCGGGCGCGGCAACGGGCTGATCTCCAGTGTCGTCGCTGCGATGCGCGAAGGCTTCGGCATCGACCTCGACATCGCCGATTACGCCGAACACGCGATCGGCCACGGCTCTACCGCCCAGGCCGCCGCCTATGTCGAATGCCGCACCGCCGATGGCCGCACGGTGTGGGGCGTCGGCATCGACGAAGACGTCGCCACCGCCAGCGTCCGCGCCGTGTTGAGCGCGGCGAGCGCGGTCGGCTAAAGGAAACGCAATGACTCGCTCCCCCCTCGCTCCGCTCGGTTTTCCCTACCTCCCCCCGATCGCGGGCGTCGCCCTCCGCGTCGCCCGCGCGCGCTACAAGGAATGGGACCGCTGCGACCTCACCTTCGTCACGCTCGACGAAGGCACCGCCGTAGCAGGCGTCACTACCACCAGCAAATGCCCCTCGCCCGAAGTCGAATGGTGCCGCGACGCGCTGATCCTCGGCAAGGCGCGTGCGCTGGTCGTCAACGCGGGCAACAGCAACGCCTTCACCGGCAACAGAGGCCGCGCGGCGGTCGAAGCTATCGCCGCCCGCACCGCACAGCATCTCGGTTGTAACCCCTCTGACGTGTTCGTCAGCTCGACCGGCGTGATCGGCGTCCCCCTCCCCATCGACAAGGCCGAAGCGGGCCTTGATGCCGCCTTCACCGCCACGCCCTGCGGCTGGGAGGATGCCGCCAACACGATCGGCACCACCGACACCTTCGCCAAGGGCGCGGTCACCACCGCCGTCATAGGCGACAAGACCGTCTCCCTCGTCGGGATTATCAAGGGCAGCGGCATGATCGCGCCCGACATGGCGACGATGCTGGGTTACGTGTTCACCGACGCCGCCGTCGATCCGGCGTGGCTGCAACGCGCGCTGAGCGAGGCCAACACCAAATCCTTCTCGTGCATCACCGTCGATAGCGACACCTCGACCAGCGACACCGTCCTCGCCTTTGCCACCGGGGCGGCGGGCAATGCACCGCTGGCCGACGACGATGATGACGGTGCCGACGCCTTCCGCGCCGCGCTCACCGACCTCTGCCTCCGCCTCGCCCACCTCGTCGTCCGCGACGGCGAAGGCGCATCGAAGTTCATCCGCATCGATGTCGAGGGCGCGGAAAGCGACAAGAGCGCGCACCGCATCGCACTCAGCATCGCCAACTCACCTTTGGTCAAAACCGCCATCGCGGGTGAGGACGCCAATTGGGGCCGCATCGTCATGGCCGTCGGCAAGGCCGGCGAGCCCGCCGACCGCGACAAGCTCGGCATCAGCTTCGGCGGCGTGCAGGTGGCGCAGGCGGGCCTCGCGGTCGAAGGCTATGACGAAGCTCCCGTTGCCGCGCATCTGAAAGGACAGGACATCGAGATCGGCGTCGATCTCGGTCTCGACGAAGGCCGCGCCACCGTGTGGACCTGCGACCTGACGCACGGCTACATCTCGATCAACGCGGATTACCGGAGCTGAAGGGCTTACGTATAATTATGTCGGGGCCAGCATATCCTTTGTTCTGGCTCTCATAAATCTGATGCGCCCGGACTACTCGATCGACAACAAAACTATGGTCGGACGTCCCCATATGGCCATGCCGACCCTTTTTCAGGGTTTTTCGGCCGACAAATTCGACCTCAAACGCTCGGGTGCGACCATCTGGCTTTTCCAGCAGGGGCCTGGTGCCAACTGCGTACTGCGTCAAATCGTCGAACTCTGGCCATATCGTTTCTTCGGCTTCACGATAGGGTGGGCCTGAATCCTTACCTTCAATCAGAGAATCGCCTTCAAACTCTTGAAAATAAACTCCGACAAATCGTCGCGGAGATTCGAAATCGTAACATAGGCGCTCGGACAAGGATCGGGCGATCTTGAAACCGTTCGCCGTAGTCTCACTCGGCAATCGACAGCGCGTGTGTGGATCATACCCAAAAACGACGTTCGTCAAACGATCCCAATTGGCCGCGACAATACGAGGGGCGCGACCTGAACTGGTCCATTCACCGATGCCCCAATAAGCGAGCGGCATTGCAAGCAGCGCCATAGCGGCACCCGCAACCCATCGCCACATTACACGATGCTCTCGATCCACGCCTTCAGCTTGGACTTCGTATTGATGTCCTGAATGCCGACCTGTTGCGCGACCTTCTCGCCATTCTTGTACAGGAACAGCGTCGGAATGCCGCGAATACCCAGCTGGCCCGGCGTATCCGGATTTTCCTCGATATTCAGCTTGGTGATCGTCACCTTGTCGGCCAGTTCTTCCGACAGTTCCTCAAGGCTCGGCCCGATCAGCTTGCACGGGCCGCACCACTCCGCCCAGAAATCGACCAGCACGGGCTTTTCGGATTTCAGAACGTCGGCTTCAAACGATGCATCGGTGACGGCCTTGGCCATTTTCATTCTCCTGAACTATTGTTGCCAAGTTAGGGTCGCAGCGCGCCTGTCTCAAGCGCCCGGCACCAAAGTTTCCTCCGTCCCGGCGAAGCCCGGCTTGTGCGCCGCGACCAGATCGTCGGGCAGCGCGTGCAGCACCGGACCCGCCGTGTAGAGCAACGCCGCCTCCACCCGCCGTCCCGGAAACACCACCTCCAGCGCCGCGACATAGGCTGCCATCTGCCGGATATGATAAGGCGGCACATCGGCCAGTGTATCCGGCGCGCGCCGCCCGGTTTTGAAATCCACCACCAGCACGCGATCGTCAGTGACCAGCAGCCGATCCGCCGTCCCCGACACAACATGCCCGCCCGCGACCACCGCCGCGATCGGTGCCTCCGCCAGCGCGTCCGGTCCGAACAGATCGGCGAACCGCGTGTCGCTCAGCACAGCCAGCGCCGCCGCAGCCAGTTCAGCCCGCGCGCCCGCATCGTCAACCCCTCCAGCCCCGGCCAGCCAGTGCTCCGCCACCTCGCCACGCCGCTCGACCGCTACCGCCGGTAACCGTTCCAGCAACGCATGGATCAACCGCCCGCGCTCCGCCGCCGCCCGCAACGCCGGTCCCGGTGGCGGATCGGACACCAGATCGTCGCCCAGGGAAGACGGTGCCAACGGACGCGAAGGCCGCGCCTCGACCGGTGCCGCCTGCGTCACCCAATCCGGCAGCGCTGCCACCGCCTCAGCCACCGCCGCTATGCCACACTTGCGCACGACCGCAACGCCCGGCACCCGCCCGCCAAACACCCGCTCGCCGTCAAATTCCTCGACTCCCAGCGTATCGAACGCTGCCCGTGATGCCGCATACCAGCTGGCCGCCGGAGCCTCGCCCTTCGCCTTCGGCCCCAGCGCGCCCGCAATCACCAGCCGCTCCTCCGCCCGCGTCGCCGCGACGTAGAATAGCCGCCAATGCTCCTCCAGTTCGCGCGCGTCGACCAGCGCGACGACATCGTCCACCGGCCCGCCACGCTCGGCCTTGCCCGGCCGGAACACCGGAAACGGCGCCTGCCCCTCGGGTGCCCATTTCACGAAATCGAACATCTTGTTGCCGCCGCTCGGGTCGGCGCAAGCATCCGCCAGAATGACCAACGGCGCTTGCAACCCCTTTGCCCCATGCGCCGTCATCACCCGTACCGCCGCCTGCGGCGTCGCGGAATCGCGGACGATCTCGACATCACCCCGGTCGAACCAGTCCAGAAACCGCTGCAACGTCGGCGTCGCCAGCCCCTCGAACCCCAGAGCCGCCGTCAGCAATTCCTCGACCGGGTCCAGCGCCTCACGCCCCAGTCGTCGCACCAGTTTCCGACGCCCGTCCAGCGGGCCGGACAATATATCCTCCAGAAACCGATAGGGCGTCTGGAAATCTGCCCGCGCAAGCAGTCCCTGCAACGGAGCCAAACGCTCCGGCGTCTGCGTGGCACGCAAATGCCGCCACAGGCTCCCGCGCGACCGCATCGCGGCATGCATCAACTCGTCCTGGGTCCACCCGATCAACGGTGACGCCAACAGCGCCGCCAGTGACAGATCATCGTCCGGCTGCAACGCAAAGCGCACTGCCGCCAGCAAATCCTGCACCGCCAGCGGCGCGTTCAGCCGCAACCGGTCCACCCCAGCGACCGCTACCCCCTCGGCATAGAGCCGCGCGACCAGCAACGACGCCAGTTCCCCGCGCCGCTTGACCAGGATCATCACGTCCTTCGCTTCCAGCGGCGTCCCGTCCCGCTTCAGCACGCTGCCATCGGTCATCCGCTTGATATAGCGCGCGATCCGGTTCGCCAGTTCGCGTGTCGCATCGTCGACCCAGCTTTCCTCATCTTCGGGATCGCCGCCCGCCACCACCGGCGGCCACAATGTCACCATACCCGGCCCCTCGACCCGGCTGGCATGCGCCTCGCTCTCGGTCCCCATCCCCGGCTCCGGCAGCGCCGCCACCGCCTCGTCGACAAACTCCAGAATCGGCAATGTCGAGCGGAAAGAATGCGTCAGTGAGAGGGTCTCCAACGCGCCATCCGATCGCTCGCTGAAATGCCGGTGCGCTGCCGCGAAATTGACTGGATCAGTCCCCTGAAAGCCAAAGATCGCCTGTTTGTAATCCCCCACGGTGAACAGCGTCCGCACTTCCTCGCCATGCGCGCCCTCGCCTGCGAAAAACTCGTCGGCCAATGCGCGGACGATCCGCCACTGGTTGATATTGGTGTCCTGCGCCTCGTCGATCAGCACATGGCTGGTCGCCTGATCCAGCTTGAACCGGATCCAGTCGCCCATTCCGAGCTGATCCAGCAACGCCACCGTCCGCCGGATCAGATCGTCGAAATCCACCGCTCCCGCGCGCCGCTTGGCATGGACATAGGCCGCCGAATATTCCCGTCCCGCCGCCAGCCCCTGCGCCAGCAGATCGGCGTATCCTGCCCGCGCGATCATCCCGAGCACGCCGATGCACGCCTCCCCCAGCTCCGCCGCCAGCGTCTCGTAGTCCGGATCCAAAGCCGCCAGCCGCGACGACACCTTGCGCGGCTCGTCCTTGGCGGTCAGCGCGAGCTTCTTCAGCTCACCCAGCATCGCCACCCGCGCCGCCGGTTCCGCGTCCAGCCACGCCCCCGCCACGCTCGCCGCCTCGATCCCCGTCGCCGTCCCCCAGGCATGATTGGCATCCGCCATCCGCCGCAGCCCCGCGACGTCGAACGCATCGTCCGAACACCAGTTCGCAGCTTCTTCGAGCACGTCGCCTGAAGGCAGATTCAGACCGCGCCGCAAAAACGGCTGCAACCCTGACGGCAACGCCGCCATCGCATCCGGCGCCCGCGCGCACGCATGCAAGAACGCCTCCGCCTTGCCCTCGCCCAGCCGCAAACTCAGCGCCCCGACCGCGTCGATCAGCCCTTCGCGCCCCTCGCGCCCCGCATCGGCCAGCATCTCCGCCAGCGTCTCGCGCTGCAACGTCCGCTCCTCGCGCGCCTCCAGCGGCCGAAACCCCGGCGTCAGCCCCGCCTCGACCGGAAATGCCGACAGCAAGGTCTGGCAGAAACTGTGGATCGTCTGGATCCGCAGCCCGCCCCCCGGCGCATCCAGCACCTTCGCGAACAACGTCCGCGCCAGCGCGATCCGCGCGTCATCCGCAACCTCGCCCAGCGCCTCCAGATCGTTGAACACCTCGGCACGCGGTGCCCGCACCCAATGCGCCAGCCGCCCGCTGACCCGCGCCGCCATCTCCGCCGCACCCGCCTTGGTAAAGGTCAGGCACAAGATCGCTCCCGGATCGACGCCACGCAGCAACAACCGGAACACCCGCGCCGCCAGCACCTGCGTCTTGCCCGTCCCGGCCGACGCCGACAGCCACACACTACCATCCGGACTGGATGCCGCCGCCTGGTTGCCTTTCAGCGAGGGGAGCGCACCCGAGCTAATTCCGGCCATACCACTCATCCCGCCGCATCAGCTGGTCATATTCCGAGTAGGGCGCATACTCCGGGTGCAGCTTCGCCACAAACGGTGTATCCCCGGTCAAATACGCCCCCGCCACATCCGAAAAGTTCGCCGCCGCGATCCTGACGAATTCGTCCGTCGGAATCCGGTCGCGCTTCCCCGCCGGATCGACCGGCGTCGCGACATACCCGAACTCCCCACCCTTGCGCGCCAGCGACCAATACTCAAACGCACTCGCCCGCCCGGCAATGCCGGCAAACCCGCCGCGCTCCGCGATCAGTCCCAGCAACCCCAGCTGCAAACTATACCCCGCGCGCACCGCCTTCGTAGTTGGCGGCTGCCCGGTCTTGTAATCGACAACCCCGATCGTGCCGTCGCCCATCGCATCGATCCGGTCGAACTTGCCGCTCAATTTCACGCCAGCAATTTCGACAGAGCCGCTCTGCTCCACCGCAATCACCCGCCGCTCCGGTCGCGCCGCCAGCTCGCGCACGATCCAGCGCACCGCCTCGATCAATCGCGGCTGCCACAACGCCCGCATCATCGGATGCGCTTGGGCCAGCATCGTCAGCACGCGCGGCTCCAGCGCGTCCGGCGCACACGCGTCCAGCTTCGCCCATTGCTCCAGCACATCATGCACCGCGGTCCCGCGCCATGCCGCGCTGGGATCCGCATCCACCGGGTCCAGCGCACGCAGCCGCAGCATCCGCTTGGCATAAAAAGCGTACGGGTCCGCCTTCAACCGATCGACATCCGTCACCGGGATATCGCGCGGCCGGGCGGCAGCGGGTGGACAAGGCTCGGGCCGATCCACCGGCGCATGCTCGCCCGGGTCGTCGATAGCCCGCGCCCAGCTCTCCAACACTGCCGCGCGCTCCAGCCCGCCCGACAACGCCTCCAACCGCAACCAAAATCGCGACGCAATCGTCGGTGCCCCCGCATCGCGCCGCGCCCGCGTCAACAGCACCTCGCGCGCACCCAGCCCCATCGCCAGATCATGCGCCGACAACCCGATCCGCCGCTCCAGCCCCGGCAGCCCCAATTCGCTCCGAATACGCGGCGCCAGCCACGGATCGGGTGCAGGCAGCCCGGGCCACACGCCCTCATTCAATCCGCCCAGAATGACCAGATCGGCAGCCTGCAACCGCGCCTCGATCAAGCCATAGATCGCCAGCCGCGGATGCCCGCCCTGCGGCGGTCGCACCGCAACCTCGTCCATCAATGTCCGCAGCATCGCCGCCAGACTCTCCGGCTCGACCAGCGCCGGACCGTGCGGTGCTTCCCGCTCCAGATCGTCCAGCAACGTCGCCGCCGCGCGCCCCTCGGTCCGCCCCCACAAGCCGTCACCGCACAAAGCCGTCGCCGTTTCACGCAATTGCGCCAGCAAGCCCGGCAGCGGTGCGGCCCCGCCCGCATACAGCGCTTCCAGTGGCTCCAGCTGCGGCCTCACATCACGCCACCACCCGAGTGCCGCCGCCCGCACCCGCGCATCATACCCATCGGCATTCGCAAGATGCGCGTCGATACCCGCTAGCCCCGCCGCCGGACGCGGCCCACGCAACGCCAGATCGAGCGACCGCGCACCCTCCAGCCAGCCCAGCCGATCCTCACCCGCCGCGACCAGCGGATGCTTCAGCAGCGTCAGCAGCGCCAGCGGCGCAAACCCCTGCGCCCCCGCCTCGGCCAACGCGAGCAACAAGGTTCCCGGCGGCAGGCTCGCGAGCGGCGCACCGGCGGAATCGTCGATCCCCAGCCCCCAGCGCGCAACATGCGCAGCCACCCGCCGCGCCAGCGCCCGATCCGGCGTCACCAGCGCCGCCGTCCGCCCCGGCGTTTCCAACGCTTCCCGCAGCGCCAGCGCAATCGCCTGCGCCTCCTCGGCCGGCGTCGCCACCTCGATCGCGCGCACGCCGGAAAGACGGCGTTCGGCGGCGGGCAGGTCGCTCCACCCCTTGGTCAAATCGGCGGGCATCATCGCACTGGCAATCGCCTTGCTGCGGGCGGGTGGCGCATCCAACTCGGTCGCCACCCGCCATTGCTGCACCTCCGCGCGAGGGACATCCATCCGGTCAAGCAACAGCTTCAGATGATATTGCGGATGTGTTTCCAAAGACCGTTTGCGCCGCCCCGTCGCCGGATCGGGCTTGAACGGCCCCAACAAATCCCACTCGTCCGACCCCATCGCCAGATCGATACCGGGAAACACCACCATCCCGCCGGGCAATCCCGCCACCACGCGAAGCAACCGCGCAATCGCCGGTGCCGCCGTCGTGATCCCCGCCGCGCAGACAAACCGGTCAGGCGGCTCATCCCGCCACCGCATCGACACCCGGTCCAGCAACGCATTGCGCCGCGCCGCCAGATCGATCCGGCCCAGTTTTTCAAGCTCCTGCGGCCATTTGCTCAGCGCGATCTCGAACAGGTCGAGCGAACGCTGCCAATGCGCCGACAACTCGCCCACCTCGATCTCACGCATCCGCCGGGGATCGACTTCCTCGACCAGCAACTGGTCCAGCGTCCGCCCCAACTCCCCCGCCAGCCGCACCGCCTCCGCCGCGTCCACGCCCGGATCACCCGCCTGCACCAGCCGCGCCAGGATCAGCCGCCGCTGCAGCGGGTTCACGGCGGGCGCAATCGCCACATCATCATCGGCAGGATCCAGAAACGGCCCCGCCGCCTCGTCCAGCTCCGGATCGCCAATTGCCACCAGCCGGGGCAGCAACAACCCACCCCCGCTCGCCCGCACGAAGGCATCGGTGATGGCGCGTTTCGCACGATTGGTGGGGACGAGGACAATGCCCCGCGCTAGGCGCATTGGGTCGCCGCCGAACCGCCGGATCAGCCCCTGCGCGAGGGCATCGGCAAAGGCGCGATGCGGGGGGATGGTGTAGAGGTAAAGGCGGTCGGGCATCTGCAGCGACCCTAGCGCTGGTGGCAGTTGAGACAAGGCCGCCTCTTCTTAGCCCTCTCATGCGAAAGCGGGAGAGGGCTAAGAAAAACGCCCCCATCACGATTGCCTACAATTTAAACCCGGCCACGACGGTTCTCGGCGATATACTCTGGATCATAAGGGCCGACCTTCTTTCGCCGGTTCCGAAAGCTAACGATCGAGATGCCCACACAGGCCGGAACAACGATAAAATAAAGATTCTGAAGCAATCCCTGACCGGACTCATATTCGCTCCACCACAGTAAGACGCCAGCAACCAGCCCGATCGCAATGCCCAGACCCATGTTCCACGGTTTTGGTTTTGATCGCCCCTCACCCATCCGCCAGCACCGCCTCCGTCGCCGCAATCGCAGGCGGACTGCCCACATCGAACCACAGCCCCTGATGCACCAGCCCCCAGGCGCGTCCGGCCTCCATCGCCCGCTCCCAGAACAGGTTCGTCGAAAACGGCCCCTCCGGCCAGTCGCGAATCACGCGCGGGGACAGGATCTGCACGCCGGTGAACACGAACGGTGCCAGCCGCCCCGGCTTGCGCCGCCCGACGATCCGCCCGAAAGGGTCGAGGTGAAAATCCCCCTGCCCGCGATGGCAATGCGCGCGCGCCAGCGGGACCATCAGCAACAGCGCGTCCATGCGCTCGTCGTCCCACGCCGCCGCCAGTTGCCGGATCGCGTCGATCGGACCGTCGACCCACAAATTGTCGCTGTTGACGCACAGGAACGGCTTGTCGCCCAGATACTCCCTCGCGCGGACCAGCCCACCACCGGTCTCCAGCAACTGCGCCCGCTCGTCGGACACGATCACCTCAACGTCCTGCACCCGGTGCATGACATGCGCCTCCAGCGCATCGGCCAGGTAATGGACGTTGACCACTGCTCGCTTCACGCCAGCGCTGCGCAATCGGTCGAACACATGGTCGATCAACGGTTTGCCCGCTACCTCGACCAGCGGCTTGGGCCGCGTCGCGGTCAGCGGGCGCATACGCTTGCCCAGCCCGGCCGCCATCACCATCGCCACTTCCGGCACGTCAGCCGCCGGACGTGGCCGGATCGCCAGCGTCTTTTTTGCGCTCACGCGACCACCATCGGATCGCCCCGCAGCGCGGCGGGGATGTTCGCATCGAACCACGCCGCCACCGGAGCCAGTGCCGGATGCCGCAAATCGCGCTCCAGATAACCCCAGACGCGCGGGCACAGTCCGGCATAACGCAGCTTCCCGTCGCGCTGCCACAGCCGGGTGAAGATGCCGACGATCTTGGCATTCCGCTGCGCACCCAGTACATGATAGGCGTCGAAAAACGCATCGTCCGCGCCGGTGATGCGGCGATAGCGGTCCAGCATCGCCGCCTCCAGCACCGGATGCACGTCGCGTCGCGCATCCTGTAGCAGCGACACCAGATCATAGGCCGGATGCCCCGCCAGCGCGTCCTGAAAATCGAGCAGGCCCAGCGTCTCGCTGCCATCGATCAGCATCAGATTTTCCGCATGATAATCGCGCAGCACCGTAACCGGCGTCCCCGCCAGCACCGGAGCCAACGCCGCATCCCACGCCGCGCGATAACCTTCGACGTCCGCCTCCACGCCAACCGCCGGACAATACCATTCGGTCAGCAGCGACGCCTCCTGCTGATAGACGCGCATGTCGTAAGGTCGCACATCCGCCGCCGCATGCTCGCGCAGCCGGATCAACACGTCGATCGCCGCTTCGTACAGCCGCAACTCGCTCTCCGGCGCGGCGTCGGCGGTTTCCTTCAGCCGCGCGTCGCCGAAATCCTCGATCAGCACCAGCCCTTCGGTCAGATCCTCGCCATAGATAAGCGGCGCGGCGAACCCGCGATCGGTCAGCCAGCGCGCAATCGAGATGAACGGGCGCGGGTCTTCATGTGGCGGCGGCGCATCCATCAGGATCGCAACGCGCCCCGGCGCCTGCACCCGGAAATATCGCCGGAAGGATGCATCGCCCGCCAACGGCAGTATCTCGCCATCCCCCCAACCAATCGAGTTGAGGAACGGAACCGCCGCTTCGGGCGGGTTCATGTCGGGTGGAGAGATCATTTCAGGGGCCATCGATCCCCCCATGCCGCCGGAACATTCGCTGTCAAGCCGCGCGCGCTATCCGGCAGGATCGTCAGGGTCAGCCACAGCGCATCGGCCCAGTACCCGTCCGCCAACCGCTCCGGCCATTCGACCACCAACAGCGAATCGCCGCGCGCCTCATCCAGCCCCAGCTCCTCCGCCTCGTTGGGATCGTCGATGCGATACAGGTCGACATGCAGCACCGGAAACTGCACCTCCGGCGGCTCGTACGGCTGCACGATCGCGTAGCTCGGCGAAGGCGCTTCGCCCTCCAGCCCCAACGCCGCGAGCAGTCCCCGCGCGACACTCGTCTTGCCCGCGCCCAATTGCCCCGACAGCGCGATCACATCCCCCGGCCTCGCCACCGCTGCCAGCTGCGCACCAAACGCCTCCGTCGCCGCCGCATCCGCCAGCCGGATCATCAACCCCTGCCTGTCACCCCGGCCTTGAGCCGGGGTCCCGCTTCTTCTGAGTCCGGCCAATAGCGGGACCCCGGCTCAAGACCGGGGTGACGAAGCAAGGACATAAAACCTGTCATCGCGGCAATTCCACGATCACCATCGTCCCCTGCCCCGGTTCGGACATCAGCTGGATCGTCCCGCCATGCGCCTCGACGAATTGCTTCGCCAGCGGCAGGCCGAGGCCCAGCGCACGGTCGCCATCCCGGCTGATCCCCGGCTGCGCAAACCGCTCGAACGCCTTCGCCGCCAGCGCCGCCGCCATCCCCGGCCCGTCGTCCGACACCACGATCCGCGCCGCCTTCGCATCGCCATCGACATGCAGCAGCACCCGCCCCTGCTCCGGCGTTCCCGCCACCGCATTGCGCAACAGATGCTCGATCGCTTGCCTTATGCGTCGCGCGTCACCCTTCACGCTGCCGGCACTGCCCAGCACGTCCACCGCCAGCTCGATCCGCTTGGCACCCGCTGCGGGCACGACTGCTTCCGCCGCCGCCGCCGCGACCAGCTCCAGATCGACCGCCTCACGCGCCAGCGATCCGCCCTCGCGCGTCAGGTCGAGGACATCGTCGATCAGATCGCCCAGCCGCGCGACCGAGCTCAGGATCGCCTCCATATACTCGGTCCCGCTCGCCGACAGCTCGCCCGCATAGCCTCCATGCAGCATCTCCGCGAACCCCTGAATCGACGTCAGCGGCGTGCGCAATTCATAGCTCATGTTCGCGACGAAGGCGGTCTTCACCCGGTCCGACGTTTCCAGCGCTTCGTTGCGCTCACGCAGCGCATTCTCGCTCCGCCGCCGGTCGGACACGTCCAGCATCGTGAACAGCGCATTCCCGTCCGGCAACGGCACCGCCGCGACCTCGAAATGCCGTCCATCGGCAAACTCGATCGACCCGCCGCGCTGCTGCCGTTCCACCGTCGCCGCGCGCACCAGTTCGGCGATCAGCGTGGCTCGGGCCGGATTGGCAAACATGCCGCCCGCCGCCTGCGCCAGCGCATCGACGCGCGGATGGCCGGTGACGAACGCCTCGTCGAACCCCCATAATTGCCGGAAACGGTTGTTCCACAGCTGCAACCGCCCGTCAGCCGCGAACACGCCCAGCGCCTCGAACAGATTGTCGAACGTCGCCGTCCGCACGCGCAGCAACGTGTCACGCGCACTCGCCAGCTGCACTTGTTCGGTCAGATCCTCGAAAATCACCAGCAATCCGCCCTCGGGCAGCGGCTGCGCCACGACGCGCAAATGCGCACCACCGGGTAGCGCCCAATTCTCCTCGCGCGCCGCGTCCGCCGCCATGAACCATTCGCGCCGCTCAGCCTTCCAGCCGGGGAAGTCGCGTACGACGGGCAGGCGATTGGCCTCGCGCATCCGCTCCAGCACGCGGTCGAACTCTGGCCGGTCTGCCAGCCACTCGTTGCGCAGCTCGAACATCCGCCGGAACGGCTGGTTACAAAAGATCAACCCACGATCCGCGCCGAACTGGGCCACCCCTGCAGACAGCCGGTCGAACGTTTCGCGCTGCGCATCGTCCGCGCGCTTGATCCCCGCACGTGCGCGCTCCAGTTCCTCGACATCCACGGCAAAGCCCGCCACGCCACCGGTCGGGAGCGGCACGTCATGGATATGCAGCGTCCGCCGCGCGCCACCGATGGTCGCGGGCAGTTTTACCATCTGCGGCTTGCCTGCGTCGCGCGCCGTCGCGGCGCTCGCCAGCTGCCCGCCGGGTGCCGATGCATCGATCAGTTCGGTCCCCGCCTTGACCACGCTCTCCGCATCGCGCCCATCGACCGCCGCGACATAGGCATTGTTGACCATCGCCAGCCGCAATTCGGCATCACGATACCACATCGGCATCGGCGCGGACTGAATGAGACCGGTCAGCGCATCATAGGCCTCCCGATACCGCCCCGCCTCGCCGGACAGGCGCGACACTTCCTCCTGCGTCTCGGTGGCGTCGAACGCCCACAGCACCACGCCCCCCGGCGCCCGCACCGCATCCGGCGCGCGCTGACCGATCACCAGCAAGGTGCGCGACGACCCCTTCACCCGCACCGTGATCCGAAAAGGCTTTCCCGCGCGTTGCGCCGCAGCGATCTCCTGCTCCAACAGCGCGCCGTCATTCGCCGCGAACACTGCTTCGTTGCCGACGATCTCCTCGAGCTGTGCCGGCACCGTCTCCAGCCCCAACAGGTCGGCCAGCCGGTCGCTAAGCTCGATCCGCCCGTCTGTGCGCACGATCATCGCCTGCGCGGGCGCACTCTGTGCCAGCGCCAGCGCGCGAGCATGCGAGTCGATCAGTGCCGTTGCGCGCCCACGCGCTCGTAAGCCGACAAACAACATGATCGCGCCCAGCACGATCAGCAGCGCGGCGACGGCCCCCGCCATCACCGCCGCAGTCTGGGAGATTTCGATCACTGCCGTGCGCCGCCGTTCATCCCCGGCTCTTAGGGTCCAGACCGGAGCACGGCAACGGTTCCCGACGCATATCCAAGGCGTAATCCATCGCATGGGCGCACCCGTGCAAACCACAGGCGTGTTGCACGATTACTACAACAGCAAGGCAACATCGTAACACTGGCGACATTCGTGCCCGGATGGGGTTGCCATTTCGATGCGGCGCAGCAAGGATTGGCACTTAGTTGTGTAATAGGGGACACAAAAATGGCGAAATCCAACTTCCTGGGCGCGACTGCGCTCCGGTCTGCCGCGCTTTTTGGCCTTGCCTTCACTACCGTCGCGCCCGCCTGGGCACAGGACGCACCGGCTGAAGAGCCGGCCGCGCCGACGACTGCGCCGCAAACCGAAGATGAAGCCGTCGTCATTACCGGCTCGCGTATTCGCGGCGTTACACCATTCAACAGCCCCGATCCGATTGCCGTGATCGACCCCGAAACGTCGATCAAGGAAGGCAAGTTCGATACCGCGTCGATGCTGCAAAGCTCGCCGATCGCGGCCGGCTCAACCCAGATCACCTCGGCGATTTCGTCGAACTTCGTCACCGCCGGCGGCCCCGGCGCGCAGACGATCGATCTTCGCGGCCTTGGCGCCAACCGCACCCTCGTATTGCTCAATGGTCGTCGTGCCGGTCCCGCAGGCACCCGCGGCGGCGTTTCGTCGTTCGATCTCAACGTGCTGCCACAGTCGATTGCTGCGCGGATCGACATTCTGAAGACCGGCGCATCATCCGTGTACGGTTCGGACGCGGTTGCAGGCGTCGTCAATATCGTCACCAAGACCGATGTCGACGGTCTCGAAATCAGCGCGAACTCCTCGATCCCCGGCGACGGCGGCGGTGAATCCTATCGCGTCAGCGCGATCTGGGGCAAGACGTTCGAGCGCGGCCATGTTCTGGTCGCCGCCGACTATAGCCATGTCAACGAACTCAGCCGGGGTCAGCGCGAATATCTCGCCTGCCCCGAGGCTTACACCTTCCGCCAGGACGGCAGCCGTGCCGACATCATCGATCCCCGTTCCGGTCAGTTCCGCTGCGAGGATCTGCGCTGGGGTCATGTCTGGACCTACAATCTGATCGGCAATTTGCGGCTCGACGGCCCGGGTGGCCCGAACACCGGCCCCAACACCTCGCCCAACGGCGAAACCGTGCTGATGCAATATCAGTATCCGGGCGAAACGCTCGGCATTCCTCGCTTTGGCGCGCCGACCGGTCCGACCGATTTCTTCGCGCCGGCCGGGTGGTACCCGACCGGGTATGACACGCCGTCACTGGCTATTCAGAACGCCTACCACCCGTTCGTCGAGCAATCGACGATCATCCCTAAGACCGACCTTTACACCGGTTTCGCCAGCGCCGCTTACGAGATCACGGAAAATGTCGAACTGTTCGGCGAATTCCTGTTCAACCGGCGCGAGACCTACCAGAATGGCTGGCGTCAGTTCTGGAACTTCGGCGGCACGTCCAACATCTATGGCACGCTCTGGGCACCCGGCTGGCTCGGCCAGAACCTGCTGAGCCCGACCGCGATCACGGATCAGAGCGACAGCAGCCAGAAGGTCGATTATTATCGCGGCGTCGGCGGCGTGCGCGGCGATCTCGGCGGTTCGTGGAAGTTCGAGATTTACGGCCAGTACAGCAAGAGCATCGGTCGTTATCGTCAGCAGCAGATTCTGCAGGACGTGTACGACACCGGCTATTTTCAGACCTCGTCGTGCGTGGGAACCGTTACGCCGGTGTCGGGTAAGCAGTGCATCGACCTGCCCTGGAACGACCCCTACTTCCTGCGTGGTGAACTGACCCAGGCCCAGAAGAACTTCCTGTTCTCCTGGGAAGAAGGAAAGACGATCTACACCCAGTTCAACGGCGAAGCATCGGTCTCCGGCAGCCTGTTCGAGCTGCCCGGCGGTCCGCTGGGCGTTGCCGTGGGCGTTACCGCGCGCAAGGACGAGATCAACGACGTTCCGGGTGAGATTACCCGTGCCGGCAATGCCTGGGGCGCATCGACCTCCGGGATCACGGCGGGCGACGCGGTCACGACCGAAGCGTTCGGCGAACTTAACATCCCGATCCTCAAGGACGTGCCCTTCTTCAAGGAGCTCACCTTCTCGGTCGCAGGGCGCGTCACCAACGTGACGTCGACGCGGGCTACCGCGGTGCCGGGCGGGGTGAATGAGGATACCACCAACGGCAACTGGACGTACAAGGTCGGCGCAAACTGGGCCATGACCGAATGGCTCCGGGTACGCGCCAGCTATGGTACCTCGTTCCGCGCGCCTGCGCTCTTCGAGCAGTTTCTGGCGGACGAAACCAGCTTCCCTGCACAGCGCAACATTGATCCGTGCATCAACTACACCGCTGCACTGGCGGCTGGCCGGATCACGCAACGCGTCGCCACCAACTGCGCCGCCGACGGCATTCCCGGCAATCACTCGGGTGCCGGCGTCAGCGCGACGGCGGTATCGCAGGGTGGCCTTGGCGTGCTCGAACCGGAAACGTCGAAGGCGCTCGTGGTCGGTGCGATCCTCTCGCCCAAGTTCGACTTCCTCGGTGACACGCGCATCAACATCGCGGTCGATTATTTCGATATCCGCGTGAAGGGTGAAATCGCGCAGCTGGGCGCAAGCAGCATCATCTTCGGCTGCTACGATTCGGTCAGCTTCCCGACCGATCCACTGTGCGACCTGTTCACCCGTGGCCAGACTGCGGCACCGAACAACATCAACGAGGTGTTCGACAAGTTTGTGAACATCGCGGCTCAGCGCAACAGCGGCGTCGACCTCAACGTCAACATCCGTCAGAACCTGGGTAGCCTGGGCAATGTCAGCCTGACCGCCGACATGACCTGGCAGACGCGCGACGACTTCACCTTGCAGCCGGGTTCGCCGACGTCCTCGACCAACGGCGAAGCCGGATCGCCACAATGGGTGGGCGACTTCCGCATGTTCTGGCAGCTGCCGAACAACAGCACGAGCGTGTTCTATGGCATGAACGTGATTGGCGGCACGTCGAACGTCCAGGATTTCCTCGACGACAACGGCAACAACGCCTGCATCGCCAGCACCATCCGCGGTACCTATTGCCCGGATCTGACAGCACCGGCGGTGTTCTACCACAATATCTCGATCACTCAGGAGATCGAGGACGTGTTCGACCTGACCCTCGGTGTCAGCAACCTGTTCGATACGAAGCCACCACGGGTTTCCTATCTCAACGGCGGGCAGATTTCGATGCTTGGCCCGGTGGTTGCGGCATCGCAGTACAGCTTCGTGGGTCGCCGGTTCTTCGTGAACGTCTCGCGCAAGTTCTGACGCGAAAGCGATTGTCACTTCGCGGGGCGGCATGGCAACATGCCGCCCCGTTTGTTTGAGCTCAGGGAGCGTTCGTTCATGCCCGCAGTAACGGTTCAACCCGACACCCTCGATGCGGAGAACCAGCGGTTCGATCAGGCGCGGTTGCGTCAGCCCGTGTTTCTCAACAGCGTACCGAAAAGCGGCAGCCATCTGCTCCGCAATATCCTGCGCATGTTCGTGCCGGTCGATCAGCAATATCACCACGACTTCATCCAGTGGCCGACCCTGCAACAGCATCGCGCCGCCTTCGACCCCGCCAACCCAAAGCTCAGCTGGGGCCACCTCTTTCTCGCCGACGCCTCGATCATCGAGACCGCCCCCGCCCGTCGCATCGTGCTGTATCGGGACCCCTATGACTGGGTCATCGCGCGCGCGCGCTTCTTCCTGTCCGAACAATTCAGCGGCAATGTCGATCATCTGAAGAACGACGCGCTCAGCGCCGACGAGCTGCTGACGATGATGATCTTCGGACTCCCCGGCAAAGCGCCGTCGCTCAACGACATTTATGAGTTGAACGCGGCCGCCTGGCTCGGTGCGCGCGCCCACATCGTGAAGTTCGAGGAAATCGTCGAACATCTCGGCGATCTCGACAGTGAAGCTGCCGATGCCTGGTTCGCAGCATTGCTCGACGCCTGCGGCATCGACCGGCCCGCCGACTGGCGTGAGCGGGTGCGCATCGGATCGGATCGCAAACAAAGCGGCACCGCGCGCGAGAATCTGACCGGCGTCGCGATCGACCTGCCCGACACACTCGGCCCCCGGCACCGCGCGCTGGTCGATTATCAGGCACCGGGGCTACGCGCCCTGCTCGGTTACGCATGAGCACGATCACCGCCAGCCCTGCGCTCAGCGAAGCGTCGCGCCTCGCTGAAGACGGCAAGCTCGAACTCGCGGCACAGCATGTGATGGGGCATCTGCGCGCCAATCCCGGTGATCCGCGCGCGCTTGCCCTGCTCGGCAGCGTTGCGATGCGACTGGGCGCACTCGGGCAATCCGAAGCATTTTTGCGCCAGGCACTTGCTCGCGAGCCGACAACCGAGGCGCGCCGGCACCTTGCTTCGAACCTCAATCAGCAGGAGCGCCTGGCTGAGGCACTCGACCTTTTCCGCGCACTGGAGCGCGAGAGTGGAGACCCCGGCACCGCCGCCCTCGTCGCGATCACCCTCGACAAGCTCGGGCGAAATGAGGAAGCGCTGGCAATTCAGGAGCGCCTGACTGCCGCCAATCCCGATCGCCCCGCATATTGGGTCGGTTATGGCCACAACCTTCGCGCTGCCGGTCGCGTGCCCGAAGCGATTGCCGCCTATCGCCGCGCTGTCACCGCCGATTTCGAATTCGGCGAAGGCTGGTGGGGTCTCGCCAGCATCAAGCAAAAGATTTTCACGGACGAAGATATCGTGGCGATGCGCGAAGGGCTGCGCATTGCGATCGACATCCGCAACAGCGCGCCTTTGCACTTTTCGCTTGCCCGCGCGCTCCACGACCGCGAGCGCCACGAAGAAGCCTTTACGCATTACGTCGAGGGCAATCGCCAGCGCGCCGAAAGCATCGGGTATGACGCCAGCGAACTGACCGCCGAAATTGCCGAGGTCGAACGCGTGGTGGACCCCGCCTTTATTGCTTCGCTCAACGCTGCACCGGTCGGCGACGCGACCCCGGTGTTCATCGTCAGCCTGCCCCGCTCCGGCTCGACCTTGCTGGAACAGATGCTCGCCAGCCATTCACAGGTCGAGGCGATTGGCGAACTGCCCTATATCCCCGCAATTCTGCGCACGGCGATGGAGATGGCGACGCGGCGTGGTCGCGTTACCGTGCCCCAGATCATCGCCTCGCTCCCGCCCGAGGTCGCCACCGCGATGGGCCAGGATTACCTCCGCCGCGCCGCGCTGCACCGCAAGACCGACCGGCCGTTCTTCGTGGACAAGCTGCCGCACAACTGGAGCAACATCCTCTTCATCAAACGCATCCTGCCACAGGCAAGATTCCTCGATATTCGCCGCCCAGCGATGGACTGCTGTTTCTCGAACTTCACCCAGTCCTTTTCGACCGCCCACGCCTCCTCCTTTACGCTGAAGGATATCGGCCAATGCTATGTCGATTATGTGCGGTTGATGGATCACCTGAACGGTGTCGCGCCCGGTCTGGTTCATCACGTCAGCTATGATCGGTTGATCGAGGATGCGGAGACGCAATTGCGCGCCGCGCTCGACTATCTCGGTCTCCACTGGGACCCAGCGGTGCTCGAATTCCACCGCCTCGACCGCGTCGTCCGCACGCCCAGCAGCGAACAGGTCCGCCGCCCGCTCAACCGCGACGGTGTCGATGTGTGGAAGCCCTATTCGCAGTGGCTCGATCCGTTGCGCGAAACGCTCGGTCCGCTTGCCGTCTGACACGAAAAAGGGCGCGGCCATCGCTGGCCGCACCCATTTCTCAACAGCTTATGCCGCAATCAATAGCGATAATGATCCGGCTTGAACGGCCCTTCGACCGGCACGCCGATGTAACCGGCCTGCTTTTCGGTCAGCTGCGACAGCTTGACGCCCAGCTTCTCCAGATGCAGCGCCGCGACCTTCTCGTCGAGGTGCTTGGGCAACACGAACACATCGTTCGCATAGGTTTCACCCTTGGTCCACAGCTCGATCTGCGCGAGCGTCTGGTTGGTGAACGATGCTGACATCACGAACGACGGATGGCCGGTCGCGTTGCCCAGATTGACCAGACGCCCCTTCGACAGGATGATGATCTGCTTGCCGTCCTCGAACTCGACCAGGTCTACCTGCGGCTTCACTTCGGTCCATTTGTAGTTCGACAAAGCGGCGATCTGGATCTCGCTGTCGAAGTGACCGATGTTGCAGACGATCGCCATGTTCTTCATGCCGCGCATGTGATCGGCGGTGATGACGTCGGCATTGCCAGTTGCGGTGCAGAAGATGTCCGCGCGCGTCACGGCCTCTTCCATCGTCACGACTTCGAAGCCTTCCATCGCCGCCTGCAATGCGCAGATCGGGTCGATTTCGGTGACCAGTACGCGCGCGCCGCCGTTGCGGAGCGACTGCGCCGAACCCTTGCCGACATCGCCGAAGCCCGCGACGACCGCGACCTTGCCCGCCAGCATCACGTCGGTGCCGCGACGGATCGCGTCGACCAGCGATTCCTTGCAGCCGTACAGATTGTCGAACTTCGACTTGGTCACGCTGTCGTTGACGTTGATCGCCGGGAAGGGCAGCTCGCCCTTCTTCGCAATGGCATAGAGGCGATGCACGCCGGTCGTGGTCTCTTCCGACACGCCCTTGATGTTCTTGACGGTCTCGGTGAGGTAGCCCGGCTTCTTCGCGATGAACGCCTTGAGCGCGCGCTGCATCTCGACTTCTTCTTCGTTTTCCGGCTCGGGCATGGTGTGCCCGGCTTCCAGCTTCGCACCCCACAGTGCGAAGGCGGTGGCGTCGCCGCCATCGTCGAGGATCAGGTTACAGGTCTGGCCTTCGATTTCGGAATCCCAGGTGAAGATGTCACCGACATAGTCCCAATATTCGGCCAGGCTCTCGCCCTTGATCGCGAACACCGGCACGCCCGACGCGGCAATCGCGGCAGCAGCATGATCCTGCGTCGAATAGATATTGCACGTCGCCCAGCGGACTTCGGCACCCAGCGCGGTCAGCGTCTCGATCAGCACCGCGGTCTGAATCGTCATATGCAGCGATCCGGTGATGCGCGCGCCCTTCAACGGCTGCGACTCACCGAATTCTTGGCGCAACGCCATCAGGCCCGGCATTTCGGTCTCGGCAATGTTCATCTCGGCACGGCCGAAATCGGCGAGCGAGATATCCTTGACGACGTAATCGGTCTTTTCGAGCACGGTGGCCACGTTGTTTCTCCGCAAGTAAAGGCTTGCGCCGGAATCCCGGCGACAATTGGCGCGCTCCTAGCGAATTCGCTCTGCTCGCGCAATCCAAATATAAAGATATCTTTATATGAAGTGTTTCAGCTCATAAAAACAGACGCGATTGACTCCGATTTACGGCGCTGCCACCTCTCCGTCTGAAACGGTTTTGGGGGCAGAATCATGAAGTTCGGGAAGAATGCCGGTGCGAAGGCACTGGCGATTGTACTTGCGCTGGGGTCGTCGACTTCTGCCACCGCACAGACGGCGAAGCCCGAGAAGCTGGGCTCAGCCTATGTCCAGTGCGACGGCAATCCGAACAACATGTCCGCTGGCGAGAGCGCCGCGCGACTGCTCGGCGCGATCACCCTGCTCGCGCTGTTCGCCCCCGCGCCGGAAGGCGCCGATCCGTCAAAACGCAAGTTTGGCGCGGAAGGTGTCGATATCTGCACCGGCCTGATCGAAGGCGAGAAGAAGGAAACCAACGCCTATCGCCGCATCAATCTGATCCTGGGCCGCGCGATCCATCGGATTGAGGCCAAGGATTATGACGGCGCGGTCGCCGACGCCGAACTCGCGCGCAAGGAGGCGGAGGCCGGTGGCTTCATGGCCAATCCCTATTATGTCCGGTCACAAGCGCGCGCGTTCGACCTGATCCCGGCGGCGGCGCTTTACCGCGCTGGCAAGACTCAGGAAGCGCGTCAGGCGGCACTGCGCAACCTTGGCGATTCGCGTTTTCTGCTCACCCCGCTGATGGGCGTCCCGGCCTATATGCTGAACGAGCCCGCCGCGCTGCCGCTGGAAGCCGATATGCGCGGCTGGCGCAGCCGCCTGGGCTTTGGCGTGAACGAACAGGCCAACCGGCTGGAGGACTGGGGCGACTTCAAACAGGCCGCGATTGTCCGCGAAGCACTGGTCGATTTCAACGCGCGCACCGCGCCCGAACTGCGCAGCACGGCGAGCATGGCGCGATCGGCGATAACGCTCGCGCTGGCGGGTGATACCGCGCTTTCGGACAAGCGGATCGCAGAGGCACGCGCCAATAGCGACAAGCGCAGGGCGGAGGGCAGCACCGAGCGTGACGCCAGCGAGACCGTCGAACTGTTCGATCTGCACGGCATCATCCGCCAGACTCAGAATGGCGATGTTAAGACCGCCCGCCGCCTGTTCGCCGCGCGCTCGCAATGGGTCGCGGCGTCGTTCGGCAGCGTGGCGGAGGTAACCCGGCGGCTGCGCGACGGTGCCGCCCCCGACGAACTGATTGGCGGCCTGTCGCGCGATCCCGCCGCCTTGTGGAAGGACCGCCTCGACACGGCACGCGCAGAGGCGTTGGCCAAGGACAGCGACAATGCGACGCTGTTCCGTCTGATCCCCGGGGTCGATTCCGCCGCCGCCTATCGCAACCTGTCGAAACAGGTGTGGCGCACCGACAAGTCGAAGCTGGTGTTGCCGGTCAAGGATCCCGCGAAATCCAAGATCAAGATGGAGAATATGTTCCTCTACGGCATCGATTTCGACGCGGTTTTCCCGGCCTATGCGCTGCACGCCGCGCTGCTGGCGAAATCGCGCGGGCATCAGGGGTTCGCCATGGTCCCGATGGCGACCGAACAATATGTGTTCGCCGCCTTTATAACCGGCAACAAGGGCGAACCGGGCCTGAGCGCGCCGATCTTCGCCGATGCCGACGAAGTGATCGCCGCACTGTCGCCCGTGATTCCCTCGCCCGAGACGATCAAGGCGGAGGCGGCAACGAAAAAGAAAAGCGGAACCTAGGCTGTCCCGGTACTGGTCGTGAGCAAACGCGGATCGATGCCGACGGTCTCGAACCCGCGTTCCCAGCGCCGTTCGACCTCCACGTCATACAGCAACGCGGTATCCCCCGGCACGTTGAACCAGCCGTGCCGGGTCATCTCCTCGTCCAGTTGCCCCTCACCCCACCCGGCATAGCCCAGCGCGACCAGCCACCGCGACGGCCCGGTCCCGGCGGCAATCGCACGCAACACGTCGATCGTTCCCGACAATGCCCAGCGTCCGGCGACATCGACCGTGTCCTGCCCGCTCCAGTCGGTCGAATGCAGCACGAACCCTCGCCGCGTTTCCACCGGGCCACCGAAATAGACCGGCGCATCGACCACGTCGCCGGTTTCGATCTCGAACTGGCCCAGCAGTTCATGCAGGCCCAGCCCCGCGATCCGCTGTCCGATGCCCACGCCCAGCGCGCCCTGTTCGTCATGCGCGCACATCGCAATCACCGAACGCTCGAAGCGCGGATCGCCGATACCCGGCATGGCGAGCAGGATTTGCCCGGTAAGATAGGTTGCAGACTCCATCTGGCGAACAACATATCGGCAGCACTTCGGCTCCGCCACGCTTGAAAAAGCCGCGGGCCATGCCAATTGAGGCGAAACCGCATTTCGCGGACGCATAGGAGACCAGGCATGACCATCAACGTCGGCGATCGCGTACCCACGACGACCTTCACCAAGGCGACCGAAAATGGCCCGGAACAGGTCAGCTCGGACGATTTCTTCGCGGGCCGCAAGGTAGCGCTGTTCTCGGTCCCCGGTGCCTTCACCCCGACCTGCTCGGCACGCCATCTGCCCGGCTATGTCGATAATGCGGAAGCGTTAAAGGCAAAGGGCGTCGACGAGATCGCCTGCACCGCCGTCAACGACGCCTTCGTCATGGGCGCATGGGGCAAGAGTGCGGATGCCCGCGACCTGACCATGCTCGCCGACGGCAATGGCGAGTTTGCCAAGGCGGTCGGGCTGGAGATGGACGGCAGCAAGTTCGGCCTCGGCACGCGCGGCCAGCGTTATTCGATGCTGGTCAATGACGGCGTCGTCGAACAGCTCCATGTCGAGGCACCCGGCGAGTTCAAGGTCAGCTCGGCCGAGCATCTGCTCGAAAATCTTTAAGCCTCAGACCGTTTCAGTCGCGCGCCGGTTTGCCGTTGACGCGGGAACCGGTGCGCGGCGAAGCTGTTGTCCTGTCAGCATTAGGGAGACACGCGATGATCGAAGAAACCACCCCGACCACGACCAGCGCCGCACAGGCGGATGAGACGCTGCTCGATCAGGCCAAGGAAAAACTGACTGACGCAGGCGAAGCGATCAGCGATGCTTTTGACGGCGTCGTCGATGCGGCCAAGAAGAACCCTGTCGCCGCCGCCGCGATTGCGGCCGGTGCCGCCGCAGCCGTTGCGGGTGCCGCCTTCGGCATCAGCAAGCTGCTCGACAGCGACGACGATAAATAATCCGTTCGGCGCGCGGGGTTCGCCTCGCGCGCCATTCGTTTCGCTGTCATCTAACAGTCTTGCCAATGTCACGCTGGCGCTTTAGCCGTCAAAGATGACAACAGCAGAACACATCGTTTCCGAACTCGATCGGCTCTATACCGCGTCCGTGACGCGGCTTCAGGGTGCCCTCACCCGCTACCTTACCGATGGCACGCCTCCCGATCCGGCCCAGCGCAAGGACGGCAGTTTCGCATATCCCGAGATCCGCGTCGTCTATCGCAACGAAGTCGACCGCCCGACCCCGACGCGCTCGTTCGGCCGCCTGGTCACCCCCGGCAATTATTCGATCAGCGTCACCAAGCCCGCGATGTTCGCCGACTATCTGATCGAACAACTGACGCTGCTGATCGAGGATTATGACGTCGACGTCACCGCCGTTCCGGGACGACAGGAAATCCCGTTCCCTTATGTGCTCGACCCCGGGCACGCGGCGCGAATGGACCAGATTTCGACGCTTGAACTCGCCCGACATTTCCCGGCGACCGAGCTCGCACATATCGGGGACGAGATCGCAGACGGCACCTGGATCAGCCTCGACGAAACCCGACCGCTCGCTTTGTTCGACGGGCTGCGCACCGACTTCAGCCTCGCGCGGCTGCGCCATTACACCGGCACCCCGACCGAACATACGCAGCAGTACATATTGTTCACCAACTATCACCGCTATGTCGATGAATTCGTTGGCTGGGCTTGCGCGCAACTCGGCCCCGAAAGTCGTTTCACCGGCGTCTCCGGCCCCGGCGGCATCGTCATCGCCGCAGGCGACGACCCGGACAAATTGCTCACCGACAGTGCGTGGCGGCGGCATCAGATGCCGGCTTGGCATTTGATGGCTGCGGACGGCAGCGGTATCACCTTGGTCAATATCGGCGTCGGCCCGTCCAACGCCAAAACGATCACCGATCATCTGGCGGTGCTACGGCCCGAGGCATGGATGATGATCGGCCATTGTGGCGGCTTGCGCCCCAGCCAGCGGATCGGCGATTACGTCCTCGCCCACGCTTATCTGCGCGACGACCATGTCCTCGACGACGTTCTTCCGCCCGAAATCCCGATCCCCGCCATCGCCGAAGTGCAGCAGGCACTTGCGCGGGCGGCGGAGATCGTCTCGGGCCAGTCTGGCGACGAACTTCGTCGTCGGCTGCGCACCGGCACGATCGTCACCACCGACGACCGCAACTGGGAATTGCGCTTCTCGCGCTCCGCCCTGCGCTTCTCGCTCAGCCGCGCGGTCGGCGTGGACATGGAATCAGCCACGCTCGCTGCCCAAGGTTATCGCTTCCGCGTTCCCTACGGCACCTTGCTCTGCGTCTCGGACAAGCCGCTCCACGGTGAACTCAAGCTGCCGGGTCAGGCTAACCGCTTCTACGAACGCGCCATCGCCGAGCACCTCAAAATCGGTATCGAAGCGTGCGAGCAACTGCGCCGCGAAGGCGCGAAACTTCATTCACGCAAGCTGCGCGCGTTCAACGAACCGCCATTCCGCTGAATTCTTTTGATTTGACGGAGGAAACCGATTCGCGTCAGGTTGGTTACAGACGCGAAACCAACGGAGTATCGTGATGGCCAAGGCCCCGAGCAAATCGAAGACCAAGGCGACCGACGCCACCGGAGAAACCCCGGTCAAGGCAAAGAAGCCCGCCGTAACAAAGGCGACAAAGGTACCGGCGGCGAAGGCACCCGCTGCGAAGGCAGCGCCCAAAGCCGCGCCAAAGCCAAAAGCGGCGCCAAAGCCAAAGGCTGCGCCGGTCGTGGCAGCCAAGGTCGAAACCCCGCCCGCACCCGCCACTGCCAAACCCGCTGCGACCAAGGCGGCAGCGTCCAAAGCTGCGGCACCGAAGCCAGCAACCGAAAAGGCACCCCCGCTGCGCCGCAAGGCCGCCGCGCGCAAGGCGCCTTCGGCCACCCGCAAAGCCGGGACCAGCCGACCGCGCGCCGCAGCCGAAGCGGCCGCCGCCAAGGTATCGGCCGCCGCACAATCCGCGGTCGAAACCGTAACGGAGTCAGCACCCGTCAAGCTGGTCGCCGACACGCGTGAGCGCATGGGCGATCGCAACTTCTTCGCCTCGCTCGTCGGCGGCGTCGCCGCGATCGGCGCGGCCATCGCCGGCGTCGTCCTCGCCGTGCAGAAGGGCGAAGGCGGCCCAGCCGACACGGCTGCAACCAAGCCCAAGCCGAAATCAAAGCCCAAGTCCGGCGCCTGATCGCCAGACGGACACACGAAAAAGCCGCCGCGAGCATCCTCGCGGCGGCTTTTTCTCATTCGGCAAACCCGGGCGTCACCAGCCCGTTGGCTTGCCCTTGTTCTGCTCGTCCAGCCAAGTCTTCAGCGGGGCGAAATACTCGACCATCGCCGCGCCGTTCATCTCGCGGCTACCGGTGAACGCCTCCAGCGCATCCGGCCAAGGCTTCGACGCGCCCATCGACAGCATCGCGTTCAGCTTCGTCCCGACTTCCTTATTGTCATAAAAGGAACAGCGGTGCAGCGGCCCCTTCCACCCGGCCTGGTCGCACGCCGCCTTGTAGAACTGGAATTGCAGCAACCGCGCCAGGAAGTAGCGCGTATACGGCACGTTCGCCGGGATATGGTATTTGGCACCCGGATCGAACTTGGTCTCGTCGCGCTTCACCGGCGGCGTGATACCCTGATATTGCAGCCGCAGCGCGTCCCACGACCCCTGATAGCCGCTCGCCGGAATGCTGCCGGAAAACACGCCCCAGCGCCATTTGTCGATCAGCAATCCGAACGGCAGGAACGCGACCTTGTCCATCGCCTGTTTCAGCAACAGGCCCAGGTCCTTGTCCTCACCCGGCACCTTCGACCGATCGAGCAGCCCGATCGACACCAAATAATCCGGCGTGATCGACAGCGCGACGAAATCGCCGATTGCCTCATGGAAGCCGTCATTGGCACCCGTGCGATAGATTAGCGGCAGCTTGTTATAGGCGCGCTGGTAATAATTATGACCCAGCTCGTGATGGATCGTGGTGAAATCATCGCCATTCACCTTGATGCACATCTTGATGCGCAGATCGTCGACATTATCGAGATTCCATGCCGATGCATGGCACTGCACTTCGCGGTCGGCGGGCTTGGTGAACAGCGACCGCTTCCAGAACGTCTCCGGCATCGGAGCCAGCCCCAGCGACGAGTAGAAGCCCTCGCCTGCCTTCACCATCTTGATCGCATCGTAATTCTTGGCGACCAGCAATTCGCCGACATCGTAACCGACGTCGCCCGCACCCTTTGGTGCGACCACGTCGTAGATATTGCCCCATTCCTGCGCCCACATATTGCCAAGCAGATCGGCACGGATCGGGCCAGTCTTGGACTGAACCGCATCGCCGTACTTCTCGTTGAGCTTCCAGCGGGTGTAAGTGTGCAACGCCTCGTATAGCGGCTTCACCTCGTTCCAGAGCTTGTCGGTCAGCTTGGCGAAGTCCTCCGGCGACATGTCGTAATTCGACCGCCACATCGCGCCCGTATCCTTGTAGCCCAGCTCGCGCGAACCTTCGTTCAACAGGCCCGCCGCGCGCTGGTAATCGCTGCGCTGCGGCGCGCCGACATTGTCGTGCCAGCTGGTCCACATTTCCTTCAGCTCGTCGGGGTTGCGATTCGTCCCCATCGCCGCCTCGATATCGCTGCCATTGGTCGGCACGCCCTTCAGCGTTCCCTTGCCAGTGCCATAGACGGTCTGCATGTCGGTCTGCAGCTTCGCCAGCGCAGTCGCCGCGCCCGCACGCGTCGGCGCGGGCGAGGTAATCCCGGCGCGCAGCATGCCCAGCTGACGCGCGGTATCGGGCGAGAGCCCCTTCACCTTGTCGTATTTCGCCGCCTCCAGCGCGAAACGGACCAGCATCTCGGTCCCCTCCGCCCCGCTCTTGGCGACCAGTGCCGACGTGTCGTCGTTGATATAGGTCGCATAGAGCCACTGAATGCGCGCGTCGTCGACCGAGAATGCCTCCGCCTCCTTGGTCGCGCGCGCCAGGAACGCGTCCGCCGCCGCCGGTGTCGCGGCACCTGCGGGCACGGTTTCCTTCTTCGCCGTTTGCGCAAAAGCCGGCGCGGCAAGCAGCATCGCCAGCGCAATCGTCGAAATACCCGTGCGGATCATCAAACCCTCAATCTTGTTGATTTCAGTTGAAACCAGATTGCGCCCCCGACCCCGGCGGGTCAACCCGCGAGGAAGTCGGCGATGGCCGCGCCGAACGCCGATTTCGTCACCGCGCTCATATGATTGCCCGGTATTTCCGCCAGCGTCGCATTGGGGAGCAAGTCGGCCAGCGCGGCGTGCGACCCGTTATCGTCATCGTCCACCCCGGCCAGTACCAGCACCGGCTGCGCAATCGCCGCAATCTCTTCACGCGTCGTATCGACGAACGTGTCCAGAACGCCCAGCAACGCCGCCGGATCGCCCCCGGTCGTTTTCAAGAACGCCTCCGCCATCCACGCGCCGCTGCCGCGCTCATGCGAGCCCAAATTGGTCAGCACGTGCCGGAAATAGCTGGCCCGCTTGCCGGTATCGATCAGCCCCTCCAGTCCCATGCCCGAAAGAACCACCCGTCGCGGTGCCGTGATGTTACCCCGCGCGAGCGCCCGCACCGTCGTCCTGGCACCCAGCGAATAACCACCCAGATCGTAATCGCTTAACGCCATGTGCGCGATCAGCGCTTCCGCATCCATCGCCAGCGCATCGGGCGGATAGGCGGCGGCATCGTGCGGCTTCGCGCTGTCGCCGTGCGCGCGCAGGTCGGGCATGATGACCCGAAACCCCTTCGCCGCGACAGCCGCCGCCGCGCCATATTTGATCCAGTTGGTGTCGGCGTCGGAGAAATAGCCGTGGATTAGCACCACCGCCCGTCCCTCACCCATTTCACGCCAGGCGATCGTCTCGCCGTCGAAGCTTTCGAATGTCTGTGTCTGCATGGCCGGACAGATGCCGGACAATTACCCGCGATGAAACCCCGACCGATTGCAACGGGCGCAATCGCTGCGTTGCACAATGCAACCAATGAGTATGGTATTATATAAGCATGCTTATTATATTGCTGCCCATGAACGAGTCGCTGGGTTTTGTCATGGCCGATGTCGCGCGCTTGATGCGCCGCGATTTCGATGCCCGCGCGCGCGCGATCGGGGTCACCAACGCGCAATGGCGTACGCTCAAGACGCTGGCCCGGAATGAGGGCAGCAATCAGGGCGCGCTTGCCGAGATGCTGGAGGTCGAGCCGATCACGCTCGCGCGCATGCTCGACCGGCTGGAGGAAGCGGGGCTGATCGAACGCCGCCGCGATCCCGCCGACCGCCGTGCCTGGCGCATCCATCTGACTCCGGCCGCCGAACCTTTGATCGGACAGCTTCACACTATCACCGATGCGCTGATCGCCAATGCGCTGACGGGCGTGTCGGAAACCGATCAGGCGCGCCTGCGCCGCACGCTCGAACATATCCGCACCAACCTTTCCCCCGACGACACCAAAGAGGCCGCAAATGGCTGACGCAGACCCCCGCATCGACGCCGGACAGGCCATCGAACTCGCGCCCGCACCGCGCCAGCGCCGCTGGCTGCGCCCGCTGCTGATGTTCGGCGTACCAATCCTGCTGATCGCGCTCGCGGGCGCATGGTGGGCCTCTTCCGGCGGCACCGTTTCCACCGACAATGCCTATGTCTCGCAGGACAAGGTTTCGGTCGCCAGCGACGTAGCCGGGCGCATCGTCGAGGTGTCGGTAAAGGAAAATCAGGCGGTCAAGGCCGGCGACCTGCTGTTCCGCATCGACCCCGAACCTTATCGCATCGCCGTGGCACAGGCCGACGCGGCCATCGCCAATGCCCAGGTTCAGGTGACCACGCTTCAGGCGGGCTATGCCGCAACCGGCGCCGATATCCAGGCGGCACGCGACACCATCTCCTCGGCGCAACAGGACTATGCCCGGCAACAGGCGCTGATGGACCGGGGCTTCACAACGCGCGCCCGCTTCGAGCAAGCTCAGCACTCAGTCGAGCAGGCCCGCGCAACCTATCAACGCGCCGTCGCCGACGCGAATGAGGCGCGCTCGAAACTTTCCACCGGCGCCGCCGTCCCGGGCATCAACCCAGCCATCGCCGCCGCGCGTGCGCAACGGCAAAAGGCGATGCTCGAACTGTCCCGCACCGAACGCCGCGCTCCCGTCGAGGGTGTGGTCAGTCAGGCCGACCGGCTTCAGATCGGCCAGATGATGATGTCCGGCCTTCCCGCCGTCACTATCGTCCGCGCAGGCGGATCGTGGATCGAGGCGAATTTCAAGGAAACCGACCTCAACAAGATGCGCGTCGGCCAACCGGCGGAGGTGCGCTTTGACGCCTATCCCGGCCTGAAGCTGAAGGGGCATGTCGCCTCGATCGGAGCCGGTACCGGGAGCGAATTCGCGGTGCTCCCGGCCCAGAATGCCAACGGCAACTGGGTCAAGGTGACGCAACGCGTGCCCGTCCGCATTGCTATCGACGAAGCCAGCCCGCGCCAGTTGATCGCCGGCCTGTCCGCCGAAGTCACGGTCACGACCGGCAAGTAAGTGGCCACCGCCGCCGCCTCGCCCCCAGCGCCGCCCGCTCCGCCGCCGCCAGCGGCGGACGGTGCCGCGCTGCCTGTGACCAACAAGGGTCTGCTTACCATCGGCGTGATGCTCGCCACGCTGATGCAGATCCTCGACACCACCATCGCCAATGTCGCGCTGCCGCACATGCAGACCGCGCTCGGCGCGACGGCGGACACCGTCACCTGGGTGCTGACCAGCTATATCGTCGCCTCGGCCATCGCTATTCCGATCACCGGCTGGGTGTCTGACCGCATCGGCTCGCGCAATTTGTTCGTCTGGTCGGTGGTCGGGTTCATCGCGGCTTCGGCGCTGTGCGGCATGGCGCAGAATCTGGAGGAAATGGTCGCCTTTCGCATCCTCCAGGGCGTCGCCGCCGCCTTCATGAACCCGCTTAGCCAGACCGTGATGCTCGACATCAACGCGCCAAAAAATCAGCCAAAGGCGATGGCGATCTGGGGCATGGGCATCATGGTCGGCCCGATTCTGGGGCCGGTGCTGGGCGGGTTCCTGACCGAGAATTTCAACTGGCGCTGGGTATTCTACGTCAATCTGCCGCTTGGCGTGATCTGTCTCGGCCTGCTGTGGTGGCTGCTCCCCAGCCGCCCGATCCGCAAGCGCACCTTCGATGTCCTCGGCTTCTCGCTGCTCGCCATCGGCATCGCCGCGCTTCAGCTGATGCTCGATCGCGGACAGGGCGAGGACTGGTTCGGCTCGCCCGAAATCTTGATCGAGGCGCTGGTCGCGGCGATCGCGCTGTGGATGTTCGCGGTTCACATGGCGACGGCCAAAAACCCGATGTTTGAGCGCGCCCTGTGGAAAAACCGCAACCTCGTCACGGCGCTCGCCTTCATGCTGGTGGTCGGCGTGGTGATGATGGCGACGATGGCGCTGCTCCCGCCAATGCTTCAGACGCTGTTCGGCTATCCGGTGGTCGATACCGGCCTGTTGCTCATGCCGCGCGGCGTCGGCGTTCTCATCACGATGGCGCTCTCCGCCCAGCTGGTTCAGCGCGGCGTGGACCCGCGTATCGTCGTTGCCACCGGCTTCGCCCTTGCCGCGCTGTCGCTGTACGAGATGACGACTTGGACGCTCGAAATGGGGTCGAGCAGCTTCATCATGTCGGGTTTCATCCAGGGTCTTGGCATGGGCCTCATCTTCATGCCGCTCAACGGTATGGCCTTTGCCACCCTGGCCCCGCAACAAAGGACCGAAGGCGCCAGCCTGCTCAACCTGTCACGCAACATCGGCGCGTCGGTCGGCATCTCGCTGGTCACGACCGTCCTTGCGCGCAGCACCCAGACCAGCCACGCCGATCTCGCCCAGCATATCACCGCCGAAAAGATGCAGACGTTCGATCCCGGCCTGCTCGCCAATCTCGGCGGTTCCACCGATGTGGTGCTGGCGATGGCCAATGCGGAAGTCACGCGGCAAGCGGCGATGATCGCCTATCTCAACGATTTCAAGGCAATGATGATCGTCACCGCACTATCGATCCCGCTGGTGCTGTTCCTGAAGAAGCCAAAGGGTTCGGTCGAGCAAGATCCGGCGGCGGCGGGGCATTAGGATCAGTCTTCGGCGCGATTTTTCAGCGATTGAATTTCAAGAGACGCTGCCAAAGCCGCCACGCCACGTACTGGGAAGGGGCTCTCGACCCACTGGTCGTAATAACCATCGTGACCATGCCGGGCCTCCAGCTCCTTGGCCCCACTGAGAACCGCGCTTGCAAATTCGTCGGCGTGATCGAGTTCGGCGACCCACAATTCGTCCCAAGCAAACGGCATGGGGTCGCCGTAGTCCGATTGAGAGGAATCAACCCGCAGGAAAACGCGCCGCGCCTCGACGCCCCAATCATACTCTTGAATGCATGACAAACGGAGACGCCCCGGCTCAAGATTGAAGACTGCCTCACCACACATCTGCCCAAGGGAGACGGCTACAGCGGCCGCCACCACATCATCCAGAACCGCACTCAGATAGCTTAGGCCCGAGAGATGATAAGTGGTGTCACCGCGAGCGAGGTGGATATCCATCCACCCCGATCCGGTAAGTTCGAACGCCACCTTCAACGACAAGTCGTCAACCCTTCTTCAAATGCCGCCGCCCGAGCAATTCCGCGATCTGCACCGCGTTCAGCGCCGCACCCTTGCGGAGGTTGTCGCTGACGCACCAGAACGCCAAGCCATTCTCGACCGTCGAGTCATCGCGCACCCGGCTGACGAACGTCGCATAATCGCCGACGCACTCGACCGGGGTGATGTACCCGCCATCCTCGCGCTTATCGATCAGCATGATCCCCGGCGCCTCGCGCAGGATGTTCTGCGCGTCCTCCGCCGACAGTTCATTCTCCATCTCGATATGCACCGCTTCCGAATGCCCGACGAACACCGGCACGCGCACGCAGGTCGCGATCACCTTGATCTTCGGATCGAGGATCTTCTTGGTCTCGACCACCATCTTCCACTCTTCCTTGGTCGATCCGTCGTCCAGGAAGCTGTCGATGTGCGGGATCACGTTGAACGCGATCTGCTTGGTGAACTTCTTCACGGTCGCCGGATCGCCGACAAAGATGTTGCGCGACTGCTCGAACAGCTCGTCCATTCCTTCCTTGCCCGCGCCCGAGACGGACTGATAGGTCGCGACCACCACGCGTTTCACCTTGGCGGCGTCGTGCAGCGGCTTCAGCGCCACCACCAGCTGCGCGGTCGAGCAGTTCGGATTGGCGATGATGTTACGCGCCTTATACCCGTCGATCGCCTCCGGGTTCACCTCGGGCACGATCAGCGGCACGTCCGGGTCCATCCGATAGAGCGAGGAATTGTCTATCACCGTGCAGCCGGCCTTGGCAAAGCGCGGCGCATGCACTGCGGTCGCCTCGCTGCCGATTGCGAACAGCGCCATGTCCCAGCCGGTAGGGTCGAAATTGTCGATATTCTGAACCTTGAACTGTTTCCCGGTCTCGCCGAAATCGACCATCAGCCCCTGGCTGCGCGATGAGGCAACGACCGCCAGCTCGTCGATCGGGAATTCCCGCTCCGCGAGAATGTTCAGCATTTCGCGCCCGACATTGCCCGTGGCACCTGCGACGACGACCCGGTAACCCATGAAAGTCCCTTTCAAGTAACTCGTTCCGCCAACGTTCGGCGGCGAGATAGTGGTTCTGCGATGAAAAGAGTAGCGGGAAGCTGATTGGCTTCACCCAAATGTTCGCGGCATGTGCCCGTGCCACGCGACCGGCCTTTAGCGGCGGGTCACGGTCCGGGCGATGATAATGGGCCGTTTTCGGAACATGATCGCGCCCCTAGCATCGGAATTGCGTGCGGCACACCGAAAAACTTCTTTCATTACCGCGAAGCTGAGGTTCTTGCCCACGTCGGACGGTGGACGGGTGCGCAATCGCTCGCCTAAGACGGTGGAAACATTCAGGAGACGATCGCCTTGGCCAATCCTGCCGCCCCCTATGTCCGCCCCGACGTGCGTGCGCTGCTCGATATGATCGCCGCCATGCCGCAACCCGAATGGCCGCCCCAGCTCGCCGCCTATCGCGCGCAATATGGCGCGATGAGGGACATGCTCGACCTGCCGCTGGGCGAGCTCGGCGCAGTCCGCGACTTTGAAATCCCCGGCCCCTCCGGCCCCATCCCCGCCCGCCTGTTCGACACGCGCCAATCGCGCGAGCCGGGTCCGGTGGTCGTGTTCTTCCATGGCGGCGGCTTCGTCATCGGCAATATCGACACGCACGCGTCATTCACCGCCGAAATGAGCCGCGCGCTCGACCTGCCCGTCGTTTCGGTCGATTACCGCCTCGCCCCCGAACACCCGTGGCCCGCCGCGTCCGACGATTGTGAGGCCGTCGCGCGCTGGGTCGCGTCGAACCCGTCCGAACTCGGCCGGGTCGCCACCTCGATCGCACTGGCAGGCGACAGCGCGGGGGGTCAGATCGCCGCCGTCGCAGCTGTCGACCTGCGCGACAATCCCGCCGCCGTGCCGGTCGTCGCGCAATTGCTGATCTACCCCGCCGCCGATCTCGGCACGCAACATCCGTCGTTAGATGCGTTCGGCGAAGGCTATATCCTGACCGCAAAGGGTATGGACTGGTTCGCCGAATGCTACGCAGCCGATACCGCGCATCGTCGCACCTCACCCATGCTTAACGACACGCTCGAAGGGCTGCCCCCCGCCGTGATCGTAACCGCCAGCCTTGACCCGATTCGCGATCAGGGCCGCGCCTATGCCGGCGCGCTTATCGCTGCTGGCGTGCCGGTCATCTTTCGGGAGGCGGTCGGCACCGTCCACGGCTTCGTCACCATGCGTCGTGCTATCCCTT
Source organism: Sphingomonas sp. LT1P40 (assembly GCF_036663835.1). Taxonomy (NCBI): domain Bacteria; kingdom Pseudomonadati; phylum Pseudomonadota; class Alphaproteobacteria; order Sphingomonadales; family Sphingomonadaceae; genus Alteristakelama; species Alteristakelama amylovorans. The sequence continues at coordinate 1,314,576 of NZ_JAXOJT010000001.1, forward strand.
CGTCACAGGGCGACGTCGCCGGCATGCTCGCCGTGTTCAAGGACCTGATCGTCGAGGCCGAAGCCACCCGCGTCATGGCGCAAGCTGCGGCATGAGCCAGTTCAGCCACCTCCCCTATCGCCCGTGCGCGGGCATTATGCTGCTCAACGGTGAGGGCCAGATCTTCGTCGGCCAGCGCCTCGATTCGACGCTTGAGGCATGGCAGATGCCGCAAGGCGGGATCGATCCCGGCGAAGACCCGCTTGAAGCCGCGTACCGGGAGCTCTGGGAGGAAACCGGCGTCGGACGCGCCGATGTCGAACTGCTCGCCGCGCCCGACGAGGAACTCGAATATGATCTGCCCGACGATCTGGTCGGCAAGGTGTGGAAGGGCAAATGGCGAGGCCAGCGGCAACGCTGGTTCCTGTTCCGCCTGACCGCCACCGATGACGCGATCGACATCGCCACCGCCGAACCGGAATTCCGCGCATGGCGCTGGCTCGACCCCGCCGATCTTCCGGACGTTATCGTGCCGTTCAAGCGCGACCTCTATGCCCGCCTCCTCGAAATCTTCGCCGAACCGCTCGGCTTGCGTGGCGAACGGTCCGGCGCGAACTAGATTTCGCCGCATTGCGGCATTAACAGGACGATATGCGCCGGATGCCCCTCTTCCTCGCCCCCCTGCTGCTCGCCCCCCTGCTTCTCGCCAACACGGGATTGCAGGACCAGCCAGCGTCGGTGGAGAACTCCACCCCGGTTCAGGCGATGCTCGACGCCGCGATGAAGGCGGGCGACGAGAGCGCGGTCAACGCGATCGTCAAATATGCCAAGGCGGCGGACAAGGCGCGCGCCGCCGAGTTCGAGAAGCTGGCGAACAGCTGGAAAACCGAACGCCGCGAGGCGGCCGAGCGCCGTTTGCGTGAGGCTGCATTCCTCGATCTGGTTAAGGGCCGCGCCGAACTGGGCGGCTATGTCACCACCGGCAATTCCGAAACCGTCGGTTTGACCGGCGTGCTCGACATGCGGCGAGAGGCGCTGCGCTGGCGGCACAAGTTGAAGCTTCAGGCCGATTATCAGGAAAGCCTGGGGCAGACCGTCCGCGAACGCTACCTCGCCGCCTACGAACCCAATTTCAAGGTCGACGACCGTGCCTATGTTTATGGCGCGGCGCAGTTCGAGAGCGACCGCTTCCTCGGCTTCGATGAGCGCTATTCGCTTTCCGCCGGTGCCGGCTACACCGCCGTCAAGACACCCAGCCTGAAGATCGATCTCGAACTCGGCCCCGCCTTCCGCCACACCGCCTTTACCGACGACAGCATCGAAAGCCAGCTCGCCGCGCGCGGCAAGCTTGATCTGGACTGGAAACTTAGCAAGGGCGTTACCTTCAGCCAGGACGCCTCCGCCTATATGCAGGATGCGAACAGCACGATCACCGGCATGACCGCGCTGCGCGTGCGCCTGTTCGGCCCAATCTCGACGCAGATGTCCTATGCGGTGAATTACGAAAGCATGCCCCCCGTCGGCCGCACGACCACCGACACCACCAGCCGCGCCTCGCTGCTGATCGATTTCTAACTCCCTGTCCCCCTTAGTAGAGGAGGGAGGCGCGTAGCGCCGGAAGGGTGAGGGCAGCCGCCCTCTCAAAGCGCTTCGTCTGTCGCGCAACCGGTATCGATCGATACTTTCTTGCCGCCGGGGGTTCACCCGCCCCTTACAAGCCGATACACCCCGCTTATGGGGCTCACCGCAATCGAAACCGCTGCTGTCGAACATGCCCGTTCGGCGCCCATGCTGGGGCAAGTCGAAGCATGGGTCGCGGTTAACAGCGGCACGCGCAACTTGTCCGGTCTAACCACAATGGCGGGGCTGCTCTCCGACGCTTTCGCTGCCCTTCCCGGCGACCTCGACCTGATCGACCCTGCCCCGGTCGATGCCGTGGACACCGGCGGCAACGTCCAGCCCATCGCGCATGGCCAGCACCTCCATCTGCGCGTGCGCCCCGACGCACCGGTCCAGATGCTCTTCACCGGCCATATGGACACGGTCTTTCCCGCCGATCACGCCTTCCAGACCGCGACCTGGCTCCCCGATGGCCGCCTCAACGCCCCTGGAGCCGCAGACATGAAGGGCGGCATCGCCGTCATGCTCGCCGCGCTGAAAGCCGTCGAAGCCAGCCCCGCCGCCGCCCGCTTCGGCTATGAAGTCGTCATCAACTCCGACGAGGAAACCGGCTCCTTCGCCTCCGCCGCACTCATCGCCCGCGCCGCGCAGGGCAAGGTCGCCGCCCTCACCTACGAACCCGCCCTTCCCGACGGGACGCTGGCCGGGGCACGCGGCGGCACCGGCAATTTCTCGATAACCGTGCGGGGTCGTGCCGCCCATGCCGGGCGCAATCCGGAGGATGGCCGCAACGCCATCGTCGCCGCCGCCGATCTGGCCCTGCGCCTGAACGCCGCAAAGGGCGCCGACCTCGCCGTGAACCCGGCGCGGATCGAGGGTGGCGGTCCCAACAATGTTGTCCCCAACCTCGCCATCCTGCGCGTCAATTTCCGCCCGCAATCGCCTGAAGCGATTGTCCGCGCTGCCGCCGCCGTGGATACTGCAGCTGTCGAAATCGCCGCGCTTCACGACGTCCACATCCACGTCCACGGCGGCTTCAACCGCCCGCCCAAACCGCTCGACCCCGGGGCCGAACGCCTGTTCCACTTGGTCAAGCAAGCCGGTGCCGACCTCGACATCCCCGTCGCCTGGAAAGCAACCGGTGGCGTCTGCGACGGCAACAACATCGCCGCGTGCGGCGTCCCCGTCGTCGACACGATGGGCGTGCGCGGCGGCGCGATCCACAGCGCCGACGAATTCATGATCCCGGAAAGCCTGCCCGAACGCGCCGCGCTGTCCGCCCTCACCATCCTGCGCATCATCGAACGGGGCCACCCATGACCTTCATCATCCGCCCCGCCCGTGAGGACGACCTTCAACCGCTTTATGAGATGGCCAAGCTCACCGGCGGTGGCTTCACCAACCTGCCGCCCGAAAAGCCCGCGCTGAAGGCCAAGATCGAACGCAGCGCCACCGCCTTCGCGCGCACCGAAGACGTCGTGAAGGACGAACTCTTCGTCCTCGTCCTCGAAAATCTCGAAACCGGCGATGTGCGCGGCACCTGCCAGATCTTCACCCAGGTCGGCCAGCGCTGGCCTTTTTACAGCTATCGCCTCGGCACCGAGACCAAGCATAGCGAAGCACTAAACCGCACTTTCCGCGCCGAAATCCTCAGCCTGGTCAACGATCTCGAAGGATGCAGCGAAGTCGGCGGCCTGTTCCTCCACCCCGGCGAACGCGCCGGTGGCCTCGGCATGCTGCTCGCCCGCAGCCGTTATCTGTTCATCGCCATGCACCGCGCCCGCTTTGCCGATCGCGTGCTGGCCGAACTGCGCGGCGTGATCGACGAAGCCGCCGGGTCGCCCTTCTGGGACGGCGTGGCGGGCCGTTTCTTCGGCATGAGCTTTCAGGAAGCGGATGAATTCAATGCCATCCACGGTAACCAGTTCATCGCCGATCTGATGCCCAAACACCCGATCTACACCGCGATGCTCACCGACCATTCGCGCAGCGTCATTGGCCTCCCCCACCCCTCCGGCCGCGCTGCGATGCGGATGCTCGAGAATGAGGGGTTCGCCTACGAGAAATATGTCGACATCTTCGACGGCGGACCCACGATGACCGCGCGCACCGATCAGGTCGTCACCGTCCGCGATTCAAAGACCGAGAAGGTCACAGTCGTCGCTGAAGGCGGTGCCCCCGCCATTGCCGCTTGCGGCACCCTCAACGATTTCCGCGCTTGTCACGCCCGCATCGGCCCCACCAATAGCGGCGTGGCGATCGATGCCAAGGCCGCCACTGCGCTCGGCATCGAAGCAGGGCAGGAAATCCGCCATGCCCCGCGTTGAAATCAACTTCGACGGCATCATCGGGCCCAGCCACAATTACGCCGGCCTCAGCCCCGGCAACCTCGCCGCCGCGCGCAACAGCGGCGCCGTGTCGCAACCCCGCGCCGCCGCGCTTCAGGGCATCGCCAAGATGCGCGCAAACCTCGCGCTCGGCCTGACGCAGGGCATCCTCCTCCCCCACGCCCGCCCCGATCATCGCTGGCTGGAAACCCTCGCCACCACCTACGCCGACGCCGCCCCGCATCTTCAAGGGCAGGCGATGTCCGCCTCCGCCATGTGGGCCGCCAACGCCGCCACCGTCTCGCCCGCCCCCGACACCGCCGATGGCCGCTGCCACCTGACCGTCGCCAACCTCGTCACCATGCCACACCGCAGCCACGAATGGCCCGAAACGCTGGCGCAACTCCGCCTCGCCTTCGCCGATGACGCCTTTCGCGTCCACGGCCCGATCCCCGCCCCGTTCGGCGACGAGGGTGCCGCGAACCACATGCGCCTTGCTGCCAGCCACGATGCGCCCGGCGTCGAGATCTTCGTCTATGGCGTCTCCGGCGGCCCCTTCCCCGCACGCCAGCACCGTGAAGCCAGCGAAGCCGTCGCCCGCCGCCACGGCCTCGATCCCGCCCGCACGCTGTTCGTCCAGCAGTCCGAACAAGCCATCGCCGCCGGTGCCTTCCACAACGACGTCGTCGCCGTCGCCAACGGCAATGTCCTGTTCGCGCACGAACTGGCTTTTGCATACAAGGACCGCTTCTACGCCGACCTCCGCCGCATCATGCCCGAAGTCGAAATCGTCGAAGTCCCCGCCGCACAGGTCAGCCTCGCCGACGCCATCTCCTCCTACCTCTTCAACGCACAGCTGGTCACGCTCCCCTCCGCCGAGACCGCGCTGATCCTCCCCACCGAAGCCCGCGACACGCCCAGCGTCTGGCGCTGGCTACAGGCCCACGTTGCCGGCAACGGCCCGATCCGGCATCTCGAAGTCGTCGATGTCCGCCAGTCGATGGCCAATGGCGGCGGCCCCGCCTGCCTGCGCCTGCGCGTCGTCGCCGACCCCGCCACCATCGACCCGCGCTTTCTGGTGGATGACGCGAAGCTCGACCAGATTGCCCAAATTATCGCCACCCACTGGCCCGAAACCATCGCCCAGGACCAGATCGGCGACCCGGCGCTCATTGCCCAGATAGAAGCCGCCCGCACCGCGCTGCTCATGGGGCTCGGCACTGTCGAGTTAATTGACAGGTAACCAAACCTCTTAAGGCGAAACCACGGCTTTCCGGGATTGGCCTGTCTCTTGCGTAACGGCTGCCATGATGTCACGCATCGCACGCCTCTTCACGATCAAGACTCGGTTCGAGGCGTTCATGGTGATTTACGCGCTGGGGATGGGCGCGGTGGATCGCGGCATGCATTACTTGGAACAATATCCGGGCGTCAGCGGCTGGATCCTGTTCGCGGCCTGTCCGGTCGCAGTGTTCATGGCGGGCGCGCGGATTCTCGATTCGCTCGACGCCGGGTTGGAGTAACAACACGAACAGTCCTTCGGGGGAAGGCGAGCGCGGGGGAAATCGAAGTGCGGTTGTTTCGGGGAATGTTCACCGCGCTGGCGGCACAGGCACTGCTCGTGGTGGCGGTCCCCGGCGGGCTGTTCCTGTGGAATGTCGAGCACACCAGCCAATGGCTGATCGCCAACCGCGATGCCGAACACCTTTCAAGCTTCGTCGCGCTGGCCGGTGAGGCAACGGAGAACGGCAAACCGTTCGACCGCATCGTCGCCGAACTGGACAAGCGCGATCCGACGATCCTCGGCGGACGCATCACCATTATAGGCCCCGACGGGCGCGTCGCCGCCGGTCCCGCCACCACCGCCTTCACGCTCGAAAAGCCGATCGTCGCGAACGGCCGCAAGGTCGCCACCGCTCACATCATTGACCGTCCGCGCCGCACCGACATCGACCGCGCCATGCTTCGCAATCACTACATCGCCATTGGGGCGGTGATGCTCGGCATATTCCTCCTTCTCCTGCTCGCCGCCTACTGGATGGCCAGCCGCTGGTCGCGCCCGCAACGCGAGTTGCTGCGCATCAGTCAGGAGGTGATGGAGGGTGCCAGCGACGTCGAGTTCGACGAGACCGGCCCGCGCGAAACCGTTGCCACCGGCCGCAATCTGCGCCGCATCGCCAGCCGTTTCGACCGCATCGAGACCGCCCGCCGCACCTGGCTGGTGATGATCGCCGAGGAACTGCGCGAGCCCGTGCAGGCGCTCGGTCAGCGGCTCGCGTCACTCCACGAACGCCTGGCCGAAGAACCCGAAATCCGCGTCGCGCTGGAGGCCGATCAGCTTCGCCTGTCGCAAATGGCCGACGACCTCCACGCCGTCGCGCTCGCCGATCTCGGCCGCCTCCCCGTGCGTTTCGCCGATGTCGATCCACGCGCGCTGATCCACAACGCGCTGTGGAGCCACAGTGCGCGCGCCAAGACAGCCGGCATCACCATCGAAGCCAGCAACCTGCCCCCCTACACCATCCTGGTGAAGTGGGACGGCGAGCGGATCGAACAGCTTTTCGGCGCGCTGATCGAAAACAGCCTGCGCTACGTGCCGCCCGGCGGACGCATCGTCCTCGGCCTCGAAGCCCAGCGCGACGCATGGCGCCTGATCATCGACGACAACGCCCCCGGCGTGGATATCGATCTGGCGCAACAGCTGTTCGAGCCCTTTTACCGCGCCAACGCCACAGAAACCGCAGGCGGCTCAGGGCTCAGCCTCGCCACGGCGCGCGCGATTGTCGAGGGGCATCACGGCCGGATCGAGGCGAGCAACTCCCCGATCGGCGGCCTGCGCATCACCGTCATATTGCCGGCAGCACCGCCGACCGCCTGAACTCATTTGATACCAAGCAACTCGATCTTGAACAGCAACGTCGCGCCGCCGGGGATCGGGCCTTTACCCTCGGGGCCATAAGCCTGCATCGCCGGGATCGCGACTTCGATCGTGTCGCCCACACCCATCTCCGGTACGGCGACCTGCCACCCCTTGATCAGCCGACCCAGCGGGAACGTTGCCGGTTCGCCGCGGTCATAGGAGCTGTCGAACGGCGTGCCGTCGATCAACGTCCCGGCATAATGCAGCGACACCGTGTCCTCGACCGTCGGGTGCTTGCCCGACCCGTCGCCCGCAATGCGCCGCCAGCGTATATTGCCCGGCAACCCGCGCCAGCCATCCGCCGCCTTCAACTGCGCGATCGCCAGCTCCTGCCGGTTATACCACGCCGCATCCTGCGACCGCTCGGGTGCCTGTTGTGCCATGACCGCCATTCCCACCATTGCGCCACTCGCGGCAACCGCCATCCACATCGCCTTGCGCATCATGCCTGTTCAAACTCCAGAATCGCGGCATCCACCGCCAGGCTCTCGCCCGCGCTGAAATTCACCGCCTTCACCACGCCCGCCTTTTCGGCGCGCAATATATTCTCCATCTTCATCGCCTCGACCACCGCCAGCGGCTGCCCCGCCTCCACCCGGTCACCCGCCGCAACTTCCACCCGCGCCAACAGGCCCGGCATCGGCGCAAGCAGGAACCGGCTCATGTCCGGCGGCACCTTCTCGATCATGTGCCGGGCCAGCTCTGCAATGCGCGGACGATAGACCGCAACCTTGTGCGAGGCACCGCGCGTCGTCAGCGTCCAGCCACCCCGCGTCCGCGCGACCCGTACCGCCAGCGTGTCGTCGCCCGATGTGGCCACCGCCAGCCGATCACCGGGCGACCATTCGACATCACCCTCGACGATCTCGCCGTCGATCAGCGCGCCGTCATTGCCCAGCGTCACTTCATGCTCGATGCCGCCGACCTTTACCGTCCAGTCGCACGGCGTCGGCGGCAACGCCCCCAGCTGCCCGGAAATCAGCGATGCCCGCTCCGCCTGACGCCAGCTCAGCGTCGCCGCCACCGCCGCCAATTGCCGTTGAAGCGGCGCATCGGCCGGCGCACCCTCGAACCCGTCGGGATATTCCTCGGCAATGAACCCGGTCGTCAGCGCACCGTCCCGAAACCGCTGATGCTGCATCAGCGCGGAGAGGAAATCGATATTATGGCCCAGCCCGTTGATCTCGAACGCATCCAGCGCCGCGACCTGAAGGTCCGCCGCTTCGTCGCGCGTCGGTGCCCAGGTGATCAGCTTGGCGATCATCGGGTCATAGAACATGCTGACCTCGCCGCCCTCCTTCACCCCGTCATCGACACGGACATAGCCCGCACCGCCAACCGCGCCATAAGGCGTGCCCTGTGCATCCGGCGTGCGATAGCGCACCAACCGCCCCGTGCTCGGCAGGAACCCGCGATACGGATCCTCGGCATAAACCCGGTTCTCGATCGCCCAGCCGGTCAGCGTCACGTCATCCTGCGTAAACGGCAGCGCCTCGCCCGCCGCCACCCGGATCATCTGCTCGACCAGATCGACGCCGGTAATCGCCTCGGTCACCGGATGCTCGACCTGAAGCCGCGTATTCATTTCCAGGAAGTAGAACCCGTCCCCGGTCTTGTCCGCGCCGGACACGATCAGCTCGACCGTCCCCGCCGAATAATAACCCACCGCCCGCGACAGCGCGACCGCCTGCTCGCCCATTTTCCGACGCATTTCCGGCGTCACGAAGGGCGATGGCGCTTCCTCGACCACCTTCTGGTGCCGCCGCTGGATCGAACATTCGCGCTCGCCCAGATAGACGATGTTGCCATGTTGATCGCCGATGATCTGGATTTCGATGTGCCGGGGCGACTCAATGAACTTCTCGATGAACACGCGATCGTCGCCGAACGACGCCAGCCCCTCGCGCTTCGTCGCCTCGAACCCTTCGCGCACGTCCTTCTCGTCGAACGCCAGCCGCATCCCCTTGCCGCCACCGCCCGCCGACGCCTTCATCATCACCGGATAGCCGATCTCGGCCGAAATCCGCACGGCATGCTCGGTATCGTCAATCACCCCGACGAACCCCGGCACGACATTGACCCCCGCCGCCTTGGCCAGCTTCTTCGACTCGATCTTGTCGCCCATCGCCGCAATCGCATTGGTCGGCGGCCCGACAAACGCGATCCCCGCCTCCGCACACGCCTTCGCAAAGCTCTCCCGCTCCGACAGAAACCCGTAACCCGGATGAATCGCATCCGCGCCAACTGCCTTGGCAGCGGCCAAGATCAGCTCCGCCTTCAAATAGCTCTCGGCCGCAGGCGCCGGCCCTAGCCGCACCGACTCGTCCGCCATCAAAACATGCGGCGCGCGCGCATCGGCGTCGGAATAGACCGCGACCGTCGCGATCCCCATTCGCTTGGCCGTCCGAAACACGCGACACGCAATCTCGCCACGATTGGCGACCAGGATTTTCTTGAACATCAGTTTGGCTTCTTCGTCCCAAGGAGTTCGAGTTCAGGCAAAGTGGCCACCGTATCCTCTCCAGCGAGATTACGAAGTCCAACGATCTTCGTGCCATCGGGCGCTAGTTCAGCTTGAATAAGGATCATGGGGTGCCTCTTCCCCTCCTCATCGGACCACCAAACATACTGAGGTATGGTGATTGGCACAGTGCCGCTGCTTTTCCCGTTCATCGAGAAAACGGCGTTCCCCTGCTTGGCATCATCAACGGTCGCAGGCCTGTCAGCGATGAAACCTGATGTTGGAAGATCAGGCCAATTTACCTTCTCGCTGGCAAGGGCTGGCGCAGCAAACAGTCCCAAAGCTGCTGATAATTTTCCAAAGAGTTTCGCGCGCCTCACTCCGCCGCCTCCAGCTCAGCCTTCACCTCGGCCTGCATCGGCACAATCCCCAACCGCGCAAACAAAGCCGCATCCCGATCATCCCCCGCATTGCCCGTGGTCAGCAGCTTGTCCCCGGTGAAGATCGAGTTCGCCCCCGCCATGAAGCACAACGCCTGCGTCTCATCGCTCATGCTCTCGCGCCCGGCGCTCAGCCGCACCATGCTCTCCGGCATCGTGATCCGCGCCACCGCCACCGTCCGCACGAACTCGATGGCATCGATCTTCGCCAGCGGCGTGTCGGCCAGCATATCGCCCAGCACCGTTCCCTTGACCGGCACCAGTGCGTTCACCGGCACGCTCTCCGGATGCCGCGGCAGGGTGCTAAGCGCATGGATGAACCCCACGCGATCCGCCCGCGTCTCACCCATGCCGACGATCCCGCCGCAACACACGTTGATCCCGGCATCGCGGACATGCTCCAGCGTATCGAGCCGGTCCTCGAACGTCCGCGTCGTGATGACCTCGCCATATTTCTCCGGCGCGGTGTCGATATTGTGGTTGTAGTAATCAAGGCCCGCATCGGCGAGCACCGCCGCCTGTTTCTCCGTCAGCATGCCCAATGTCATGCAAGTTTCCATGCCCATCCCGCGCACGCCCTGCACCATCTGCACGATCGCGGGCATATCGCGGTCCTTGGGGTTGCGCCACGCCGCGCCCATGCAGAAGCGTGACGATCCATTGTCTTTCGCCTGCGCCGCCGCCTGCAACACCGCGCGCACGTCCATCAGCTTGGTCGCCTTCAGCCCGGTCTCGGCGCTGACCGATTGGTTGCAATAGCCGCAATCCTCCGGACACCCGCCGGTCTTGATGCTCAGCAACGTCGAAAGCTGAACCTCGTTCGCTGCATGGTTCGCGCGATGCACCGTCGCCGCCTGAAACAGCAATTCGGTGAACGGCAGGTCGAACAGCGCGGCGATTTCCTCGCGGGTCCAGTCAGTCCTTAGCGTCACTTCAAAACCCCGATCCAGTTTGTGAGAAACCCGCCAACCCCCATGCCAAGGAACAGCATGGCACCCTGGCTGCACAGCCATGCGGTACGCGGCACCTGCTGATCCCGCTGACGGGCGCGCAAGATGGAAGCGGTACAGCTGAGTGCACACAGGCCGGACAACGCCAGCAGGACGATCAGCAGTGCCACGATGTTAACCGGGATTTTCTGCCCCTGCGGCGACTGCGCGATCGACAGGATACCGCCCAAACCAAGCAGGGCGAGCGACAGCAAGTGCTTCGAATAATCGTAGAGCAGCATGTCCTTGTCGAACCCCGACTCAGGACCGGCAACAGCGCCCTCTTCGTTCACTCTGCGGCTTCCTCTTCCGGCGGCATGTTGTGACCCAACAGCGTCAGCACTTCCCCGGCCGCCTTCACCAGATTGGTGCCGGGACCAAAGATCGCCTGCACCCCGGCGTCACGCAGTATCTGATAATCCTGCGCGGGGATCACGCCACCCGCAATCACCTTGATGTCCGCGCGTCCCGCATCGCGCAGATGCCCGATCAGTTGCGGGATCAGCGTCTTGTGGCCGGCCGCCAGACTGGATGCCCCGACGATATCGACATCTTCGGCCACGGCCAGCTCGGCAACTTCCTGTGGCGTTTGAAACAACGGGCCGGCCACGATCTGAAAGCCAAGGTCGCCAAATGCCGACGATACCAGATTGGCCCCGCGATCATGCCCGTCCTGCCCCATCTTGGCGACCAGCATGCGCGGTTTGCGGCCCAGCCGACGTTCGGTCGAGGCAACCCCGTCCTTCAACCGCGCCCATCGCGCATCATCGTCATAGGCACCGCCATAGATGCCCTTCACCGGCGTCGGCACCGTCCCATGCCGCCCGAACACATCCTCCATCGCCAGGCTGATCTCGCCCAGCGTCGCGCGATGCCGCGCACATTCGACCGCGAGTGCCAGCAGGTTGCCGTCGCCTCTTGCACCTTCGCGCAGCGCATCCAGCGACGCGCGACAGGCGACATCGTCGCGATCGGACTTAACTTGTTCAATTCGCCGAATCTGGGCTTCCCGCACCGCGACGTTATCGACATCCAGAATGTCGATCGAATCCTCGCTGTCCTTGCGGTATTTATTGACCCCGACGATCACCTGCTCGCCGCGATCCACCCGCGCCGCCTGCGCTGCCGCCGCTTCCTCGATCATCGACTTCGGCCAGCCCGCCGCGACCGCCTTGGCCATGCCCCCGTCAGCCTCGACCCGCTCGATGATTTCCCATGCTTTATCAACCAGTTCAGCGGTCAATGCTTCCACGTAGTATGAACCACCCAGCGGATCGACGACCTTGGTCATCCCCGTTTCTTCCTGGATTACGATCTGCGTATTTCGCGCAATGCGGGCAGAAAAATCCGTAGGCAATGCAATGGCTTCGTCGAGGGCATTGGTATGCAAGCTCTGCGTCCCGCCCAGCATCGCCGCCATCGCCTCGATCGTCGTGCGCATCACATTGTTGTACGGATCCTGCTCCGTCAGCGAGACCCCGGACGTCTGGCAATGCGTCCGCAACATCTTCGACCGCTCATCCTGCGCCCCCAGCCGCGTCATCACCCGATGCCACAACACACGCGCCGCTCGCAGCTTGGCGATCTCCATGAAAAAGTTCATGCCAATCGCAAAGAAGAAGCTAAGACGCCCTGCGAACTTGTCGATATCAAGCCCTGAATTCACACCGTATTTTACATACTCCATGCCGTCGGCGATGGTGAAGGCCAGCTCCTGAACCTGCGTCGCCCCGGCCTCCTGCATATGATAGCCGGAGATCGAAATGCTGTTGAACTTCGGCATTTCGCGCGACGTATAGCCAAAGATGTCGGAGATGATCCGCATCGACGGTTCGGGCGGATAGATGTAGGTATTGCGGACCATGAACTCCTTCAGAATGTCGTTCTGAATGGTTCCGTCGAGCAACTTGCGATCGACCCCCTGCTCCTCACCCGCGACGATGAAGAACGCCAAAATCGGGATCACCGCGCCGTTCATCGTCATGGAGACCGACATCTGGTCGAGCGGAATCCCGTCGAACAGGATCTTCATGTCTTCGACACTGTCGATCGCCACACCCGCCTTGCCGACATCGCCCGTCACGCGCAGATGATCGCTGTCATAGCCCCGGTGCGTCGCCAGATCGAACGCGACCGACAACCCCTTCTGCCCCGCCGCCAGATTGCGGCGATAGAATGCGTTGGACTCCTCGGCGGTCGAAAACCCCGCATATTGCCGCACCGTCCATGGCCGCCCGGCATACATCGACGCCCGCACGCCGCGCGTGAACGGCGCGAACCCGGGCAATCCCGGGTCTGTTGTCACATCCTCGGCGGTGTAAAGCGGCTTGACCGCAATCCCTTCCGGCGTCTGCCAGGTCAGGTCGCGGCCCTTCACTTCCTTGTCGGCAAGGGCTTTCCAGTCGTTGACGGTCGGCTCGGTCACTTGCCCTTGAACTCCGGCGCACGCTTGCCGAGAAACGCCATCACGCCCTCGCGGAAATCCTCGCTGCGCCCGGCAATCCGCTGGTGTGCAGCCTCAACGCTCAGCGTTTCGGACAAAGTGGACGTCAGCGCCGCCTTGATCTGCGCTCGGATCAGCCCCAGCGCAATCGTCGGCTTCGCGGCCAGCTTCGCCGCCAGCGCCTGTGCCGTCTCCAGCAACGCGTCGTCCTCGACCACGCGCGCGACCAGCCCCGCGTCCAGCGCATTGTCGGCCGACATCTTCTCGCCCAACAACGCCATCTCCAGCGCCTTGGCCCGCCCCGCCGACTTGGCGACCAGCCAGGTCGCGCCGCAATCGGGCACCAGCCCGATATTGCTGAACGCCAGCAACAGATAGGCCGACTTCGCCATCACCACGATGTCGCCGCCCAGCGCGATGCCAACGCCTGCGCCCGCGGCGGGACCGTTGATCGCCGTCACCACAGGGATCGGCAGTTTCGACAGCGTCTCCGCCAGCGGGTTATAATGATATTCTAGGTTATCGGCGGGATCGATGCTCGTGCTGCCATCGCCGGACGCTCGCCCGGCCAGTTCCGCACCCGAACAAAACCCGCGCCCCTCACCCGTCAGCAGCACCGCCCGCGCACCCTCATTCACCGCCCGCAGCAACGACGCCCGGATCAGGTCGAGCATGTCCAGCGTCACGGCATTCAACCGATCGGGCCGATTGAGCCGAAGCGTCGCAACGCCATTCTCAAGCGAATAGAGGACCGTGTCGTCGCTCAATGCTCATCTCCCACAGCGGGGGGTTTCCATAATCTCGGTCAGAACCCCGCCCATGTCGCGCGGATGGACGAAGAAGATCAGCGTCCCATGCGCCCCGACCCGCGGCTCACCCAGCACGCGCGCGCCCTTGCCCTCGAACCACGCCTTCGCCTCGTGGATATCCGGCACTTCGTAGCAGACATGATGCTGCCCGCCCGCCGGGTTCTTCGCCAGAAACCCATGGATCGGTGAGTCATCGCCCAACGGCTCGATCAGTTCGATTTGCGTGTTCGGGGTATCGACGAAGCACACTTTCACCCCCTGTGCGGGCAGGTCGAACGGCATATGCACCGTCTCCGCCCCCATCACGTCGCGCCAATAGACGATCGACGCTTCGATCGAGGGCGTCGCGACGCCGATATGGTTTAGGCGACCGAGTTTCATTGCATCAATCCCAAATACCGGAGGACAATCATCATCGGCGTCACGGCCGATAACAACGTCAGCCAAACCAAGCTCCACCGGATTATTCCATGCCCGACTGGATCCTTCAAACGATCCGCTTTCATGGAACCGGTCAATATTGCCTGCCCGCCCCGAAATGCCCGTACTGCGCGCACTCCAAAAAGGAACGTCACTCCAGCCAGGATTACGAAAGCAATGAACATCACGGCCTAAAGCGGAATATTGTCATGCTTCTTCCACGGATTCTCCAGCTGCTTCCCCCGCAGCTTGCGTAGTCCCAGCGCGATCCGCCGCCGCGTCGAATGCGGCATGATCACCTCGTCCACGAACCCCTTGCTCGCCGCGACGAACGGGTTGGCAAAGCGCGCCTCATATTCCGCCGTCTTTTCCGCAATCTCTTCCGGCGTGCGCCCGCGAAAGATGATCTCGACCGCACCTTTCGCGCCCATCACCGCGATCTCCGCGGTCGGCCACGCATAGTTCAGATCGCCGCGCAGATGCTTCGACGCCATCACGTCATACGCCCCGCCATAGGCCTTGCGCGTAATCACCGTGATCTTCGGCACCGTCGCCTCGGCATAGGCGAACAGCAATTTCGCGCCATGCTTGATGATGCCCGAATGCTCCTGCCCGACGCCTGGCAAAAACCCCGGCACATCCACGAACGTCACGATCGGGATTTCAAACGCATCGCAAAAGCGCACGAACCGCGCGGCCTTCTTCGATGAATTGATGTCCAGGCACCCGGCCAGCACCATCGGCTGGTTCGCGACGATACCCACCGTCCGACCCTCGACCCGCCCAAAGCCGATCAGGATATTGCCCGCATGCGTCGGCTGAACCTCGAAGAAATCGCCCTCGTCCACCGTCTTCCGGATCAGCTCGTGCATGTCGTACGGCTGATTGGCGTTCGGCGGGATCAGCGTATCCAGACTGTCCTCAAGCCGGTCCCACGGGTCGTCGCTCGCCCGCTCCGGCGGCGTCTCCCGGTTCGATGCGGGCAGGAAATCCACGAAGTCGCGGGCCGCGAGCAGCGCCTCGATATCGTTATCGAACGCCACATCCGCGACCCCCGACTTCGTGGTATGCGTCACCGCGCCGCCCAGTTCCTCCTGCGTGACGATCTCGTTGGTAACGGTCTTCACTACATCCGGGCCGGTGACGAACATATATGACGAATCCTTCACCATGAAGATGAAGTCGGTCATGGCGGGACTATACACGGCACCGCCCGCGCATGGTCCCATGATCAGGCTGATCTGCGGCACCACGCCGGACGCCAGCACGTTGCGCTGGAAGACCTCGGCATAGCCGCCCAGCGACGCGACGCCCTCCTGAATCCGCGCGCCGCCGCTGTCGTTCAGGCCGATGACCGGCGCGCCGACCTTCAGCGCCATGTCCATGATCTTGCAGATTTTCTGCGCATGGCGTTCGGACAGTGACCCGCCAAACACGGTAAAGTCCTGGCTGAACACAAAAACCAGCCGCCCGTTGATCGTGCCTGATCCGGTGACGACGCCGTCGCCCGGCACGGTCTGCTCGGGCATTCCGAAATCGACGCAATTATGCTCGACATACATGTCGAGTTCCTCGAACGATCCTTCGTCGAGCAACACGTCAAGCCGCTCGCGCGCGGTCAGCTTGCCCTTGGCGTGCTGCGCGTCGATGCGCTTCTGCCCGCCGCCAATCCGCGCCGCCGCCCGCCGCCGTTCCAGTTCCTCGATCGTCGAAGACATGCACCTCTCCTTGGCCGGTCGCCTTCACAGGACACGCGCCAACAAGCAAATGCAATGTTGCGAAGTTGCGTCGTGCACATTTGCAGATATGATGCCGCGATGGAAACCACCCGCCGCCGCCTCTTCGCCGGAGCAAAAGTCCGCGACCTGCGCAAACAGGCCGGCCTGCCACAGGCTGCAATGGCGCAACGGCTCGGTGTATCCGTCAGCTATCTGTCGCAGATCGAGAATGAAGAACGCCCGCTCACCCCGCCCGTGCTGATAGCCCTCACCCGCGAATTTCCGCAGCTATGGGGCGATGTCGGCGAGGACCATAGCGTCTCCGACCTCGTCCGTGCGATCGACGCGGGGACGGACAGCAGCATCGCGGGCGATCCGCTTCCCGAAACCGCCGTCCAGCGCGGCCTGGAGAAACACCCCGCCCTCACTCGCCGCATGGTGGCGCTGCACGACGCATGGCGACGCAGTCAGGCACAGCTCAGCGTTCTCGACGACAAGGTCGAAAGCGGCGCAGGCAGCGGCGGCGCACTGCCGTGGGAGGAGGTCCGCGACTGGTACCAGGCGGAGGGCAATTACATCGATGCGATCGACCGCGCGGCGGAATCGCTGGCGGACGGGTTCGACGGTCCGCGCGGGATCGAGGATCGGCTGCGCGGCTGGCACGGCATCCGCATTGACGATGCCCGCGACGACGACACCCGCCTTTCCCGCTTCGACGCCGACAATCGCCGCCTCACGATCAGCGGCGTGTTGCCCCCCGAAAGCCGCGCCTTCCTGCTCGCCCACGCCCTCGCTCGCCACGAGTTCGCCAATGAGATGCGGGTCGTCAGCGAGACCAGCGGCCTGTCCTCCCCCGCCGCCCGCGAACTCCTCTCGCTCGGCCTCGCCAATTACGCGGCGGGCGCATTGTTGATGCCCTATGCCCGCTTCCGCGACGCCGCGCGCGAAGTCCGCCACGACATCGACCGCCTGCGCCAGCGTTTCGGCACCAGCTTCGAGCAGACCTGCCACCGCCTCTCCACCCTGCAACGCCCCGGTGCGCAAGGCGTCCCGTTCTTCTTCTGTCGCGTCGATATGGCCGGCAACATCACCAAACGTCACTCGGCGACCCGCCTCGCCTTCGCCCGCTTCGGCGGCGCGTGCCCGCTGTGGGTGGTGCATGAGGCGGTTGCGATCCCCGACCGCATCCTCGTCCAGCTTGCCGAAACCCCCGATGGCGCACGCTACGTCTCGATGGCCAAGGGACTGGTGAAACCCTCCGCCAGCTACGCCCGCCCGCCGCGCCGTTATGCCGTAGCCTTAGGCTGCGACGAAGAACACGCCGCCGAGTTCATCTATGCCGATGGCCTGCGCACCGGCGGCATCGCCACCCCGATCGGCACCAGCTGCCGTATCTGCCCCCGCACCGACTGCGACCAGCGCGCCTTTCCGCCAGCAGCCAGCGAAATCCGCATCGACCCGGATGTCCGCGCGGCAGTGCCTTACGCGTTCTAAAACGAAAAGCGGCGTCCGGTCACAGGGGTTGGACCGGACGCCGGAAGTTTCAGGGGATGAATGCGTCTCCGCACCGCCACTAAATGCCCGGCAGGGGCGGTCCTAACCACGGTCGAAATCAGACGTTAAGGCGTGTCGAATTCAGTTCAGGTGGAGTCGAAAAGGGTGATTTTCGAGCACCGGAGCGCAGCGTGCTTATGGCACGTGAGCACTGGAGCGCAGAAAATCGCGCTTTGCAGACCCGCATGGGCTGAATCTCGACGCGCCTTAGGTGGATCTGGTGGGATCGGTCATGGGATCGGCCATTTCGCGCGCCGATGGCAGACGCAGACCCGGCAGCGACCCCGTTTGCCGCTCGATCATGCGATGCACCACCAGCGGCCTGTCACCGTACAGCGCCCGCAACGCCTCGCTATTCGCATCGTCGGCATGCGTCCGCCGCTGATTATGCCGCACATAGTCCAGCCAGGTCGGCACATGATAGCGCTCGACCCACAATTCGGGATCGCCCAGATCGCGCAACAGCGACCAGCCGCGCGCGCCATCCCGCCCCCGAATCCGCCGCCGCTCGCTCATCACGCTCAGGAAGGTCGGGATGTCGCCGGGCGCGATACGATACTCGATCGTCACCACGATCGGCCCACTGCGCGCTTCCACCGGGATTTCGGTCGCCGGTTCGGTCCAGCTACCGCGCGGATCGAGGTTGCTCGACGCCAGCCGTGGCACCGGCAGCCAGAACCCGATCAGCGCGCTGAATACCTGCGCCCCCGCAGCCACCAGCAACGCGATCGAAACCCCATGGTGATCGGTGATCCACCCAAACACCCAGCTGCCTATCGCCATCCCGCCGAACGCCGTCATCTGATACAGCGCCAGCGCCCGCGCCACGACCCAGCGCGGCGCCGCGAACTGAACGCTGACGTTGAAACTCGACAGCGCCATTACCCAACCGGCTCCGGCCAGTGCCAGTGCAGGCAACGTGAGCAACAGCGAAGGACTGAGCGCTGCCACCGTCGCGCCAAATGCGATGCCAACAGACGCAGCCCGTACCAGCTGCTCGGTATTCCACCGCCGCCGCAATCGCCCGCTGGCCAATGCCCCGCCGACCGCACCGACTCCAAATCCGCCCAGCAACAGGCCGAATGTCAACGGCCCGCCGCCGATCAGGTCGCGCGCCACCAGCGGCATCAACGCGGTGATCGCACTCGCCGACAGCCCGAACACCCCCGCCCGCACCAGGACGGCCAATATGTCGGGCGACAGCATCACATACCGCACCCCCGCGACCATCGCGACGCCCAGCCGCTCACGCGGGAGCAGTCGCGGCGGTAAGTCCGGCTTCCACCGCGTCAGCACCCCAATCAGCGCCAGATAACTCACCGCGTTGACCGCGAACGCCGCCGCCGCGCCCGCCACCGCAACGATCACGCCACCGATCGCGGGACCCAGGCTGCGCGCAATGTTGAACCCCATCGAGTTGTACGCGACCGCCTGTGGCAAGGCCGCGCGCGGCACCATCTCGCCCACCGACGCCTGCCACGCCGGCCCGTTGAACGCGACGCCGCACCCGATCAGAAAGGTAAAGCCGAGCAACAGCCACGGCGTCAGCACGCCGAACCACGCGCAGATCGACAATGTCAGCGACACCAGCAGCATGAAGCCCTGCGCCGCCAGCATTACCTTGCGCCGATCCAGATTGTCCGCCACCGCGCCCGCCCACAATGCCAGCAGCATGATCGGCAGCGTCACCGATGCCGACACCAGTGCAATCATCTGCGGCGGCGCGCCCAGCGAGATCATCATCCACGACGCACCCACCGACTGGATCAGCCCGCCAAAGTTCGATGCCATGCTCGCCAGCCACACACGACGAAAGATCGGGATCGCAAACGGCGACTCAGGAGGCTGCATATCGGCCATGCCGCGTGTGTAGAGCGCCGCGCGCGGATCGCCAGAACAACAAAGCCCCGCAAGGCCGATAACCTTGCGGGGCTTTGAATGGTGCGCCCGGAACGATTCGAACGTCCGGCCCCCAGATTCGTAGTCTGGTGCTCTATCCAGCTGAGCTACGGGCGCACATTGGAGGAGCGCAGATAGAAGCGGTTCCCGGTAAACGCAAGCCCGTTGCGCATGGTTTCTTCACGGCATAGACCCGCGCACGATGCGCACCCTGATCCCCCTGTCCGCCCTGACCCTCCTCACCGCATGCGTCGATGTGGATAAGGGCTATCCGTCCCTGTTGCCCCGCCCGATCGAGAGTCGCGACGATGCTGAACCGGTGCGGGAAGATCCGGTCGCCGCCCCGGACGCCGCGCTCGATACGCGTGTGGCGACTCAGCGTGCCGCTGCCGACGCCATTGCAAAACGCTTTCAGACCGCGGCGATCGAGACCGAAGCGCGCGTCGCGGTCGCGCGCGGCGTTCCCGAAGGCAGCGAAAGCTGGCTCGCGGCGCAGACCGCGCTGGCCGACCTCGACATGATTCGCAGCGAAACGCGCGATATTCTCACCGCGCTTGAGGAAACCGCGTCGGCACGCGCACAGGCTGGCGAACCCGCCTATCCCGCGCTCGACACCGCGATTAGCGACATCGGCGCGACGGTGGCTGCGCAGGATGCACGGGCAAAGGCGCTGGAAGACGCGCTTGCCGGATAAACCCTAGGGCAGATCCTTGTTCAGGCTGCGCAGGATCGGCAGGATCGTCGCATAGTCGTCGGTCCACGGCGTGAAGCCCGGCGTCGTCTCCAGCGCCCGCCACTCGCTCCCGCGCGCCTTCAGCGCCGCGATCGTCGCGGGCGAACGCGACAGCGCGATCCAGTCCGATGTTGCCGCTTCCTCCATCTCCTCCATCATCGTCGGATGATAGGTCAGGCCCATCGCGCTCCACCCGCCGGCCTTCGCGGCGGCTTCGACCACCGGCTCCAGCGACAGGAAGCGGTTAGAGATATGGACGAGCAACAACCCGTTCTTCGCTAGCACGCGATCGTAAGTGGCAAATGCCTCCTGCGTCATCAGATGCATCGGCACCGCGTCGGACGAGAATGCGTCGAGCACCAGCAGGTCGAGGCTGGCGGGCGCATCCTCCGCCAGCCTCAGCCGCGCATCGCCCAAGATGATCTCCGCCTTGGGATTGCACTGCTCCAGGAACCGAAACGGCCCCTTTGCCAGCTTCACCACCGCCGGATCGATCTCGTAAAAGCGCCATGACTGGCCCGGCTTCGCGTAACAGGCCAGCGTTCCGGTGCCGAGCCCGACCACGCCGACGCGCGCGGCGGGACCGTAAAACCCCTCCAGCGCCATCATCGCCTGCCCCACGCCCGAACCGAACACATAATAGGTCGTCGGCGTGCGCAATCGCGTCTCGTCACCCTCCAGCTGAACGCCGTGCAACGTGGTCCCGTGCGCCAGCCGCTTCTGATCGAGCAAATCGGTGATCGTGTAGACACCGAAATAACTGCGGGTGCGCACATCCCCGGCCCAGCTCATCGCCAGCGAACGATACCCGCCGAACAGGAACAGCGATCCCGCCAGCACGATCATGAACGGCACGCGCATGCCGATCGTGAACAGCCCGATCAGCGCGATGGCGAGGTAGAGCATCCCCAACACCTTCTCACCCAGCGATGCGGCCGGGCCGAACAACCCGAACCACACGATCACCGCGACCAGCAGCGCGACGATAAGGGTGCGGATGCGCACGCCCTGTGCTTCCGCGTTCCACAGCTTTGCCATTGGTGGCAGCAGGAAGGATTGCGGCACCAGCAGCCCGGCGGCGAGGATCAGGATCGGATATTCATAGGTCCAGTCGAACAGGATCGGCGCGATCAACCCGGCGAACACCCCGCCCAGCGCCCCGCCCACCGACATGGCGAGGTAAAACCCCGTCAGCCGGTCCGGCTCCGGCCGCAGATCATACATATGCGTGTGCAGCGCCACCGCGACCATGAACAACAGCCCCAGCGCCATCAGCGCGTTCAGCTCCGGATTTTCGTTATGCCCGGCGATCATCAGCCCGCCGAACATCAGAATTGTGACCGGCGCGAACCGCGTCAGAATCTCGGCCAGCCCGCGCCGCGCCGCGAACGCAATCGTGAAGCTCAACAGATACAGGCCCAACGGCAGCACCCACAGCATCGGCACCGCGACGATATCGGTGGTCAGGAAACTCGACGTCGCCAGCATCAGGCCCGACGGCACGAACGCCAGCGCCACCCAATGCGCCACGCGACGGCGCGATGGCGGCGCGCTGGTCGCCTGGACATGCGGCTCGCCCGTCGCCTGACGCGGCAACAGGAACGCGCATGCCGCGACCGCGACGAACACCAGCACATAGCCGCCAGTCCACAGCCAGCTTTGCGAATGCAGCGCCATCCCCGGTTCGACCAGCAACGGATAGGCGATCAGCCCGCCAAAGCTGCCGACATTCGACGCGGCGTACAGCGCATAGGGATCGCGCCCGCCCGATGCGATGGCGAACCAGCGCTGCAACAACGGCGCCTGTGCCGAGATCGCAAAGAATAACGGCCCGATCGAGGCCCCTAGCAGCCAAGGCACCCACACCGCCGGCTCCGCATCCGCCGGCATGTTCATCGCCATCAGCCCGATCGGCAGCCACAATGCCGCGACCGCCAGCACCGCCAGATGGATCATCGCCTGCTTGCGCACCGGCACCCGGCCCAGCATGTGCGCATAGGCATAGCCGCCCAGCAGCAACGCCTGATAGATCAGCATCGCGCTGTTCCATACGGCCGGCGCACCACCCAGCCGCGGCAACGCCATGCGTGCAATCATCGGCTGGACGAGGAAGAGCAGAAAACTGCCAAGCAGGATCGTAGTGACGAACAGCGGGCCGCTGATCCGGCTCAAGCACGAAGGTACGTCGTCATTCGGCTCGGCCATCGTCTCAACGGTCACGCATCATTCTCCGGGCGGTCGATAGCATAGACGATCATCGCGCCGATCGGGTCATCTTGCGCGTAATCGGGATGCCGGAAATCGAGATCGGTCCGTCGTTTCATTCCCAGCCGCTCCATCAATCCCCAGGACGGGGTATTTCCGATCACCGTCCATGCCGCGATACGCGGACGCGCCGTGTTCGCCCAGCCCCATGCGATGCTCGCCTCCGCCGCCTCGCGCGCGACGCCCTGTCCCCAGTACGCCTCGCCAATACGCCAGCCGATCTCCAGCTCGTCGGGTACCGGCGTGTCTGGATGCCCGCCGATGCGCAGTCCGCACACCCCGGCTAACGTGCCACTGTCCTTCCACTCGACCGCCCACATGCAGTGGCCGTCGCGTTTCTGCAGCATCATCTGCCGGTCGAGAATCGCATCATGCTTCGCCTGTGGGACCGGCCCGCCGAAATGCGCCATCATCGCAGGCGTGTTGACCAGCGCATGAAAACCCCGCTTGTCCGTCTCACGCCACGGGCGAAGGACGAAGCGTTCAGTCTCGATCACGCGCCCAGCAACCGCGCCGCATGCGCCGCATGATAGGTCAGCACGCCGCTGCACCCGGCCCGCTTGAACGCCATCAGCGTCTCCAGCACCAGCGCGTCACGGTCGCCAGCCCCCGCCGCTGCCGCCGCCTCGATCATCGCATACTCACCGCTCACCTGATACGCGAACACCGGCACCTCGAACCGCTCCTTCACGCGGCGCACGATGTCCAGATAGGGCAGGCCCGGCTTCACCATCACGCTGTCCGCCCCCTCGGCCAAATCCAGCTCAACCTCACGCAGCGCTTCCTCGGCATTGGCCGGGTCCATCTGGTAGGTTTTCTTGTCGCCCTTCAGCAGCCCACGCGAACCCACCGCGTCACGAAACGGCCCATAAAACGCCGACGCATATTTGGCAGCATAAGCCATGATCTGGACGTTGACGTGCCACTCATCCTCCAACGCCGCGCGGATCAGCCCGACCCGCCCGTCCATCATGTCGCTCGGCGCAATCACGTCCGCCCCGGCCCGCGCCTGGTTGAGCGCCTGCCCAACCAGCACCTCGGCCGTCGCATCGTTCAGCACGTAACCCGCATCGTCGACCAGTCCGTCATGCCCGTGCGCCGTATAGGGATCGAGCGCGACATCGGTCAGCACCCCGATATCCGGCACCGCATCTTTGACCGCCCGGATCGCGCGGCACATCAGATTGTCGGGATTCAGCGCTTCCGCACCGTCATCGGTGCGCAAATCGTGCGGCGTGTTGGGAAACAGCGCGAGGCACGGGATGCCCAGCCCAACCGCTTCCTTCGCCCGCGCGACGATCCCGTCGACCGACCAGCGCGACACGCCGGGCAGCGACGCAATCGGCTCCTCCTCGGTCCCGGCGCTGACGAACAACGGCCAGATCAGGTCGGCGGGCGTCAACACCGTCTCGGCATGCAACCGCCGGCTCCACGCGGCGGCGCGGGTACGACGAAGGCGAAGCGCGGGATAATGGCTCATGCCGGTGCTGATGCCCCCTCAACCGGTGGGTTGCAAGCGCCCGGCGGGTTCGGCGGTGCCATGCGCATGCTCCGCCGCATCCTCGGGTTCCGGCGGCACCGCAAGGACAGCGGCGCGCCAGCGCCCATAGCGATAATAGAGTGCGGCCAGTGCCAGCGCGACCGCCGAGCTCAGCGGAAACGCGAACCACAGCGCATCGCCACCGAACCAGCGCGGTCCAACCACCGCAAACCCGATCCGGATCGGGAACAAGGTGAAGGCCAGGATCAGCAGCGGCGCGATCGTCGCGCCATTCGCCCGCACCGTTGAAAACATCACCATCGTCGCGCCAAACATCACGAAGGTCCAGCTGGCGATCAGCTGAATATGCCGCGCGATCGGGATCGCGGCGCTGTCCGCCCCAACGAACAGCGCCATCACCGGCCGGTCGAACAGGATGATGAGCACGATCACCGACACCGTGATCGCGGTGTTATAGACGATCCCCGCCCGCGTGATCGCGCCGACCCGGTCCCATCGCCCCGCGCCGATATTCTGTGCCGCCATGCTCGACACCGCGACGCCGATCGCCATCGCCGGCATCTGGATATAGGTCCATAATTGCTGCGACACGGCATAGGCGGCGGCGGTATCGACGCCCAGCCGGTTGACGAGTCCGACCATCGACAGGCCCGACACCGACATCACCAGCATCTGCGCACCCATCGGCAGCCCCTTGGCCACGATCGTGCGGACCAGCGCGCGCTCGGGCAGCAGGTATCGCAACTCCGCCCCGCGCAGCCGGATCGGCAAGTCGCGCCGATAAACATAGGCCAGCAGCCCAAGCGACGAGACGATCCCCGCGATGAGCGTCGCGGTCGCCGACCCCGCAATCCCCATGCGCGGAAACGGCCCGATGCCCGCGATCAACAACGGGTTGAACACCGAATCGACGACGACGCTCAGCACCATGAACCACAAGGGCGTGACCGAATCGCCTGCGCCGCGCAGGCCCATCTGGATCAGCACGCCAAACATGGCGAACGGCAGGCCGAGGAAGATTACCCGCAGATAATCCTGCGCCAGCCCCTTCGCTTCGCCGGGTGTCGCCAACAGGTCCAGAATCTGTGGCGTGAACAGCCAGCCCAGCGCCGCGATCACCACTGCCCCGCCCGTCACCAAGCCAATCGCCGACCCGAACGCCCGCCGCGCGCCATCGATATCGCCGCGCCCGACCGATTGCCCGATCAGGATTGTCGCCGCCATCCCGAACCCGAACACCGCCGAGAACATGAGGAACATGATGATGTTGGCGTTGCTCGTCGCCGCCAGCGCCTGCTCACCCAGAAACCGCCCGACCCAGATCGAATTGATCGACCCGTTGAGCGACTGCAGGATGTTCGAGCCCAGCGTCGGCAGCGCGAACAGCAACAGCGTCCGACTGATCGGCCCTGTCGTCAGGTCGCGGCGGGCGGCGGGCGGCGGTATCGGTCTAGCCTAACCGCCCGAGTGCAGCCTGCAACCGCGCTGCCTCCGCCGATTTCTCGGCATGGTCGGCGCGGGCTTTTTCCACCGCTTCGGGCTTGGCCTTTTCGGCAAAGGCCGGGTTGGACAGGCGGCTGTTGAGGCTGTCCCGTTCTTTCTCCGCTGCCGCGATTGCTTTGGTCAGGCGCGTGCGTTCGGCGTCGAGGTCGATGACGCCTTCGAGGGGGAGCTTATAGCTGACGCCATCCACGACAATCGTAATTGCCGGACCTTCTGCCCCTGTGCCACCATCTGGCGTCAACATGCCGACATGGCGGCTGAAATGCGTGCGATCCAGACGCGCGAGACGGTGCAATACGTCCGCATTTCGATCCATTCGATCGCGGAGTGACGCATCGTCGCTGTAAACATGAAGCTGCATTTTTATGGAAGGCGCAATCCCGAGTTCGGCACGCGCCGCTCGAATCTCGCTCACCAGCCGGATCAGCCAATCGATCTCCTTCACCGCCTCCGGATCCAACGCCCGCGCATCCGCCATTGGCCATTTCGCGGTGATCAGCGGGTAGTCCGCACGATCGCCCAGCCCGGTCCACAGTTCCTCGGTGATGAACGGCATGAACGGGTGCAGCAGCACTAGAATCTGGTCCAGCACCCAGCCCGCGACCCGCCGCGTTTCATCCGCCGCCGCACCGGTCGCTGGCACGCCGCCCTCGCCCTGAATGACCGGCTTGATCAACTCCAGATACCAGTCGCAGAACCGGCTCCAGGTGAACTGATAAATCGTGTTCGCCGCGCCATCGAAGCGCAAATCGGCCAGCGCCAGATCGACCGCCTGCACCGCCGCGACCGTCTCCGCGATGATCCATTTGTTGACCGCCAGCGTCGCCACTGGCGGCTCGATATGCTCGCTTGCGGTAATCCCGTTCGACTGGGCAAAGCGCGCCGCGTTCCACAGCTTCGTCGCGAAGTTGCGATAGCCCTCGACCCGCTTCTCATCCATCTTGATGTCGCGGCCCTGACTCTCCATCGCCGCCATGAAGAAACGCAGCGCATCCGCGCCGTACTTGTCGATCAGCCCCAGCGGATCGACCGTATTGCCCTTCGACTTCGACATCTTCGCACCATCGGCGGCGCGGACCAGGCCGTGCAGATACAGCGTCTTGAACGGCACCTGCTTCATGAAGTGCAGTCCCTGCATCATCATCCGCGCATCCCAGAAAAACAGGATGTCGAAGCCGGAAATCAGGACGTCGTTTGGATAGCGACCACCTAGGCTGGCGTCGGTGTTTTCCGGCCAGCCCAGCGTCGCGAAAGGCCAGAGCGCGGAGGAGAACCAAGTATCGAGGACGTCTGAATCCTGCGTCAGCGCAACGCCTTCGCCTGCCTGCGCCTGCGCTTCCGCCTCGGATTCAGCAACATAGATGCTGCCATCCTCAGCGAACCAAGCCGGAATCCGGTGCCCCCACCACAATTGCCGCGACACGCACCATGGCTGGATATTCTCCATCCAGTTGAAATACGTCTTTTCCCAGCTCTTCGGTACAACCTTGGTCGCGCCCGACCGCACCGCCTCGATCGCCGGTTTCGCCAGCGTCGCGGCATCGACATACCATTGATCGGTCAGCCACGGCTCGATCACCACGCCCGACCGGTCGCCATAGGGCGTCTGGATCGTGCGCGGCTCGGCGTCATGCTCCACGCCGTCCTTGTCGACATGCGGGATCAGGAAGCCATCGGCCTTCAGCCATTCGACCACCGCCTTGCGCGCATCGGCGGTCGATAGTCCCAGCAGCTCCGCCGGGATCAACCCATCGGCGGTTTGCACGATGGTCGCCTTGGCATCCAGCATGTTGAGCATGTCGCGCGCCTCGATCCCCGCGCGCCGCCCGACCTCGAAATCGTTGAAGTCATGCCCCGGCGTGATCTTCACCGCGCCCGAGCCCAGTTCCGGATCGGCATGCTCGTCGGTGACGATCGGGATCAGCCGCCCGGTGATCGGCAGACGCACCTGCTTGCCGACCAGCGCCGCATAACGCTCGTCGGTCGGATGCACCGCGACCGCCATATCGGCCAGCATCGTCTCCGGCCGCGTCGTCGCCACCCGGATGAACCCGCTCCCATCTGCCAGCGGATATTGCAGATGCCAGAAGCTGCCCTTGATCTCGCGCGTCTCGACCTCAAGGTCCGAAATCGCCGTACCCAGACCCGGGTCCCAGTTCACCAGCCGTTTGTCGCGATACAGCAACCCCTGCTTGTGCAGCTCGACGAACACTTTCAGGACAGCCTTGGAAAAGCCCTCATCCATCGTGAAGCGCTCGTCCGCCCAGTCCATCGAACAGCCCAGCCGCCGCAGCTGGCCGGTGATCGCGCCGCCGCTCTCGGCCTTCCACTCCCACACCTTCGCCACGAATTCCTCGCGGGTGAAGTCGGTGCGCTTCTGCTGGCGCTCGTTCAGCTGCCGCTCGACCACCATCTGCGTCGCGATCCCGGCATGATCCATGCCGACGACCCAGCGCGCATCCTTGCCCTGCAACCGGGCATGCCGGACCAATATGTCCTGCAACGTGTTGTCGAGCGCATGGCCAATATGCAGCGAACCGGTGACGTTCGGCGGCGGATTGACGATCGTCCACGGCTCCGCACCGGGGCGATCAGGGCGGAACAGCCCATTCGCCTCCCAATGCGCATACCAGCGCGATTCGATTTCAGCCGGGTCGAAGGTCTTTGGAAGCTCGCTCATGCCCTGCCCTTAACGGGCAAGACGGGCAAAACAAGATCACCCGTTACGCCCGGTGATCCGCGTGATCTCGCGCTGCACCATATCCTCCACCATCCGCGGCAGATTGGCGTCGAGCCAGTCGCGCAGCATCGGGCGAAGCATTTCGCGCACCATGCCCTCCAGCGTGTCGCTGCCCGCGACCTCCGGCTTCACGATCATGCGCGACAGCTGCTCCAGCGGCCCGCGCGAAGCCTCAGCCGTGGTGGCGGACAGGATCGATTCGACCGGGCCGCGCGGCACGGCAACCGGATGCGGATCGGCAGCGACCGGCTGGGCGGGTTCGGACGGAGCGGGTTCGCTCAATTCGAGAATCTCGTCATCCTCGACCGCCACGGGCGCTGGCGCTCGCGCAGGACGACGCGCACGGCTCCCCACCCCGCCCTCGCCTTCTTCGGCGATGATCCGTTTGATGGACGACAAAATGTCCTCCATCGACGGTTCGTTACTGACGTCCCCCATGTCGTCATTCCCCGTTAGGGATAAAAGATGCGCCACCTGTCGGATTAACCGGGTGTCTGTCAACCGTTCAGCGTGGTGTTCGCGGATCGACTGGACCCGAAACGACCCCGGAGACTGCTGGCGTCTGCGCGGGCGAATCGACCGTGCGCGTCGCTTCCGCCTCCGGCGTCGGCCCGTCGCGCCAGTCGGACACGCTGCGGCGAACGCGGTTGTAATTGGTGAGCGGATCGTAGAGCGGCCCGCCGTCCAGCCCCAGATCGCCGGCCTCCGCCCGGCCCATTGCCGCCAGCACCGCGAAGCCGGCCACATAAGCGTCACGCTCGGCGGTCACGAGTTGCACCTGCGAGTTCAGCAACTCCTGTTCGGCGTTCAATATGTCGAGGATCGTGCGCGTGCCGACACTGTTCTCCGCGCGCACACCCTCCAGGCTCAAGCGATTCGCGCTGACCGCCAGCGCGCTGCTCTCAATCACGCGCTGTGCCGATTGCCAGAACGCATAGGCCGACCGCGTCTGCGCGATCACGCCGCGTTCGGTCGATGTCACTTGCTCGATCGCCGCCGATTGCCGCGCCTGTGCCTGACGAACCTGCGCCGCCGGACGGCCGCCCTGAAACAGTGGCAGAGTCAGGTTGACGCCTGCCGTGCTGGCGAACCCGTCATTGCGTAGCCCGGCCAGCTGGCCGGGACCGCTGATCGATCCGAAGCGATTATAATAATCGCCGCCCACACCGACGCTGACCTGTGGCAGGCGGCTGGCGCGTGCGACATTGACGTCGAACACCGTGGCATCGCGCGCCTTTTGCGCCGCGTCCAGCGACGGATTCTCCGCCAGTGCCACCTCGACCGCCTGGGTCGGGCTGGCCGGAAGGTTCGGCAATGCCGGTGGCGGTGCCAGCGTCCCCGGCGGCGTGCCGACGACACGGATATAATTCTCACGGCTGCCGATCAGCGACGCCTCGGCCCCCCGCAACTGGCTCTGCGACAGCGCCAGCCGCGCTTCCGACTGCGCCACGTCGGTGCGGGTCAGGTCGCCGACCTCGAACCGGTCGCGCGTCGCCTGAAGGTTGACCTCCAGCACGCGGACATTCTGCTGGTTCAGACCGACGATTGCCTCATCGCGGATCACGTCGAGATAGGCGGCGACGACATCGGTGAACAATTGCGTCTCGGCACTGCGCAGACCCGCACGGCCCGCCTCAACCCGCGTTTCCGCCGCGCGGACCGAATTGCGCACCGATCCGCCGCTGAACACGGGTACGCTCAGATTGACGCCCGCGCTGCCCTGCCGCACCGGCCCGACCCCACCATCGCTGTCATAAAGATTTTCGGAATAGGCACCCGTCGAGTTCACTCCCGGCAGCCCCGCCGACCGCGCGATCGGCACATTCTCATCGGTCGCGCGCAAATTGGCGCGTTCGGCGAACAGATCGGGGTTGGTGCCATAGGCTTTGACCATCGCCTCGCGCAGCGTCTCGGTCGGCGCGGGTGCGGGTGCAACTACCGGCGGCGCAGTTTGCGCCAGGGCGGGCAGCGTCAGTCCGGCGGCACTAACCCCGGCAAGGAAATGGCTAAGTCGCATACTCATCTTTCTCAGAACTTGAAGCCTTGGGGCGTGTCGAACCCCGGCAGCACCGCACATTCGATATCGATAAAGGCGTTGAGCCCAAATCCGCTCTCGGTCCGCACGCCCGACGCCAGCCGCGTCACGCCGCGATCGACCAGCCCGGTGACGATGCGCCCGCCCGGCTTCACCTGTTCGGCCAGCGCCGCGGGCAAATGCCCCACCGCGCCGTCGATCAGCAAAACATCATAGGGTGCACCAGCAAGCGCGCCATCGGCCAGCGGCCCTTCGACCACATCCGCGACATCGCCCAGCGCATCACGCGCCGACGCCGCCAGCCCGGCATCCGCCTCGACCGCCACCACCTTCGCCGCCAGCCGCGCCGCAACTGCTGCGGCATAGCCACCAGCCACACCAATCACCAATACGCTGTCCCCCGGCTTGATCGCCGCCTCGGTCAGCAACAGCCCGGTCGCCAGCGGCGGATTCTGCGACCGCCCGTTACCCAGCGGCAGTGGCCGATCCCGATACGCAAGCGCACGCTGCGATTCGGGCAGGAAATCCTCCCGCGCCACCTCGGCCATCGCCGCAACCACGCGCGCGTCGCTGACGCCGCTGGTGCGTAGCTGGCTCACCACCATTGCATGGCGGGCTGCATCAAATCCGGTAGCTTCGACAGTTGCGGTCATCATCACTCCGCTTTCGCATAACTGTTTTAGTCGTGCAATACACTAGTTGGACTGTCGCGCTTCTATCCTGTGCTGCGCCGCACGCCAAGCGAGTGCGGGTGCTATTTTCTCAAACGCGGTTGACATGGATAGCCGCCCGCCGCATCTGCGCCCCTCGCTCCATAAGGCCCGATGGCGGAGTGGTTACGTAGAGGACTGCAAATCCTCGCACGCCGGTTCGATTCCGGCTCGGGCCTCCATCTTCTTTTGCTTGCACACGGCCCGGTTCGGGCCGATCGTTTCGCAAGCGTCCGTTCATCCGGACGGCGGCATATGCCGATGCAAAGGAGATTTTCGATGCGACTCGTTCCCCTGCTGATCGCCGCCACCGCGCCGCTGGCGCTTGCCGCACCTGCTGAGGCACAGCGCCCCGCCCCCTATCGCGCGCTCGGCAACGAACCCGGCTGGACGCTGACGATCGACAGCCGCCAGATGCGCTATGACGGCGATTACGGGAATACCAGGGTCAACGCACCGACCCCACGGGTGCAGCCGATCCGCAACGGACGGCGCTATGTGACACGCGGGCTGACCGTCGAAATCACGAACCGCGAATGCAGCGACGGGATGAGCGACCGCCGCTATGCCGATACCGTCCGGGTCATCGCACGCGGCCGCACCGTCAATGGCTGTGGCGGCGAAGTGTGGGAATTGCCCGAACTGACCGGTCAGCGCTGGCGCATTCAACAGATTGGCAGCGTCTATAACGAACCGCGTCTGGGTAAGGGCGCAGTGCGGTTCGACACCGACCGGCTGAGCGCGACACCCGGTTGCAACAGCTTCAGCGGCGCGTACCGCATTCAGCGCGGACGCCTGATCGCCGGGCCGCTGGCCGGAACGCGCAAAATGTGCCTCCCCAATCTGATGCGCCGCGACGCCGAATTCGGGGCGATCATGCGCCAACCGTTGAAGGTCACGTCGCCGCGTCCGGATGTGCTGCTGCTGACGGCACCCGACGGCAAGCAGATCATGCTGCGCCGCCAGCGCGGGGTGCGCTGATCGGCCTGCGCGCAATTCACGCTTCGAGCATGTCGGTGACGACGCCATGCGGGTCGAGCGCGAACTGGCGATAGATGCGGAAATGCGGGGTGTCTTCGAGTTCGACCGGTTCGATGCCGTATTTGCTCATGCCGAGCAGCCGTGCGCCGGGACATGCCATCAGGATCGGTGAATGCGTGACGACGATCGCCTGCGACTGACCTCCATCCTGCATCATTCGCAGCAGCTTCAGAAACTCGAACTGACGCACCGGCGACAGCGCCGATTCGGGTTCGTCGAAGAAGAAGATTCCGGGTCGGGCGCAGCGTTCCTCGAAGAAACGGATGAACCCCTCGCCATGAGAGTGCGAAAGGAAATCGGCGGAGGGTGACCCGGCTTCGTCGAGATAGCGCGCAACCGAAAAGAAGCTCTCGGCACGGAAAAACCAACCCTGTCCGATCTTGGGCAGCCAGCTTGCCTTGAGGCCCGACGCCAGCGTGCCGCCCCCGCGCTCCAGCGCGCGCGAATTGTCGACCGCGCGATAGCCGGGACCGCCGCCCGATTCATCGAATCCGGCCAGCACTGCCAACCCTTCCAGCAATGTCGATTTGCCGACGCCATTCTCACCGGCGATGATTGTGATCGGACGATCGAAGTCCAGCTCGAACTCACCCGAGCGAAACATCGGCAGGCACCAGGGATAGGCAGCGCGATCCGTTCCCCCCGCCAGCTCGAGCCACACACGCTTTAGATAAGGTGGCGACAGGCTGGTGTGGCGATATTTCGGCACTTTATTCGGCTGCTTCCGCCGGAGACTCCTTGTCAGTCGTCTCAGTGTGGATCGCCAGCAATTCGACCGGCGGGATCGATTCGATCTCGCGCGCACCGGTGTCGATGTTCAGATCCTTCAGCTTGCGCGCGGACACCAGCGCTCGGCTCTCCAGACTGGAGGCAAAGGCATTGAAATTCTTCACTGCAGTGTTCAGCCCGCTGCCCACCACCCGCAAATCGCTCAGCGCCTTGGCCAGTCGGTCGTACAATTCCTTGCCCAGCGCGCCGATCTGCCGCGCCTCGGTCGCCAGCATTTCCTGCCGCCATACCGCCGCCACCGTCCGCGCGATGGCGATCAAATTGGTCGGCGTGGCCAGCAGCACGCGCTTCTCGAACGCGAAGTCCCACAGTGCGTGGTCATGCTCCAGCGCCGCCGACAGGAAATGCTCGCCCGGCACGAACATGATGACGTAATCCGGCGCGTCGTCGAACTGGTTCCAATAGGCCTTGTTGCCCAATGCGTTGACATGCGCCTTCATTGCCGCAGCATGCCGGGCCAGCCCGAGATGCCGCTCGCCCTCATCCACCGCGCCGAACGCATCCTGATAGGCATTCAGCGACACCTTGGCATCGATCACCAGCGCCTTGCCACCCGGCACCCGCACGATCGCGTCGGGGCGCAGGCGGCCGCCATCCTCCCCGGCCACATTCACTTCCAGGTTGAAATCGGTGTGTTCGGACAGACCACACGTCTCCAGAACGTTCTTCAACTGCTGCTCGCCCCAGCGCCCGCGCGACTTGGGTGCGTTGCGCAGCGAATTGACCAGCTTGGCCGCCTCACTGCTGACCCGTTCCTGCCCGATCCGCATCTGCTCGATCTGGCCCTTCAACTCGCCAAAGGCATCGCGCCGTTCGGCCTCGACCTTGGCGACGCCCTCTTCGTACCGCAGCAGCCGCTCGCTCACCGGCTGGAGCAATGCCTTCAGATTCTGCCCCGCCGTCGTCTCCGACTGCTTGAAGCGATCCTCGGCACGCTTCAGAAAGGCTTCCTGCGTCTCGGCGAGCATCTGGCTGGCGGTTTCGCGGAACTGCCCGGCCATCGCGTCCTTGGCACCCTTGAACTCGGCGAGGCGTTCCTCGAACCCCTCCGCCTTGGCGCGCAATTCGGTGAGTTGCAGCCGCGCGACGTCGCGGTCGTCGCGGATCGAATCGATCTGCTCGCGCAGTTCCGGAATCTCGCGCGCACGCTCCTCAGCGGCTGCCAGATCGATGATCGCCGCCTTGAAATCGCCCTCGCGCTTGTCGCGCTCGGCGCGAATTTCGGCGACACCACGCGTGCCGAAAAACCAGCCTGCAAAGGCACCCGCGAGCAGCGCGATCAACGCCACGATGACGATTTCCAGTCCCACATCCATCCTTGAAATGTCGTGATCGAAGACTGGAACATAGTTTGAACACCGGGTTCAGAACAGCCTCAATCTTGCCGATGCGGCGAGCTGCGTTATGCTGGCAAATCGGCGGTGATCGCGGAGGAATTACCTGATGACCGGCGCGACGCTTAATCCATGGCTGATGGCAGCAGGGGTTGCGAACACGATCGCGGCGTTGCTGCACGCCGGATGCATCGTGGGCGGCGCGAACTGGTACCGTTTCTTCGGCGCGGGCGAGCGTATGGCACGCATGGTCGAGCGCGGGCTGATCTTGCCGCATATCTACACCGCGATCATCGTGCTCATACTGACCGGCTGGGCCGCGTTCGCCTTTTCGGGCGCAGGGCTGATCGGCCGCCTTCCGCTGCTTCGCGTCGGGCTGGCGGCGATATCGACGATCTATCTGGCGCGCGCGATCCTCGGCCCGTTTCTGCTCGTCTCGCCGGATCGCAGCGCGACCTTCCTGTGGATCAGTTCGGCGATCGTGCTGGTCATCGGACTGCTGCATGCGATCGGCACGGCGCAGATATGGAACAGCGCCGGACGCTGACCGCTCAAGCCGCCAGACGGCGCGCCTTTTCCAGCTTCTTCATAATCATCTGGCGCTTGAGGCGGGAAAGATGGTCAAGGAACACGATGCCTTCCAGATGATCCATCTCATGCTGCACGCAGGTGGCGAGCAGCCCTGTGAACACCTCGTCATGCGCCTTGCCATTCTCGTCCAGCCATTTGACGCGGCAGGTAGCCGGGCGATCGACATCGGCGAACTGGTCGGGGACCGACAGACAGCCTTCCTGATAAGTGTTCATGTCCCCGGCGGGATCGAGGATTTCGGGGTTGATAAAGACGAGCGGCTTTTTGACCGGCTTGCCCTCCTCGTCCTCTTCCTCCTGCAAATCCATCACCACAACCCGCTTCGGCACGCCGACCTGGATCGCGGCCAGCCCGATGCCGGGGGCGTCGTACATCGTCTCGAACATATCGGCGATCAGCGCGCGCAGTTCGTCATCGACCGTGTCGACGGGGGTGGACACGAGCTTCAGTCGCGGATCGGGAACTTCTAGGATCGGGAGAATGGCCATGGGTCCAATTTAGCCCCACTGGCCGCCAGCTTCAAGCCACCGGACGCCGCGCCCGCAACGCCTGCGCCAATGTACCCTCGTCCAGATAGTCGAGCTCGCCCCCGACCGGCAGGCCATGCGCCAGCTGAGTCAGCCGCACCGGATGCCCCTCCAGCCGCTCGGCAATGTAGTGAGCGGTCGTCTGCCCCTCCAGCGTGGCATTCATCGCCAGCACCACCTCGTCGATCCCCCCGCCAGCCACCCGCGTGACCAGACTGTCGATCGCCAGATCCTCCGGCCGCACCCCGTCCAGCGCCGACAGCTTGCCGCCCAGCACATGAAACCGCCCCGGAAACAGCCGCGATCGATCGAGTGCCCACAAATCCGCCACTTCCTCCACGACGCACAGCGAACGCGGGTCGCGACGCGGATCGGCGCAGATGCTGCACGGATCGGTCGTGTCGACATTGCCGCAGGTCGAACAGGTCGCCAGCCGCTGGCTCACCGCCGTCAGCGCCGCGAGCAGCGGATCGAGCGCCGTCTCGCGCTTTTTCAACAAATGCAGCACCGCCCGCCGTGCCGAACGCGGGCCAAGCCCGGGCAGGCGCGATAGCGATTGCGTGAGGGTTTCGATCTCGGGCGATGCCATAACCCCGACATAGGGGCTTGCATGTCCCCCTGCCAAGCGGTGAAGGGGGTGCCATGCGGATCATCTTCATGGGAACGCCGGACTTCGCGGTGCCGACGCTGAATGCACTCGTCGCGGCGGGGCATGACGTGGTGGCCGCCTATAGCCAGCCCCCGCGCCGCGCCGGACGCGGCAAGTCGCTGACCCCCTCCCCCGTCCACGCCCAAGCGGAAGCACTGGGGATCGAGGTGCGCACGCCCGTCTCGTTCAAGAAGGACCCCGACGCCGTAGCGGCATTCGCCGCGTTGAAGCCCGATGTGGCCGTGGTCGCCGCTTACGGCTTGATCCTGCCGGTATCCGTTCTCGAAGCCCCCCGCCTCGGCTGCATGAACGTCCACGCCTCGCTCCTCCCCCGCTGGCGCGGTGCCGCGCCGATCCACCGCGCGATCCTCGCCGGGGATTTCGAGACCGGCGTCGGGATCATGCAGATGGAGGCAGGCCTCGATACCGGCCCGGTCCGGCTGGAAGGCCGCACCCGGCTCGACAGCAAGACTGCGGGCGAATTGACCCTCGAACTGGCCGAAATGGGCGCACGCCTGATGGTGCAGGTGCTGGCCAATCCCGACGCCTTCCCACCGGTGCCGCAGCCGGATGACGGCGTCACTTACGCCGCAAAGATCGACAAGGCCGAATCGCGGCTCGATTTCACCCGGCCGTTCGACGCTGTCTGGCGACAGATACAGGCGTTCAACCCGCCCGGCGCATTTTTCGAGCATGAAGGCGAGAGGTTGCGTATCCTGAAGGCCAATATGCGCGTCGGCGGGGTCCGCCCCGGCGACACCCCCGGCATCGTCGTCGATCCAAAACTGACGATTGCATGTGGCGAAGGCGCGATCGAACCCGTGCTGGTGCAGCGCGCCGGTCGCGGCGCGATGACGACCGAGGAGCTGCTACGCGGCTTCCCGATCCCGCCGGGCACCCAGCTTTGACCCGTTTCGCGCTCACCATCGAATATGACGGCCGCCCGTTCATGGGCTGGCAGTATCAGGATCACGGTCCCAGCGTGCAGGCGGCGATCGAGGATGCGCTGCACGGGATCACCGGCGAAAACGCGCTGGTCCACGCCGCCGGTCGCACCGATGCCGGCGTCCACGCGCTGGCGATGCGGGCCCATACCGAGATCGACAAGGACCTCACCCCATTCCGCCTGATGGAAGCGCTCAACGCGCATCTGCGTCGCGTCCCGGTAGCGATCTTGGCGTGCGAAATCGTCCCCGACGACTGGCACGCCCGCTTCTCCTGCATCGCCCGCCACTATGTCTATCGCATCGCCAACCGCCGCGCGCCGCTGACGTTTGACGAAGGCCTGAAATGGCGCGTCCCCGCCGATCTAGACGCTGATGCGATGCACAAAGCCGCGCAGCAGCTGGTCGGCCTCCACGATTTCACCACTTTCCGCTCGGTCCATTGCCAGTCGGCCAGCCCGGTCAAGACGCTCGACCGGCTCGACGTGGTGCGCGAAGGCGACGAAATCACGATCCACGCCTCGGCGCGCTCGTTCCTTCACCATCAGGTGCGCTCGATGGTCGGGTGCCTCGCCATGGTCGGGCGCGGGCAATGGCGAGCCGACGATCTAGCGGCGGCGCTGGCGGCGAAGGACCGCTCCAAACTCGGCCTGAACGCCCCGCCCGACGGGCTTTATTTCGTGCGAGCAGATTACCCTACCGGCTGAACTTCGCCGCCAGCTCGGCATGCGTCGACCACCGGAATTGCCCCACCGGCAACACCCAATCCAGCCGATACCCGCCATCGCACAGCGTCTTCGCATCCCGCGCG
Organism: Sphingomonas sp. LT1P40; assembly: GCF_036663835.1. Classification (NCBI taxonomy): domain Bacteria; kingdom Pseudomonadati; phylum Pseudomonadota; class Alphaproteobacteria; order Sphingomonadales; family Sphingomonadaceae; genus Alteristakelama; species Alteristakelama amylovorans. The sequence goes on from NZ_JAXOJT010000001.1 coordinate 1,352,328, forward strand.
AACGTACTGGGATTGCACGAAACATACGCGATCACCGGCACCTTCGACGCCGCCAAATGTTCGACCTGCTCCTTCGCCCCCGCACGCGGCGGATCGAGGATCACGGCGTCGAACAGGTCGAGTTCCTTCGGAATCAGCGGGCGGCGATACAGGTCGCGGTGCTCCGCGAACACCTGCCGCCGCGCCAGCGCCGCCGCGCTCTTCAACGACAGGATCGTGTCGCGCGCGGCCTCGCCGGCATAGACCTTCACCGCCGGGTCCATCGCCAGCGCGAACGTGCCAAGCCCGGCGAACAGATCAGCGATCGTCTTCGCCCCGCCCACCACCTCGCGCACCGCCGCGACCAACGCCGCCTCCCCCTCCGGCGTCGCCTGCAGAAAGCTCGCCGACGGAAACCCCACCGCCACCCCGCCGAATGTCACCGTGACCGGGTCCGGCTCCCAGCGCGGCTCCGGCCCGAACCCGTCGTCGATCGACAGCCGCGCCAGACCGTGCCGCCGGGCAAACCCGGTCACCGCTTCGGCCGCAGTCAGGCTGTCAGTCTTGACCCCCTCGACCAGCACGTCCGCACCCTGATCGGTCCACGCCATGTGTACATTGGTGCGGCGACTGGCAGGCAGGTGCGCCGCCAGCAACCCGCGCAACGGCTGAAGCAGCGCGAACAGCCGCGGATCGAGCACTTCGCATTGCTGAATGTCGATCAGCTGGTGACTACCCTGCCCCGTAAACCCCAGATGCACTTGCCGCCCGCGCCGTTCGGCATGCAGCGCGGCGCGACGACGCGTGCGCGGCGGCGACAGCATCGGCGCACGGATGTCCGTCGCCAGTTCATGCGCCGCCAGCGCCCCGCTGATCCGCGCGACCAGAAAATCGGCATAGGCTTCGTCGTCAAGATGCTGAAGCTGACATCCCCCGCACTCAGGAAAATGACGGCACGGCGGCACCTGATGGCGCGGGCCGGGGATCACGCTGTCGTCCGCCGCCAGCCGGTCCCCCGGCGCAGCGAACGCGGCATGGCGGCCATCGGCGGTCACCCCGTCTCCACGCGCGGCCACGCGGACGATGGTATCCAAATCGGTCATAAACTTCGCGCCAATGCTAAAGGAAGTGCGTCCGCCAGTTCGTCGGCGAGGAAACAGCGATCGAGGAGGCGCGCAGCCTCGCCATGGAGCCACACGCCGGCGGAAGCGGCATCGATCGGAGACGATCCGCGCTGCGTCAGCATTGCGCCAATCGCCCCGGCCAGCACATCGCCGGTTCCCGCGACCGATAGCCATGAACTCGCGGGCGGCGCGACATTCGCCAAGCCATCGGGGGCGGCAACCACCGTGTCAGCGCCCTTGAACACCACCACCGCGTTGCTCCGGCGGGCGGCATCCTGCGTCCGCGCAATCTTGCTGCCTTCGCCCTCGCCGAACAGCGCGACAAACTCGCCCGCATGCGGCGTCAGCACAGTCGCTGCCTCGCGCGCCCGCAACCGCTTGAGATCAAGCAAATGCAGCGCATCCCCATCGATCACCAACGGGTGCGGACTGCCCAGCGCCACCTCCAGTTTCTCCCGCGCCCGATCGTCGCGCCCCAGCCCCGGCCCGATCACCACCGCCCCGATCCGCTCGTCCGCCAGCGCGTCCGCGCTCCAGCGCTGCCGCACGATCGCATGCGGCGGATGCGGCAGCCCGCCGGTCAACAGCAGCACATAGCCCGCCCCCGCACGATACGCCGCGAGCGCCGCCAGTTCCGACGCCCCATGCATCGGACCGGAAACCACGACGACCATCCCGCGACTATATTTGTGCGACGCGGGACCGGGCTTCACGATCCGGGGCACGCCCATCGTCCGAACGGGCATGCCCGCCGGGTCATGGTCGGGCATCAATCGTCGCCCTGGGGCTTGGGCAACAGCAGCGCGAGCAGGATCATCCGGCATTCGGCGTCGATCGTGCCATCGACCAACTCGGGCCGAAAGCGCCGCTGAAACGCGACCGTCGCCGCCAACCCGTCGGTCACGTCATAGCCGAACCGGTCCAGCGCCAGCAGGAACCCGCCATCGGTCCAGCCGGGGTCCATCAGCCCCTTGGTCGGACGCGGCAATGCCAGCCGCAGCCGCGCGAGATTGCCCCATGGGAACAGTTCGCCCGGATCCTGTTTCCGCGCAGGCGCGATATCCGAATGGCCAACAACATTGCCACGCGTGATGCCGTGGCGATCCTTGATATCGGCGGTAAGGCGAATCACCGCGTCGATCTGTTCATCGGGAAACGGGCGATAGCCGAATTCATGGCCCGGATTGACGATCTCGATCCCGACCGACGCCGAATTGATGTCGGTCACCCCGCGCCAGTGCGATTTGCCCGCATGCCAGGCGCGCTTGCTCTCATCGACCAGCCGCACGACCTGTCCGTCCTCGGCGACCAGCCAGTGGCAGGAGACCTTGAACTCGGGATCGCGCAGCCGCTCGATCGCCTCCTCGGCGGTCTTCATGCCGGTATAATGCAGCACGATCATGCTGACAGGCAGCTTGCGCTCGTCGAAATTGGGCGACGGCGCGTCGATCCAGTTAAGTTCGGCCCGGTCCTGCATCATCGCGTGGATGCGGCGGCGCGCGCCGAAACGCAAGCCGTTAGGATCGCACCCGCGCGATCTCGCCACTGTCGGCCTGATAAAGCCCGCGAAACTTGTCGCTGGGGCGGAACGCATCGGTCTGGCCGATCACCGTCTCGCCCGCGCCCAGCACCAGCAGCCCGCCGTCGCGCAGCCCCGCCCGCAGCGTCCGAAAGACGCGGGTACGCAGAGCGGCATCGAAATAGAGCAGGACGTTGCGGCATAAAACCAGATCAAACATGCCCACTGGCGGCGGGTCCTTCGCCAGATTGTGCCGGCGAAACTGGATGCGTTTCGCCAGCTCGGGGCGCACGATCCATTCGCCATCGACGCTGTCGAACCATGTCACCATGCGCCGCACCGGCAATCCGCGCTGAATCTCGAATTGCGAAAATCGCCCCGCCCGCGCCCGCGCGACTGCGGCCACCGAAACGTCGGTGGCGACGATCTCCGGCATCGCCACGCCGCGCGTTGCCGCCTCCTCGAACAGCATCGCCAGCGAATAGGGTTCCTGTCCATTCGAACAGCCCGCCGACCAGATGCGCAGCCGCCGTCCGGGCGACGCCGCCTTCAATGCCTGCGCCGCCTCGACCACCTGTTCAAGCACACCGACATCGCGGAAAAACGATGTTTCCTGATTGAGCAACGCATCGACCACGGCGTCGGCCAGCGGCCCGTTGCGATCGGCGGCGAGCCGCCCGATCAGCTGATCGGGTGTGTCGAGATCGTTCGCCCGCAATACCGGCTTCAACGCGGTCTCGACTCGCCACGCGCGGTTGGCAGCGATGTGTTGCCCCGTACGTTGTTCGAGCAGCGCGCCGATCACATTCATCGCCCCGGCGGAGGCGAAGGTCTGCGGGAGCATGGCCATCAGCCCGGCCTCCGACAGGTGGCAACGGTGCGCCCGATCTCGGCCGGCGGCAGCACCGCGCTGGCGTTACCCGCGATCGCACCGGGCATGCCCCACACCACCGAACTTGCCTTGTCCTGCACGATCACGCTGCCGCCGGTGTCGAGCAGCCGCTGTGCCCCGATCGCGCCGTCGCGGCCCATGCCGGACAGGATAATCCCCAGCCCGCGCTCGCCAAACACCGTCGCCACCGAATCGAGCATGGGATCGACCGATGGCATACACCCGCTGACGGCGGGTTCGTCGCTCAGCCGGATCAGGACGCCATTGGTGCTGCGAACACAGCGGATATGCGCGTCGCCGGGCGCCACGACCATCCGCCCTGCCCGAACGGCCATGTGATCCGTAGCAACCTCGCACGGGCGCCCCGCCAGCACCGCGAGCTGCGCGGCGAAATAGCTCATGAACGACGTCGGCAAATGCTGGGTGACCAGGATCGGCGGTTGAAAATCGGGAGGGATCGCGCGCAGCATCTGGCTGAGCGCGTGAATGCCGCCGGTGGATGCGCCGACCGCGACGATATCGAAGGCACCGGCAACCGCATCGGTGCGCGCCGATTGCGGGGTGGGCGTACCATCGGCCTCGAACAACCGGTTCAGCCGGTCCTCCAGCACCACGGCAAAGCGCCCGCCGAAACTGCCGACACCGGGTTTTACCAGCGTGTCCGCTGCGCCGAGCGCCAGCGCCTGCACCGCCGCCGCCGCGCCGTCATCGGCGGCGGAGGAAACGACCAATATCCTGGCTCCACGCCCCGCCACGATCAGGTCGGGCAGTGCCGTCAAACCGTTGACGCCGGGCATTTCGAGATCGAGCAGGATAACATCCGCGTCGGCGGTGGCGAGAAAGGCGAACGCGCCGCGCACGTCGCTGACCGATCCGGCGACCCGGAATCGCGTCATCCCCTCGATCATCCGGCCGATCACCGCACGGGCGACCACCGAATCATCGACGATCAGGACACGAATGCCATCCGCGGCCCGGTTCGGCGTGGGGCCGACCGTGGCGGAGATGCCGGACATCGCCGCCGCGCCTTCAGGCGACGCCGACGATCTGGAGTTTGCTTTCCAGCGTTTCGCGGTCGAACGGCTTCATCACATATTCGTCGGCACCCGCCTCGATCGCGGCGCGGATATAGGCCATGCCGTTTTCCGTTGTGCAGAATACGACCTTCGGCTTGCGAACGATGTCGCTGTCCTTCAGCGCGCGCAGGAAATCCATGCCGCTCATCACCGGCATGTTCCAGTCGAGCAGAACCACGTCAGGCACCGAATCCAGGCAGGAATCGAGCGCCTCGCGCCCATCGCTGGCCTCGCGCACCTGAAAGTTCAGCGTTTCGAGGATGTGCCGCGCAACCTTGCGGATCACCTTGGAATCATCGACGACGAGGCAGGTCTTCATTTATCGGTCCGATCCCGGATTTTACGCGATTATCAGATGGTTGTGCACGAAAGGCGTAATCACCGCGTTAATGCTGAATTGTGGATTTTACTGGCGCTGCCACCCCGTCAAGCGGGCAGAGCAGCTTGACCGGGTATCAGCGCAGTCAGGTCGATGGCCAAAATCGGCTCGCCGTCGCGTTCGATCAATCCACACCCGGCGCGCTGCCACGCCTCCGACAGCGGGACGCCCGACGCCATTGGCTGAAGTGCGAACGGCGCGACATCGTCTAGTGCGTCGACCAGCAGCGCGTAATGATGCCCATCAACCTTGGTAATCACCGCACGGTTTGGCGCGGTGCCGTCGGCGGGCATGCCGAGGGCGACCATCGTGTCGATCACCGTTACCACGCGGCTGCGCAATGCCGCCAGACCGCGAACCTGCGCGCCGGCACGCGGCACCGCCACGATCGTGCCGATATCGACCACGGATTCGACCTGTTCGGCGTCGATCGCCACCGGTTGGCCCGCGACATGCGCGATCAGGAAAAGCCGTTCCATCGTCATGCCCTCCGCGCCATGGCCAGCGCGCCAAGCAACGCCGCACGATCATAGCGATAAATGCTGCCGTCCTCGCCACCGCCGCGCTTGCTGCGCAGCCGCACGATCGGCGCGTCGAGCGCCGCAACCTCCTGCTCGCAATCCAGCGTCAACAGGACGTCGGCCCGCTCGCCCGCCGCAAGCGCTTGAGTTACGCGATACCCGGCGCTTTCCAGGATCGGCGCGACGAATGTCTGCATCCAGCCCGAATCACCGCCCGACAACAGGCATAAAGGCGCGGTTTCATCCTGACCGTGCCCTTCGCCATGCTCGGCGAACAGCCAGTGCGCATCGAGCAGCTCGACCGGTTCGCCGTAGAGCAGGACGACGCCCGCCACCGCCCCCGGCGCATCGGCGGGGACCAGATCGACGGGCAGGACCACGATGTCCGCCGCTTCGGCAATGGCATAGGCGATTTCGCTCGCACCGTCTTTCAGGCGCAGGACGGACCAGGTGCCGATTCCGCCGACATCGCCCTGCGCGGCCAGCGGCAGGATCCGCCCGTCGATGGTCAGCCGCAGGCGTCCGGCGGCAAATCGGATCGCTTCGGCCTCGACCTGCTCGATGCGGTCGACCACGGCCAGCGGCACTGCGCGGCGCACACCGTCGAGATCGATGAAGACCAGCGCGGTAATGCCCGCCTCTTCCACAACGGTTTCCGCTTCTTCGACCACCGCATCGCGCACGAATTGCAGCCGTGCGTCGCGCGCGATCCCGCCACAGTCGAGCAACAGCATCGGCAGCCCGCTATCGGGCAATGTCTGACCCGCATACAGCCCGGTCGCCATGATCGCGGGCGCTGCGGGCTTGATGACCAGTTCCTCATTATCGAGCACGTCGTCCACGCGCAGCGCAAAGCTGCCTTCCCCGATGCCGACGATCACCAGCATCGTGTGAAGCGCACAGACGTTGCTGCCCAGACCCAGCTGCCCGGCCAGATCGACCAGCGGCAGCCGCCGGTCGCGCACCGTTGCCACCTCGGCGCTGCCGATTCGGTCGATGCGGATCGCGGCCCCGCGCTCGCTGACGATCTCCTCGATCGCCTGACGCGGCACCGCGAAACGCTGCCCGCCCGCCGCCAGCACGATGGTGGGAATGATCGACAATGTCAGCGGCACATGGATCAGGATGCGCAGGCCCCGCCCGGGAACATTGTCTAGGTCGATGCGCCCGCCAATCTGCTCGATTGCGGCGCGCACCACATCCATCCCGACCCCACGCCCCGAAACTTCGGTAACCTGATCCTTGCTCGACAGCCCCGCCTCGAACACCAGCTCCAGCTTCGCGCGTTCGCCCAGCGCGCGCAGCCCGCGCTCGTCGCGACCCGCCTCCGCCAGCTTGCGGATCAGCGCGTCGGTATCGATCCCGCGCCCGTCATCAGCGATCTCGACAACTATCTGGTTGCCCGATTGTCGCGCCGACACGGTCAGGCGACCATTTTCGCGCTTGCCCGCCATCCGGCGATCGGCGGGATGCTCGATGCCGTGGTCGATCGAGTTGCGGATGATATGGACCAGCGGATCGCGCAGCACCTCGATCATCTCGCGGTCCAGCTCGACCTCGGCACCCTCGATATGCAGCGTCACCGACTTGCCCAGTCCCGCTGCGGTATCGCGGACCATGCGCGGTAATGCGGAGAACAGCGCGTCGATCTTCTGCATCCGCGTGCGCGTCACCGTGTCGCGCAGCTCGGCGACTGTCGCTGACATCCGCTCCAGCGACGCTTCGACCTCGGGATCAATCTCGGCGTTACGCAGCCGCCGCGACAGTTCGTTGCGGGCCAGCACCATGTCCGACATGCCACTCATCATCCGGTCGAGCAGATCGACGTTCAGCCGCACGCTGCGCGCCGGCGCACGCTGCGCGACCGGGCCGGTGGTCTGCGCGACCTCCGCCGATCCGTCTGCCAGTGCCGCGATCAGGAAATCCTCGCCGCTATCGTCCAGGCTGCTGCCGGCATCGATCGCCTCGACCAGCTCTCCGATGCGATCGACGATGGCGAGCACCGCGTTGACCAGCGCGCGATCCGGCGCACGCTTGCCGTCCCGCGCCGCCGCCAGCACGTCTTCGGCGGCATGGCTCAATCGGGCGAGGCGCGGCAGGTCGAGAAAGCCGCAGCTCCCTTTCACCGTGTGAACAAAGCGGAAAATGGCGTCCAGCCGCGTGCGATCGCCGGGGTTGGCCTCCCACGCCACGATCTCGCCCGACAACGCCTCCAGTGTCTCGCGCGTCTCGGCAATGAATTCTTGCAGCAGGTCGTCCAACATTGCCCCCAACGCAGTTGCATCGGGTCATGGCAGGTCAGGCGTTAAGGGGGCGTTAGCTAGGCGGTTCTGAAAGAAGCGCCGAACAACAACACTTCCGCATCCGCTGGTGACACCTGCAACTCGCCGCCACCCTGCGTCACCAGTTCATGCACCAGATAAGCGGCCGCCGCGCGCGGCGTCACCGGCATGGCGTCGTCGCCGCCCATCAATGCGGCGCGCAGTTCCTGATCGAGCACGATCCGCGGACCATCGGCGCGCACGACGATCTCGACGCTGCCGTCCTGCACTTCCGCGCCGATATCTAGCTGTCCGCCGCGCACCAGCGCATCGCCGCCGATCAGGGCGAGGTTGAGCAGCACCTTGATGACCTGCTTGGGCAGCACCGGATTTTCGACCATCCAGCCGACGCTCACGCGATGATTGTCGCCGAACAACCCGTCGATCGCCGCCTGTGCCTCACGCGTGTCGACCGTATCGCCGAACCCGCCCGCCGCGCCGAACGCCAGGCGAAAGAACTTCAGCTTGTTCGCGCTCGCTTTTGCGCTCTCGGCCAGCAATTCCAGGCAACGCTGGCGCATCTCCGGGTCCTGCTCGTCGGCCAGCAGTTCCAGCCCGTTGTTGAGCGCCCCCACCGGACTCAGCAGGTCATGGCACAGGCGCGAACATAGCAGGCTGGCGAAATCGGTGGGCGAGATGTTCATGGATGCTCCGGTGGTCAGCGGACTCTTTGGCGCAGCCGTGCCGATGCTGCAAGCGCACGATCTTTCGCACAAGCGTAAAGCCGGTTAGCATGGCCGCAAAACAGGTCCGGAGCGGATGAATGAAGCAAGCGATGACAGCGTTGACGGCGATTTTGCTTCTCGGCACCGTTCCCCTGCCCGCCCTCGCGCAACAACGCCCGGTTGCTGCGGAAGCCGCGAAGATCGACAAGGCCCGGATCGACCGCATGCTCGCTGACATGGTCGCAAAGGGCCGCGCCGCCGGGGTTTCGACGCTGGTGTGGAAGGACGGCCGCGAGGTCTATTTCGGCGCTCAGGGCAATGCCGACCGGGAAGGCAAACGCCCGTTTCAGCGCGATACGCTCGTCCAGATCTGGTCGATGACCAAACCCGTTACCGGCGTGGCGCTGATGCAATTGTGGGAACAGGGCAAGTTCCGCCTCGACGATCCCCTAGCCCGCTACCTCCCCGACTTCGCCAACATGCTGGTGCAAGACGGCACCGACGCAGCGGGCAAGCCGCTCTGGCGCCCCGCCACCCGCACGATCACCATCCGCGACATCCTGCGCCACACCGCCGGCTTCGCCTATGGCGACGGCCCAAGCGCGGCGCACGAGGCGTTCGTAACCACCGATCCGCTCAATATCGACCATGATCTTACTGAGTTCGGGCGGCGACTGGCGCGTTTGCCTTTGCTGGCCGATCCCGGCACCGAATGGCATTACAGTGTCGCGGTCGACGTTCAGGCGCTGCTGGTCGAGCGATTATCGGGCCAGAAATTCGCCGACTATGTCCGCGCCCACATCTTCGAGCCGCTGAAAATGCGCGAGGCCGCCTGGGCGCAGCCGATGGACCGCCTCCCCCGCCTCGCCGCGACCTATGACAAGCAAACCGGCCCGCTCGTCCGCCAGCCCGACGCAATCACACATCGGATGAACTTTCCCGGTGCCAAGCTAACGATGGGCGGCGCGGGCATCGTCGCGCCGATCGACGATTATATGCGTTTCGCCCGCATGCTGCTGAACGGCGGCGAGCTGGACGGCGCGCGCATCCTCAAACCCGCCACGATCCGCCTGATGGCGACCGACCAGCTCGACCCGGCGGTCAAGGAGCGCGAATGGCTCCCCGGCAAGATCGACGGCGGTTTCGGCTTCGACTTCGCCGTCCGCACCGTTCGCCCCGCCACGCCCGACCGCAATCGCGGCGCGGTCGGCGAATTCTTCTGGGACGGCATGGCCTCGACCCTGTTCTGGGTCGATCCGGCCAACAACATGGCCGTGGTGTTCTTCACCCAGACGCTACCGTTCGACGGCTCGCTCCACACCGACATCCGCAAGGCCGTGTACGGCGCGGACTATCTGGGGCGGCCGGGCGACTAATCACTCCCGCCCGTCGAACTTCGCCCGCGCCGTCGCCACAGCTTCCAAATTCGCCTCGGCCCAATGCCACACCCCGCAGAACGCCTCGCCCAGACTGTCGCCCAGCGGCGTCAGCCGATAGTCGACGCGCGGCGGCACAACCGCATGCACGGTCCGCGTCACCATCCCGTCGCGTTCCATCCGTCGCAGCGTCTGGGTCAGCATTTTCTGGCTGATCTCGGGGATCGCCTTCGACAATTGGGTGAAACGCTGCTCACCGCGTTCGTCCAGCGTCTCCAGCACGATCATCGACCATTTGTCCGCGACCGCACCGATCAGCTCATGCACCAACGCATCGACCTGCGGGTTCACCGCATGCCAGTCGCTCGACTTCTTCATGCTCTCCATTGGGTGGGTATAAATCTTTCCGGTGCCTTCTTTCCACTCGAAAGCGCGTCGCTACATCGCAGCCATCGGATCAAGGAGAACCTCCATGCAACCAACCGGCAACACCATCCTTATCACCGGCGGCGGCTCCGGCATCGGCGCGGCACTGGCACAGCGTTTCCATGATGCCGGGAACACCGTCATCGTCGCGGGACGACGCCGCGAAGCGCTGGAGGAAACGATCGCTGGCCGCCCGAACATGCACGCCATCACGATCGATATCGACAGCGCCGACGCGATCGAGGCGTTCGCGCGCGAAGTGATCGCCGCGCACCCGACACTCAATATCCTCGTCAACAATGCCGGGATCATGCGTTCCGAGGATATTGCCGGCCACCGCGATCTTGCCGATGCGGAGGCGACGATCACCACTAACCTGCTCGGCCCGATCCGTCTCACGAATGCGCTGATCGATCATCTGAAGGCGCAGGCCGACGCCGCCATCGTTAACGTCACGTCGGGTCTCGCCTTCGTGCCGCTGGTCACCGCCGCCACCTACTCGGCGACCAAGGCGGCGATGCACAGTTATTCCGTTTCGCTACGCGCGGAACTGGCGGGACAGGTGGAGGTGATCGAACTGGCTCCGCCCGCCGTGCAGACCGGGCTGACGCCGGGACAGGCAACGCGTCAGGGCTATCAGCCGCTCGCTGAATTCGCGGACGAGGTAATGGCGCTGTTCGGCCGGACTCCGACGCCCGCCGAAATCCTGGTCGAGCGCGTCAAATTCCTGCGCGATGCCGAGGCTGAAGGCCGCTTCGATGGCGCGCTCGCGGCAATCACCGCGCTGATAAGGGGCGGCGGGCACTAATGCCCGCCGCCCGGTCGGTTAAACGCTGCGGCGTCCCTGCAGGAACTGCACGATAATCACGATCGCGGCGACGACGAGGATCAGGTGAATCAGCCCGCCGCCGAAATCGAGCGCAAAGCCCAACAGCCACAGGATGAACAGAACGACGGCGACGGTCCAAAGCATGGCGATTTCCCTTATTGCGATAGAGACTTAACCAAGCCGCATCCGAAACGTTCCACCGGTTATTCGGTGGCGATTTCCACCGCATCGAATCGGCCATGCACGGCCCCCGCCTGCACCGCGCGCCACAATGTCACATCCGCCCCGGCGGCGATCAGCCACAGCTTCCCGTCACCTGCCGCCATCGTGGCGTCGGTGACGGACGGCCGCGCGTCGCCGGATGGATGCGAATGCCAATATCCCGCCACCCGCTCGCCACCCGTTCGCTCTGCCCGCAACGCCGCGATCAGTGCGCGCGGATCGACCTCGAAATGCCGCGACGGATCGGCCGCGACATTCGCCGTCACGCTCGCCTGCGTCACCGCCTCGCTGCCGAACAACAGCCCGCACGCCTCCATCGGCGCAGCCTCCGCCGCCGCCCGCTGGATTAGTTCGATAACACAGCTTGAAATCCGTATCGCCATTCCCATTTGCCCTAGCAGAATGAGTCCGGGGGTTGCCACACACGAAGCGCGAATCGCGGATGCGGCGGATGGCTGGCGGCTGGACCGGGCTTTGGCCGACGCGCTGCCCATTTTCTCGCGCGAACGCATCAAGGCGCTCATCTCCACGGGCAACGTCACCGGCCCCGATGGCCTCGTGCGCGATCCCAAGAAAAAAGCACCCGGCGGCGCGCTGTTCATCCTGAACGTCCCCGCCCCGGCCGAGGCGCATAACGAACCGCAGGACATCGCCCTGAACGTGGTGTTCGAGGACGAACATCTCATCGTGATCGACAAACAGGCCGGTCTCGTCGTCCACCCCGCCGCGGGGAATTTCGACGGCACCCTCGTCAACGCGCTCCTCCATCATTGCCACGGCAGCCTCTCGGGCATCGGTGGCGTCGCCCGTCCCGGCATCGTCCACCGCATCGACAAGGATACGTCCGGCCTGATGGTCGCCGCCAAGACCGATCGCGCGCATGTCGGCCTCGCCCGTCAGTTCAAGGCGCATACGATCGACCGCCGCTACAAGGCGATCGTCTCCGGCCGACCGAAAACGTCAGGCGGAACCATCGATGCCCCCCTTGCGCGATCGCCGCAGAACCGCAAAAAGATTGCCATTGTTTCAGGCGGCAAACGCGCGGTGACGCACTGGACACTGACGAAACCGCTGCATGAAGCCGCTCTGGTCGAGTGTCGGCTGGAAACCGGGCGCACGCATCAGGTGCGCGTACACATGGCGTCGATCGATCACCCGTTGATCGGCGACCCGGTTTATGGTAGAACGAAGAAGGAACACAGGCAGGCACTGGAAACCCTGGGTTTCCATCGTCAGGCCTTACACGCGGCGCATTTGGGGTTTATCCACCCTCTGAATAGCCACGCTTTGGCGTTCGATAGCGAAATGCCTGCGGACATGCAGGAACTGTTCGATACGCTCCTCGTATAGATGTGAGCGCTTAGATTTTTACCGACTCGTCCATCCGGAGGGTCACCATGCCAACCTCGCCGCAACAGGGGGGAAGGCACTAGAAAGGGAGTATTTAGATCATGGCAAGCGGAAGCAACGTCCCCTCGACGATCCCCGCACTTGGCGGTGAGCAAAGCCTCAACCGCTATCTCGCCGAGATCAAGAAGTTTCCGATCCTCGCGCCCGAGCAGGAATATATGCTCGCCAAGCGCTTTGAGGAGCATGGCGACACCGACGCCGCGGCGCAGCTGGTGACCTCGCATCTTCGCCTCGTGGCCAAGATCGCGATGGGGTATCGCGGCTATGGTCTGCCCGTGTCCGAGCTGATTTCCGAGGGCAATATCGGCCTGATGCAGGGCGTGAAGAAGTTCGAGGCCGATCGCGGCTTCCGCCTCGCCACCTATGCGATGTGGTGGATTCGCGCGTCGATTCAGGAATTCATCCTGCGCAGCTGGTCGCTGGTGAAGATGGGCACCACCGCCGCGCAGAAAAAGCTGTTCTTCAATCTGCGCCGGATGAAGGCCAAGCTCGACGCGTTCGAGGATGGCGACCTGACGCCCGAACATCTGACCAAGATCGCCACCGATCTGGGCGTGACCGAGGATGAGGTCACGTCGATGAACCGCCGCATGGCGATGGGCGGTGATACGTCGCTCAACGTGCCGATGCGTGAGGATGGCGACGGTCAGTGGCAGGATTGGCTGCAGGACGACGCGCCGTTGCAGGATACGGTCGTCGCTGAGGCGCAGGAGGCGGATGTGCGCCACACCATGCTGACCGAGGCGATGGACGATCTCAACGAGCGTGAACAGCACATCCTGACCGAACGCCGCCTGACCGACGATCCCAAGACGCTGGAGGAACTGAGCCAGGTTTATGGCGTCAGCCGTGAGCGCGTTCGCCAGATCGAGGTGCGCGCATTCGAGAAGCTGCAAAAGGCGATGATGCGGCTTGCGGGCGACCGGCGCTTGCTCGCTGTCGGCTGATCGGCCAGATCACCGGCGATGACCAATCGCCGAATTCCTGATGACCAACCCGCACCGGGCGGCAGCGATGGCAACATCCAGCGCGCCTCCCCGTCCGACTGGCCCGCGCCGACCCCGCCGGTCGCGCGGGTCAAGTCGCCCGTTGTGACCACCCGTGACGCCGGCCCCCCCCCTCCCTTGAAGCCAGCTGCAAAGAAGAAGGCGAAACCGCGCCGCCCGCTGGGTCGCAGGCTGACCGTCGCGGCGGGCAAGGGGCTGCTGCTGTTCGTCGTCGGATCGGTGCTGTGGGTGACGCTGTACCGCTTCGTCCCCCCGCCCTTTACCTTTACGATGGCGGGCGACGTTCTCGCCGGGCATGGCGCGACCAAATATTGGGTGCCGATCGAGCGGATCGATCCCGACATGGCCCGGGCGGCGATCGCAGCGGAGGACTCCAGCTTCTGCACGCACAGCGGTTTCGATTATGATTCGATCGCCGCCGCGATGCTGCGCAACGCTCAGGGCGGGAAAGTGCTGCGCGGCGGATCGACGATCAGCCAGCAGACCGCGAAGAATGCCTTTCTGTGGCAGGGCGGCGGCTTTTTCCGCAAGGGGCTGGAGTCCTGGTTCACCGTGTTGATAGAACTGATCTGGTCGAAGCAGCGGATCATGGAAGTCTATCTCAACATCGCAGAGACCGGCATCGGCACCTATGGCGCGGAGGCCGGGGCGCAACGCTATTTCAAGCACGGCGCGTCGAACCTGACCCGCGCCGAGGCGGCCCGGATCGCCGCCGTCCTTCCGCTTCCGAAAAAAAGGGCGGGTGCCGCCCCGCAAGGCTTCACCCGCCGCTATGGCAATTCGATCGCCCGCCGCATCGCCGTCGTCCATAACGACGGTCTCGATAGCTGCGTGCGCTAGAAATCAGTCCTTCGGCGTCGACTTGTCGATCGCGTCGCCAGCCTTCTCCGCCGTATCGCCAACGCTCTTCGCCGCCTCGGCGATGGCGTCGTCCTTCTTGGTTTCGCTGCTGTTCTGGCTGAGGAAGTAGAAGCCGCCGACCACAACGATCACCAGCGCGATGATCCCCAGGATCAATCCGCCGCCGCCGCCGCGGCGCTCGACCACAGTCGTGGTGTGAGTCGGTGTTTCAACGCGCGTTGCTTCGGTCCGGTCGTCACTCATCTTGCATCTCCCTAAAGACTTGGATTGGCGAGAAAACGACACGCAGAACCGATTGTTCCCGTTGTGTAATGTTCAGCTTTATGTGGCGGTGCCAGCCCGCTCCCCCACCCGGCCACCCATCAAGATATACTGAAGTGGGTGGCCGGGTGGGGGAGCGGGCCGGCACCGTCCGGGTGCGCATCGCGCATCCGCAAACGAGCGTTCAGAAAGGCAGCTTGAACCCCGGCGGCAACGGGATGCCACTCGACATCTTCGACATTTCCGCCTGCGCCGCCACATCGGCCTTGACCCGCGCATCGTTCAGCGCGGCAGCCACCAGATCTTCCAGCATCTGCTTCTCGCTAGGCGCGAGCAGCGACTCATCGATATCGACGCCGATGATCCGGCCCTTGGCGGTCGCCTTGACCTTCACCAACCCGCCGCCCGATGCGCCCTGCACCTCGATCCCGTCGAGATTGGCCTGTGCCTTTTGCAGTTCGTCCTGAACGTTCTGCGCCATCGCCATGATGTCTTCGATGCTCTTCATGCTCGCTTCCTGTCTTGGGTCCAGCCGATCAATTCGGCGTCGGGAAATGCTTCAAGTGCCGCCGCGACCACTGGAGAACGTAGCACTGCGTCCCGCTCCGCCGTCGCCTCGGCCGCCTTGATCTCGGCCAGCGTCTCGCCGCCCGGTGCGTCGGTCACCTTCAGCGACCATTGCTTACCCAGCAACCGCCGCACCGCCTGCTCGAAATCGCGTACCAGATCGGCGGGTAGCCCGTTGCTGCTGACCTCAATCACCGGCGCTTCAAACGAAATAACCCGCATCAGGTTGCGTGCACGCGCGGCGACATGATGATCCTGCACACCCTCCAGCCTCTCCAGCAACTCGGCCAGATCGCGCGGTGCAGGCGCTTCGGCGGGTGCAGATGGCAAGGAAGGCGCGGCACCACCCACCGGCATCCCGTCGGCGATCTTGCGCGCCAGCTCACCCGGATCGGGCAAAGTCGAAGCATGAATCACCCGCAGCAACGCCATTTCGCACGCCTCGATCGGCAGCGCCGCGCGCGCGACCTCGTCATGTCCCTTCAGCAACAACTGCCACAGCCGGTGCAGCGCCGGAAAGCCCAGCTTCGCCGCCCATTCGGCCAGCGCCGCCGTCTCCTCCGCCGCCTGTCCCGGCATGCCCTCATTACCCAGTCGGGCGAGAGTCACGCGGTGCACCGTCTCCAGCAACGATTTCAGCACCGCCTGCGGATCGACGCCCAGATCATATTGTCCGCGCAATGCCGCCAGCGCGCCAACCGCATCCCCCGCGATCACCAGCCCGAACAGGTCGCGGATCGCGTTGCGGTCGGACAGCCCCAGCATCTCTCGCACGGCGTCGGCGGTGACTGCCCCACCCTCCATACCCGCATGCGCGATCGCCTGATCCAGAATCGACAGCCCGTCGCGCGCCGACCCTTCCGCCGCCCGCGCGATCATCGCCAGCGCCTCCGGCTCCGCCTCCGCGCCCTCCGCCGCCGTCACATGCGCAAAATGCTCTGCCAGCGCGGCCGCCGAAATCCGCCGCAGATCGAACCGCTGGCACCGCGACAGCACCGTCACCGGCACCTTTTGCACCTCGGTCGTGGCGAACAGGAATTTCACATGCCCCGGGGGCTCCTCCAGCGTCTTCAGCAATGCGTTGAACGCATTCTTCGACAGCATGTGAACTTCGTCGATGATGTAGATCTTATAGCGCGCCGACACCGCCGCATAACGCGACGCATCGATGATCTCACGGACGTCATCGACGCCGGTATGGCTGGCAGCATCCATCTCGATCACATCGATATGCCGCCCCTCGGCAATCGCGCGACACGGCTCGCACACCCCGCATGGGTCGATCGTCGGCCCGCCCTGCTCGTCCGGCCCGATGCAATTGAGCGCCTTGGCAATCAGCCGCGCGGTCGACGTCTTGCCGACCCCGCGCACCCCGGTCAGCAGGAATGCATGCGCCAGCCGGTCGCGCCTAATGGCGTTCCCCAGCGTCTGCACCATCGCATCCTGCCCGATCAGCTCGGCAAAGGTCTGCGGCCGGTATTTGCGCGCAAGCACGCGATACGCCGCGTCTTTGGGCTGGGGCGGTTCGTCTAGGCCAAGGAAGGAATCGGACATCGTCCCTTCTCTAGCCACCCGTGCGCCCGTTGTCGAAATGTTCGGTGCCTATTGGACCGCCGTGGTGCCCCAGTTGGAATGCGGCAGCAGATGAGTCACATAGACGATATACTGAGCCACCTCGATGCCGAGCAGTGTAAGATCTGCACGTCGGGATTTCGTGAACAGCAACGCGATCAGCGGTACCCAATAGATCGCGAGCCAGAAGTAAAACCAGGTGTCGTCAAGCGTCGGTGTATGCCGCGACAGGCTTTGCGCCGTGCTAACGACATTGGCAAAGATCACTCCGCCCAGCACGATACGCTTGTGACGCCAATAATGGTCGTCAAGCGATGCCCACTCGTCGGCTTGACGGGGAAAAATGAGCGCGGCCGCCAGAAAATAGCTTACGGCCAGGGCCAGAGCGCCAAACATCACACCCCACGAAACCGTGACCCATTCCCGCGCGGCCCACGCCCACAACCAAAAACTGGTAATATCGAACAGGACGAAGATCGCGAGCGCCGGCGTGAGCAGCCCCATGGCAATGCGTTTTCGCGCGCCGACGGCATCTGCCATCTTCGTTGCGACTTCGACCACCGTCAGGCCCAGCAGCAAGCCGTAGAAAGAGAAGAAGAACTCGAATTCGCTCATGCCGCCCCCCACAGGAGCTGTCTGGCAGAATCGGTTCGTCTAGAAAAGGTGGGAGCCGGGACGACCCGACACGAATATCGTTACGGCTGCTTCCTTCCGGATCTGACCGGGTTGGCGACGGCATCGTCCGCCCGACTCCCACGGCGCATATGGGGGAAGTGCGTGCGGGACGCAAGATCAGCCGAGATGACGACGCTCGTCCATTGCGGCGTGGAGGATACGGATAATGTGAAGGCTACGTCCACGAACTTGAAACACGATTGCGTGACTGCCGATTACCCATCGACGGCAGGGGCGCCCCCGAATTAGCCGCCACGATCCGAAATCTGGATGTTCACGCAGCAACGTAATCGACGCGACCAGTTTTTCATAATAGCTGTCGGCTTGATCGACGCCCCATTCGCGCGCACTGTAAAGCCAGATACCGGTCAGATCGCGCTCCGCCCGCCGAGAAATGTCTAATCGGAGCGGTATTTCGATCTCGCCTCATTCAACAGCTTTACGGGATCGAATGGCACATAACCGCTTGCCTCGCCTTCTTCGATCGCAGCCTCAAGCTCGGGGGTGACTTCCCAATCACCCTCCGCACCCAAATCAGCCCGAATCAAGTTGCGGATATAGTCGCTGACATCTGCGTAAAGTCCGTCACGGACGTGCGACTCGACGAGCGTTTTCATGTTGTCCGGCACTGAGATTTGCATCGTTGCCATACCCAAACATTCCTTACCGCAGCACCCTTGTCAATTACGCGAACAACGCCCCGACCAGCGCCCCGACCTTCGCATGCGCCGCGTTCGCCTTTGCCCCGTCCAGCCCCGGCGCGTCCAGATAACAGGTCACCAAAATCGGCTTCCGCCCCGGCGGCGTGGCAATGGCGATGTCGTTGAAATAGCCTTCCCCGCTCGTGCCCGTCTTGTCACCCACCCGCCAGGTCTTGGGCATTCCCGCGCGCAGCCGCTCCTTGCCGGTCGGCGACGCCTCCATCCAGCCGAGCAGCTTCGCGCGCGACGCGGGCGACAGCGTCTCGCCCAGCAGGATTGCGTTGAGCATCCACAGCATCGCCATCGGCGTCGTGGTATCCCGCACCTCACCGCCACGCACGATATTGAGCGAAGGCTCGTCCCGATCCGACCGGCTGATCGCATCCCCGGTCGAGCGAATGAACTTGGTCAGCCCGCGCGGCCCCGAAATCTGGCCGAACACCAGATTCGCGGCGGCATTGTCGCTCATCACCACCGCCGCCTCCAGCAACGCCTCGATCGACAGCGCCCCCTTTGCCAGATTGGCCTTCACCACCGGCGCATAGTCCAGCAGATCGGCCTCCCCGAACCGAATTTCCCGCTTCAGGTCGATCTCGCCCCGATCGGCACGCGCCAGCACGGCGGCGGCCAGCGGCACCTTGAACGTCGAGCACATCGCAAAGCGCGCCTCGGCCCCGTCGAAGTAACGCCGCCCGGTCTCGCTGTCATACACCGCCACGCCAATCCGCCCGCCAGTCTCCTCACGGATGCGGTCGAGCACGCTCTTCTTCTGAGCAACAGCGGGGAGCGCGGCCAGCATGGCGGCCCCGGCGATCAACTGGCGGCGACCAAGGGTCCTGAAATCGTTCATCATCTTCCCTGCATATCGCGGTGTTCTGAAGGCAGCCTGACTGTCAGCCCGTCCAGCGATGCATCCAGCAAAATCTGGCACGACAACCGGCTCGTCCGTGTCGCACCCACGGCGAGGTCGAGCATATCCTCTTCCTCCTCGCTCGCCCGCGGCAAGCGATCGAAATCCTCCGGCGCGACGATCACGTGACAGGTGGAACACGCCATCTGCCCCTCGCACGTCCCCTCCAGCGGCATGCCCTTCGCCTGGCCCACTTCAAGCAACCGGTCGCCCGCAGCCGCCTCGGCCTCGGTAACCCCGTCACCGTCTGGATCAATGAACCGCACCCGGATCATGCCGCCACCCGCTGCGCCCGCGCCGCTGAATCGATCCGCTCAACGGCGCCCAACAATTCCTCCTCGGTCGTATAGCGCCCAAAGCCCAGCCGGATGCTCGACCGCGCCTCCGCATCCGACAGCCCGATCGCCCGCAACACATGGCTCGGCCGCCCCGACCCACTCGCGCAGGCCGACCCGGCGGAAAAGGCGATGTCGCGCAGATCGGACATCAACCGCGCCACATCCAGCCCCGGATAATGCAGGTTGAGGTTCCCCGGATACCGCTCATCCTTCGACCCGTTCAACGTCCACCCCGCGCTGCCCAGCGCCTGAAACGCCGCGCGGAACAGCTGCGACACATGTGCCCGATCCGCCCCGAACCGCTGCTTTGCCAGCGCCGCCGCCGCGCCGAACCCCGCACACAGCGAAGGCGACAACGTCCCCGATCGCCCCCCGGGCTCCTGTCCCCCGCCATGCAGCAACGGCTCCAGCGTCACGCCATCGCGCACCCACAAAGCCCCGATCCCTTTTGGCCCGTGTACCTTGTGCGCCGACACCGCGACCAGATCGCACACATCCGGGATCAGCTCGCGCCCGAACCCCTGCACGGCGTCGCACAGGAACAACGCCCCCGCCGCCTTGGCCAGCCCCGCCAGTTCCTCGATCGGCTGCACCGTCCCGATCTCGTTATTGACCAGCATCACCGCGACCAGCCCAGTCCCCGGTCCAATCGCCGCTCGCGCCGCCGCGAACTCGATCAGTCCATCGCTGCCCACCGGCAGGACCGTCACCTCGCGCCCGGTGGCCGCCACGGTATCCAGCACCGCCGCATGCTCGGTCGCCAGCGTGACAATATCTCCGCGCGTCCCCTTGATCGCCCAGTTCAGCGCCTCGGTCGCACCGCTGGTGAAGCTCACGGTGCCGCCATCCGGCATCAAATCCGCGACCTGCTCGCGCGCCACCTCGACCGCCGCCTTCGCCTTCCGCCCGGCAGCATGCGCCGAGTGCGGGTTGGCGAAGTCATCGCTCAACCACGGCAGCATCGCCGCCAACGCTTCCGGCGCTAATGGCGTCGTCGCCTGATAATCGAGATAGGTCATGCCGCCCGCGCCCGTGCATCCGCCGCGATCTCGCGCCATAACGCCGCAAAGCCGTCCACCTCGACTTCGGTCGTGCCGCGCCCGAAACTCACCCGGATCACCTCGCGCAACGCCGGTTCGGTCCAGCCCATCGCGCTCAGTACATGGCTTGGCCGCAAGCTGCCCGAGGCGCAGGCGCTGCCTGCCGAAACCGCAAAGCCGGCCATGTCGAACCGGATCAGCTGCGCGGCGGCGGAGACACCCGGCATGCGATAGGCCCCGATCAGCGGCGACCGCGAATTCGCCGCGCCGACGATTTCGACGTCCGGCAACGCCGCCTCCAGCCGGGCGCGCAAGGTGTAGAGCGGATCCGTATCCTCCGGCACCTCGACCGCTGCGGCAAAGCCGAGCGCGCCGGGCAAATTCTCGGTCCCGGCACGATAGCCCTTCTCTTGCCCGCCCATCGGCATCAACGTGGCGAAATCGCGCACGAACAGCGCCCCGATCCCCGGCGGCCCGCCGCGCTTGTGCGCGGAGACCGCGACCAGATCGGCATGCCGCAGCACTGCCGCAGACGCGCGCGCCGGCATTTGCGCCGCATCGACCAACAGGATCCCGCCCGCCTCGCGCACGATCTGCCCGATCGCCTCGATCGGTTGAATCACGCCGGTCTCGCTGTTGGTCCGTTGCACGCACAGCAGCACGCCCGGCGCGATCGCCGCACGCAGCGCGTCGAGGTCCAGTGTTCCGTCCGACAGCACCGGCAGCACGCTAGCGCCTTCAGAATGGCGCAGCACCGAATCATGCTCCACCGCAGTAATCAGCCGCCGCTGCGCCATCGATCGCTTCAGCGCGATATAGAGCGATTCGCTCGCCCCGCTGGTAAGGATCAGTTCGTGTGGCCAGCCATAGGCCGCCGCGATCCGCGCCCGCGCATCCTCCAGCGCCGCCCGCGCCGCGCGCCCCTCGGCATGCGGCGAACTCGGATTGGCCCAACGCAGCATCGCCTCCTGCACCGCGGTCACCGCTTGCGGCAGCATCGGGGTGGTCGCGGCATGATCCAGATAGATGCGCCTGTTTTGTATTGTGGCGGCCAAGGGGGGATTCGTTCCAATTGCTTGTCGGGGCTTGTCGCTTATATAGCCTCCATCGTTTTTCGCGCCCAATCGTTTTAGGAGTGGGCGCCCCAATTCAAGCGAGTCTGCCTTGCCCGAAGTCATCATCCCCGGCCCCGAAGGCCGCCTCGAAGGCCGTTTCACCCCAGGCCCGCGCCCGCGTGCGCCCGTCGCCATGATCCTGCATCCGCATCCCAATGCCGGCGGCACGATGAACAACCGCATCACGCAGGAGCTGTTCAAGACGTTCCAGCGTCGCGGTTTCGCGACCCTGCGCTTCAACTTTCGCGGCGTCGGCAAGAGCCAGGGCGTGTTCGACAATGGCATCGGCGAATTGTCCGACGCGGCATCGGCGCTCGACTGGGTGCAAAGCTTTCACCCCGAGGCTTCGACCACCTGGATCGGCGGCTTCGGCTTCGGCGCGTGGATCGGCATGCAGCTGTTGATGCGCCGTCCGGAGATTCGCGGCTTCATCTCGATCGCGCCGCCGGCCAATATGTTCGACTTCACCTTTCTCGCCCCCTGCCCGTCCAGCGGCATCATCATTCAGGGCGAGAATGACGAGGTCGTCACCCCCGGCGCGGTGCAAAAGCTGGTCGACAAGCTGCGCACGCAAAAGCACATCACCATCCACCACGACACGATCCCGCACGCGAACCACTTCTTCGAGCAGGAAATGGAAGAGCTGATGGGCAGCGTGGACAAATATCTCGACATGCGCCTCGACCCCAACTCCCCGATCCGCTGATCTTCTAGCCTTCTTCCTCTAGCCCTCTCCCGTTCTTCACGGGAGAGGGTTGGGTGAGGGTCTTCTTCTTTTCTTGCCTGCAGACCACGCCCCGCCGCATACTCCCCCCATGAAGCAGTCCACCGCGATCAAGATCGCCACCGGCGTCGCCGCCGCCACCATCGGCGGCCTGTTCCTCTTTTCGCGCGCCACCCGCCCGCCGGTCATCAACCCAAACGTGCCGCAACCGGCCAAATCGGTCGATCTCGCCCGCTACATCGGCAAATGGTTCGAACTCGCCCGCCACGAAAACCGCTTCCAGAAGGGGATGGACGCGGTGACGGCGGAATATGCGCTGGAGCCGAACGGCAAGCTCGGCATCCACAACAGCGGCACCCGCAACGGCGAGCGCTCAACCGTCAGCGGCAACGCGGTCATCGCCGACGAAGCGACCAACGCCAAGCTCAAGGTCTCGTTCTTCGGCCCGCTCTACACCGGCGATTACTGGGTGCTCGATCACGGCGATGCGTATGACTGGTCGATCGTCGGCGAGCCCGCCGGCCGCTATCTCTGGCTCCTGCACCGCGAACCGCGCCCTGCGCCCGCCACGCTCCAGTCACTGCTCGAGCGGGTCGAGGCGCTCGGTTACGACCGCTGGGCGCTGCGCATCACACAGCAGCAGCCATGAACCGCCGCGAGATCACCGCGACCGGCGGCTGCCAGTGCGGCGCAGTCCGCTACCGCGCCACCGCGATGCTCGACAACGCGCATATCTGCCACTGCCGCATGTGCCAGAAGGCGGTCGGCAATATCTTCGCCGCCCTTGTCGCCGCGCCCGACGATGCGATCGAGTGGACACGCGGAACCCCTGCGACTTTCCGCAGCTCCGAACATGTCGATCGCGGCTTCTGCGCCGCGTGCGGCACGCCGCTCTTCTATCACGGCCTGGAATCCGGCCGCACCAACTTCACCATCGGCTCGCTCGACGCCCCCGCCGCCTTCCCGCCCAAAACCCAGATGGGTGCCGAAGCCCGTATGCCATGGTTCGCCACGCTGCCGGAGGTCGAGGACGAAGGCGTCACCGAAACCGCCGACCCCGACTGGGCCGCCGCCATCGCCGCGAGCAGCAACCAGTCGCCGGATCGCGATTAGCTACAACTCCCCGCGTTGCAGTCGCACACGGCGGATGCCGCCAGCCTTGTCGATTGCGGCCTTCACGTCCGCCCGCGCCTTCAGCTCGTTCAGCCGCTTTTCGAAGCTGTAGAGTGGCCGCCCCGGCAACGCGGCGTCATAGTCGCTCAGCCAGACCAGCGCCTCCGCGCGATTATCCGCGTCCGTCAGATTTCCGATCAGCGCCACTGCCGCCCCATCCAGATCGCCCCCGCACAAATACAGGTCGACCAATACCTGCCAATTGTCCTTTGCATGTTCGCGCGCATAGCTCAGATCGGTGGCATAGGCCGGCATATTGCCCAGCGCCGCATTGGCGCAGCCGCGCGCCAGACGCATTTCCATGGCGCCATATGGGCTCGCCGAAAATCCCTTGTCGGTCGACGGCAGCGTCTTCAGCGCATCGGCATGGCGGCCAAAGCGATTCTGCGCATGCGCCAGATTGATCGTCTGGCTGACGTTGTCGCCACCATTCTCCTTCTCACCGGCCCCTTGCGTAAAGGCGACGAAGGTGGCGTCCGCATTGCCCATCATCTCCTGCGTTCGCGCCATCGCGTCCCACCACCAATTGCGAAACTCGTCGGCGTCGGCATAGTCTTCGATCTTCTTGCCCCCCGCCCGCGCCGCTTCAAGCAGCTCGAGCGCTTCCTTTGGTCGACCGAGCGCCCGCAGATTCCCCACCGCGCCCAACAACGGGGATAGCGCATCGGGATGCCGCAGCATGTTCGCCCGCGCATTGGCCAGTTCGCGCTCCATCGCCGCGCGCGGGTCGAAACCGGCGGGCATCAGCGGGCCGGTGCGGGCGTCGTAACTCATCGTCAACAGGATCGAGGCGGAATCGATCAGCGCGATCTGCGCCGCTGCGGCTGCCGTGTCGCCGTTGCCCGCCAGAATCTTCGCCAGATCGTACCGAAAACCGTTCTTCGAAGCACCCGCCTCGTCCGGGTCATAGGCATCGGCGGTCATGATCCGCAGGAATTGCAGCCGCAGCCCCTCCGATCCAGCGCCGTTCAGCTTGCGGCTGAGCTGGTAGAGCCAGCGCATCGGCACCGTGTTCAGCGCGCCGCCCCGCCCCTCGGTCATGGCGGCCAGCGTCGCCAGCGCCGCTGCATTGTCCCCCGAATCGAGGTCGATGCCCAGCCGCAGGTGCCACAGCCCGTCCGGCGCCTCCGCCAGCGCGGTTCCGGCGATCGCCATCCGCCGTGCTTCCGCGAGATCCTTGCCCGCAAGACACGTCGCCGCCAGATAATAGGCCGCGGCCGCCACCGCCTCCGGCAATTGCGCCGCCGCAGCCGGCTTCAACGCCGGCTTGAGCAAGCGCACGGCACCCGGGCAATCCTCACGCTCGAACGCCGCCAGCGCGCGCTTGACCGTCTCCACGCCCTTGTCCGCACTTTCCGCACGCGCTGTCGGCATGACCGGCGAAACCATGCCGAGCGCGAACGCAACCCCGACCGAGACTGAAACACGCCGCATTTCTTCCCCCCAACAGAAACATCGCACAGTGCCGTGATCGGGCACCGGACGAAAGGCGCCTTCCACTACGGACTCGCCGTTTACACCGTCCAGATCAGAACATTCCCCACCAGCACCACCGCACAGACGAGCATCAGCACACCCTTGGTCCGGTCCCCCCGGCGCAGGATCGTCACCCCGCCCCACACCAGTCCGCCCGCCGCCAGCATCAGCAGCGCGAGCAGGGTCGATGCGGCGGGGGTAAGTTGGACGTCCATCGCCTTTCCCTAACCTCCACCCCGCGCGCCGTCGAGCCATCCGCTTAATTGCGATTGACTTGCAATAGCGTATCCGGCAACTCGCCTTGCAAGGAGTTTCCGGTGTACCATTATCTCGATCGCCCCATATCCTCGCTCGACCTCGGCGGCCGCTTCTTCGTCTGGGCGATGCGCGGCTGGGTTCAGGCGGTGAACCTCGTCACTGCCCGTGCAACGTGCTGGGCGAGGGTTTTGCGCGCTGGAACGCCGAAGCGGGATTGCAATCCTTCTCCATGGCCATGGCAATTCTTAATTGCGAAGCGCGCGATCCCCTCTATTTCCGCCGCATTGGGCATCCGCGCATCGCCGAGCATGAAGCGCTGCTGATGGGCCTGTTTGAGAGCGTACGGCACCGACCACACGCCGCATTTCGAGAGACTTTGGCAATGATCGTTCCCGCCGCCAGCGCCCCCGCGCTGCAACTCGCCCTGGAGACCGCCGCCGCCGCGTTCGACGCCGTCGGCCTGCGCCCGGAAGGAGCCGCCCGATGAGCGACCGCAACGCCGCGATCCTCGCCCCCTCCGCCTCGCTGACCGTGGAAACCGTGACCAGCGTCCGCCACTGGAACGAACATCTGTTTAGCTTCACCATCACCCGCCCGCAAAGCTTCCGCTTTCGCTCGGGCGAGTTCGTGATGATCGGCCTCCCCGGCGAAGGCCGCCCGCTGCTCCGCGCCTATTCCATCGCCAGCCCCGCCTGGGCCGAGGAAATCGAGTTCCTGTCGATCAAGGTGCTGGACGGCCCGCTCACCTCGCGCCTGCAACAGATTCAGCCCGGCGACCCGATCTTCCTCGGTCGCAAGCCCACCGGCACGCTCGTCACCGACGCGCTGCTCCCCGGCAAGCGCCTGTTCTTCCTCTCCACCGGCACTGGCCTTGCCCCCTTCCTCAGTCTGGCGCGAGACCCCGACGTGTACGACCTGTTCAACCAGATCCTGCTCGTCCACTCGGTCCGCCGCGTCAGCGACCTCGCCTTCCGCGAGGAACTCGAATCACAACTGGCGGGCGATCCGCTGGTGCAGGATCAGGCGCTGCTCCAGTTCAACTATCTCCCCACCGTCACCCGCGAGCCCTTCCCCACCAGCGACCGCATCGGCACGCTGATCGAAAATGGCGGCCTGTTCGGCGCACAGATGCTCGGTAAAAAACGCCTCGACCCCGAAACCGACCGCATCATGATGTGCGGCAGCATGGACATGATCCGCGACCTCTCCGCGATGCTGGATGGGCTTGGATTTGCAGAAGGATCGAACGCGAAGCCGGGACAATATGTGATTGAGCGGGCGTTTGTAGGGTAAGGCAGGAGCTCATACCGCGTCACGATCGGTATCGAATACGCGACAAATGACTGGATCGGATCGTCTGTTGAAGGCAGGCGTTGCCGCGATACCCCACCGCCGAACTGTCCCGATCCAGCCGGAGCCAATCATTGTCCAAAAAAAGCCCTGCCAAGCTGAAGGTTCGCGTTGCCGTCCCCGCCGACGTGCGCGGCATCCTCGCGTTGATCAGCCAGGCCTATCCGGACACCGAAAACTACACCGCAGGCGAAATTCGCGGACAGATCAACAATTTCCCCGAAGGGCAGTTCGTCGCGGTCCTCGAGAAAAAGGTCGTCGGCTATTGCGCCTCGTCGCGCATCGACGAAGCCATCGCGCTCGCGCCGCATGATTGGGCGACCATCTCCGGCAACGGTTTCGGCAGCCGCCACGACCCGACCGGCGACTGGCTCTACGGCATCGAATTGGCGGTCGACGAAAGCCAGCGCGGCCTGCGCATCGGCAAGCGCCTGTACGAAGCGCGCCGGGTATTGGCCGAGCAACTCGAACTGCGCGGCATCGTCTTTGGCGGACGTATGCCCGGTTACTCACGCGTCAAATCCAAGGCGGGCAGCCCTGAAGATTACCTCCTCGGCGTGCGTGAAGGGAAGTTCCGCGACCCTGTGGTCGGCTTCCACCTCGCCAACGGCTTCACCCCGATCGGCGTCCTCCCCAAATATCTGCCGGCGGACAAGTCTTCGGGCGGGTTCGCCACGCACATGGTCTGGCGCAACCCTTATGTCGACCCGAACGAGCCCCCCGAATTCCGCGTCCCGCGCCATGTCGAAAGCGTCCGTCTGGCGACGGTCCAGCTTCAGGCGCGTGCGGTCAAGGACTTCGCCGAGTTCGTCAAAAACGTTGAATATTTCGTCGATGTCGCGGCGGATTACCGCTCGGACTTCGTCGTCTTCCCCGAACTGTTCACGCTGTCCTTGCTTTCGTTCGAGACCGAAACCCTGTCGCCGATGGAGGCGATCGACCGGCTGACCGAGCATCGCGCGCCGATCGTCGCCGAACTTTCGCGGATGGCGATGCGCTACAACATCAACATCGTCGGCGGATCGCATCCGACGCGCACTGAAGACGGCACGATCCAGAACATCGCCTATGTCTGCCTGCGCGACGGATCGGTGCATTCGCAGGAAAAAATCCACCCGACCCCCAACGAAGCCTATTGGTGGAAGATCAAGGGCGGCAGCTCGGTGAACGTCATCCAGACCGATATCGGTCCGGTCGGCGTGCTCATCTGCTACGACAGCGAGTTCCCCGAGCTGGCCCGCCGCCTGGTCGACGAAGGCGCGCGGATCATCTTCGTCCCCTTCTGCACCGACAATCGCCAGGGCTATATGCGCGTGCGCTATTGTGCCCAGGCCCGCGCGATCGAGAACCAGTGCTTCGTCGTCATGTCGGGCAACGTCGGCAACCTGCCTGGAGTCGACAACATGGACATCCAATACGCCCAGTCGTGCATCCTGACGCCATGCGACTTCCCCTTCGCGCGCGACGGGATCGCTGCGGAAGCCAGCGAGAATATCGAGGCCCTGACCATCGCCGACGTCAACCTCGCCGACCTGACCTGGGCCCGCGCGGAAGGCACCGTCCGCAACCTCGCCGATCGCCGCTTCGATCTCTACCGCATCGACTGGAGCCGCAACAAATCGAGCGACACCCCCAATGTCGAGGCGGCACCGCGCGGACCGAAGGTACCCGGCGGGGGTTAGACGGCGCTAGGCGTGCCCGGTGCTTTACCTGCAAATATGTTTGGCACGCTCCTCGAGAACGATACCTCCCGCGAATGCCCGGCGAAAAGTGCCTCGCCCCCGAAACCGACCCCATCATGATGCGTGGCAGCATGGACATGATCCGCGACCTGCCGGCAATGCTCGACGGCCTGGGTTTCGAGGAACGCTCCGACGCCAAGCCGGGGCAATATGTGATCGAGCGGGCGTTTGTGGGGTAACAGGCCCGCTTTCGTCGAAGCAACTTAACCCATTATAAGACAATCTATTTTTCCGCGTCTCCGCACAATCGGTGTGGAACGCTGACCGTTACGCATCGTTGGGGCAGCAGTTCTCCAAAGGATATGCGATGGCCGACGATATGGACCTTACGGTCGTGGACGACGCTCCGCTGACCGCCTCGAAACATGTGCGTGCTGCGGTCGATACAGCTACCGCATCATGGCTCGACAAGCCTGATCAGGGCGACGCCGATACGCTGATCGGCCGGACGGTAACGATCAATCGACCCCGTGCCGAACTGTTCGCCTATTGGCGCGACTTCACCAAGCTCACGACGTTCATGGACAATATCGAGCGGATCGATGTGCTTGACGACAAGCGCTCGCACTGGGTGGTCAAGGCGCCCGCCGGCAAGACGGTCGAATGGGATGCGGTAATCACCGATGAGCGCGAGGGCGAGTATATCGCCTGGGCGTCGGAAGACGGCGCGGACGTTCCCAATAGCGGGCGGATCGATTTCCGCGATGCGCAGGGCGATCGCGGGACCGTGGTAACGGCGACAATCCTGTACGATCCGCCGGGCGGCATCATCGGCAAGGTGATCGCCAAGATGTTCCAGCGCGAACCGGCCATCCAGGCACGGCGCGACCTGCGCCGCTTCAAGCAGCTGATGGAAACCGGCGAGATCGCCACGGGCGCGCGCAACCGCGTCGCTCAGGAAGAAGGAAAGAACTGATGCGCGCTTTGGCCTGGCACGGGAAGCATGACGTGCGCGTCGATACGGTCGACGATCCCGAAATCCTGAACCCGCGAGACGCGATCATCAAGATCACCTCGACCGCGATCTGTGGCTCCGACCTGCATCTGTATGACGGTTATATCCCGACCATGCAGAAGGGCGACATTCTCGGCCATGAATTCATGGGCGAAGTGGTCGAGACGGGTGCGAAATCGACGCTGAAAAAGGGTCAGCGCGTGGTGGTCCCATTCACCATCGCATGTGGCTCATGCTTCCATTGCGGCAAGCATCAATATTCGGCGTGCGACAACGGCTTGCCAGCGGACAATCAGGATATCGGGCAGGAGCTGTACGGCCAGCCGATGTCGGGACTGTTCGGCTATAGCCATCTCACCGGCGGTTATGCGGGCGGTCAGGCGGAATATGTCCGCGTGCCGTTCAGCGATGTCGGGCCGATCGTCATTCCCGACGGCGTGGAGGACGAGAAGGTCCTGTTCCTGTCGGACATCCTCCCCACCGGCTGGATGGCGGCGGAAAATGCCGACATCGAACCGGGTGATACCGTCGCGGTATGGGGTTGCGGCCCGGTCGGCCTGTTTGCGGTGCAATCGGCGTTCCTGATGGGGGCCGAGCGCGTCATTGCGATCGACCATTTTCCGCACCGGCTTGAACTGGCGAAGAAATTCGGCGCGGAGACGATCAATTTCGAGGAAACCAGCACCTATGAGGCACTGATCCAGATGACCGGTGGAATCGGTCCGGATGCGTGCATCGACAGCGTCGGGCTGGAGGCGCACGGCTTCTTTGTCGATAACGTTATCGATCAGATCAAGGTATCGACCTTCCTGGGCACCGATCGTGCGCACTCGATCCGGCAGGCGATCCTGGCATGCCGCAAGGGCGGAAGGGTTTCGATGCCTGCCGTCTATGGCGGGTTCGTCGACAAATTCCCGCTGGGCGCGTTCATGGAAAAGGGGCTGACGCTCAAGACCGGACAGACGCACGTCCAGCATTACATGCCCGCGCTGCTCAACGCGATCATGGAGGACAAGATCGATACCACCTTCCTCATCAGCCACACCCTCCCGCTCGAACAGGCACCCGAGGGCTACAAGATGTTCCACGACAACCAGAATGAAGTGACCAAGGTCGTGCTGAAGCCCGGCCTGGCGCTCGCAGCGGAGTAAGCGATCATGGCGAACAAACTGGCGGTCATCACGGGTGCCTCGACCGGCATCGGGTTCGAGCTGGCGACGCTGGCGGCGAAAGAGGGTTACGACCTGATCGTCGTGGCGAACGAGGCGCTGATACAAGCGGCGGCGGCCGATTTCGGGCAGTTCGGCACGGCGGTTGAATCGGTCGAAGCGGATCTGGCCACGATCGATGGCGTGGACCGGTTGCTGGCCGCAGCAAACGGACGGCAGATCGACTTGCTGGCTGCCAACGCCGCCACCGGGACGGGCGGCGCCTTTCTCGATCAGGATGTGTCGAAATGGCGGCATGCGATCGACACCAACGTCACCGGAACCGTCTACCTGATCCAGAAGGTGTTGCGCGATATGGTGGCGCGCGACGCGGGCAAAATCCTCGTCGTCGGGTCGATCGCTGGCTACATCCCGGGCAGCTTCAACGCGATCTATAATGCAACCAAGGCTTTCGTGGACAATTTCACCGAAGCGCTGCGCAATGAAATCAAGGATGTAAAGGGCGTGACCCTGACGACGTTGATGCCGGGACCGACCGACACCGAATTCTTCGCGCGTGCGGGAATGCTGGATACCAAGGTTGGTCAGGACGACGACAAGGCGGATCCAGCCGATGTCGCCAAGGATGGTTGGGACGCGCTGATGTCGGGCAAGGGCCATATCGTGTCGGGCCTCGGCAATAAGATTCAGGTGCTGGGTGCCGGTGTCGTACCTCAATCGGTACTGGCGGAGCAGCATCGCAAGATGGCTGAGCCGGGTTCAGGCGAGGACTAAGACGACTCAGGTCCGCCCTTCCAATGTTGGATCTCATCTGTTCTATGCTGGTCGGTGACACACCGATCAGCATATCTGCACCGGTCGTATGTCGGCGCAAGTTCGCGCCGGTGCGCGTCGTCGGAGCGTGAAGGCTGCCTCACTGTCGCGAAGGTGTCGCGTCACCGTCGTGTTGCAGGCGCAAACCTGGCGCGTTGTCGTCGCCTCGACCCGACAACCCCTTCAAACCGTCAAGACTGTCAACCGCCCACCAACTCAATCGACCCCGCTCAAAACCGCCGCATACGCCGCAGGATCGGCATTCCCCCCGCTCAGCACCACCAGCATCCCCGGCTCGACAGCCACCTTGCCCGCCAGCAGCGCCGCCAGCGCCACCGATCCGCCCGGCTCGACCACCAGCCGCAACTTCGCCGCTGCCCAGCGCTGCGCCGCCCGCACTTCGGCCTCGCTCACCGCAACCCCGGTCACCCCGCGTCGCGACAGCACGTCGAACGTCAAGGGCGACACCTGCAGCGTCTGCAACGCATCGCATGCCGTCGGCGGCGGATTGTCGCCGACCGGCTCGATCCACCCCGCCTCCAGGCTGCGGCACATATCGTCCCAGCCCTCCGGCTCGACGATCGTCATCCGCGCATCGGGCAGCGCCAGCGCGACGCCCGCAGCCAGCCCACCGCCCCCGCACGGCACCACGACATGGACCGGATCGGGCAGCCGCATCTCCGCTACCTGCGTCAGCACCTCGATGCCGATGCTCCCTTGCCCCTCGATGATCCACGGGTCGTCGAATGGCGGCACCAGTGTCGCGCCGCGCGCATGTGCCAGATGCGCGGCGATCTTCGTGCGATCCTCGCTCATCCGGTCATACGTCACGACCTCGGCCCCCAGTGCCAGCGTCGAATCGCGCTTCGGCTTGGGCGCATCCGCCGGCATCACGATCACCGCTGGCATCCCCAGCCGCTTCGCTGCCCATGCCACGCCCTGCGCATGGTTGCCGGAAGAGAAGGCGACAACGCCGTTTTCGCGAAGATCCGGCGCGATCGCCGTCAGCCGGTGCCACGCGCCGCGAATCTTGAACGCCCCGATCGGCTGCAGCGATTCGGCCTTGAACATCACCGGAATCCCACGGATTTCCGCGATAAACAGCGGCGTGGGCGGCAGGATCGACGCCACCTTTGCCGCCGCATCCCGCACCCCGGCCCGTGTCGGCTGTCGCAAAATCGTCACATATCACCCCACTGCGTCACAGGGGGTCCATATCCGCTTTACATTGCGGACCCCCGTCCCTATTTGAGCCGTCCGCTGCCCCATGGGACTTCCAACCGCAAGGCAGCTTCACCGTACGGCGAAAGCCACTTGGAGGTCCCTTGAGTTGCACAAGCATCATAGCGCGCTCGGGCTAGCGAAAGCCCTACGTCCCGTCGAGCCGGTAACGCTCGTTCGTCCGCACGC
Source organism: Sphingomonas sp. LT1P40 (assembly GCF_036663835.1). NCBI lineage: Bacteria > Pseudomonadati > Pseudomonadota > Alphaproteobacteria > Sphingomonadales > Sphingomonadaceae > Alteristakelama > Alteristakelama amylovorans. Next base: position 1,385,184 of record NZ_JAXOJT010000001.1, read on the forward strand.
AGCACAGCGCGCAGCCCGATTCTTCGTCGAGAAGTTTCCGGGAACGACGATGTATGCCGTCAAGGCAAACCCCTCGCCCGAGCTGCTTCAGCTGCTGTGGGACAGTGGGGTCACGCATTACGACGTCGCGTCGATCGGCGAAGTGCGCCTCACGCGGCGCACGCTGCCCAAGGCGACTTTGTGCTTCATGCACCCGGTCAAGGCCGAGGAAGCGATCGAGGAAGCGTATTTCAACCACGGCGTGCGCACCTTCAGCCTCGACACGATGGACGAGCTGGAAAAGATCGTCCGCGCCACACGTGGTGCGGAAGACCTGTATCTGTGCGTCCGCATCCGCGTGTCGTCCGATCACTCGAAACTCAGCCTTGCATCGAAATTCGGTGCTGAGCCGGAGGATGTGAAGGACCTGCTCGTTGCCACCCGTCAGGCCGCCGATGCCCTAGGCATCTGCTTCCATGTCGGGTCACAGGCGATGACCCCGACCGCCTATATCGAGGCGATGGAGCGCGTGCGCATCGCCATCGTCGCGTCGTCGGTCACGGTCGACATCGTCGATGTCGGCGGCGGCTTCCCGTCCACCTATCCGGGCATGGAGCCACCCCCGCTGGAGGCCTATTTCGGCGTCATCCACAACGCGTTCGAGAATCTGCCGATCTCGTACAGCGCCGAATTGTGGTGCGAGCCGGGCCGGGCATTGTGCGCCGAATACAGCTCGCTGATCGTGCGCGTCGAGAAGCGTCGCGGTGACGAACTGTATATCAACGACGGTGCCTATGGCGCGCTGTTCGATGCGGCGCATGTCGGCTGGCGCTTCCCGGTGCGGCTGCTGCGCGACGGAGCGGACAGCGCCGAGACGGTCGAATACAGCTTCTACGGCCCCACCTGTGACGATCTCGATCACATGGCGGGTCCGTTCGATCTGCCGGCGGACGTTCAGGCGGGTGACTATATCGAGGTCGGGATGCTCGGTGCTTATGGCTGTGCCATGCGTACCGCGTTCAACGGTTTTGGCGCTGATGCCCAGGTTGAAGTGACGGACGAGCCGATGGACACGCTCTATTCGGGCATCGCCATCGAACGGCCAAGCAACGTGGTCAGCCTCGACCAGTTCAAGCGCCGCGCGCGCCGCTGATCGCATGGCTGAACAGGGCGACCTGATCGTCCGGCAAACCGATATCGGCGAAGGCGCGGTGTTCGACCGCTTCTTCGCCGGTTACGACCGCGCGTTCGTGTTGCCCGATGAGAAGGAGGACCGGGACGGCTTTATCGCCTGTCTCGCCCTCAACCACGGCACGGAAAAGGCCCGTCTGACCGCGCTTTACGGCGAGTTCCGCGAAATCTGCCTGACGGTGGACGAACCCGACGGCACCCATGTCGGCGGTGCAAACCTGATCGCCGCGCCGCTGCCCGAAGCGGCAGGCCGGAGCATCGCCACCGCCAACCTCAACTACCTCTATGTCGATCCCGCCCAGCGCGGCCGCGGCCGCCTGAAACAACTCGTGGCGATCGTCCGCGACACGATCCGGGACATGTTCGGGGTGGATGAGGTGCTGATCTTCCTCGAGCAAAACGACCCCTTCGCCATGAGCGAGGAAGCCTATGCCCTCGACTCCAGCGTGGCAGGCGTCGATCAGATCGACCGGCTGCGCATCTGGACCAAACAGGGTGCCCGCATTGTCGACTGGCGCTACATCCAGCCCGCGCTGACCCCGGCACACGAGCCCGATGACGGCCTGCTCTATGCCGTGATCGGTGCGGACACCCCCCTGCCCGCCTGCTGGCTCGCCGCGCATCTGCGCCGCTTCTACGGGATTTCGGTACTCAAGGGCGCGCCGATCGACGCCGACCCGGTGGCCTGGCCCCAGATCGTGGCGCTGGATGCGGACTGCGCGGGCGGCGCAACGATTGCCCTGCTCGACCCGTCCCCGCTGCTGGCCGTGCTACCCAACCGCGACGCAGCAACCGAAATGCTGGGCCAGACGCCTCCGAACCTGCTCGACGCGATCCGGACTTTCGCCCGCTGAACTGATTCAGCGAGCGACCGCTTCACTCACTTTCCGTCGAGGATCGCCTCGATCGCGTCGGTCACTTCGGCGATGTCCGCCATCCCGTCCACCCGCTTCACCAATCCGCGCGCTTCATAGATCGGCAGGATCGGTGCAGTCTTGGCGCGATATTCGGCCATGCGCGTGCGCACCGTTTCCTCATTATCGTCGGGCCGACGCTTGAACTCGGTCGACTGGCACACGTCGCACACGCCCTCGACCTTGGGCAGGTTGAAGGTGTCGTGATAATTCGCGCCGCATTTGCCGCAGCTGAAACGACCCGTGATCCGCTCGACTAGCGCATCCTCGTCCACCACCAGCTCGATGACGTGCGACAACACCCGCCCGCGTTCGGCCAGCAGCTCATCTAAAGATGCCGCCTGCGGTGCGGTGCGCGGATAGCCGTCGAAGATCGCACCCTTGGCCGTGTCCGGCTGGTCGAGGCGTTCGCCGATGATCCCGCTGACGATCTCGTCGGAAACGAGCTCCCCTGCTTCCATCACCGCTTTCGCCTTCAGCCCTACCGGGCTGCCGGCCTTCACCGCCGCACGCAACATGTCGCCGGTCGAGAGCTGGACCATGCCACGCTCGTCCTCAAGCCTAGCGGCCTGGGTGCCCTTGCCCGCGCCCGGAGGCCCCAACAGGATGATGTTCACGCCCATTCCCCTCTCATACCGCCCCGCTTAGCGGAGTCGGCCGCCCTTCAGCTTCGCCTTTTTGATCAGATCGCCATACTGGTGCGCCAGCAGATGCGACTGGATCTGCGTCACCGTATCCATCGTGACGTTGACCACGATAAGCAGGCTGGTGCCGCCGAGATAGAAGGGAATGGCCAGCGCTGAAACCAGATATTCGGGCAACAGGCAGATGACCGTCAGATACGCGGCACCGATCACGGTGATGCGCGTCAGCACATAATCGAAATAGGCCTCGGTATTCTTGCCCGGACGGATGCCCGGAATGAATCCACCATATTTCTTGAGGTTGTCGGCGGTCTCTTCCGGATTGAACACCACGGCGGTGTAGAAGAACGAGAAGAAGATGATGCCCGCGCCGTACAGCAGCATATACACCAGGCTGCCATGTTGCAGATACTGGTTGAGGTTGATGATGAGATCGCCCCACGCGCTCTCCCCCGCCGTGGCGGTGCCCGCGAACTGGCTGACCGTCAGCGGCATCAGCAACAACGACGATGCGAAGATCGGCGGGATCACGCCGGCGGTGTTGATCTTGAGCGGCAAATGGCTGCGCTCCGACTGAACGCCGCGCTGCGTCTGGCGCTTCGGATACTGGATCAGGATACGGCGCTGCGCACGCTCCATGAAACAGATGAACAACACCAGCAGCGCGACCGCGACGAAGATGCCGACCAGCTTGATCGGATCGAGCGAACCGGTGCGGCCACCCTCGAACAGCTGAACCAGCGTCGTCGGCAGATGCGCGACGATGCCCGCCATGATGATGAGCGAAATGCCGTTACCGACGCCGCGGCTGGTGATCTGCTCACCCAGCCACATCAGGAACATGGTGCCGCCGATCAGCGAGACGACAGCGGCGACGCGGAACAACATGCCCGGTTCGACCACCGGGGCCAACCCCTGCGTCGCGCCCAGCGTCTCCAGCCCGACCGCGATAACATAGCCTTGGATCGCGGTCAGCGCGACGGTGCCATAGCGGGTGTACTGGTTGAGCTTCTTGCGACCGCTCTCACCCTCTTTCTTGATCGCGGCGAGCTGTGGCGAGAGTGAGGTCGCCAGCTGCACCACGATCGACGCCGTAATGTACGGCATCACGCCCAGTGCGATCACCGACATGCGCTCCAGCGCGCCGCCCGAGAAGGTGTTGAAGAAATCGAGCACGCCGCCCTGCGTGCGCTCGGCCAGCAGGCCCAACTGCGTCGGATCGACGCCGGGCAGCGGGACGTAACTCAGCATCCGGAAGATAATCAGCGCGCCGAGCGTAAACCACAGGCGCTTCTTGAGTTCGGTGGCCTTGCCGAACTTCGACAGGTTGAGGCCGGATGCAAGTTGATCGGCTGCGGATGCCATGTGCACAAATATCCTGGAAACCAAAGCGGCGGAGAAGCGTTTTCCGCCACCCCGCCGCTCATATAGGGCTTGAAACCCGTTGGGCAATCATTCCCGGCACTTCGCCGGAAAGCAGCCCGGGATTATGCCTTGGCGGCTTTCTTGCCGGACGCTTTCAGCTCGGCGATCGCCTTCTGCTTCACGCGATGCTTGGCCTTGTGCTTGTCGGCGGGTGCGATGACCTCGGGGATCGTGACCTTGCCGCCAGCCTTCTCGACCGCCTCGATCGCGCCCTTCGACGCGCCGGCAACTGTGAAGTTCAGCTTCGACGTGATCTCGCCCTTGGCGAGCAGACGAACGCCGTTCTTGCCGCCGCGTGCCAGGCCAACGGCCTTCAGCGCGGCATGATCGATATCGGTCGCGGTCAGCTTGCCAGCATCGACCAGCTTCTGGATCATGCCCAGATTGACCTCGGAATAATCCTTGGCCGACGGATTGTTGAAGCCGCGCTTCGGGATCCGCATGTGGAGCGGCATCTGGCCACCCTCGAACCCGTTGATCGCTACGCCCGAACGTGCCTTGGCACCCTTCTGGCCGCGACCGGCGGTCTTGCCCTTGCCCGAACCGATGCCGCGTCCGACGCGCATCCGGCCCTTGCGAGCGCCTTCATTGTCCTTGATGTCGTTCAGTTTCATATCGTGCACTCGCTTTCGCTTTAGTCGCGCTGGATAAAATGGAAGGGGGCCGATAGCCCCCCTTCCCTATTCTGTCACCCGAAAAGGTGCCGGGACCGAGATGTCGGGGCTTAACCCTCGAGCACTTCGACCATGTGATGCACCTTGCGGATCATGCCGCGAACTTCGGGCGTGTCTTCGAGCTCGCGTACCCGATGCATCTTGTTCAGGCCAAGACCTACCAGCGTTGCACGCTGTTCCTTGACGCGGCGGATCGGCGAACCGGTCTGCTTAATTTTGATAGTCGCCATTTGTGTTACTCCACGATCGCAGCGGCATCGGCCTCGGCGGTCTTCGAACCACCATGGCCGAGCAGATCGGCGATCTTCTTGCCACGACGCTGTGCGACTGCCTTTGGCGACGTCTGATCGATCAGCGCCTCAAAGGTTGCGCGGATCATGTTATAGGGGTTCGACGTGCCGTTCGACTTGGTCACGACGTCCGCCACGCCCAGGCTCTCGAACACGGCACGCATCGGTCCGCCGGCGATGATGCCGGTGCCTGCCGGTGCCGAACGAACGGTAACCTTGCCCGCACCGAAATGACCGAGACCATCGTGATGCAGCGTCCGGCCCTCACGCAATGGCACGCGGACCATCGACTTCTTGGCAGCAGCGGTCGCCTTGGAAATGGCTTCCGGCACTTCGCGTGCCTTGCCATGACCGAAGCCGACCCGGCCCTTGCCGTCGCCGACGACGACGAGTGCTGCAAAGCCGAAGCGCTTGCCGCCCTTTACCGTCTTCGAGACGCGGTTGATGTGGACCAGCTTCTCGATCAGCTCTTCGCCATTCTCGTCACGCGGAGTGCGGTCGTCACGACGGCCGCCACGACCGCGATTGTCGCGGTTGCCACCGGGGCCACCACCACGATTGTCGCCACCACGGCCACCACGGCCACGGCGTGGTGCGTCGGCTGCACCGGCGTCTGGCGTTGCGCCCTCGACGGGCGTTGGGGTCTGTTCGTCAGCCATATTAGAACTCCAATCCGCCTTCACGGGCGGCATCGGCCAGCGCCTTGACGCGGCCATGGAACAGGAAGCCGCCACGGTCGAACACGACCTGCGTCACGCCTGCATCCTTCGCCACCTGGGCGATGCGCAGGCCGACGGCCTTGGCGGCATCGATGTTCGCGCCGGACGTGCCGCGCACATCCTTTTCGAGCGTCGATGCTGCTGCCAGCGTCTTGCCCTGCGCGTCGTCGATGACCTGCACATAGATGTGCTTGCCCGAGCGATGCACCGAAAGCCGCGGACGGCTGCCGGCGCGTGCCTTCAGCGAGGTACGATTGCGGCGGCGCCGCTTCTCGAAGAGTGAGAGACCTTTGCTCATTACTTCTTCTTCCCTTCCTTGCGGAAGATGAACTCGCCGTCGTACTTGATGCCCTTGCCCTTGTAAGGCTCAGGCTTCCGCCACTGGCGAATTTCAGCCGCGAACTGGCCGACCTTCTGCTTGTCGTTGCCTGAAATCTCGACCGTGGTCTGATCGGGCGTCTTGACCTCGACGCCTTCCGGAATATCCAGATCGACGTCGTGCGAATAACCCAGCTGAAGCTTCAGCTTGCGGCCCTGCGTGCTGGCGCGATAGCCGACGCCGGTGATGAGCAGCTTCTTGGTGAAGCCATCGGTCACACCCGTCACCAGGTTCTGAACCAGCGTACGCTGCATGCCCCAAAAGGCGCGAGCCTGCTTGGTGTCGTTGGCCGGCTTCACCACCAACACGCCTTCGCCCATCTCGTATGAGATGTCATCGACGGTCGGCATCGACAGCGTCCCCTTCGGACCCTTGATCGAAATCTGGCCGTTGCCGACATCGGCGGTGACACCCGCCGGAATCGGAATGGCTTTTTTACCCGTGCGGCTCATCAGAACACCTCCGCAAGGACTTCGCCGCCGACATTCTGGTCGCGCGCTTCGGCGTCGGACAGAACACCGCGAGGCGTCGAGACGATCGTGATGCCAAGGCCGTTGCGCACCTTCGGCAGCTCTTTCGAGCCCGAATAGACGCGGCGACCGGGCTTCGAGACCCGCGCGATCGACTTGATCGCGGGCTGGCCCTCGAAATATTTCAGCTCGATGCGGATGCCGGCCGCTGGCCCCATCTGCTCGTCGCTGTAACCACGGATATAGCCTTCGCGCTGCAACACGTCGAGCACGCGGGCGCGCAGCTTCGACGCGGGCGTCAGGACGGAGTCCTTTCGCGCACGCTGGCCGTTACGGATGCGGGTGAGCATATCACCCAGAGGATCGGTCAATGCCATCTTCTAACCCTTACCAGCTCGACTTCGTGACGCCCGGGATCATGCCCTTATTGGCAAGATCACGCAGAATCACGCGTGCCAGACGGAACTTGCGGTAATAACCACGCGGACGACCGGTCATTTCGCACCGGTTGCGCACGCGGGTCGGATTCCCGTTGCGGGGAATCTCCGCCATCTTGAGGCGAGCGATCAGGCGCTCGGTCTCGTCGAGCGACTGGTCTTTCGCCATCGCCTTGAGCTTCGCATATTTGCCGGCATACTTCTTCACCAGCAGCTTGCGACGCTCATTCTTGTTCACGGAACTCAGTTTCGCCATGACTTAAGTTCTCTTTCCCTTACGCTGCCTGCTTCGCTTCGCCGTCCGCCTCGATGGGGAACGGGAAACCGAAGAGACGAAGAAGCTCACGAGCCTCGTCGTCGGACTTGGCGGTGGTGGTCACGATCACGTCCATGCCGCGCACCTTGTCGATGCGGTCATAGCTGATCTCGGGGAACACGAGCTGTTCCTTCAGGCCGCAGGCATAATTGCCACGGCCGTCGAACGACTTCGGGTTCAGCCCACGAAAATCCCGAACGCGCGGCAGCGCGATCGTGACGAAGCGGTCGAGAAACTCGTACATCCGCTCGCGGCGCAGCGTGACCTTGCAGCCAATCGCCATGCCTTCGCGCAGCTTGAACTGAGCGATCGACTTCTTCGCCTTGGTCACGACAGGCTTCTGGCCGGCGATCAGCTCCATTTCGGAAGCTGCTTGGTCGACCTTCTTCTTGTCCTGCGTCGCTTCGCCCACGCCCATGTTGAGCACGATCTTCGAGATCGAAGGGACTTCCATGACGTTCTTGTAACCGAACTTCTCGGTCATCGCCTTGACGATCGTCTCGTCATAAAGCTTCCGCATGCGCGGTGTGTAGGAATCAGCCATTGATGACCTCCCCGGTCTTGACGGCCACGCGAACCTTCTTGCCGTCGCGCTCTTCAAAGCGAACGCGCGTCGCCTTGCCGTCCGCGGTCACATGCGCGACCTTGGATGCATGCATCGGCGCTTCGGCGCGCTTCAGGCCACCCTGCGGGTCGCCCTGAGTTGGCTTGGTGTGGCGCACGGCCACGTTGACGCCCGAAACGACGACCTTGCCGTCCTTGGGCATCGACTTGACGACTTCACCGGTCTTGCCCTTGTCCTTGCCGGACAGAACGATAACCTGGTCGCCCTTCTTGATCCTTGCAGCAGCCATTACAGCACCTCTGGCGCGAGCGAGATGATCTTCATGAACCCCTTCGAGCGCAGTTCGCGCACGACCGGGCCAAAGATACGCGTGCCGATCGGCTCTTCGTTCTTGTTGACCAGCACGGCGGCATTGCCGTCGAAGCGGATCACCGTGCCATCGGCGCGGCGGACGTCCTTGGCGGTGCGAACGATGACCGCGCGATGCACGTCACCCTTCTTCACCTTGCCGCGGGGTGCTGCTTCCTTGATGCTGACGACGATGACGTCGCCCACACCGGCCACGCGACGCTTAGAGCCGCCCAGCACCTTGATGCACTGCACCCGCTTCGCGCCGCTGTTGTCAGCGACGTCGAGATTGGACTGCATCTGGATCATAGATCCGGTTCCTTCTCTCTTGGCCTTCCGGGACCAGCCCGGGGGTTCCAGTTAAAAGTCTCAAGCCCGTTCGGGCCAAAGCTCAAATTAGGCGTTGTCGGCCCGCTCAGGCGTCGCGTGGGTATCGACCCGCTCGATCACCTTCCAGGTCTTCAGCTTGGAGATTGGCGCGGTCTCTTCGATCCGCACGGTTTCACCCGCCTTATACTCGTTGCCCTCGTCATGGGCATGATACTTCTTCGAGCGACGCATGATCTTGCCATAGAGCGGGTGCTTGACCTTGCGCTCCACGTTCACGACCACCGTCTTGTTGCCCTTGTCGGACACGATCTGCCCGGTCAGCACGCGCTTCGGCATGTCTTGTCCTCTTACTTCGCAGCCGAGCGCGAACGCTCGTTCTGCAGCGTCTTGATCTTGGCGATGTCACGACGCACTTCGCGCACGCGGCTCGGCTTCTCCAGCTGGCTGGTCGCCGCCTGGAAACGCAGGTTGAACGCCTCGCGCTTCAGATTGCCCAGCTCTTCGCCCAGCTGATCGTCGCTCTTGGCGCGCAGATCGGTTGCTTTAGTCATGTCTCTCAACCCTCCAGGTGCGACGTGTCGCCGAGGCGGGCCACGACCTTGGTCTTGATCGGCAGCTTCATCGCCGCACGCTCGAACGCTTCCGCCGCGAGCGGGCCGGGAACGCCGTCCAGCTCGAACAGGATGCGGCCGGGCTTTACGCGCGCCGCCCAATATTCCAGGGCACCCTTGCCCGAACCCATGCGGACTTCCGCAGGCTTCGACGACACCGGCACATCCGGGAAGATGCGGATCCACAAACGCCCCTGGCGCTTGATGTGACGCGTGATCGCGCGGCGAGCCGCCTCGATCTGGCGCGCGGTGATCCGCTCCGGCTCCATCGCCTTCAGGCCATACGAGCCGAAGTTCAGCGTCGCGCCGCCCTTGGCCTCGCCCTTGATCCGCCCCTTAAAGGCTTTGCGGAACTTGGTCTTTTTCGGTTGCAGCATTGCCTAACCCTTAGCGACGGTCATCGCGCGCCGGGCGAACGCCCGAGGTCTGCGATTCCATGTTCAGTCGATCGGTCGCCATCGGATCATGGCCGAGAATCTCGCCCTTGAAGATCCAGACCTTCACGCCGCACACGCCGTAAGCGGTGTGGGCTTCGGCCGTGGCGTGATCGATGTTCGCGCGCAGCGTGTGCAGCGGAACGCGACCTTCACGATACCATTCCGACCGTGCGATTTCAGCACCACCCAGACGGCCGCCGCAGTTGATGCGGATGCCTTCCGCGCCCAGACGCATCGCCGACTGAACGGCACGCTTCATAGCACGGCGGAACGCGATGCGGCGCTCCAGCTGGTCGGCAATGCCCTGTGCGACGAGCTTGGCGTCGACTTCGGGCTTGCGGATTTCGACGATGTTCAGCGACACGTCGGACGACGTCATCGACGCCAGCTTCTTGCGAAGCTTCTCGATGTCCGTGCCCTTCTTGCCGATGATGACGCCGGGACGCGCAGCGAAGATCGACACGCGGCACAATTTGGCCGGACGCTCGATCACCACCTTGGAGATCGCGGCCTGCGGCAGCGTCTTCATGATGTACTGGCGCATCTTGAGATCTTCCAGCAGCAGGCGACCGTAATCGGCGCCCTCGGCATACCAGCGGCTGTCCCAGGTGCGGTTGATCTGCAGACGCAGACCGATGGGGTTGCTCTTGTGACCCATTATGCTTCTTCCTGCACTTCACGCACCACGATGCGCAGACGGCTGAACGGCTTGAGGATGCGTGTCGACTTGCCGCGACCACGGGTGTGGAAGCGCTTCATCGTGATCGACTTGCCAACCGAAGCCTCGGCAACGACCAGTGCGTCGACGTCGAGATTATGGTTGTTCTCGGCATTGGCGATGGCCGAGGCCAGCACCTTGCGCGCGTCGACTGCCATCGCCTTCGTCGAAAAGGACAGGATGTTCAGCGCGTCGCCGGCACTCTTGTTGCGGATCAGCGCCGCGACCAGGTTCAGCTTCTGCGCCGAACCCCGGATCTGCGTGCCGACCGACAGCGCCTCGTTATCGCCGACGCGACGGGGGGCTTTTGGCTTGGACATTAGCGCTTACCCTTCTTGTCGGCAGCGTGACCGGGGAAGAAGCGGGTCGGAGCGAACTCGCCCAGCTTCATGCCAACCATGTCTTCGTTGACCGACACCGGCACGAACTTGCGGCCGTTATAGACGTTGAACGTAAGGCCAACGAAGTCGGGCAGGATCGTCGAGCGACGCGACCAGGTCTTGATCGGCGAGCGCGAGCTGGCTTCCTGTGCGGTCTGGGCCTTCTTGAGAAGGTGAAGGTCCACGAACGGACCCTTCCATACTGAGCGAGCCATCGATTAGCCCTTCTTCTTGGCGTGACGGCTACGGATAATGAACTTGTCCGTTGCCTTGTTATGACGAGTGCGCGCACCCTTGGTCGGCTTGCCCCACGGAGTGACCGGATGACGGCCGCCCGAGGTCCGGCCTTCACCACCGCCATGCGGATGGTCGACCGGGTTCTTGGCAACGCCGCGCGTGAGAGGACGAATGCCCTTCCAGCGGTTGCGGCCAGCCTTGGCGAGGTTGGTGTTGCCATTGTCGGGGTTCGACACGGCACCAACGGTGCCCATGCAGTCCGACCGGATGTAGCGCTGCTCGCCCGAGTTCAGGCGAACGATCACCATGCCGCGATCACGACCGACGACCTGCACATACGTGCCTGCGGACCGTGCGATCTGGCCACCCTTGCCCGGCTTCATCTCGATGTTGTGGACGATCGTGCCGACCGGCATCGAACCCAGCTCCATCGCATTGCCCGGCTTCACGTCGGTCTTCTTCGCGGCCAGCACCTTGTCGCCAACGGCGAGGCGCTGTGGCGCGATGATGTACGCGACATTCGCCTTGCCCTCTGGCGTATCGCCATAGTTGATGAGCGCGATGAAGGCGGTGCGGTTGGGATCATATTCGATCCGCTCCACGGTGCCTTCGACGTCCCACAGCCGACGCTTGAAGTCGATGATGCGATAACGCTGCTTGTGACCGCCGGCGATGCCGCGGCTGGTCACATGGCCCTTGTTGTTCCGGCCACCGGTCTTGCGCTTGCCTTCGGTCAGCGCCTTGACGGGGCCGCCCTTGTGCAGCGCCGAACGGTCTACCAGGACGAGGCCACGCCGGGCTGGCGAAGTCGGATTATAATGCTTCAGAGCCATGTCAGTTGACCCCCTGCGTTACGTCGATCGAGTCGCCGTCCTTCAGCGTCACGATCGCCTTTTTGATGTCCGAACGCTTGTAGGGCTTGCCCTTCCAGCGCTTCGTCTTGCCCTTCTGGACGATCGTGTTCACCGCGGTGACCTTCACGTCGAAAATCGCCTCGATCGCCGCCTTGATTTCAGGCTTCGTCGACGTGTTTGCGACCTTGAAAACCACGGCATTCGCTTCCGAAACCAGGGTCGACTTTTCGGTGATGTGCGGCGCGACAATCACGTCGTAATGACGGTTGTCGATCGCGCCTGCCTGCTTCTTAGCCATTGAAGCGCGCCTCCAGCTTTTCGACGGCAGCGCGGGTCAGGACCAGCGTGTCGTGCTTCAGGATGTCATAGACGTTGGCACCGACCGCCGGGAGGACGTTGACGCCCACCAGATTGCGAGCCGCCAGGAAACCGTTGCCGGCCTCACCATCGATCACCAGCGTCTTCTTGCCGACGTTCAGGCCAGCGAACTGACCCTTCAACGACTTGGTCTTTTCACTCTCGAACCCGTCGAGAACGATCAGCGTGCCGGCCTTGGCATGGCTCGAAAGCGCCATCTTCAGGCCGAGTGCGCGAATCTTCTTGTTCAGCGACATGTTGAAGTCGCGGAGACGGGCACCGTGAGCCTTACCACCACCGATGAAGATCGGCGCGGCGCGATCGCCGTGACGAGCCGTACCGCCGCCCTTCTGGCGACCGAACTTCTTGCCGGTGCGCGACACTTCCGAACGCTCACGCGTCGGACGTGCGGTACCGCGGCGGTTCCACAACTGCCAGGTAACGACGCGATGCAGGATGTCCGCACGCGGTTCGACACCAAACACGTCGTCGTTGAGCTCGATGTCGCCCGATGCCTTGGCGTCCAGGGTTTGAACCTTGAGCTTCATGTTCAGCCCTCCTTGCCAGGCGCGGCATCGCCGTCGGTGGCACCGCTGATCTCGCCATCGCTCTGGCCGGCGCCATGGGCGTCAGCTTCCGCAACACCGGCTGCAACTTCTTCTGCGCTCGGCAATGCTTCGATCTCGTGGACCGCACCTTCTTCGACCGCTGCGATGTGATGCTCTTCGCCCTTGTGCTCCGGATCGCGGATGCCTGCGGGGAACGGAGCGGTTTCAGGACGATCGATCTTCACCGAGTCCTTGACGAACAGCCAGCCACCCTTCGAGCCAGGGACCGAACCCTTGACGAAGATCAGGCCGCGCTCGACGTCGGTACCAACGATCTCGAGATTCTGCTGGGTGCGATACTTGTCGCCCATGTGACCGGCCATCTTCTTGTTCTTGAAGACCTTGCCCGGATCCTGACGCTGACCGGTCGAACCGAGTGCACGGTGGCTGATCGAGACGCCGTGCGTCGCGCGCATACCACCGAAGCCCCAGCGCTTCATGCCGCCCTGAAAGCCCTTACCCTGGGTCTTACCCTGGATATCGACATACTGGCCCGCGACATAATGGGCGGCCGAAATCTCGGCACCCACGTCAAGCAGTCCGTCCTGGTCGACGCGGAATTCCGCGAGGATTGCCTTGGGCTCCACTTCGGCCTTGCCGAACTGGCCGCGCTGCGGCTTGGCAACATTCTTTGCCTTGGCGCTGCCTGCGCCAAGCTGGACGGCGGTATAGCCGTCACGATCTGTTTCGCGAATGGAGACCACCTGCAGGCCTTCGAGGCTCAGGACGGTAACCGGCACGTGGCGGCCGTCGTCCTGGAACAGGCGGGTCATCCCCATTTTCTTCGCGATCACGCCAGTGCGCATGATCCGTTGCTCCTCAATACAGAGGCACCCCGCGGACCATTCCGAAGGGTGCATGCTTCAGCCCATAATTCAGATGCGAGCCCCGTCCGGGCTGAGCTCCAGCCCGGAGGCTGGAAAGACGGGGGACGCAGACCCGGGCGAACCCGGCGGTATCCCTAGTGTTTTTGAGCCTAAGCCCTGGGTCGTGACATCGGATCGGGAGGATCCGGACGACCCGGCGCAGCTTCAGTGAAACCGCGCGAATCTCGTGTGGAAGCGGCGCATTACTGTACCCATCCACTGCTGTCCACCCCTATGCGCAGGTCGCGCCCGAAAGGATGGCGACCCCGGCTTTCGCCGGGGCTTCGGCAAATTGGCTCAAGCCAATTTGATCTCCACGTCAACGCCAGCGGCGAGGTCCAGCTTCATCAGCGCATCGACCGTCTGTGGGGTCGGCTGCACGATATCGAGCAGGCGCTTGTAAGTGCGGGTCTCGAACTGCTCGCGCGACTTCTTGTCGATGTGCGGGCCACGGTTGACCGTGAACTTGTCGATGTGGGTCGGCAGCGGGATCGGGCCACGGATCAGCGCGCCGGTGCGACGGGCGGTCTCGGCAATGTCGCCGGCAGCCTGGTCAAGCACGCGATGGTCGAACGCCTTCAGGCGAATGCGGATATTGTTGTCCATGGTACCCTACCGATGCGAAAGAGCGGGCTCCGTAACCGGAGCGCTTGCTGTTCTGTTTAAACTGGAGGCGGGCCATTACAGGGGAGACCGGTGGAGATCAAGGGGGGTGTGAGGGATTTTCCGTTCCCGGACCATTTTGTCTCTGCGGCCTAGGGCTTACCACCTGCCTGTCACTCTCCGCTACCGTCGATAGATTTCCAGATCAGAGGAAGTCGCCACGATCAACGACCGGCCTGTGGGTGAGAACCCATATGCAATCAACGTGGATGGCAGCGGCCTTAGCTTCGTAAGTGCGGATTCCTCGCCCGGCCGTTGCCAGAGCATTGTTTGTCCGGGAGGACAGAGAAACAGCTCTTCCTCTGGCCACGAAAGCGGGTGCAGTTCGATGCCCCAACCGTCATAAGTCGTCCGAGTGAGAGCACCGCCGTCAGCACCCGCGATCGAAATCATCTGACCGCCTAGCGGACCGATACCCATTGCTTTCAGCGAGGGCACGTCCGCGTAGTATTCGGCATCATCTCTAGCAAGCCTGGCCCCAGATCTGCAGTCGAATACACCGCGCCCATCTGAAGAGAGCGCCAGAAGAATATCCGATTCTGGGGCAAAGCCCACGTGACATAATCCACCGACTGCTATTGCCGGAAGAGACGACCAAGGCGCTGTGGGCTCGGTTACCGCAAGCGCATCTAGATACAAGAATCTCTCCCGCAGATGGTCGGGAACAACGCCTTTACGGCGGGGATTCGTTCGCTTGAACATTGCTCACCTATAGCGATCCTATTGTCATCATCCACCCGATCCACACCCGGCCCAACCACAACAAAAAACCCGGCCTCCCTCGCGGGAAGCCGGGTTCCTGTCTCTCGGCCCTTGCGGGCGTCGATTACTTCTCGATCGAGCTCACAACGCCTGCGCCGACGGTGCGGCCGCCTTCGCGGATCGTGAAGCGCTGACCGACGTCCATCGCGATCGGTGCGATGAGCTTGATGCCCAGTGCGACTTCGTCGCCCGGCATCACCATTTCGGTGCCCTCAGGCAGCTCGATCGTGCCGGTCACGTCCGTCGTGCGGAAGTAGAACTGCGGGCGATAGTTGGCGAAGAATGGCGTGTGACGGCCACCCTCGTCCTTCGACAGCACGTACACCGACGACTGGAATTCGGTGTGTGGCTTGATCGAGCCTGGCTTGCAGAGAACCTGGCCACGCTCGACTTCTTCACGACCGACGCCGCGGATCAGCGCGCCGATGTTGTCGCCGGCCTGGCCCTGATCGAGCAGCTTGCGGAACATTTCGACGCCCGTGACCGTGGTCTTGCGGACTTCAGGATGGATGCCGACGATCTCGACTTCCTCGCCAACCTTGACGATGCCGGTCTCGACGCGACCGGTGACAACCGTACCGCGACCCGAGATCGAGAACACGTCCTCGATCGGCATCATGAACGGCTTGTCCAACGGACGCTCTGGCTGTGGGATCGACTCGTCGACCGCCTTCATCAGCGCCAGGATCGCGTCCTTGCCGAACACGTCGTTCGAGCCGGACAGCGCGCAAGTTGCCGAACCGCGTATGATCGGAATGTTGTCGCCGTCGAACTCGCGCTTGCTGAGCTCTTCACGGATTTCCATTTCGACCAGCTCGAGGATTTCCTCGTCGTCGACCAGATCGACCTTGTTCAGGAAGACGACCATGGTTGGAACGCCGACCTGCTTGGCGAGCAGGATGTGCTCCTTGGTCTGTGGCATCGGGCCATCGGTGGCCGACACGACCAGGATCGCGCCGTCCATCTGGGCTGCACCGGTGATCATGTTCTTCACATAATCGGCGTGGCCCGGGCAATCGACGTGCGCATAGTGGCGTGCTTCGGTCTCATACTCGACGTGTGCGGTCGAGATGGTGATGCCGCGCTCGCGCTCTTCAGGTGCCTTGTCGATGTTGGCGAAGTCGACGGCGGTGCCGCCGGTCGTCTCTGCCAGAATCTTCGTGATAGCGGCCGTCAGCGACGTCTTGCCATGATCGACGTGACCGATGGTGCCGATGTTGAGATGCGGCTTGTTCCGCTCAAACTTTGCTTTTGCCATGATTTCCTACCTTCTGGATCAATTCCGCGCCGCTGAGGGGAATCGCGAACGCGGCCCTTTAGCGACTGATTTCAAACTATGCCAGCATCCTTTGTTTGAGAGCGGCTCCTGCCCGCTCCCCCACCCGGCCACCCACGCCAGTGTATTTTATGGGTGGCCGGGTGGGGGAGCGGGCCGGTGCCGCGGATGCGCCGCAGAGCGCATCCCCCAAACAAATTAAGCCATTTTCGCCTTGATTTCCTCGGCTACGTTCGAGGGAACCTCGTCGTAATGCGAGAACTGCATGCTGTACTGCGCGCGGCCCTGCGTGAACGAACGCAGCGCGTTCACATAACCGAACATGTTGGCCAGCGGGACCATCGCGTCCACCGTCTGCGCGTTGCCGCGCGTATCGGTGCCCTGGATCTGGCCACGACGGCTGTTCATGTCGCCGATGACGTCGCCCAGATAATCCTCAGGCGTCACGACCTCGACCTTCATGATCGGCTCGAGCAGCGTGATGCCCGCCTTCTGTGCCGCTTCGCGCATTGCACCGCGCGCACAGATTTCGAACGCCAGCGCCGACGAATCGACGTCATGATAGGCACCGTCATACAGCACGATGTCGAAATCGATGATTGGGAACCCGATCAGCGAACCCGTTGCAGCCGTCTCGCGGAAGCCCTTCTCGATCGCCGGGATATATTCCTTGGGAATATTACCGCCCTTGATCTCGTCCTTGAACACGATGCCCGCACCGCGCTCGCCCGGCGTCAGCTTCACCTTGACCCGGCCGAACTGGCCGGTGCCGCCCGACTGCTTCTTGTGGGTATAATCGATATCCACAGGCTTCTTGAGATACTCGCGATACGCCACCTGCGGCGCGCCGACATTCGCCTCGACCTTGAACTCGCGCTTCATGCGATCGACCAGAATCTCGAGATGGAGCTCGCCCATGCCCTTGATGATGGTCTGGCCGCTCTCATTGTCGGTCGACACGCGGAACGACGGATCTTCGCGCGCCAGACGGTTCAGGGCGACGCCCATCTTCTCCTGGTCGGCCTTGGTCTTCGGCTCCACCGACAGCTCGATCACCGGCTCGGGGAATTCCATCCGCTCCAGGATGATCGGCGCGTTGATCGCGCACAGCGTGTCACCGGTCGTGGTGTCCTTCAGGCCCGCCAAAGCGACGATGTCACCGGCATAGGCGATCTGGATGTCCTCGCGGTCGTTCGCATGCATCAGCAGCATGCGGCCAACCTTTTCCTTCTTGTCCTTGACCGAGTTGGTGACCTGCGACGAGGTCTCCAGCTTGCCCGAATAGATGCGCGCAAAGGTCAGCGTACCCACGAACGGATCGTTCATGATCTTGAAAGCCAGTGCCGAGAACGGTGCGTTGTCGTCCGAAGGACGCTCGTCAGGCGTTTCGCCGTCCAGAAGCACGCCCTTGATCGCAGGAACGTCGAGCGGGCTCGGCAGGTAATCGACAACCGCGTCGAGCAACGGCTGAACACCCTTGTTCTTGAAGGCCGAACCGCAAACCACCGGCACGAACGACATGTTGAGCGCACCCTTGCGGATCAGCTTCTTCAAATCGGCGACCGAAGGCTCGTTGCCCTCCAGATATGCTTCCATCAGGTCGTCGTCCTGCTCGACGGCCATTTCGATCAGGTCGCTGCGATATTTCGCAGCCTTTTCGACCATGTCCTCGGGGATGTCCTGATATTCGAACTTCGCGCCCAGGCTCTCTTCGAGCCAGATGATCGCGCGGTTCTCGACCAGATCGACCAGGCCCTTGAACCCACCTTCGATGCCGATCGGCAGATACAGCACGGCCGGACGCGCGCCCAGCCGGTCGATGATCGACTGCACGCAGAAATAGAAATCGGCGCCGGTGCGGTCGAGCTTGTTGATGAAGCACATCCGCGGAACGCCGTATTTGTCGGCCTGACGCCATACCGTCTCCGACTGCGGCTCAACGCCGGCAACACCGTCGAAGCACGCAACCGCGCCGTCGAGCACGCGCAGCGAACGCTCGACTTCGATCGTGAAGTCGACGTGCCCGGGGGTGTCGATGATGTTGATCAGATGCTCTTCGCCCTTGCCCTCTGCCGCGCGCCATTTGCACGTGGTGGCAGCGGACGTGATCGTAATCCCGCGCTCCTGCTCCTGCTCCATCCAGTCCATCGTCGCCGTGCCTTCATGCACTTCGCCGATCTTGTAGGACTTGCCGGTGTAATAGAGGATGCGCTCGGTCGTCGTCGTCTTGCCGGCGTCGATGTGCGCCATGATGCCGATGTTGCGATAACGGTCGAGCGGATGGCTGCGGGCCATGGTCGTTAATCCTTAGCGATGTAGGGAGCCGGAACAGGCCCGGCTCCCCATCATATAGTGTCGATTGTTACCGGCAAAAGACCGGCAACCCGCCGTTACCAGCGGCGTCAGCGATTTATCGCTGTTACCAGCGATAGTGGCTGAACGCGCGGTTGGCTTCGGCCATGCGATGCGTGTCTTCGCGCTTCTTCACGGCGTTGCCGCGATTGTTCGCCGCATCCATCAACTCGCCCGACAGGCGTGCCGACATGGTGTTCTCGCTGCGATTGCGGGCCGACGTGATCAGCCAGCGGATCGCCAGTGCCTGCGCACGCTCGGGACGAACCTCGACCGGCACCTGGTACGTCGCACCGCCAACGCGGCGCGAACGAACTTCGATGCCCGGCGCGATGTTGTTCAGCGCGTCATGGAACACGCCGATCGGCTCGCGCTTGGCGCGCTGCTCGACGGTTTCCAGTGCGGTATAGACAATGCCCTCGGCGACGGACTTCTTGCCGTCCAGCATCACCGAGTTCATGAACTTGGTCAGAACCTGATCACCATAAACGGGATCGGGCAGAATTTCCCGCTTTTCGGGACGACGACGACGAGCCATCTGAATTTCCTTCTAAACTTCAGCCGGTCCGGAACCTGTCCGGGGCTTACTTTGGCTTACTTCGGACGCTTGGCGCCGTACTTCGAACGGCTCTGCTTGCGATCCTTGACACCCTGGGTATCGAGGACGCCGCGCAGAACGTGATAGCGCACACCGGGAAGATCGCGCACACGGCCACCACGGATCAGGACCACGGAGTGCTCCTGAAGGTTATGGCCTTCACCCGGAATATAGGTGATGACTTCGCGCTGGTTGGTGAGGCGAACCTTAGCAACCTTGCGCAATGCCGAGTTCGGCTTCTTTGGCGTCGTCGTATAGACGCGGGTGCAAACGCCGCGCTTTTGCGGGTTCGCTTCCATCGCAGGGACCTTGGACTTGGCCTTCTGCGGCTCGCGGCCCTTGCGGACCAGCTGGTTAATCGTCGGCATGAAGCCCTTCACCTTTTTCTTTACCGGGTAGCCCGGCGGTTACTTTGCTGAAGCCCTTTTACGAGGGAATACGAAAAGGCCCCGGCGGTCTCAACGACCTCCCAGGCCACACGTCTTCAGCAACGTTCAGCTCTTGCCCCTCACGGAATCGACCGTTCGGGACGCGGGCGCCTATACGCATGGGGCGTTGCCCGGTCAATGGGCGCCAGCTTGGTTCTCGCGACCCGTGCGCAAGAGAATCGAAACCCTCCTGCGCCATAGAAAGCGCGTGACCCGCCCCCTACCCTTTGCCCGCAATGGAATCCACCCCGCGATTGCCGCTGCGGTCGCATTTGCCGTTGCCTTGATGCTGGGCCTGCTCGATCTGCCGCTGCTGCCATCGCTCCCGCATATCGCTGCGCAGTTCGGGTTCGACCCCGCCACGGCGATCGGTCTGTCGCTGGCCACCGCGATCGGCCTGCTCGCCTGGCACATCGCAACGCTGACCGTGCCGCCGCGCCCAAGCTGGGCCTCCGGGAGTATCGCGGCGGCATTGCTGCCCGCATTGCTGATTCCGGGGCTGGGTTTCGCGGCATTGCTTCCCGCGCTTGCTTTGTCATTTGCGCGCAGCGGGATGGACCGCCGCCAACGGATCGTCGCACTTTTGGTGCAGTGCGGCGCAGCCCTCGCGCTGCTGCCGCTGGCCTTTCCTTCCGCACGGATTGAAACAGATGGTTTCCTCCTCGCAACAATGGCGTTTTGCTGCGGTTTGAGCTTCATTTGCGCCGTTCCGCGCGCGGCAAATGACAATCCCCTTCTGAAACGACCTTTACGCACAGCATGGTTTTACGCGAGCGACGGAAATGTTAGCTTTGCGCCAATTCAATCCGGGGAAGTGGGGAGTCATTGAAATGTTCAACAATAATCGCACGCGCGACGATCGGCCGGCAATGCCGCCTGCGCCGCCGATGCAGCAGCCCAGCAGCGGCGGCAGCACTGCCAAGCGCGGCATGTTTTCGGTGATCGGGCCGGACATCACCATCACCGGCAACGTCAAGGCGAGTGCCGAACTTCACATCGAGGGGCGGATCGAGGGTGATGTCGATTGCGGCACGCTGGTCCAAGGGGCCGAGAGCCAGATCATGGGCAGCGTGGTCGCGGAGAGCGCCCGCCTCGCCGGCACGATCGAGGGCGCGGTTCGCGTCCGCCAGCTCACCATCGAACGCAACGCGCGTATCACCGGCGATGTCGAGTACGAGAATATCACGATCGAAAATGGCGGCCATATCGACGGTCGTCTGAAGCATATGAGCGCGGTCAGCGTTGCCCCCGCCCCGGCGCGGACGACGGGTTACGATCCAACACCGGTCGCACCGGCCGCCGAGATCGTCTCGCCGAACTTCGGCCAGAACAACAGTAGCGCAGCCTAAAATCGGAACCAGTGGATCGAAGGGCCGCTCCTGCCGGGGCGGCCCTTCTATTTGACAATGTTAAAATCGACACATTCGATCCGCGGGCAACTAATCGCCTCCAACGCGCTCGCATACTGCCTAGCAGGACCGGTGCGGTGAACTAAGTCCTTAGCGGCATTGCTGACGCATCCGCTCATAAGCTCTGATATAGGCTGCATGAAGCGCCCAATAGCGCGTATCGCCCGAGCAGTTTCGTGGCCTGCACGTGGCGTTTTCATATAAGGTTCGGGCAGCAATCATGTCCCGCGTTGCGCGTTCGCATGGATCATAACCGGCCTTCGCCGGAGAGGTTACGAAAAGCGCGGCAGAGAGCAGCGCAAAGCTGAGGGGTGCAGCGACATTACGGACCATCTCAAGTCTCCCACAATCACCAAAGGAGAAATAATTCTGGCGAATTTCGTTCCTGATCGTGCGCCGAAGCGGGTATCCTTAGCGATCGACGCGCGCGATCCATAGCGCGCGGTCGAAACAATACAGGCTTGGGACAGCGTACTATCCACTAGTAGCCGGCACCGGGACGAGCCTCGGCAGCCGTCACTCCCCCACCAGCACCCCGCCCTTGACCACCGCCGACACCTTGGTCAGCACCGTCACATCCTTCAACGGGTCGCCCTCGACCGCGACGATATCGCCATAACGCCCCACCGCGATCGCCCCGACATCCTTCGTCCGTCCCAGCGCCTCGGCCGCATTGACGGTGGCCGAGCGGATCGCTTCCAGCGGCGTCATGCCGTACTGGACCATCACCTTGAACTGCCCCGCCGCCGAGCCGTGTGGCATCACGCCGGCATCGGTGCCGAACACCATCTTTACGCCCGCCTTGTGCGCCTTGCGGAAATTGTCGCGCTGCAATTGCGCGATCTCGCGGTCCTTGCGCAGATTGTCCGGCAACACGCCATTCTTCGCACCCTCCGCCTGGGTGTAATCGGTGTTATAGATATCCATCGAGAACCACACCGGCCGCTTGCGTGCGACCGCCAGCCGGATGCCTTCGTCATCGACCAGGCTGGCATGCTCGATCGTATCGATGCCCGCGCGGATCGCCGCGCTGATCCCCGCCGCACCATGTGCATGGGCCGCAACCTGTAATCCCCATTGATGCGCCTCGTCGGCAATCGCGCGCATCTCCTCTTCGGACAGCTGTTGCTGCCCCGGCTCGGTATTGCGCGAAAATACGCCGCCGGTCGCGCAGATCTTGATGACCTCGGCCCCATATTTGCGCTGCTCGCGCACCCGCACGCGCAGTTCCTGTGGCCCATCGCCGACCGCCACGCCCTTAGACTTGAACGAAGGCGGCAAATAGGTGCTATCGCAATGCCCGCCGGTCGCGCCCAGCGAATGCGCCGCCGGCACGATCCGCGGCCCGACGATCAGCCCTTCCTCGATCGCCTGCTTATACCCGACATCGTCATAATTCTCCGACCCGACATTGCGGACCGTCGTGAACCCGGCTTTCAACATCGCCTTCACATTGGCGGTGCCCTGAATCGCCCAGAAGCTGTCGGTAAATTGCAACCCGGTATAGCCGCCGTACAGCGGGTTGCTATCCAGATGGACGTGCATGTCGATCAGGCCCGGCAGGATCGTCTTGCCGCTCAGATTGATATGCCGGACATCGCTGCCCCAGCGCACCGTGCGCGCATCGGCGATGCTGGTGATCCGTCCGTCGGTGATGAACACGGCGGGGAACTCGACCATGGTCCCCGCGACCACATCGACCATCCGGTCGGCCGTTACCACCACCGATTCCGCACTTGCGGGGGCTGCGATCATCGCCAGCGCCGTTCCGATCATCCACCGCTTCATCGTCTGCATCCTCATGCCGTCGCCAGATTGCCCATCGCCGCGTCATAGGCCATCTGCGCGCCGCAAATGTCCACCGCAAAGCCGATCCACATCGCCATCAGCACCACGGTCGAGAGCACGAACAACATCGCCCGCACCGGCACCTTTTTCGGCCCGATATGCACGAAACTGTGGACCGCACGCAGCGCGACATAGACCCACGCCAGCACCACCTGCACGAAACTGTCCTGACTGGTGATCAGCAGCAGCGGCACCAGCGCAAAGAACAGCACCGGCATCTCGAACAGGTTGCGATAATTGTTCGCGGGCATCTCGACCGGCGCGAAATAGCGCATCGCCGCTTCCCCGCTGGCCAGATCGTCGCGGCGCGGCGGATTCTTCCGGATATGCCCGCCGCGCGTCACGAACATCGTCAGAAACACGATGAAGATCAGCGCGACCATCGCAAAGGTCGGCCACAGAATTGCCAGCTTCATGTAACCCACTCCCCCGGTTCGCACCCAGAGACTGGCTGCGCCGGGAGAGTCTGTCCAGCCTTACGCTTACATATGCAGCTGCCGCCCGTAAGCCGCCAGCACCGCCTCGTGCATCGTCTCGCTGATCGTCGGATGCGGGAACACCGTTTCCATCAGCTCCGCCTCGGTCGTCTCCAGCGTCTTGCCGATGGTGTAGCCCTGGATCATCTCGGTCACTTCCGCGCCGATCATGTGTGCGCCCAGCAGTTCTCCGGTCTTCGCGTCGAACACCGTCTTCACGAAGCCTTCGGCCTCGCCCAACGCGATCGCCTTGCCATTGCCGATAAAGGGGAAATTGCCGACCTTGACGTCATACCCGGCCTCCTTCGCCTTCGCCTCGGTCAACCCGACCGACGCGATCTGGGGATGGCAATAGGTGCAGCCCGGGATGTTGAGCGGGTCCATCGCATGCGGATGCCCGCCCGCAATCGCTTCCGCCGCGATCACGCCCTCATGGCTCGCCTTGTGCGCCAGCCACGGCGGCGCAGTGATATCGCCAATCGCGTAAATGCCCTCGACATTGGTCTTGCAGTCCGGCCCGGTTTTCAGGAACCCGCGATCGTCCACCGCAACGCCCGCTTCCTTCAACCCGATGTCCGCCGTGTTCGGTACGATGCCGATGGCGACGATGACATGGCTGAAGTCGCTGGCCGTGACCTTGCCGTCCTTGTCCTTGATCGACGCCTTCACGCCGCTCGCGCTCGCCTCGATCTTCTCGACGCCCGCCTTGGTCAGGATCGTCATCCCCTGCTTCTTCAGCGCCTTTTCCAGATGCGCGGAGATGTCGGCATCCTCGACCGGCACGATCCGGTCCATCATCTCGACCACCGTCACGTCCGCGCCCATATCGTTATAGAAACTCGCAAACTCAATCCCGATCGCGCCCGATCCGATGACCAGCAGCTTGCTCGGCATCTCCGGCGGCGTCATCGCGTGGCGATAGGTCCACACGCGCTTCCCATCGGCGGGCAGGTTCGGCAAATCCCGCGCCCGCGCGCCGGTCGCCACGATAATGTTCTTGGCCGTCAGCTCGGTCGTCTTGCCGTCCTCGGCCGTGACGGTCAGCTTGCCCTTGCCGGACAGCTTGCCGGTGCCGAAATGCACCGCAATCTTGTTTTTCTTCATCAGGTGCGTGACGCCCTGATTCAGCTGCTTGGCCACCCCGCGTGAGCGCTTGACCACCGCCGCGATGTCCGCGCTGATCTTCTCGGCGGCGAGGCCGTAATCCTTGGCGTGCTGCATGAAGTGGAAGATCTCCGCCGAGCGCAGCAGCGCCTTGGTCGGGATGCACCCCCAGTTCAAACAGATGCCGCCCAGCAATTCGCGCTCGACGATCGCCACTTTCTTGCCCAGCTGGCTCGCGCGGATCGCCGCGACATAGCCGCCGGGGCCGGAACCGAGCACGATCACGTCATAGGATTCAGCCACGTCGATCTCCACTTTGCCGCGCCGTCGGGCGCAGGACGTCGTAATTGAGGATCAGCCAGAACAGTGCCGCCACCGGCCCCACCACCAACCCGAACTTGATATACTCGTCCGCCGTATCCGGCACGATCTGCATCGCAATCAGCCAGGCGATGACCGCACCGATCGCCGTCCCCAACGCCAGCAACGCCACCGCCAGCAGCACGGGATGCAACCGCAACCGCCGCAACACCACAAACCCCGGCCACCCGACGATCAGCCCCGCCAGCACGATCCCAACCAGCACGCCGATGCTCTTCCAGTCGCTCAGCGCGCCTTCCGATTCCAGCATGCGATACACCGCGATATTCGCCAGAAACCCGCCGATCAGCGCGGGCGCGATAAACCGGCGCAGGATCGCCACGACCCATGTCATGCGCCCTCGTCCACCGGGCGTGCCTTGCGATCCTCGCCCACCGCGACGAAGGTGAATACGGCCTGCGTCACGAGCTGATATTCGTCGCCATGCCGGCCCCGCCGCCATGCCTCGACATCAATCTTCATCGACGTGCGGCCGACGCTCACCAGCGTGGCATAGACCGACACTTCGTCGCCGACGAACACCGGCGCATGAAACTGCATCCCGTCCATCGCCACCGTCGCCGCCCGCCCGCGCGCGCGACGCGCAGCGAGCAACCCGGCGGCAAGATCCATCTGCCCGATCAGCCACCCGCCGAAGATGTCGCCATAGGCATTGGCATCGCTCGGCATCGTGCTGACACGGATCGTCGGCTCGACTGTCGGGGGTGCGCGATCAGGCATCGGTGCCTTCCTTGTCCGCCCGATCCGCCGCCACCGCCCGCCGCATCGGCCCGATCCCCATCAGCATGATGCAGACAATAGCGATGGCCGTCACGATCCACACATCGCGCGCCGCCAGCACATAGGCCCAGGCGGCGACCGCCCCGGTCATCAGCGCAAACGCGATCCCGGCGGCGATATGCAATGCTTCAGTCAGCGCGCGCATCAAGCGTTGCTCTTTCGCTTCTCAAGCCATGCGGCAAAGCAAAAAGCCGCAACGAGAATCGTAATGATAATCGCGGGCCAGGTGAGTGCCCCAGGGTCCGCTTCCCCCAGATAGTTGATCGCCCGCCCCGTCGGCACGCCCAAAGCGACTGCAACGACAATCTGCAGAATTATTCCAACAGGTTGCTCGAACTGGCTAAAAATCGCCCGGACCGCCGTAACGATGGGCAGCATGACCAACATCAGCATCAGCGCCATCACCGCTACGCTGCCCAAACCTAGCAGCGCGACACCTAGATTCCAGTGCGGCTCGGGGGTCGGCGGATAAAGAATCACCCCGATTGCCACAAAGACACTCATTGCCAACCAGAACGCAGCACACGCACCCACAACACCGCGAAACCCCGGCGAATAGCGGAATTTCGTGCTGTCCCGCACGGCCCTTAAGCCAGCAGGCCCATCGGCGATTCGATCAGCGCCTTCAGCACCTTCATCAGTTCGGCCCCGTCCGCGCCATCGACCGCGCGATGGTCGAAGCTGCCCGTCGCCGACATCACCGTCGCCACGCCCAGCGCGTCGTCGACAATATACGGCCGCTTCTCGCCCGCGCCGACCGCCAGGATCATCGCCTGTGGCGGGTTGATGACGGCATCGAACTGCTTGATTCCGAACATACCCATATTGCTGATCGACGCGGTGCCGCCCTGATATTCATGCGGCTGGAGCTTGCCTTCCTTCGCACGCTGGCCAAGCTCCTTCATCTGCGTCGAGATGCTGGCGAGACCGATGTTCGCGGCGTCGCGGATGATCGGGGTGATGAGACCGGTCGGGGTCGAAACCGCCACTGAGACATCGGCGCGGCTGTATTTGATGAGCTTGTCGCCGGCATAGGTCACGTTGCACTTCGGCACCTGCGTCAGCGCCACGGCCAGCGCCTTGATGAGCAGATCGTTGACCGACAGCTTCACGCCGCGCGCTTCCAGGCTCTTGTTGAGCTGGCCACGCAGCTTCAGCAGCGCGTCGAGCTGGATATCGACGGTCAGATAGATATGCGGAATCGTCTGCTTCGCCTCGGTCAGGCGGCGCGCGATCGTCTTGCGGATATTGCTGAGCTTTTCTTCCTCATGCGGAATGCTCTCGTCATACCACACCGCCGATGGCGCAGCAGCCGGTGCCGATGCGGCCGGCGCGGCAGGTGCCTCCGCAGCCTTCGCCGCAGGCGCCGCCGCGCCCGGCTTCGCACCCTCCAGATCCGCCTTCACGATGCGCCCGCCCGGACCCGACCCGGTCAGCGACGCCAGCTCGACGCCCTTCTCCGCTGCGATCCGCCGCGCCAGCGGGCTCGCCTTTACGCGATCACCACCCTCGGCCACAGCCGCGCCGTTGCTCTTCGGCGCTGGGGCCGCAGCAGGTGCCTCGGCTGTCTCTTCCTTGGGCGCTTCGGCTGCCTTGGGCGCCTCAGTCTTCGGAGCCTCGACCGCCGACGCATCCTCGCCGTCCGCCGCCAGCACTGCGATCACGGTGCCGACCTTCACCCCATCGGTACCCTCGGCCACCACGATCTTCGCAATCACGCCCTCGTCGACCGCCTCGAACTCCATCGTCGCCTTGTCGGTTTCGATTTCGGCCATCAGGTCGCCGGCCTTGACCGAATCGCCCTCCTTCACCAGCCATTTGGCGAGGGTGCCCTCCTCCATCGTCGGGGAAAGTGCTGGCATCTTGATGTCGATCGACATGGGCGGGGAGGATCCTGTCGTAGGCGTGAGGTTCGCGCCCTCCTTGCGCGATGAACGGCGCGGGTCAAGTCCGGCGCACTTGCGCTCGGCCCCTTCGCACGTCACGACCTGTATGAAACGGGAGGGGATGGTTTCATGCGTACCTATTTGGTCGTGATCGATGAGACGCCGGAGGCGCAGATCGCGCTGCGCTTCGCCGCCCGCCGCGCGGTCAAGACCGGCGGCAGCGTCGAGATTCTCGCGCTGATCCCCAAGCCCGATTTCGTCCAGTGGGGCGGCGTCATGGCCACGATCGAGGACGAAGCCCGCCAGCGCGCCGAATCGCTCGTCACCGGCGCGGCGGGCACGCTGATCCAGGAATCCGGCCTGAAACCCACGATCACGGTGCGCGAGGGCGACGGCCCAAAGATCATCCGCGATATGATCGCCGACAATCCGGAGATCGCGGCACTGGTGCTCGGCGCGGCGGAGGGCGGCGCACCCGGCGCATTGGTCACCCATTTCGCCGGGGGCGACATGGCCGCGCTGCCGGTGCCGCTGATGATTATTCCTGGCAGTCTCGACCGCGAGGCGATCGACAGGCTAAGCTGAGCCCATGCGCACCCTCCCCTTGCTCGCCCTGCTCGTCGCAGCCCCCGCAACCGCCCAGCAACGCCCCGCCGATATCGCGCCAAGTCCGGAGCGGCTGAAGGCCGATGTCGAGAAACTGGTCAGCTTCGGCACGCGCCACACTTTGTCCTCCGCCACCGACCCGAAACGCGGCATCGGCGCGGCGCGCAACTGGGCCGCAAGCGAACTCAACCGCATCGGCGAAGCTTGCAAATGCATCGAGGTCGCCAAGATCGGTCGCACCTTCACCGGCCCGCGCGCACCGAACGGGGTCGAGGTGGTCAACGTCCTCGGCTTTCAGGCCGGCGAAGACCCCAAACGCGTTGTGATCGTCCAGGGCCATATCGACAGCCGCGTCACCGATGTGATGAACTTCACTGCCGATGCGCCAGGCGCGAACGACGATGCTTCCGGCGTGGCGCTGGTGATCGAAGCCGCGCGCATCCTGTCGAAACAGAAGCTCAAGGCCACCGTGATCTATGCGGTGCTGTCGGGGGAAGAACAGGGGCTATGGGGCGGCACCTTGCTGGCGGAAACCGCAAAAGAACGCGGCTGGACCGTCACCGCCGTGCTCAACAACGACATCGTCGGCAATACGCTGGGCCAGAATGGCGTCCGCGTCGCCGACCGCGTCCGTGTCTTTTCCGAAGGCATCCGCGCGTCCGAACTTCAGGACGACCAGATCAAGCGCCGCGGCGATGGCGGTGAGGATGACGGCCCCAGCCGCGCACTGGCCAAGGCGATCGACGGCATCGCCGCCGAAAAGCCAGACAGCCTCGACGTGTTCGTCGTTCGCCGCCCCGATCGCTTCGGGCGCGGCGGCGATCACGAGCCGTTCCTGAAACTCGGCTACCCCGCCGTGCGCTTCTCGGTCGGGGTCGAAAATTACGACCAGCAGCATCAGGATCTGCGCACCGAAAGCGGTCGCGTTTATGGCGACACGGTCGACAAAATGGACTTCCCTTATCTGGCGAAGGTCACGTCGCTCAACATCGCCGCGATCCGCCGTCTCGCCAACGCTCCTGCTGCCCCGACCGGCGTCACGCTAAACGGCGCGCTGTCGAGCGATATTGCGGTAAAGTGGGATGCCGTCCCCGGCGCGCGCAGCTATCGCGTCTACTGGCGGCGCAACGACACACAGACCTGGACCGATCAGCGCGGCGTCGCCGGACGAACCGAAACGGTGTTGAAGGACGTGATCGTCGACGACCATTTCGTCGGCGTCTCCGCCGTCGCGGAGGACGGCAGCGAGAGCATCGTCACCTTCGGCACCCGCCCGCCGCGCTAGGCGCGACGGGCTAGCCGATCAGCAGTAGCATTTCGCCTTGGTCGGCGTCCGCCACAACCGCTTGCTCGGCGCGCGGCGCACCGCCCGCTGCGTCACATAGCTCGAGCTTTCCTCGATCACTTCCTCGGTCACGGTCGTGGTGGTGACCACGGGTGCCGACTGGATGACGATCGTCGTGGTCACCGGCGCGGTGTAATAATAACCCCCGCTCGCCGCGTACCCGCCCCCGACAAAGCCGCGCTGCTGATAGCCACAGCCCTGTCCACAGGGGCTTTGCGCCGCCGGCGCACGGTAAACCGGCGCTGGCGGCGCATACCCCCCCGGGTATGGCTGTGACGGGATCGGTCGATCCTCGTAGCGATCGTCATAATCGTCCTCGGGTGCCTGATATTGCGCGCCATAGCCCCCGCTATAACCGCCGCCCCCTGCGCCACCCTGTGCCTCGGCATAGGCATAGCCGTCGCCCGCATAGGCATAGGCATCCCCGCGATCCCAATCGAGCCCGCTCACCGAATCCCACACGCGCCCGCCGCGATCGACCAGCACCGCGTCGTCATAATAACGCACCCAGTTATAGCCATAAGGCGGGCGGCTAAGCCCCCAGTTCGACCAGTCGGACAGAAAGAAGCTGCCGCCGATCCAATAGCTGGGCATCGTCCAGCCGCGCACCGGGCGGCGATACGCGCCCCAGCCGCCGGGGGCGCGCATCCCGCCCTGCCAGCGCCCGCCGACCTTCTGGCCCCAGCGGCTGCCCGGGCGTTGCGCGCCGGGGTTCCATCCGCCCGGACGCGGCGCGCCCTGCATCCGCCCGCCCTGCTGCTGTGGCGGATTGATCCGCGCCGGCGGAGTCGCGCGCGGCGGCAGGCTTGCCCCCCGGCCCGACTGCTGCACCCATTGGCCACCGCGCCACACACGCTGCGCCTCGGCTGGAACAGCGAGCGACACGCCGACAGCGGCGGCCACGATCAGGGACAGATTACGCATAAAAACCGACACTCCTGGTGTGAGGCGCGGCTCCCGAAAGCAGGGGACGGAAGTCGCGCCTCTTCACACTTTTTTAACACTGTAGGCCCGGCGTCTCCACCACAGCCTATGGTTAAAAAAGTCCCGATCCGGGGCAGGAATTAACCAGCAATTCTGGGGGCAAGCAATGCAACCAAAGCCTCGCATCCCGCCGCGTCTTCGGCATCGAACCGCCCGGTCAGCGGACTGTCCAGATCCAGCACACCAACCAGCACCCCGTCATGCACAATCGGCACGACCAGTTCCGAATTGCTGGCAACATCGCACGCGATATGGCCGGGAAATTCATGGACGTCGGCCACCAGCTGAGTCTCCAGCGTCGCCGCCGCCGCGCCGCACACGCCCTTGCCGAACGGAATGCGGATACACGCCGCCTTCCCCTGAAACGGCCCCAGCACCAGCTGCTCGCCGATATTGCGGTAAAATCCCGCCCAGTTCAGGTCGGGCAGATATTGCCAGATCAGCGACGCGGCATTGGCCATATTGGCCACCGCATCGCTCTCCCCCGCCGTCAGCGCGTCCAGCGCGGCGTGCAGGTCACGGTAAAGCTCGGCCTTCGAGCCGGCGGCGATATCGAATTCATACATGCACGCGATGTAGGCGAGCCATAGCCCGTGCGAAAGGCGGCAATGGTCGAAACTTGGTCGGAACAAATCCTCCCCCGCCAGGGGGAGGTGTCAGCCTCGAGGCTGACGGAGGGGGCGGATGCCAGACGGTTGGCGGCGTGCGTCCGCCCCCTCCGTCGCTTCGCGCCACCTCCCCCTGGCGGGGGAGGATTGAAACCAGATACCGATGCTGCTCAGTCGATCTGCACCCGCCCCCGCCCCGCCTTGATCGCCGCCCGCCCCTTCTTCTCGTCCACGCGCCGCGCCTTGGCCGCCTTGCCCGGCTTGGTCTTGATCCGCCGCGCTTGTCGCTCCAGCGCCTTGTCGATCAGCTCGCCCACCCGCTCGCGCGCATCCTGCCGGTTGGCATCCTGCGTGCGAAAACGCCGCGCGGTGACGATCAGTTCGCCGCCCGCGGTCATCCTGCTGCCCGCCAGCACCTTCAACTGCGCATAGGCATAGGGCGGCAGGCCCAGCCGGAACACGTCGATGCGCAGCTGAACCGCTGTCGCCACCTTGTTGACATTCTGTCCGCCCGGTCCGGATGCCGCCAGAAACTTCTCCTCGACGATCGCATCCTCGGGGATGTCAGCCATCGCCGTTCGGCGCTGCCGCGCCACCCCCGAACCCCATGTCCTTGAACCGCTGCGGCAGCGGCGCTTCGGCATGCACGTCCGGCTTGCCCGGGCGCGGCACGGTCAGCTGCGCGGCGTGCAGCATCACCTTGTGCCCCGGTGCCGCGCCATAATGCGTGTCGCCGGTGATCGGAAAGCCCAGCCCTTCGGCCGCATGCACGCGAATCTGGTGCGTGCGCCCGGTCTCTGGATAAAAGGCGACGAACGCCCGCCCCTCATGCGTCGCCATCACCCGCCAGCGTGTGCGTGACGCCTTGCCGCCCGCCTTGTCCGCGCCCTCGCCCGTCATCCGCCAGCCATCCTCGACGCTCGATATCTTGATGAGCGGCATGTCGATCAGGCCCGACTCTTCTGCCGGAATCCCGTCGATCACGGCGACGTAACGCTTGGTCACGCTGCCATTCTCGAACGCCTGCTGGAACCGTGCATGTGCCTTGGGATGCCGCGCCAGCAACAGGCAGCCGCTCGTATCGCGGTCAAGCCGATGCACCGCCGTCGGGATCCGCTGAAACCCGAAGGTCAGCCCCATGATGTGGTTTTCGAGGCTGAGCGAGCCGTCACGCGGACGATCGACCGGCAAACCCTGTGGCTTGTCGATGACGATCGCCTCACCGTCGATAAAAAGTACCTGATCCTGAATCATCGCCGCGCCCTATCACCGCGGGCGCAACGATAACAGTGTCACCTTCCCAGGCGGATCTGGCAGAACGACGTGCGCCCCTGCACCAATGTCGCCCATTGGCCGTTCCAGCTGCCCCCGGCGCGGTAGGCCAGCGCGGGACATTTCTGCTCGGCGTCGCGCTGGTTCCAGATCGGACCGGCCAGGATGTCGAACGTCTCGCCACGCGGGCCACCGCCACCGGGACCCCGCCCGCCGCGATCGCTGCGGTCGTCATCGCGGTCGTACCGGTCGTCGTCGCGGCGGGGCGGATCGAGGCGGCGCGGCGCGGTCCAGGGATCCGCGCTGCGGCTGGCATTGGTCATCGGGTACAGGTCACGGCGCGGGCGGTTGCCCTCGACGATCAGGATCATCTTGCGGAACACGTCGATCTGGATCTCGACCGGCCGCCCATCGCTGCTCAGATACACCGACCATTGATCGCGCCGGTTCTCACGAAAGGTAAAGGCGACCCGCCCGCGTGCGTCCAGTTCGACCCAGCGGCCATTGCCCTGCATGACAAAGCGGCCCTGCGCATAGCCGGCGGAACGGATATTCTCGCCCGTCGTGCCGGGTTCGATCTCCTGCGCGGCGGCGGGGACGGCTACGACGACACCCCCAACTGCGGTCAAATGCGCCAATGCGAGTGCGGCAAGCCGCGCGTGTGTCCGTACCATGCCTCGACTCCCCCAGATGACGGGCGGAGGGTAAATCAGCATCACCCGCACCCCAAGCGGAATCGTCACGTCACCGAAACGGCGTTACCCGGATCGGAGAAGGCATAGGCATCCATTGCCAGCACGCCATAGGTGAAGCTGTGGTGCAGCCGTTCGGCGCGCGCACCGCCCGCGCCCATCGCGGCGAACAGCGGCAGGATATGGTCCATCGTCGGGTGGTTCTGCCGCCCGTGCGGCGCACGTTCCACGGAATGCAGCACGGCATCGATGTCGCCCGCGTCAAAGCGCTCCTTGACCCAATCGGCAAAAGCGGCCGCCCAGTCGGCGATTTCGGCATCATGGTCCCGCCCTTCACCGAAGATCGCACGCAGATTATGCGTCAGGCTGCCCGACCCGACGATCAGCACGTTGCGCTCGCGCAAGGGCGCCAGCGCCTGTCCCACGCGATAATGCCATTCGGGCGGATGCGCCGAACTGATGGACAGCTGCACTACCGGCACATCCGCGTCCGGCCAGCCGAGCATCAGCGGCACCCACGCACCGTGATCCAGCCCGCGCTTGGGGTCCAGAAACACCGCGAAACCCGCCGCGTCGATCAGCGCCGCGACCTCGCTCGCCAGCGCCGGATCGCCCTTCGCCGGATACTCCAGGTCGAACAAGGCCTGTGGAAACCCGCCAAAATCATGGATCGTCGCCGGATTGTCCACCGACGTCACCACCGCCTCGGCCATGTCGTGATGTGCGGAAATAACGACGATCGCATCAGGCCGCTGAACCAGCGAACCCAGCCCGGACAGGAAATCCCGCGCCGGACCGGGCTCGATCATAATCATCGGCGAGCCATGCGATACGAATAGCGAAGGTTGCACGGCTCACGTCTCCTTATGCGATCAGTTTCGCCGCGACTTCGGCGATCCGGCGGCCCTGATAGCGCGCACCGGCCAGATCGACTTCGCTCGGCTGACGGCTGCCATCGCCGCCCGCAATCGTGGTCGCGCCATAGGGCGCACCGCCGCGAACCTCGTCCACGCCCATCTGGTCGGCATGGCCATAATCCAGCCCGACAATGGTCAGCCCGAAATGCAGCAAATTGGTGATGACACTGAACAGCGTCGTCTCGTTGCCGCCATGCTGGGTCGCGCTCGACGTGAACGCCCCGCCGACCTTGCCGTGCAGCGCGCCCTGATACCACACGCCACCAGCGGTATCCCAGAACGACGCCATCTGGCTCGACATGCGACCGAAACGCGTCGGCGTGCCGACGATGATCGCGTCATAATCCTTGAGCACGTCCGGCCCCGAAATCACCGGATGCGCGGTGTCGGTCTTGAAATGCGACGCCTCGACCACGGCCTGTGGCGCGGTTTCCGGCACGCGCAAAATATCGACCTCGGCACCCGCACCGCGGGCACCCTCGGCAACGGCCTCAGCCATCTGCTGGATATGGCCGTAAGACGAATAATAAAGAACCAGAACCTTCGCCATTGCATGTCTCCTCGTTCGCAAAAAATAGGTTGGAGCGGCCCGCCTTCAGGGAGGGGGAAGCGGACCGCTCCGGGGGGGGTCAGTCGGCGTCGACCAGCACGATCTCCGCATCCTCGATCGCGGTAATCGTCACGGTCTGACCACCGGTCAGCGCCGCACCGTCACGCGCGTCGAAGGGCTTCCCGTCGATCTCGATTCTGCCGACGGCGGGGACGAGATAGGCGTAACGCCCCTCCCCCACGCTGTGCGTCAGGCTCTCGCCCGCTTTCAGCGTCGCGCCCAGCACGCGCGCATCGGCACGGATCGGCAGCGCGTCGTCGTCACCGTCGAACCCGCTGGCCAGCGTCACGAACTTGCCGGAACGCTCGCCCTTTGGGAAAGGCTTGGCGCCCCAGCTCGGTGCACCGCCATTGGCACGCGGCATGATCCAGATCTGGAACAGCGTGGTCGTCTCGCTCTCCAGATTATATTCGGCATGTCGCACCCCGGTCCCGGCGCTCATCACCTGAACGTCGCCAGCACCCGTGCGGCCCTTGTTGCCCATCGAATCCTGATGCGTGATCGCGCCTTTGCGGACATAGGTGATGATCTCCATGTCCTTGTGCGGATGCGCCGGAAAACCGCTGTTCGGGGCGATCTCGTCGTCGTTCCACACCCGGATCGCGCCCCAGCCCATGCGGCTCGGATCATAGTAATCGGCAAAGCTGAAGTGATGACGGGCATTGAGCCATCCGTGATCGGCATGGCCCAGGCTGTCGAAAGAACGTTTCTCGATCATATTGGCCTCCTTGGTTGACGCCCAAGATAGGCTCTGCGATCACGACGTAAATGGAAACGTCCGAAACTGATCGTTTCAGAAAGCGCATGACCATGGCGGTACGGTTACCCGATTTTGAGGCTTGGGCGATGTTCGCCTGCGTCGTCGAGCACCGCTCGTTCAGCGGCGCTGCCGAAGCCATCGGCGTCAGCAAGGCAACCGTGTCAAAAGCGATTTCCCGCCTCGAAGCCCATCTCGGCACCTCGCTATTCCACCGCACCTCACGCCGCCTGACCCTCACCGACAGCGGCAACGCGCTCGCCGAACGCGCAGGCCGCATCCTGGCGGAGGCACAGGCGGCGGAGGAAGCTGCGCTCGATGCCTCCAGCGCCCCTGCCGGACTCGTCCGCATCGCGGCCCCGATTACGTTCGGCATCCGCTTCGTCGCCGATGCCGTCGCGGAATTGCTCGCGGCCAATCCAGGACTGGAAATCGATCTGCGCCTGTCCGACGCCAAGGTCGATATCGTCGCCGACGGCTTCGACATCGCGCTGCGCATTGCCGATCTACCGGACTCTTCGCTACGTGCCCGCCGCCTGGCCCCGATCACCGCGCGCGTGGTCGCCGCGCCATCCTATCTGGAAAAGCACGGCACCCCGAAGCATCCGGCAGACCTCGCCCATCACGCCTGTTTCCAGTACGCCAATGCGATCGGCGCGTGGCATTTCCGCCACCCCAATGGCGAGGAGGCCGCCGTCCGCCCCGCCGGCCCGCTGGTCACCGACAATGGCGATGCGATGCTCCCGGCACTCCGCGCCGGTCTCGGCATCGCGCGCCTGCCCGATTTCATCATCGACCGCGAACTGGCGGAGGGCAGTCTGGTCGAAATCCTCACCGGCTGGTCGCCGATGAATATCGCGCTGCACCTGCTCACCCCGCCCAGCGCGCTGCGTCCGGCACGGGTCGAGCTGGTGATCGACTTTCTCGCCCTCCGCTTCCGCAACATCTGCGCCCGGGTCGAAGCGGGCGGCGCATAGCGAAAGGGCCGGCTCTTGCGAACCGGCCCCCCACATTTCCCCCTCTTAACCTCGTTTAGAACTTTGCCTCGACCGCGAAGGTAAAGGAACGGCCACGCGGATCGGCGACACGCGGTTCCCATGAACTGCCCGCACCGGTGTTCGAATCATAGGTGATCGCAAATGGCGGATCGGTGTTCAGGATGTTGCGAACGCCGAACGTCGCCGTGAACCCCTTCTGCACCCGCGCCGTCACCGCGAAATTGTACAGCGTGTAGCTGTTCACCAGCGGATTATAGTCGGGCCGCGTTGCCGATGCCGGCAGCGCGTTGTTCTTGTAGCCATCGCGATAGATTTGCGAGAGGCTCAGGGTCATGTCTTCGTTGGCCCAGGTGATGAATGCATTGTGCTTCCACTTCAGCCCCAGATCGCCAGCATAGGTGAACCGCCCGATCAGGCTGGGGCCATAGGGTGAGCTCTCGATGAAACGCTCACGCTTCTTGAGCAAGCGCGTGCCATCCAGACCCGCAGTGAACACGCCACCCGCCAGTTCCGTGCCGCCGCGCAGCGACACTTCCAGGCCCTGCGTGCGCCGCGAACCGATATTGTCGGCGCGCAGGTCCAGCCCGGTGATCACCCCGCCGGTGCGGATCACACGCTCCGGGAACAACGACTGGTTGAACAGCAATTGGTCGATCGTCAGCGACCCGATCGTGTTGTCGACCGCGATGTTCCAGAAGTCGAACGACGCGCTGAAACGCGCGGCAGGACGCAACACCACGCCGACGCTATATTGCTCGGACGTTTCCGGACCCAGATTCAAATTGCCGCCGGTGGCCGTTTCCGGCGTGATCGCGGCACAACCCGGGATCGTCGAACTCACGACACCACCGGCACAAGTCGTCGGATCGAAACGCGAGTTGCCCGGATTGGGTGAGATGGTGACGCCGTTGAAGATCTGGTTGAACGTCGGCACGCGGAATCCGGTGTTGTACGAACCGCGGAACATCAACCAGTCGAACGGCATGAACTTGGCCGCAACCTTCGGGTTCGTTGTGGTACCGAAACCGGTATAGTCGTCGATCCGTGCCGCTGCCGTGATCTCGAACATCTCGTGCAGCGGGATCAGGATTTCCGCATAGGCAGCCTTCACGTCGCGGTTTCGCGGCGTCAGCGAGTTGGCATTGTCGAATGCCGCATTGAAGATCGCGGGCTGTCCCAAAGCCGCCGCCGGCGAGCCGTTGAAGCTATAGGTCTCGCGGCGATAATCGACGCCCGCCGCCATCTGCACGTCACCGCCCCAGATCGCGAACAGCGGGCCGGAAACCGACGCATCGACCTGCTTCACCTCGTATTTGCCGCCGTACAGCGCCACCCCGCGCGCCGAAATGGCGTCGAGTGCGGCGAGTGCAGCCGGGGTCTGGTTCAGCGAGAACGGGTTGAGGATACCGCTGTTGAACAGGCCGACGATGCCCGGCGCCGACGCACCGGGTGCCGTAGGCGCGCGGGAATCGGCGTTGCCGATGACCGCACCCGGAATTCCCGAAGTGCTGCCCGAGCTTGTGGCGCTCGTGCTGTTATAGACGCCGAGATAGTGATAGCCGCCACCCAGCACCGAAGAGGCCTCGCTCTTCGCATAGGACCCGCCGATCCGGTAATCGAAGCCGGCACCGATCGGCCCTTCCGCACCGAACGCTGCGCGGAACGTCGTCGCCTCGGTCGTATAGTCGCGGCGGCCGCAGTCGATGCAACGATAGCGGAACGTGATCGGCTTGCCGTAATTGCCGACCGCGTCGACGGTGCGGTCGCCCGGCGCGCCGATTGCAGGAAACACCGCCGCGATCTGGTCATAGACGCTGTTATAGGTCGCCGCCGTCAGCCCATTGAGCGGATAAGCAATGGGCAGCGACGTGTTGTTCGACGTGTACTGGTTTTCCGAGAAGCGCTTCGCCGAATTCGCCTTCGAGCCCGTCACTTCCGCGAAGATCTGATGATCGCCCAGCCTTACCGTACCACGTCCGTAATAGGTCAGCGTATCGATCGGCTGCTGCAGCACCGCCGCGCGACCGGTATCATAAGCGCAGGCGAAACGCGCCCCCGGTACGGCCCACAGCACTTCGTCATAGGCCATGCCGCCATCGAACGTGTCGCAACCGCCACCGCCGGGCAGGTCGAGGACGTTGATGCCGCCATCGGCGCGCACCGCTGTGCCCGGAAACACCAGCCCGGGCAGATAGAAGCCGCCGCCCGCCGCCGTGCTCGCCGCCGATCCCAGCAGCGTGCCGCCCTGCGTGATGCCGATGCCGGCTGCCGTGGGGTTGATCGGGAACGCAGTGGCGATCGGCGTACCGCGCGTATCGATCGACAGGCCGCGATTGGGCTGATTGCCATTCACGAAGTCGCGGTCACGGCCGTACAGCACGCCGCTCCAGCTCTTGCTGACGGCGGCCATCACGTTGAAGCCCTGCTCTTGCAGATCGCCATAGCCGGCCGTAGCCGAGAGGCGATAAACCGGTGCATCGCCCTCTTCGGTAATGTCGGTGAAGCCGTTCAGCGCAAGACCCTGGAAATTGGTCTTGGTGATGAAGTTGATGACGCCGCCGATCGCGTCGGTGCCATAGATTGCCGACGCACCGTCCTTCAGGATTTCGACGCGCTCGATCGCGGCGAACGGGATCTGGTTCACATCGACCGCCGATCCGGTCAGGCCGTGTGCAGCCACACGACGCCCGTTGAGCAGCACCAGCGTCGCCGCCGATCCCTGACCGCGCAAGTTCGCCGCCGACAGGCCGTTGGTCCCACGCTGCGCGCCACTGGTGACATCGCCGTTCGACGACAGATTGTCGGCACCGTTGCCGTTGGTGCTCAGGAACGAGATCAGCTGCTCGGGGCTGTTGATCCCCTCACGCGAAAAATCCTCGTTGGTGATAATCTGGAGCGGCAATGCGCTTCGCGTCGGGTCCTGCTTGATGCGCGAGCCCGTGACGAGCACTTCCCTGCTTTCGGGTTCCTCCTCGGCGACCTGTGCCGTGGTCGGCGCGGGGGCGTCCTGTGCGAACACCGGATGCGCCAGACTGCAAGCGGTGACGAATAGCGCAGCTTTGAATTTCATTGAGACCCCCATGTAGTTTCCGGCGCGCGTTTATCGCGTCACTGCCCCCGGAAAACGAGCAAACTAATCATGCATCACGCTTGTTAGCAAACGCAAAAAAATGATGAATCCCATAAATCAGGGTTATGGGCACCAGCATAAGAAATTAATCGCGTCGATGGTGTAACAGTCGCCACCTCGATCCTTATCGCGCCCCGATGAATCGCCGCGACTCGTGGAGTCAGGCCGGTTAGCACTAAATTAACCTTTTGCCTTCAGACCTGTTTAGGTTAATGAATCAGTCGTGTTTCGGATCACAGGGGTTCCGAACCGGCACAGGGGAAACAGCCGATGCGCGTGCTGCTGATCGAAGACGAGCCAACGACTGCCAAGGCGATCGAGCTGATGCTCACGACCGAGGGGTTCAACGTCTACACGACCGATCTGGGCGAGGAAGGCCTCGATCTGGCGAAGCTCTATGATTACGACATCATCCTGCTCGACCTC
Organism: Sphingomonas sp. LT1P40; assembly: GCF_036663835.1. Taxonomy (NCBI): domain Bacteria; kingdom Pseudomonadati; phylum Pseudomonadota; class Alphaproteobacteria; order Sphingomonadales; family Sphingomonadaceae; genus Alteristakelama; species Alteristakelama amylovorans. The sequence continues at coordinate 1,425,241 of NZ_JAXOJT010000001.1, forward strand.
AACCTGCCCGACATGCATGGTTACGACGTGCTGAAAAAGGTGCGCGTCGCCCGGGTACAGACCCCGGTCCTGATCCTGTCCGGCATCAACGAAATGGACAGCAAGGTGCGCTCATTCGGCTTCGGTGCCGACGATTACGTGACCAAGCCGTTCCACCGCGAAGAACTCGTCGCCCGCATCCACGCCGTGGTGCGCCGCAGCAAGGGGCACAGCCAGTCGGTCATCCGCACCGGCAAACTCGCCGTCAACCTGGACGCCAAGACCGTCGAAGTCGAAGGGTCGCGCGTCCACCTGACCGGCAAGGAATATGCGATGCTTGAGCTGCTCTCGCTGCGCAAGGGCACCACGCTGACCAAGGAAATGTTCCTCAACCACCTCTATGGCGGCATGGACGAACCCGAACTCAAGATCATCGACGTCTTCATCTGCAAGCTGCGCAAGAAATTGAGCGGCGCATGCGACGGCGAAAACTATATCGAAACCGTCTGGGGCCGCGGCTATGTGCTGCGCGAGCCCGACGAAGTGGCGGCACCGATCGCCGAAGTCGCCTGATTTAAGAGAACACACGCGGGGGCGTGATGGCCGCGGGTCGGAAACGACCTGCGGCCATTTCTTTTGTGTGGCGCTGACCGCCTAGATCAGGACCGCGTCGTCCGCCGTGTCATTTCCCGATGGGCCGCGCCGACCAGAAACGCACTGCGTGACAAATTGCGCCGCTTTGCCGCAGCATCGATCGCCGCCAGCGTCGCGGCATCAACGGTGAAGTTCACCCGAACCGTCCGCCCGCCCGCCCGAACGAACGGCACGGCCATCAGCATCGCCTCACGATCGTCCTCGGACAGGCCCGCGCGAACGACGGTCATATCGCTTGAAGGAAACTGATCCAGCGCCTCCCCATCCAGAAACAGGTCGATCGCCTCGATCGCATTGCGCTCCAGCTCCGCCAGATCCTCACCCGCCGAAAAACAGCCCGGAAGATCGGGAAAAGAAATGCCGTAACTGCTGTCCTCGTCCTTGTGAACGATACCGATATAATGGGTCATTCGATCTTCCTTCAAATCCATCCCGCCAGTTTCGCGATGCTTCGCGCGGTGCCGATCGGCAGATTTTTCTTTGGGTGCGGGACAATGATCGTGACGACGCCTTTGCGGAATTTGTGATGTGATCCTCTGGTACCGACCAGCTCATACCCCTCCTCCCGCAGGCGTTTGACGATATTCCTGCTGTCCAGCTCCATGCGTATGATGATACGCACTATTTGCGTGATATCAAGGTGCGGGTAGCATAATGCGCGCGGGTCGATGGAAACGACCTGCGGCTATCCTTTGGCCCTTTCCCGCGTTCGCGGGAGAGGTGGTGAGGGTCTTCTTCTTTTAGACCGGGTGTGTTGGTTCAAACCACCCACATGCAGGCGATGACGATGCACGCGACAACGGAAGAGGCACTTCTCCAGAACAAAAATCTACTTTAGGCCAATCAGCGGAGGACATGAATGGCGACACTAACCGACCCCGCGCGTGAACTTGCCGACCTAGCCGAGAGGATCAAAGCGACCAGCAAGAAGCGCGGCGATGCCTATCTGGCTGAGATGTTCGATGTGGATACGCACGACGCCAACTTTGCCCGCATCATCACTTGTATCCTTGAGAGGACGGAGTTGGTGGAGAGCATCGTGGAAAAATCCACGATGGATAGCGATCATCAAGAAACTGTGCTGGCCGAACTCGTGCGCTTCCGACAGTTTTTCACACCGGCTCAGCTTGCAAACCATTGGCTCCAGGGATCACAAGGTGAGTTCACCGGCTGCATTCGAGCGCTGCAATTGCTCTCACCTATGGTCCGAAACCATACGAGCTACCCGCGACTAAGCGCTGCCGAGGTTTCGGAGTTTATCGGACTGATCGACGCCTATCTTGGTGAAATTCGAGAAAACCAAGATTTGCCTAACCTTGTGCGCCAATCAATTAGCGATGGCATGTACGCATTCCGCTTTCAGTTACAAGAAATCGGTTGGCTCGGCTCAGGTTATGCCTTGGCGGCGTTTCGCCAAATCATGATGTCCTGCGAACTGATTCAGCGGGATATTCAGGGACAGCACAACCCTGACGCCGAGGCTGCACTGCGAGGCCTCGCTACGATTCTCAAGCAGTTCAAGGCGAAGGTTGACGAAGCGACTGGATGGACCGACACGGGGCAAAGCGTGTTCAGCGCCTATCAGCTCACTACCACGCTCGCTACGCCTTTATTGATTGGGCAGGCTCTCATATCGCGGTAGCATAATCGCTCGCAGAGGATGCTGGTGCGTAGCAGCGCCTCGCCGTCAGCGCGAGGCTCAACCCCTTCCAATGTTGGATTTCATCTGATCTACCCTGATCGATGAAGCACCGGACACCCCCGACCGAGCACCCCTCACCCGGCCATCGTCGCGTCAGCGTCGCGCCTCAGTCGCATCGCAGTCACTCACCCGTCGCGTCCTCGTCGCCCGTTCGTCGCACCGGTGTCGCCCAACTGTCGCCCACATGTCGCATCGGCGTCGAAAACCCGTCGCAACCCTGTCGCGACGCGGTCGCTTCCGCCTGCAAACCCCGTCAATGTGTCAAGCAGCCGTCAATCGTCGCCCCAGCCCTACCGCCCCGCCTCCACCTTCACCGCCGCTTGCCCGCGCCGGTACACCCGCTCGCCGCCAACCCATGTCTCGATCACCACCGTCCCGCGCAACTCGGTTGGCGACACCAGCAACGGGTCGCGGTCCACTACCACGAAATCGGCGCGCAGGCCCGGTGCCAGATGACCGAATTTCTTCTCCGCAAATCCGGCATAGGCGGCATCGACAGTGAACGCCTTCCACGCCTGTTCGCGGCTCACCGCTTCCTCGGGTCGCCAGCCGCCGAACGGCTGCCCAGCCCCGTCCTGCCGCGTGAACCCGACGGCCCAGCCGACCCACGGGTTCGGACTCTCGACCGGATAGTCGGACCCGAACGCCAGCCGCGACTTGTTCGTCAGCATCGATTTCCACGCATACGCCCCGCCAAGCCGCGCCGGACCCAACCTAGCTTCCGCCATCACCCGGTCGCTTGTCTGGTGCGTCGGCTGCATCGACGCGATGATGCCATGCTTGCCGAACCGTGGCAGGTCCGCCGGATCGACGATCTGCGCATGCTCGATCCGCCAGCGCCGGTCGCCCTTGTAGGTGTCCGAAACCTCATCGATCGCGTCCAGAATTTGCTGGTTGGCGCGGTCGCCGATCGCGTGAACGGCGATCTGGAAATTATCCATCGACCCGCGCACGATCGAATTGAGCAGTTGCGCGTCGGTCATCATCGGCAGCCCACTATTGCCCGGCGCGTCGCTATACGGCGCCTTCAGCCAAGCCCCGCGCGACCCCAGCGCGCCGTCCAGCATCAGCTTGATGCCGCCCATCCGCAATTTGTCGTCGTACAGCCACGGCGTCGGCCCGGTCCCGCCCAGCAGCAGCGCCGTCTCGACCCCCTTGCCATAGCTCATGATCCGCATCCGCAGCGCGCCCAGATCGCCCATCCGGCGATAGGTCATCCAGTCCTCGATCGTCGTGCCCATGTCGGCGCTGGCGGTCACGCCCATGCTCAGCAGGATCTCCTGCGCCTTCAGGAATGCGGCGTTGCGGTCGCGCGGCGTGGGTTGCGGCACGACCCGTTCGATCAGCGCCATCGCCGCATCGACGAACACCCCGCCGGGCTTGCCAGCGACGATCTCGATCCGCCCCCCGCTGGGCGATTTACTCGCCGCCGTGATCCCCGCCGCCTTCATCGCCGCGCTGTTCGCCCACCCGGCATGCCCATCGGCGCGCGTGAACCAGGCGGGCCGGTCGCCGGTGGCCGCGTCCAGTTCGGCCGCAGTCGGAAAACGGCCCAGCCCCCACACTTCCTGATTCCATCCGCCCCCGGTGAGCCACGGTCGCGTGTCGTTCGACGTCGCATAACGTCGCACCGCCTCCTGCGCCTCGGCCAGCGACTTCGTACCCGACAGGTCGAGCGACAGCGCCTGAAACCCCAGATCCATGACATGCCCATGCGCGTCGATCATGCCGGGCACGACGGTGCGGCCCTTCATATCCTCGCGCCAGTCCAGCTTCTCGGGCCGCTTGTCGCCACGCTTGAGCAGCTTCACGACTTTGCCATCCGGCGAGATCACGATGCCATTGAACCGGACAATGTCACCGCGCTCGTCCAGCGTCACGCCGTCGACATTCTCGACCAGCGCGTCGGCCAGCGCCGGGTTGACGGCAAACAACGCCGCGATCAGGGACAGCGAAAGGGAAAGACGCACATGGTTCTCCGGCAGGCGGCATTGATAGCCGCGCTTCATATACGCCAGCGAATAGGCGGTGTTCCTTCGCCGCGCCAGATGGTCTAGGGGCCGCCGATGGCAACGCTCGCAGCACCCGCACCGCACGACCTTCCGGTCTCCCTCGCTGACGTTCAGGCGGCTGCGATGCGGATTAGCGGCTCGATCGTGCGCACGCCCACGCTGCATAGCAAAACGCTGTCGGACCTGACCGGTGCGACCGTCTATCTGAAATTCGAAAATCTCCAGTTCACCGCAGCTTACAAGGAACGCGGCGCGCTCAACACGTTGCTGCAACTCGACGATGCGGCCCGTGCAAAGGGCGTGATCGCCGCGTCCGCCGGCAACCATGCGCAGGGTCTGGCCTATCACGGCCATCGCCTCGGCATCCCCGTGACCATCGTCATGCCGAAACCGACTCCGACGGTGAAGATCACCCAGACCGAGGGGCATCACGCATCCGTCATCCTCGAAGGCGAGACGTTCGACGAGGCTTACGCCCACGCGCGTCAGCTTGAGGCGACGAACGGCTACACCTTCGTCCACCCGTTCGACGACCCCCGCATCATCGCGGGTCAGGGGACGGTCGGACTGGAAATGCTTGTCGAAGTCCCCGCGATCGACACTTTGGTCATCCCGATCGGCGGCGGCGGCCTGATCTCCGGCATCGCAACGGTGGCCAAGGCGGCCGACCGTCCGATCGAAGTCATCGGTGTGCAGGCCGAACTGTTCCCGTCGATGTACAACAAGATCAAGGGGCTGCACGAACCGATCGGCGGCGATACCTTGGCTGAGGGGATCGCGGTGCGCGAGCCCGGCGGCATCACCTCGCTGATTGTCGACGCGCTGGTCGACGACATCATGCTGGTGAGCGAGCGCAAGCTGGAAGAATGCGTCAGCCTGTTGCTTCAGATCGAAAAGACCGTGGTTGAGGGTGCCGGTGCCGCCGGTCTCGCCGCGCTGATGACCGATCCAGAGCGCTTCCATGGCAAGACCGTCGGCATCGTGTTGTGCGGCGGCAATATCGACACGCGACTGCTGGCGAACGTGCTGCTGCGCGACCTCGCCCGTTCGGGCCGCCTCGCGCGGCTGCGCATCCGCCTTCAGGATCGCCCCGGTGCGTTGTTCCACGTCGCCCGCATTTTCCACGAACAGGCGGTCAACATCATCGAGGTGTATCACCAGCGCGTGTTCACCACCCTGCCCGCCAAGGGCCTCATCACCGACATTGAGTGCGAAACCCGCGACCGCGCGCATCTCGACCGGCTGATGACCGCCCTGCGCGACGCCGGCTACGAAGCGAGTCCGGTCGAACTCGCTTAGGGTCAAGTTATCCACAGCTTGTGGATGAATTGAATCGCGCGCGCGACGAGCCGAGTCGCAGCCCCTTTCCTACAGATTCCCCGCTGCGCTATGGTGCCGCCAGCGCCCGTCTTTCGCTGGCGCAATCCCATGAAAATGCCGAAAACCGCGTTAACTCTCTTTCATGGTGAATCACCTTTTCATCATGGATTCACCGCTTCATAAGGCGGTCAGACCAACGCGGTTTCGCAGGTGACAGGGGGCAATTTGGGTGACGGCACTTACGCGGTTTCCACGTTTTTTCGTGACCAGCCCGTCGCCCTGCCCCTATCTTCCGGGGAAGCAGGAACGGAAGATCTTCACCGAACTCACCGGCCCGCATGCCGGTGAGCTGAACGATGCGCTCGGCCGCATCGGCTTCCGCCGCAGCCAGTCGGTGGCCTATCGCCCCAGCTGTGTCGGCTGCAACGCCTGCCTTTCGGTGCGCGTCGTCACCGGCGAGTTCCGCCCCAACGCCACCCAGCGCAAGCTGATCCGCCGTCATTCGGACCTCGAGGTCACCGCCTGCCGCCCCTGGGCGACCGAGGAGCAATATGACCTGCTCCGCCGCTACCTCTCCACCCGTCACCCCGGCGGCGGCATGACTGCGATGGACGAAATCGACTATGCCGACATGGTCGAACAGTCCCCGGTCGGCACCTATGTCATCGAATATCGTGAGCCTGCGGAACGCGGCGGCGCGCTGGTCGGTGCATGCATCACCGATCATCAGGCCGATGGTTTGTCGATGATCTACAGTTTCTTCGACCCGGACGCCGGACGTCCCGGCCTCGGCAACCTCATCATCATGGATCACATCGTCCGCGCCCGGAACGCAGGCCTCGCCTATGTCTATCTCGGCTATTGGGTAAAGGGCAGTCAGCGGATGGAGTATAAGACCCGCTATCGCCCGATGGAAGTGCTCGGCCCGAACGGCTGGTCACGGCTGGCGGTCGACGAGCAACCGGGTGTTATGGCGCGGATGCCGGTGCGCGAAATGGCGTAACGGCTTACGCGTCGTTCCCCAATTGATCGACATGCAGGTCGACCTCCAGTTCCTCTTTCCCCTGCCCCAGCCGCGATCCCGCGATCGTCGCGGCGCCCGGTGCGTCCAGCCCGACAGCGACCCGCACATATTGTTCGTCAGGACTGCGCCCGGCCGAGGGGTCGAAGCCGACCCAGCCCAGCCGCTCGACCCAGGCTTCGGCCCAGCCGTGCGGCGCGCAGGCGTCACCCTCGCCCTGCCGATATCCCGATACATAGCGAGCCGGTACGTCGATCGCGCGGGCACCGGCGATGAAGATATGTGCCAGATCGCGTGAACTAGGTTCGGCCGCAGCCAGCGCCTGTGCCGCCGACAGGCCGGTATCGGGTAGGTCCGGCGCTCCGCGAAATCGCTTTGCCAGCGCTGCATTCCAGCGATGCAGGCAATCGAGCGACCCACTGCACCCGTGTTGCGCTTCCCCGACAAACGCCGTGAGCGCCTCGTTTCCTTCGGTCCGTGGCGTCGCACGACGGAACACGTCCGACGGCAACGGCTCGAAACTCCCACGCACCACGCCACTGGATTCGGTGGTCAGCACTTGTCCCGCGACGGTAATCTCGATCGCCTCGATTGGGCCGTCGGCGTAAAGCATCGTCACCTTGTTGCCGAACCCGTCGAGCGAATCCCGCAGCCGCACGTCGCAATCGACGTCGATCCGCCACGACAGCACGGTCTGATCGACCGTATCGGCGGGCGTCAGCCGCAGCATCTGCACCAGCCGCGCCTGTGGCTTGGAGAAGCGGTAAATCGTGTGATGTTCGATCGCCAGGCGCATCGTCATATAAACCTGAACTGGCGCGCGATGGCGGCGTGGAGCATCGCGTTCTCGCGGATGAAGGCCTCCAGATATTCGTGCAGGCCGCTGACGATGACTTCGCTGGCGCGGGTTTTTTGCATCCGCGCGATCCGCGCCCGCGCCATCCGGTCGGCCTCGCCCTGCAACCCGGTCCGCTTGGCCAGCCCGTTCAGTTGCTCGACGACCTCCTCGACACAAGCTGCGAGGCTGCGGGGCAGTTCGGTGCGGCAAATCAGCAAATCGGTGACATTGGTCGGTGCCAGCCCGTCGCTGTACATCCAGCGATAGGCGGTGACGGCAGACACGGTTTGGAGGATCGTCGTCCACTGATCGCGGTCGACCACGCCGCCGACTTTCTCACCCTGCGGTAATAGCAAATGATATTTTACGTCGAGCAACCGCGCGGTATTGTCCGCACGCTCGATCGCCGCGCCCAGTTGGATCAACAGCGTCGCCTCGTTGCGCATCATCCGGTGGACCGCGCCCTCGAACCCGCGCGCCTCGGCCATCACGCCCTCGACCAGATTCAGCGTCGCCGCCGCCCCGCCGGGGCTGGAGCGATTGGCGAACAGCAACCACAACCGGTTGACCGCCGTCCAAGCCTCCCGCGTCAGCGCAGTGCGTACAGCCCGCGCATTGTTACGCGCCTGCTCCAGATATCGAACGATCGACCCCGGATGCGTCATATCCAGCGTCAGGAAACGCGACACCGGCTGCTGGCTCAGCGCGTCGCCGGTCGCCTTGAACGCCTTGTCATTATAGGTGACGCTCAATGCGCTGGCCCATGCCGCCTCGCCCGCCGGGCTTGCCGACAGCGCGTCGAGCCGCACCGTCGCCTCGACCAGCCGCGCGGTGAAATCCGCCCGCTCGACATAGCGACCGAGCCAGTAAAGCGCCGATGCGGTGCGCGACAACATCCGCATCAGATCTGCACCTGCGTCTGGGATTGCCCCTGAGACTGCGATTGCGACTTGCGTTTGGTATCGGGCAACAGCACGAAACTGTCCTTCGTCCCGCCGCCCTGGCTGGAATTCACCACCAGCGACCCTTCCTTCAGCGCCACGCGCGTCAGCCCGCCCGGTACCACCTTCACCCCGTCCGATCCGGTTAGCACGAACGGCCGGAAATCGACATGGCGCGGAGCCAGCCCCTTTTCCGTCACGGTCGGCACGGTCGACAGCGCCAGCGTCGGTTGCGCGATATAGCGCTGCGGTTCGGCGATCAGCGCGGCGCGGAAACTCTCTATCTCCGCCTTGCTCGCGGTCGGGCCGACTAGCATGCCGTAACCGCCCGACCCGTCGACCAGCTTCACCACCACCTCGTCCAGATGCTCGAGCACATATTTCAACGCCTGTGGCTCACGGCAGCGCCACGTTTCGACGTTGGGCAGCTTGGCCTCCGCGCCCGAATAGAATTTAACGATCTCCGGCATATAGCTGTAGATCGCCTTGTCGTCGGCGATGCCGTTGCCAGGCGCATTCATGATAGCGACGTTGCCCGCGCGATACGCCGCGATCAGCCCCGGCACGCCCAGCATCGAATCCGAGCGGAACACCAGCGGGTCGAGATAGTCATCGTCGATCCGGCGATAGACCACATCGACCTTCACCCGCCCCGCAATCGTCTGCATGTAAACGATATCGTCGTCGACAATCAGATCGGCGGGTTCGACCAGTTCGATTCCCATCGTGTCGGCGAGAAAGCTGTGCTCATAATAGGCCGAGTTGAAGTGCCCCGGCGTCAGCACGACGCACACCGGCTGACCCGCGCGGCGATCCGGCGCGACCGATCGCATCGTCTCCCGCAGCATGTCGCTGTAACTGTCCACCGCCGCGACCCGGAAACTGCGGAACAGCTCGGGGCACAGCCGGATCATCGCCTCGCGGTTTTCAAGCATATACGAGACGCCCGAAGGTGTGCGTGCATTATCCTCCAGCACGAAGAATTCGTCCGGCCCGGTCCGCACCAGATCGATGCCGCAGATATGCGCCCAGATGCCGTGGGGTGGTTTGATGCCCGCAACCTCGGGACGGAACTGCGCATTGTTGAGCACCAGCTCGGACGGCAACACGCCTTCCTTCAGAATGCGGCGCTCGCCATAGATGTCGTCCAAAAAGGCATTGATCGCCTCGACCCGCTGGATCAACCCTTCGGACAGCCTTTGCCATTCATCATGAAGGAAGATGCGCGGCACGATATCGAACGGAATGATACGCTCCGATGCATCGGTATCGCCATAGACTGCAAAGGTAATGCCCAGCTGTCGAAACGTGGCTTCGGCGGCCTGTTGTCGCCGGTCCATCTCGGCCTGCGGCGTATCCCGTATCCATTGCGAAAGGGCCGAGAATTCGGCGCGCGGCTTGCCCGGCCCGCCATGCCCCCAGATTTCATCGAACGCGCGGCTTGTCCCCATTCAGCCTCCAAAGCGCCGGAACCCCGGCTGGTTCCATGCTGCAACGCTTTGCTGCGTTGCACAAGGGGGCTGCACGCGATTCCCCAAGCAACGAAAAAGGCCGGGGTTTCCCCCGGCCTTCTCCCCTCATCCGCCCCCTATAACGGAGAGGAAAGCTCATTCGGCATATTTGACCGAACATCCATAAGCCTGGGTCTGCGCCACCGACACGGTTTTGCCAGCCTTGATCTCGTTCAACGCGGCCACCGCATGATTACGTGCTGCGGGCATCTCATCGATCCGCGCAGCGGGCTTGTCGTCGATCGCGCCCTGATACCGCAACGTGCCCTGCCCATCGATGATGTAGATGTGTGGAGTCGTCTTGGCGGCATAGCCCTTGCCGACGATGCCCTTGGGATCGAGCAGATAATGCGCGGCGGCGGACTTGCTGTCGCCCACCCATTTGCGCGCAGCGGGGGCCTCCATATAGCCCTGCTTGCCGGGTGCGCCCGAATTGATCGTCAACCATACCGCGCCGCCAGCCTTGGCCGCAGTCTGCGTTTTCTGCATATTGCCGCTCTCGTAATGCCGCTGGACAAAGGGGCAGCCGGGGTTGTTCCACTCCAGCACCACGGTCTTGCCGCGATAGTCGCTGAGCTGCACGGTCTTGCCGCTGGCATCGGTCAGCTTGAAGTCGGTCGCCTTCTGGCCATTGGCCTGTTCGGCGGCGGCAGGGATGGCCATAGCCGCGATCATCGCCACGCCAAACGCAATCACTCTATTCATCACAACCTCCGTTATCCCCCCGGAAGTGCAGTCAACATGCCCTGTGTCAGCACCTGCGGCAAGACCCTCGGTTCGCCGCCCTTCGGATACCACAGATAAAGCGGCACCCCCGCGCGGTTATGCTGCTCGATAAATCGCCCCAGCGCCGGATCGCCGTCGGTCCAGTCACCCACCAGCACCGCGACATTGCCGTCCTTGAAGGCACTGGCAACAGCGTCGGTCTCGATTGCGGTCTTCTCGTTGACCTTGCACGTCACGCACCAGTCGGCGGTGAAATAGGCAAAGACCGGGCGTCCCTCAGCCCTGAGCGCCGCAAGCCGAGTCTCGCTGAAGGGCTCGGCACCTTTCGCCGCCGTCGCCGCCGCTGCTGCTGGCTTCTCTATCCCGCTCACCAGCCAAACACCCGCCGCCGTCACCAGCACCGCCACAGCCCAAGCAGCGCCATTTCCAGCACCCCGAACCTGCCGCCGCCCAAGCACCCACAGCACCACAGCCAGCGCCAGCGCCAGGGTCAGCCCCAGCGCCATGCCGTTCACACCCGTCAGGCCGCCCAGCACCCATGCGAGCGCGATTGCAGTCAGGAACATCGGCACCGACAGTATTTTGCGGAAGGTGTCCATCCACGCCCCGGGCTTCGGCAGCATCCGCCGCAGCGCGGGCACGAACCCCAGCAACAGGAACGGCAATGCCAGCCCCAGTCCCAGCCCCAGGAAGATCAGGATCGCCACATACCAGGGCAGCACCAAAGCCGCCCCCAATGCCGCGCCCATGAACGGCCCGGTACACGGCGTTGCGATGAATGCCGCGAGCGCCCCCGTCATGAACGCGCCACCGCTCCCGCCGCTCGCCAGTCGCCCCGCAAAACGCGGCGTCATCATCTCGAACAGCCCGGCCAGATTGAGTGCAATGCCCAACACCAGCAGCAGCAGCAGCAGGATCACGCGCGGATCGGTCAGCTGGAACGCCCAGCCCACGCTCGCCCCGCCCGCGCGCAGCCCCAGCATCAGCCCGCCCAACGCTAGCACCACCAGCACCACGCCCGCCGTATAGGCCAACGCCTCGCCCCGCGCCTGCCCCTCGCTCGCGCCGCTCTTGGCCAGGCTCAGCGCCTTCAGGCTCAGGATCGGAAACACGCACGGCATGACATTCAGGATCAGCCCGCCCAGCAGCGCGCCACCGAACGCGATCAGCGCGGCGGACCAGTCGATCCCGGCCTCGCCCGTCGCGGCCACCGCTACCGCGCCCGACACTGCCGTCACCGAAAACCCCTGCCCTGCGCCGACTGCCAGCACGCCCTCGATCCGTTGCGGCGTTCCCCCCGCCTTCGTTTCGATGACCAGCAGATCGCCGTCACGCGTAACTTTTTGCGGTGCCGCGTAATTCAGCGCCCCGGTCGTCAGCGGATAGAAATAGGTCTCGTCCGAAATCGCCGCGCTGGCCGGATAGGGGATCGCGATCCGCGCGACGCCATCGGCAATCGAGAACTTCGCCTCGCTGCCCAAGGGTTTCGGAAATACGCGTCGCCACGCATCGAACCGCGCGCGCCGCTCACCCGAAATCACGCCGTCGCCCACGGTCAGGCGGATCGCCAGATTCTCGGTCTCCGGCACGCATACCTCGTCGGTGCAGACCAGATAATCGGCGCGAACCGTGATGGGGAGCGCAGTTCCCGTCGCCAGTCCGGCGGGAATCTTCAGCGTCGCCAGCTGCGTATAGCTGCCCTTGTAAACATAGTTCATGATCCCGGAGATCAGCAGCCGCGTCGGCACCGGATAGCGCAACTCGCCCGCTGTCAGCCCCGCCGGCAATTTCCAGTCCAGCCGCGTATCCAGCCCGGCATCCCCGGGATTCTTCCAATAGCCGTGCCAGCCCGGATCGGGCGTGGCGACGAACGCGATCGTCACCTCGCTCCCGGCGGCGGGGCTGTCGGTTTCCGCGACCAGCTCGACCGTCAGATTGTCCTGCCCCGCCTGCTGCGCTGCTCCCGGCATTGCTGCGGCGAACCCCACCAGCAGCGTCATCAACACGAAACCAAACTTACTCATTACGCATCCTTGCCGTGCCGCGACGAACCGAACATAGCGGGTGCGGGTGCATTTGCCACCGGAGGAAAGATGTTTCGTTCGCTCGCCGCCTCGCTGCTGCTCGCCGCACCTGCCCTCGCTCAGGAAGCCACGCCACCATCGCCGCCAAAGCCGCCCAAGCTGATCGTCGCCATCGCGGTGGATCAACTCTCCGCCGATGTGTTCGCCGAATATCGCCAGCATTTCACCGGTGGCCTCGCCCGGCTCGCCAACGGTGTCGTCTTCCCCTCGGGCTATCAAAGCCATGCCGCGACCGAGACCTGCCCCGGCCACTCGACGATCCTCACCGGCGCCCGCCCGTCGCGCAGCGGGATCATCGCCAATGACTGGGTCGATCTGAAGGCGGGGCGTGAGGACAAGACGATTTATTGCGCTGAAGACCCCACCTTCCCCGGAAGTAGCTCCGACAATTACACCGTCTCCCCGCTCCACCTAAAGGTGCCGACGCTGGGCGAGCGCATGAAAAAAGTCACCCCCGCCACCCGCGTCGTCGCGGTCGCGGGCAAGGATCGCGCGGCGGTGATGATGTCCGGCCACAACCCCGATCAGGCTTGGTGGTGGGGCGGCAAGGGCTTTGTCAGCTATGCCGGACGCGCCGAACCCGGTGCCGTCACCCGCGCCAATATCGCGGTGGCCACGCGCATCGCCGAGGCGCAGCCAGCACTCGATCTGCCCGCTTTGTGTGCCTCCCGCGATGTCGCGGTGCCCGTGGGCAGCGCGGGCAAGACGGTCGGGACCGGCCGCTTCGCCCGGGGCGCGGGCGAGACCGGCCGCTTCCGTGCCTCGCCCGAGTTCGATGCCGCGATCGTCGGCCTTGCCGCCGATGTTCGTGCCGAGCTGAAATTGGGTGAGGGCAAGGCGACCGACCTGCTCATCGTCGGCGCGTCGGCCAGCGACTATGTCGGCCACACTTACGGTACCGAGGGTACCGAAATGTGCCTCCAGCTGCTCGGTCTCGACCGCACGCTCGGCAAATTCTTCGACATTCTCGACAAGACCGGCATCGATTATCAGGTCGTGCTGACCGCGGATCATGGCGGGCATGACCTGCCGGAGCGGCATGTCATGCACGGCATTGCCGAGGCGGCCCGCGTCGATCCTGCTTTCAGCGCGAAGAAGATCGGCACCCCGATCGCGCAGAAGCTGGGCATATCAGGGCAACTGCTTTGGGGCGGTAATTTCGGCGACATGTACGTCGATCCCACCATCGACCCCGGCAAGCGCGAGCCTGCGCTGAAGGAACTTTATCTCGCGCTCAGCACGCATCCACAGGTTCAGGCGGTGCTGACCCGCGACCAGATCATGGCAACCCCGAGCCCGTCCGGGCCGCCGGAAACCTGGACGCTTCTCCAGCGTGCCCGCGCCGCCTATTTCCCGGCACGTTCGGGCGATTTCGTCGTCGCGCTGAAACCGCGGATCACGCCGATTGCGGACGGCTCAAAGGGTTCGACCGCCACGCATGGCAGCTTCTGGGACTATGACCGTCGCGTGCCGATCCTGTTCTGGCGCAAGGGGATGACCGGGTTCGAGCAGCCGATGTCGGTGGAGACGGTGGATATTCTGCCGACGCTTGCCGGAGTGCTGGGCTTGTCGGTGCCCAAGGACGAGATCGACGGGCGATGCCTGGATCTGGACGCCGGGCCGGGGACGACGTGTCCCTAGCCGTCACTGCGGCCCGTACCCGTCACTCCAGCGAAAGCGGGAATCTTTCTCCGCGAGCCAACGGCTTGTGGCCCAAGACCCCAGCTTTCGCTGGCGTGACGGATCGGATTACTCCTTCGAATCTAGCATCTTGATGATTCCCGAAAAATCCATCCCCGCATTTCCAGCGTCCGCAAACTTCGCGTAAAGCTCGGCCGCGCGCGCACCCATCGGCGTCTCCGCCCCGGCGCTCTCAGCTGCTTCCATCGCCAGTTTCAGATCTTTCAGCATCAACCCAACCGCGAATCCGCCCTGATAATCGTTATCGGCGGGCGTCTTTGGCCCGACGCCGGGCAGCGGGGCATAGCTCGTCATCGACCAGCTCTGCCCCGACGACACCGAAGAAATGTCGAAAAAGGTCTGGGGGTCCAGCCCCAGCTTCTGTGCCAGCAGGAACGCCTCGCACGTCGCCACCATCGTCGCGCCCAGCAGCATGTTGTTACAGACCTTTGCTGCCTGACCGGCACCATTGGCCCCGGCGCGGATTACCGCCTTGCCCATTTGCGCCAGGAACACCTCGGCCCGCTCGAACGCCACATCGCTGCCACCGACCATGAAGGTCAGCGTGCCGCCCGCCGCCGCAGCTATACCGCCCGACACGGGCGCATCGACCGCCGCCAGTCCCTTCGCTTGCGCCGCTTCAGCCACGCGTTTGGCGGTCGCCACGTCGATGGTCGAACAGTCGATCAGGATTGCCCCTGTGTCCGCCGCATCGAACACGCTGTCTTCATAGACCTGTTTGACATGCTTGCCCGCGGGAAGCATCGTGACGACCGCCTCGGCACCGTCGGCGGCAGCCGCGGCGCTCTCGACCGGCAGGCACCCCGCCGCCTTGGCCCGCTCCAGTGCCTCGGCACTCAGGTCGAACGCGCGAACGTCGTGGCCCGCCTTCGCCAGATTCGCGGCCATCCCGCCGCCCATATTGCCCAGCCCAATAAACCCGACGCGCGCCATTATCTTCTCCCTAAACCTTCTCCAGAGGGAGAAGGATACCGCAGCTTGGCAGCTTGCTGCCTAGCGGAGGTTGGATGAGGGGACGCGCTCACGATGGCGCGACCCCTCACCAAATTTACTTCCCCGTCCACTTCCCCGGCCGCTTCTCGACGAACGCGGCCATGCCTTCACTCTGGTCCTGCGTCCCGAACAGCCCGTGGAACAGTCGCCGCTCGAACTGCACGCCTTGCGTCAGCGTCGTCTCATAAGCCGCGTTGACCATTTCCTTGTTCGCCAGCACCGACAGCGGCGCCATCGCGGCGATCGACGCGGCGACCTTCAGCGCTTCCTCGATCAGATCGGCGGCGGGGATGATCCGCGATACCAGCCCGGCGCGCTCAGCCTCCTCGGCCCCCATCATTCGCCCGGTCAGGCACATTTCCATTGCCTTGGCTTTTCCAACGGCGCGCGTGAGCCGCTGCGATCCGCCCATGCCGGGCGCCACCGCCAGCTTGATCTCGGGCTGCCCAAACTTGGCAGTATCGGCGGCGAGGATGAAGTCGCACATCATCGCCAACTCGCACCCACCGCCGAGTGCGAAGCCCGCGACCGCCGCGATGATCGGCTTGCGCGTGCGGGTGAACTGATCCCAGCCAGCAAAGAAATTGCTGCCGTACATCTCTGCAAAGCCCTGCGACGACATCTCCTTGATGTCCGCCCCCGCCGCGAACGCCTTTTCGCTGCCGGTCAGCACCGCGCAGCCCTGCGACGGATCGGCGTCGAACGCAGCCATTGCCTCAAGCAACTCGGCCAGAATCTGGCTGTTCAGCGCATTCAGCGCCTGTGGCCGGTTGAGAGTCACGATGGTCACGGCGTCGCGCTTTTCGACGAGGATGGTTTCGTAGTCAGACATTTATGCTCTCCAATTCCGTCATCCCGGGCTCGACCCGGGATCCCGCTGTTCCGACCGGCCGAAGAAGCGGGACCCCGGGTCAAGCCCGGGGTGACGGTGGGTGTGGGTCAACTCGGCGTCCACGCCTGATCGTCCGGCAATGGCGCAAAAATCTGATCGATCAGGTGATCGCTGATCCCCTCTATCGTCGCCGGGTTCCAGCGCGGCGCATTGTCCTTGTCCACAATCAGCGCGCGCACGCCTTCGATAAAGTCGTGGCGCTGAACGATATGGCTCGCAACCGCGAACTCCTGCCGCATCTCGTCCTCGAACGTCGGCATGGTCGCGCCATCGAGCAGCAGTTTCAGGCTGACCTTCATCGCTTGCGGCGATTTGGTGGCGATGATGGCCCGCTGGGCGGTCGCCCAATCGCCGCCATCGGCCTCCAGCGCGGCCACGATCTCCTCCAGCGTGTCGGATGCAAGCAGGCGGTCGATATCTTCACGATGGGCGAGAAGGCGCGCTTCCGGTGGCGTTTCCGACAGATCATCCAGGACCGCCGCGACGCGTTGTGGATCAGCCGCAATCCGGGCCTTCGCCTCATCCAATACCGCCGACGGAAGGTAATGGCTCGCCAGCCCCAGCGCGACGCATTCCGACCCGTCGATCCGGTGTCCGGTCACAGCCAGATACTGACCGATCCGTCCCGGCAACCGCGACAGATACCAGCCGCCGCCGACATCCGGAAACAGCCCGATCCCCGTCTCCGGCATGGCAAACTTCGTATTTTCGGTCGCCACGCGATACTTCGCAGGCTGGGAAATCCCGACGCCGCCACCCATCGTGATCCCGTCCATGAACGCGACGATCGGCTTGGCATAAGTGAACAGCCGGTGGTTCATGCGGTATTCCTGGCGGAAGAACTCGCGCGCCGCACTGCCGTCGCCCGCACCGCTCTCGGCGATCACGCGGATATCGCCGCCCGCGCAAAAGCCGCGACCTTCGGCATGGTCAATCATCACGACCTCGACCGCCGCATCCTCGCGCCACGCCTCAAGCGCCGTCAGCACCGCCACGCACATGCCGGTATTCAGCGCATGGATCGCTTTTGGCCGGTTCAGCCGGATGCAACCTGCCTTGCCTTCCTTGAAGATCAGGACATCGTTGTTCGGTTCGGGGCTCATTGCCGTGTCAGCTCCCGTCCGACGATCATCCGCATCACCTGATTGGTACCCTCGAGGATCGAATGCACGCGCAGGTCGCGCCAGAAGCGTTCGATCGGGTAATCCATCAGATAGCCGTAGCCGCCGTGCAGTTGCAGTGCGCGATCCACTACCGACGATCCGGTATCGGTGGCAAACCGCTTTGCCATCGCCGCGAACTTGGTCTTGTCCGGCGCATTCGCCGTCACCTTCGCCGCCGCCAGATAGAGCAGCGCCCGCGCCGCCTCCAGCTCGGTCGCCATGTCCGCCAGCGTGAATTGCGTGTTCTGGAACTCAGCGATGGCGGTGCCGAACTGCTTGCGATCCTTGGTGTACGTGATCGCCTCGTCCAGACACCGCTGCGCCCCACCCAGCGAGCATGCACCGATATTCAGCCGCCCGCCGTCCAGCCCCATCATCGCAATGCGGAACCCCTCGCCCTCGCCGCCGATCAAATTCTCCACCGGCACCCGGACATTGTCGAACGTCACCTGCCGCGTCGGTTGCGCATGCCAGCCCAGCTTGCGCTCGTTCGCGCCGAAGCTGACGCCCGCCATGTCCTTTTCGATCGCCAGGCACGAAATGCCCTTTGGCCCGTCCACCCCGGTTCGCACCATCGTGACGTACAGCTCATTCTCGCCCGCGCCGGAAATAAACTGCTTCGATCCGTTGACCACGAACACGTCGCCGTCACGTTTCGCTGTGGTCTTGAGTGCCGCCGCATCCGATCCCGATGACGGCTCGGTCAGGCAATAGCTCGCCAGCCAGTCTGCGGTCACCAACTTCGGCAGATACTTGTCCTTCACCCCCTGCGACCCGAACCGGTCGATCATCCACCCCGCCATATTGTGGATCGAGATGAACGCGCTGGTCGCGGGACAGCCATAGGCCATCGCCTCCATGATGAGCGCCGACTCCAGCCGCCCGAGGCCAATGCCGCCCGATTCCTCCGACACATAGATTGCGCCGAACCCCAGCTCGGCAGCGGCTTTCACCGTCGCGCGCGGGAAAATGTGCTTCTCGTCCCACTCCGCCGCGTGCGGGGTGATCGCGTCGGCGGTAAAGCGCTGCGCCATCTCCTGGATCGCGCGCTGGTCTTCGGTCAGGTCGAACTGGTCGGTCATTACTGGATCCCTGAAGCAATCTTCTGGTGGGCGTGGCGGCTGCGCAATGCCGATAGCGAAACGCACGACGCGACGCATCGCGCCCTATTGCGTTTTTCAAAACTTCGGCGCAGACGGATGACACCGGTATCAGTTGTCCTACAACTTCGGACGACGGGCATAAGCCCATTCAATCGAATACCGGATTTGAGGAGTGGAATCGCATGAAAGATGCCAAGCAAACCCGTGTATTCCGTCGTAAACACATCGCCACCGCCGCCGCCCTGATCGCGCTCGGCGGGACGGCGGCATACGCTTACACCACCGATGTCGATGCCGGCGGCCAGATCCAGAATATCAGCGGCGGCAAACGCTTCATCGTCAATCAGCGCACCGACAGCACCCCCGGTCGCGCTGAGCTGCGCGGCACCTCGCGCACCAGCAGCGTAACCGCCACCGGCCGCTTCAAGTTCGTCAGCGGCGGCAAATGGCTTAGCGTCATGCAGGTGCTGAACGTCGTCGCATCCGGCCAGACCTCCGGCCCGTCCGAGCCGGTCACCCAGCTCGCCACCCGGCCGAAATCGGGGACCAGCCAGCTGGAATTCTACATCGTCCAAGGCGGTCAGGTATGCAGCGGCGCGCCCGCAGTGACGCTGGGCAACAGCTACACGATCAGCGTGTCGGTCAGTTCGGGTCAAACCCCGCAATATCGAATCAACGGCGTCGTCTGCGCCAAATCCAACCCCGATGGCGACCGCGCCGGCAGGGTGTACATCAATGGCTCGCTCCAATCGGGGCGGCATTTCTATGCCAAGATGGGCGCCTACTCCACGACCAGCAACCAGACCAACCGCGGCGGTGGATCGACCGTCGAGGTAACCGAACTCAGCATCTGACCGGGCTGGCGCGGCTGCGGGCATCGCAGCCGCGCCACTTAACTGTGGAGTCACTCCACCTCCCCCAACACCCGCTGGCGGAACAGCGCATCGGCGATCCTGGTATCGTTACGCGAATACCAGCGCGGCGCGGGCAAACCTTTCTCCCAGGCCAATGCTTCGGTCAGCGACCCTTGCGCGAACGGCGTCTCGGGCATCGCATTGCGGAGCGGATCGGCATAGGCCTCATCAGCGGTGACGATCTCCCATCCCTTTGCGCGTAATGCGCTGACCAGATCGTCGACATACATCGCCGCGATATCAGTCTCGTGCAGCAGCATGACGTGCGCAGGCGAACGGCCCAGCACTTTCACCGCCAGCGCATCGTAAAACTCCGCCGCCTCCACATGGCTCTCGACATAGAAATCGCGCAGCGCCTTCATATCGATGCGCTTGCCCGCCTTCTTCGCGTTGCCCGCCAGCGTCTCGATATTCCAGTCGGACGATTCCGCCGTAACATGGCCGTTCGACAGCCCACGCGCCTTCAGTCCGGTGCGCAGCGCATCGCGCTTGACCTTGTCCTTGCCGCCTTCGTCCAGGAACGGAAAGCGGAACCACGGGCGGTATCCGGGCCGCCACTTCAGCCACGCCTCCGCCCGGTCGATATCCGCCAGATAAGCGTCGGCACTCATTCCGCTCAGCCGCTTGTGCGCAAAGCTGTGATTGGCAATGACATGCCCCGCCGCGACATAGCGTACGATATTCGCCTCGCCATCGCCGGTGCCGGGCTGGCCGATATTGCCGACCGTTACGAAGAACGCCGCCTGCTTGACCTTCGCTCGCTTCAACGCCTTGACCAGCATCTTCGCCCGCGCGTCCGGGTCCATGAATTCACCCGCATGACGCGGCGTATCGTCGAACGTCAGCGCGATTCGCTTCTGCGCGACGGCGGGTGCCAGCGTCATCAGCAGCCCGCACAGCGCGGCAATCCACCTCATTGCGTCGTTGCCTTCATCACCCGCGCCTCGAACAGCCGGTCGGCGACCGCGCCATCGGTGCGGTCATACCAGCGCGTCCCCTCGATGCCCTTTTCCCACGCCAGCATCTGCACCCGCGTGCCATTGGCGAACGCTACCTGCGGCTGACGGTCGGCGATGGGGTCGTCGAACGCCTCGTCCGCCGTCACGATCGTCCACCCAGCCTTGCGCAGTCCGGCCACCATGTCAGGCAGGAACAACGCCGCCAGATCGGTTTCGTGAAGCAACAGCACTTGTGCCACCCGTCGCCCGGTCGCGCGCCGCGCCAGCTGGTCGGCGAATTCCGCCGCGCCGACATGGCTCTCGACATACAGGTCGCGCAGCGCCGCCATATCCATCACGCGACCCGAACGCTTGGCCGCAATCGTCAGCCGCTCCATGTTCCAGTCATAGCCGTCGGCAGTGACATAGCCGTTGGAAAGGCCCCGCGCCTCCAATCCTGCCCGCACCGCCCCCGCCTTGGCGACATCATAGCCGCCCTCGTCCAGGAACGGATAACGGAACCACGGGCGATAGGTCGGCCGCGTGCGCAACCAGGCTTGCGACTTGTCGATGTCCGCGAGGTAGAAATCCGCGCTCACCCGCGACAGACCGGGATGGCTGCAAGTGTGATCGGCCATCACATGCCCTGCCGTTTCATAAGCGCGGACCAGCGCGCCGTCGCGCTCGCTATGCATCCGGCACGGGTTTATGAAAAACGCCGCCTGCTTGACGCCAGCCGCCTCCAGCGCAGCGATCAGGCGCGGACCGCGTTCCTCCAGCGTCAGGAACGCCCCCGCCCCGCGCGGGGTATCGTCGAACGTGATGGCGATGCGCTTTTCCACGCGCTCAGGCTCCGATGCCGTCAACGCGAGCGGTGCCGCCCGCGCGATGAACGCGAGCGCGGCAACCGCCATCAGCACCCGGAACAGGATCAACAAGCCGCTTCCCCCACAGTCGCGCGGACGTGGTTAGCACGGTGTTAAGCGATTCTGGAATGCGGCGACGCACGCCCTATCCCATCGTGGGAATGACGAACGCGTTCCCGCCATCCACCGACCCGTCCGGCCAGCGTTGTGTGATGGTCTTGACCTTGGTGAAGAACTTCACCCCCTCCATGCCGTGCTGGTTGGTGTCGCCGAACGCTGAGCGCTTCCACCCGCCGAACGAGTGGTAGGCGACCGGCACCGGGATCGGCACGTTGATGCCGACCATCCCGACATTGACGCGCGCCGCGAACTCGCGCGCGGCATGGCCGTTGCGGGTGAAGATCGCGACGCCATTGCCGTACTGGTGATCGCTGGCGAGCTTCAGTGCATCCTCGAACCCGTCGGCCCGCACCATCTGCAGCACCGGGCCGAAGATTTCCTCCTGATAGGACTGCATCTGCGGCGTCACGCGATCGAACAACGTCGGACCGACGAAAAAGCCGTTCTCATGCCCCTGAAGCGTAAAGCCGCGCCCGTCGACGACCAGCTCCGCGCCCTCATCGACGCCCATCTGGATGTAGCTTTCGATCTTCGCCTTGTGCGCAGCGGTGACGACCGGCCCGTAATGCGCCTCGGCATCGGTCGAGACACCGATCCGCAGCGCGTCGATCGCAGGCAGCAGCTTCTCGCGCAAAGCGATCGCGGTCTTTTCCCCGACCGGGACGACCACCGGGAGCGCCATACAGCGCTCGCCCGCCGACCCGAACGCCGCGCCCGCCAGATCGTTGACCACCTGATCCAGATCGGCGTCGGGCATCACGATACCGTGGTTCTTGGCACCGCCCATCGCCTGCACGCGCTTTCCGGCATCGACGCCGCGTCGATAGACATAATGCGCGATGTCGGACGACCCGACGAAGCTCACCGCCTTGATCTCGGGATGGTCGAGGATCGCATCGACCATTTCCTTGTCGCCATGGACGACCTGCAGCACGCCCTCGGGCAACCCGGCCTCCAGCATCAGTTCGGCCAGCCGCACCGGGACGCTTGGGTCACGCTCGGACGGCTTCAGGATGAAGGCATTGCCGCAAGCAATGGCGACACCGAACATCCACATCGGGATCATCGCCGGGAAGTTGAACGGGGTGATGCCCGCCACCACGCCCAAAGGCTGGCGCATCGAATAGACGTCGATCCCCGGCCCGGCACCTTGGGTGTACTCCCCCTTCAGCACATGAGGGATGCCACAGGCAAACTCGATCACCTCAAGCCCGCGCTGAATATCGCCCTTCGAATCCGCGATCACCTTGCCATGTTCCGAGGACAGCAGATGCGCCAGCTCGTCCATGTTCGCCTCGATCAGCGTCTTGAACCGGAACATCACGCGCGCGCGCCGCTGCGGGTTGGTTGCCGCCCAGCCGATTTGCGCTGCGACCGCCTTGGCCATCGCCGCATCCAAATCGGCAGCAGTGCCCAAGCGCACCCGCGCCTGCACAGCACCGGTGTTCGGGTCGAAGATGTCGGACGTACGCGTGCCGACGCCCGTTGCGGAAGAACCGCCGATCAGATGCGAAATCTCGCGCAGCGCGGTGGTGGCCATGAAACCTCTCCTTTTTTTCCTGATGCACCTCCACGTATCGCCACGGCAACCCATCGACATGCAGCCATAAGCTGCATATTTGCAGGTAATGGACTGGAGCGACCTCCCCATTTTCCTCGCCATCGCGCGCACCGGGCAGTTGGTGAAGGCCGCCCAATCGCTTGAAATCGATGCCACCACCGCCGGACGCCGCCTGCGCCGCCTCGAACAATCACTCGGCGAGCGCTTGTTCGAGCAAGGCCCGGACGGCCAGTCGTTGACGCCCGCCGGCGAACGCCTGCTGACCCACGCTCGTGCGATGGAGCGCACGGCTGCCGCGATCGGTCGCGGCGATCCCGACGGCCCGGTGCGCGGCACGATTCGCGTCAGCGTGTCCGAAGGCTTCGGCACCTGGTTCGTCAGCCGTCATCTGGGCTCATTGGCCGACGCGCATCCGGGCATGTCGATCGACCTCGTTGCCAATAGCGGCTTCCTCAATCCCACGCGACGCGAGACCGATGTCGCGGTCCTGCTCGCCCGCCCCCGACGTGGCCCGCTGCTCACCCGCAAGCTCGCCGACTATAGCTTGCGCCTCTATGCATCGCGCGATTATCTCGCCGCTGCGGCACCGCTGACGATCACCGACCATCTCAAAAACCACCGCCTGATCGGCTATGTCCCCGACATCCTCTACGCCCCCGAACTGCGCTATCTCGACGAAATCCCCGGCGCGCACGAACCACAACTGCGTTCCTCCAGCATCAATGCCCAGTATCGCATGACGGTGGCGGGCGCAGGCGTCGCGGTCCTCCCCTGCTTCATCGGCGATGCCGACCCCACGCTCGAACGGGTGCTGCCGGACGTTCATATCAAACGCAGCTTCTGGCTCGTTACCCACGAGGAAACCCGGCATTTCGGCCAGGTCGCAGCGTTCGTCGACTGGCTCACCAGCCTCGCCACCCGCCACCGCTCAGATCTACAGGGCTAACGCCTCGCCGATGACCGCATAGACGCGAGCGAGATCGTCGTCGGAAATGCAATAAGGCGGCATAATGTAAACCGTGTTGCCCAGCGGTCGCAGCAATACGTCCCGCTCGCGGAAAAAGGTCATCAGCTTCGGCCCCAGCGCGGACAGATACGCCCCCTCGGGTGCCTCGAACTCCATAGCGACAATCGTCCCTAACTGACGGAGGTTATTGACCTTATCCCGCAACGCTGAGGAATGCGCCGTCTGGCGCAACGCCAGATCTTCCACCCGCTCCAGCACCGGCTCGTCGCGCCAGATGCCCAAATTCGCCACCGCCGCCGCGCATGCGATGGGGTTCGCCGTGTAACTCGACGAATGAAAGAACATCTTTGCCCGATCGTCCGACCGGTGGCTCTCGAAAATCTCGGGCGTCGCCATCGTCACCGCCAACGGCAGCGACCCGCCAGTCAGCCCTTTCGACAGACAGAGCAAGTCCGGCACGATCTTGGCCCATTCGCATGCCAGCAACGCGCCGGTGCGGCCCCATCCGGTCATCACCTCGTCCGCGATGAACAGCACGCCATGCGCCGCGCACATTTCCCGCATCGCGCGGAGCACGCCGGGCAGATAGATGCGCATGCCCCCCGCCCCCAGGATCATCGGCTCGACGATCAGCGCGGCGGGTGCCGGGCGCGCCGTGCAGGCCCGCTCCAGCGCATCCACCGTCAGGAATTCCCGGCCGGGTTCGGGGAACGGGATAACGTCCACGTCGAACAACAGCGGGGCATAGCTGTTGTTGAACACCCCGCGCGCGCCGATCGACATGCCGCCGATCGTGTCGCCGTGATAGCTGCCCTCAATTACCACGATGCGGCTGCGATCCTCACCGCGATTGGCGAAATGACCGAGCGCCATCTTCAGCGCGACTTCCACGCTCGTCGAGCCACTATCGGAATAGAACACGTGGTTCAGCGGGCGCGGCATCATCGCCACCAGTTCGCGCGCCAGCGTCTCGGCGGGTTCGTGCGTCCAGCCCGCAAAGATCAACTGGTCGAGCTTCTCGCTCTGCGCCCGGATCGCCGCCATGATCCGTGGATGACAATGCCCGTGCGTCGTCACCCACCAGGACGAAATCGCGTCGATCACCCGCCGTCCGTCCGCCGTATAGAGCGCCGCCCCCTCGGCATGCGTTACCAGCGGCACCGGCTCGTTCAGCCCATGCTGCGTAAAGGGATGCCAGATGGGCGAGGTCATAGTCCCTCCACCTCAAGCGTCGCGGCGGCGGCCCGCAATGTCTCCGGCGTCAGGGGATCGAGTTGCGGCAGCCGTCCCAGCGATCGCACGCTACCCATCGCACAGATCGTCGCCTGACTGTCCGCCACTTCGTCGCCGCAAAACAGGATGCCCGCGATGGTGACACGCCTTGCCCGCAACGCCTCGATCGTCATCAAGCTATGGTTGATCGTCCCCAAGCCGGTGCGCGCCACGATCACCACCGGCAGCCCCCAACGTGCGAACAAATCGGCGAATAGCATGTCGCGGGTTAGTGGCACCAGTGCGCCCCCCGCCCCCTCGATCACCACCCGACCAGCAGGCGGGTTAAGGCGATCGGGGTCGATCGTCACGCCGTCGATCTCGGCCGCACGATGCGGCGAGCACGGCGTCGTCAACCGATACGCCTCGGGCAGCACTTCAACCCCCGCCAGCCGTGCGACCACCGCGCTGTCGGACTCGTCGTCCAGCCCCGCCTGCACCGGCTTCCAGTAAGCCGCGCCCAACCGCCACGCCAGCGCCGCCGCCGCGACCGTCTTGCCCACGCCGGTATCGGTGCCGGTGACGATGATCACGAGAGCGCCTCCGCCAATGCATCGACATCCGCCTCGGTCACGTTCAGCGTCAGTGAAATGCGCAGCCGCGCCGTGCCGAAGGGGACCGTCGGCGGGCGAATGCCGCGCACGTCAAACCCCCTCGCCTGCACCGCCGCTGCACGCGCCATCGTCTCGACATCGCCCCCGACAATCAACGGCAATATCTGCGATCCCGTCGCTGTGACGCCCAGCGGAACCAGCACGCGCTCGGCATGCGCGATCAATTTATGCAGTCGTGTCCGCCGCTCCGGTTCGTCCAGCGCGATCCGCAATGCCTCCCAAACGGCGGCAGCCATCAGCGGCGACGGCGCGGTCGAGAAGATGAACGGCCGCCCACGATTGACCAGAAAATCGATAAACACGCGCGGCCCCAGCACCAGCGCCCCCTCGCACCCCAGCGCTTTGCCGCAGGTGCGCAGCGTAATCACGTTGGGCCGCCCTTCCAGCCATCCGGCCAGCCCCAGCCCTCCTTCACCCCACACGCCCGTCGCATGCGCCTCGTCGATCAGCAGCATCGCATCGTGGCGCTCGGCGATCTCCACCAGTTCCGCCAGCGGCGCGCGGTCGCCGTCCATCGAATACAGGCTCTCCACCGCGATCCACGGCGTCCCCTTCCCGCCCCGTGCGCGCCAGTCACGGATCGCATCCTCGAATGCCTGCGCATCGTTATGCTCCGCCGCGACTGAAGCGGCGCGCGCCAGTTTCAGCCCGTCATGCATGCTCGCATGCACCAGCGCGTCATAGACAATCAGATCACCCCGTTGCGGCAGCGCCGCGAGCAACGCCGTGTTTGCCGCAAAGCCCGACGAGAAGAACAACGCCGCCTCGCTGCCAAAGGTCGCCGCCGCCATCGCTTCCAGTGCCTCGATCTGGGGATCGTTACCGCGCAGCAGCCGCGACCCGCCCGAACCCACCGCCACACCGCGCGCCAGCGCGTCCGCCACTGCCGCGCGCAGCCGGGGATCGTTCGCCAGCCCCAGATAGTCGTTCGACGCGAAATCCACGCCGGTGCGCGGCGTCAGCGACCGATACCGCCCGGCAACGCGCAACCGCTCCAGATCGGCTCGATGGAAGTACCCGATCACGCCGCCCCCGCGCGCTTCAGTAACGCCTGCGCCTGTTTCAGATGCGGCGCATCGATCATCCTGCCGTCCAGCTGCAATGCACCCGCGCCCGGATTCGCCGCAAACGCCGTCACGACGGCGCGGGCGTGGGCCACCGCCGCCTCGCTCGGCGTAAAGGCCGCGTTGATGACCGCCACCTGCGCCGGATGAATTGCCATCATCCCCGTAAACCCGTCACGCATTGCCCGCGCGCAATAGGCCTCCAGTCCCTCAAGATCGCGGAAATCGGGATAGACCGTTTCGATCGCCGCCACCCCCGCCGCATGCGCGCCGAACAGGGTGAGTGCGCGGATCACCTCATAGGGCGGTGTATAACCGCCATCCGCCTCCCGCGACGACACCGCGCCGATCGCGGCGGGCAGATCCTCCGCCCCCCAGGTGATTCCAGCCAGTCGCGGCGAACAACCGGCATAGCTGCCTAGCCCGAATATCGCCGCCGGCGTCTCGGTCGCTATCGGCAGGATTTGTGCGCTGACCCCGTCCAGCATCGCATCCAGCCCCGCGACATCCGCGCCCGACGCGGATTTGGGCAGCACGATGCCGTCCGCCCCCGTAGCCGCCGCCAGATCGTCCCCCGTCATTCCCGAATCGAGCGGATTGATGCGAACCCAGCGGCCGACACCGGGATGCGGTCGAGCCAGAAATGCGGCGATTGCCGCCCGCGCCTCGTCCTTCTTCGCCGGAACGACCGAATCCTCGAGATCCAAGATCAGCGCATCCGCACCGCATGCCAGCGCCTTGTCCATCCGATCGGGCCGGTCGCCGGGTACGAACAACAATGAGCGCAGCTTCATTTGGCAATCCCTCCGTGACAACGCCCATGCAGCTTGAACGGCCGCAAGTTCAAGAAGGGACTTGAACCGCGCACGATCCACGTCATATGGCGGCGACGGAATGCGGGTGTAGCTCAATGGCAGAGCAGGAGCTTCCCAAGCTCACGACGAGGGTTCGATTCCCTTCACCCGCTCCAACGCCCCATCTAAATCTCGATGATCCGATCCCCCAGCCGCTCGGCCTCCCCGCTGTCGTGTGTGACCAGCAGGATCGGGAGCGCGGCGTCGTCGCGCAAATGCTCGATCACGCCCATGATCTCCTCGCGCCGCGGGCGATCGAGCGACGATAGCGGCTCGTCGAGCAACAGGAAGCGCGGCTTGGCGAGCAGTGCGCGACCGATGGCTACCCGTCGCGCTTCCCCACCCGACAAGCTGCGCGGCCAGCGGTCGAGCAGATGATCGATGCCCAACACATGCGTCAGCCGCGCGAACGCCGTGACATCGCCGTCGCTTCCATAGGCAAGGTTGGCACGGACCCGCAGATGCGGAAACAAGCGCGAATTCTGAAAGACATAGCCCGCACCGCGCCGTTCGGGTGGTAGGTTCACGCCGGTGGCGGCATCGAACAGCGTCTCGTCCGCAACCCGCACATGTCCGGCATCGGGCAGCAACAGTCCCGCCACCATGTTGAGGACGCTGGTCTTGCCCGCCCCGGATGGGCCGAACAACACGGTAATCCGGTCGCCGCTCTCGATCCGGCAGGCGATATCGGTGTCGCCCAGCCGCTTCTCGACTGCGATGTCAAAGGACATGGAGCCCCCGTCCCGCCCGCCGCACGAGCAGTTCGGACGCGATCAACGCAGCGAGCGACAGCGCGACCGCGATCAGCGACAGCCACAGCACCTGTCGCTCTCCGTCGGGCATCTGCAACGCGGCATAGATTGCCAGCGGCAGCGTCTGCGTCTCGCCCGGCACGTTGGAAACGAAGGTGATCGTCGCGCCGAATTCGCCCAGCGCGCGCGCGAACCCCAGCACGGCGGCGGCAAGAATGCCGGGCAGGCTGAGCGGCAGCGTGATCGTCCAGAACACGCGGCGTCGATCGGCACCCAGCGTTCGCGCCGCGCTTTCCAGCCGCCGGTCGACCGCCTCGATCGACAGCCGCATTGCGCGCACCATCAGCGGCAGCGCCATCACGCCCGCCGCAATCGCGGCCCCGGTCCAGCTGAACATAACGCTCACCCCGAACCAGCGATCGAGCCATCCGCCAACCGGCCCTGCGGGTGCGAAAGCGAGCAGCAACAGCCAGCCGGTGACGACCGGCGGCACGACCAGCGGCAAATGCACGACCGCGTCCAGAACGACCTTGCCCGGGAACCGTCCGCGCGCGAGCAGATAGGCGAGCGCAAAGGCCAGCGGCAACGTCGCGGCGGTGGCGACAAGGCCGACCCGCAGCGACAGCCCTACCACCGCCCATAGCCCCGCCTCCGGCATCAGCGGCGGGAAAAGCCGTGGCGCGTGAAGATCGCGCGGCCTGCGCGTGAAAGCAGGAACCGGCGAAACGGCTCGGCATCGGGATGGCTGGATGCCTTCAGGCGCGCGAGCGGGTAGACGATCGGTGGATGGCTCGACGCCGGAAACACGCCCGCGACGCGCACCCGCCGCGATGCGCGCGCGTCGGTGGCATAGACGATGCCGGTAGGAGCCGCGCCACGCTCGACCAGCGCCAGCGCGGCGCGGACATTCTCCGCCCGCACCAGCAGCGGCGACGCGGCGCGCCACAGCTTCAGTTGTTCGAGCGCCGCCTGCGCATAGCGTCCCGCCGGGACCGACGCAGGATCGGCGACCGCGATCCGTCCGCGCAGCATCGCCGCAAGCGGGCGCGGCGCGACGGGCAACCCGGCCCGCACGACCAGCACCAGCCGGTTCCCCAAAAACGCGGTGCGCGTACCACTGACGATCAGGCCGCTTCTCTCCAGCACGTCCATCCATTTCTCATCGGCAGAGATAAACAAATCCGCCCGCGCCCCCGCCGCCGCCTGACGCGCCAGTGACGATGACGATGCGAACGAAAGCACCGGCCGGGCATGGCCCCGGCGCGCCCATACATCAGCGGCAACGGTCATCGATTCCTGCAAACTCGCCGCCGCTAGGATCAGCGGACCGTCCCGGCGCTGCGCCTGCGCACTCCCGATCGATACGCCCGGCAGCAGCAAAAGCGCCAGAATCAGCCCCAGAATCAGCCGACGCCACGGTAAAATGATCACGCGCCTTCCAGCGCGGCGATGTCCGCCATCCGCCCGCTGTAACTTTGCGACAGGCAGCTGTCCGGCTTTACCGCCAGCACGCATCGTCCGCGCGCGTCGAGCCAGCGTTGCTGCCCGTCGGCCAGCAAGCGGCGGGTGTCGCCGGTGCTGTGCGTCAGCAACAGCTGGTAACGCTCGCTGACGGTTTCATGCGCTGCGGCGAGTTCGGGACGTTCGCACAGCCTTCGTTCGATCCAGCCATTGCGGTGCTCGCACGCGAATCGGGCATCGGCGTCCCGATCCGCGAGGCTCGCGGCGCGCGCGGACAACTCCGGAACACGACCTCGCTGCCCGCCCGGCCATGACAGGTCCTGCGGCCCCTTTATCGTCGGCGGGGTCGGTTCAACGGTCGCGCGGGGTGTCGATGCGATCGACAAGGCCGATGGTGGCGCTCCCGTGGTCCGCTGTGCGCCGACAAAACGCACCGGCACAGCCTCGGGCTCGCTTTCCATCGCGGCGACGCGGTTCTGATCCATTTCTTCGCCCGACAAAGACGATTGCCAAGGCGAAGCGGCCGCCACCGCGAGCAGGCCGCACAAGATTGCGACAGGCGCGGCCGCTTTCCAGAAACGCGGATTGCCGCCCCGTTTCCGACGGATCGGGCTTGCGGTCAGCGCGGTGCTTACGGGCGAGCGACTGCCACGCCGGGGCGGCGCGATGTGCGGCACGGTGGCGGTGGGGGCGGCCGGAGCCCCGAGCGGCACGCCGCGCGGCCGTCGGTCTGCCTTCTTCGCCCTGGCAATTGCCGCCGACAGCAACCGCGCCTCATGCGCGCAAAAGCCGCATCCGGTGCCGAAATGGGCATGCTCCAGTGGCTTTGCCTCGCACGGCACCAGCATACCGACCAGCGCATCGAGATGATCGCGCCACATCGCCGCATTCGGCCGGTCGGCGGGGTTCAGGAACGCGCGATCGAACAGTTTGCGCGTCGAGCGGCGGAAGGTCTTGTGAATGCTTGCCGCCCCCGGCGACGCCCCGGCCACCGGGTGCAGCGCATAGGAATAAAGGCCCTCCAGAATCCGGCCCTGCAAATCGGTGGCCTGCCCCGCCCCCTTGGCCGCCCCGGCAAAAGGGTGGAGGCCGTTGTTCAGCAGCTGAAAGATGATGACGGCCAGACCGAACAGATCTTGCTCCTCACCCAGCTCGGCGGGCTTTTTCTGCCAGCTTTCGGGCGCGATATATTCGTCGCTGACCTGTTCCGCCGCGATCCGCTTGCGCTTGCCCGCGATGCTGAAGCCATCGGCATCCACCACCGCCATCCAGCTCACCGCCGGATAGAAGCGCAGGTTCGCGGGCTTCATGTCGATCATATGATGTCCGGCGCGGTGCAGTTCGGCAAACACCGACGCCAGGTTGCGCGCGACCAGCACGCGATAGCCGTAATAGTCCGAAATCCCCTCGGCCCGACGGCTCGATTTCTGGAGCAGATTGACCAGACTCGTAGAGCGCGAAAAGTCGATTTCCGGCATCAGGAAACCGGCGAAATCGCCCTTCGCATCGTACAGCTTCGCCTCGGGCCAGGCGACTTGCGGATAGTCCATCCCTTCATGCTCGGCGTGCGGCAGTTGCGGCGGTCGCGCGAGCATCGCGTCGATCTTGGCCTCGTCGGTCTTGCGGGTCTTGTCGTCGTGATACAGTTTGGCGGCGCTGCCCGGACGCCCCGGCAGCGCATAGACCTTGCCCGCTGCGCCCTCGCCCAGCAGCCGTCCCAGCTCCAGCCGTTCGGCACCCCGATCGCGCCCGGTATAGACCCATGCCTTGCTCATGGCGCCACCGCGCTGGCCCAGACCAGCGTCTTGTCGTCGCTCGTCCGCTCCCGCATCGTCGGGCTGTCCAGCGTGGCATGCAGCGCGCGCTCCCCCTCTTCCCGGCTGGCACCGGTGAGGAACCGCGCGATCGGATCGAAGAACGGCATATGCGGCTCGCTGCGCGCACCCTGTTTCGACAGCGCCAGATCGGTCACGCCATCGGTCATCACGAACACAGTTTCAAAGCCGGGTTCGATCCGGCGAAAGCGCAAGCGGCTGCGCCAGCCGGGTTCGGTGTAGAAATAGGTCGTGTCGGCATATTCGCCGTTCGCGGGCGGCGACAATTGCCAGCGCGAATCCGCCGCGACCGCAAGCGCCGCGCCGTCGCCGATATGAAAGGAAATGCCGCCGCGTCCGGGCAGCAGCGCGACCCCCACCAACGTCGCGTGAAAATCGCCGATCGCCGCACCGCGCTCCGTTGCCAGCGCAGTCAGGTTTGCTCGCGCATCGACCACGGCATCGCGCACGCCGCGGCACGCGCCGGCCAGCATCGCACGTGAACAGTTGCGCGCAAATCCCCAGTCCAGCGCAACCTGCAAGCGTGCGGCGACCCGATCGCAGATCAGCGCCGCACCCTCCGCACCAAACGCCGCCGATCCGGCACCATCGGACACCACCGCGATCAGCGCGCCGCTATCGGTGACCTTTACGACATGGCTGTCCTGGCACGGCTCACCCGCTTCGGCGTGCCGGGGACCGGCCACCGACGTCGCGGCAAAGCGCCAGGATGCCGTCATCGCGCCGTCAGCTCCGGCCGGGGATCACGGCCCAGTCGGACGGTGCCGCCATCTGGATCGCATCCGACGGGCCAGCTTGCGATCCGGCCCGCGCGCTGCGGCTGAGCCACAGGAAGAACTCGCGGAACGCCAGTCCTTTCAACATCAGCGGCTGACGCGGTGAGAATTTGGCGAGCTTGCCGACATTCGCCTCACCCACGCCGACGCAAAAAATGCTGACATGCCCGGCCTCTTCCGCCGCCTTGCACTCCTTCGCCGCCGTTTCCCAGTCGAGGTCGGTCGGCTCGCCATCGGTCAGCACGAACATCCATGGCCGGTTGTACGGGATGCCGTTGTCGCGGTAGCGTTCTTTCTCGATCTCGATCTCTTCCAGCGCGCGCCGCACGCCCGCGCCCAGCGGCGTCGTCCCGTTTGCCTCGATCTCCGGCGCCTCGAACTCTATCGCATCGACCCAGTCGCTGACCACCTCGACATCGTTGGGCGCGCCGATCCGCAGCACAAGTATGCGCACCCTCTGCCGCGCGACATCGTCGGCCTTCAGATCGGCCTCCAGCAGACGCAGCCCCTCGTTCAGCGCGTCGATCGCGCCGCCCTCGGCCATCGAGGTCGACCCGTCGAGCACGACGACACAGGGCAGTCGCTGGCTGGTATTTTCGGCGAGTGCGACGTCGGGAATCAAGTTCACAAGAGTCTCCGCTTGGCGTCGTGAGGGGATATGCCGCGATCGGCGCAGGGGCAAGCCGCATGCGCGCATTGCGCGTTCAGGTATCGCGGCCCCAGTTGACCGTGACCTTCGTCTTTTTCCCCGCGGTCTCGGTCAGCACCATGAAATTGCGCTTCGTGCCGTCCTTGGCCGAATACATCGGTGCGGGGGCGTCGGCGACCAGCGCATCCTGCAGCTCGAACGCCTTCGCCTGCTCGCGGTACCAGGCGGTGACATCCGCCGCCTTGTCCGCGGTCAGATAAACTATGGTCCCGCTTTCACGTCGCGGCGATGGCCCCTTGCCCGATGCGCAGTCCTGAAGCACCGCATCCGGCCGCAGCACCACGAAATCGGGCCGCGCGTCGCATTTCAGATGTGCCGGATCGACCGCAACGGCTTCGTTCGCAACCACCGGCGTTTCGGCCGGCGCAGGTGCCTTGTCCCCGCACCCCGCCAGCATCGCCACAGACCCCATCAACAACCACCGCATCCCATTCCCCCCGGAAATTTGCGCCAGCCTATTCGACCGTGACCGATTTGGCGAGGTTGCGCGGCTGATCCACATCGGTGCCTTTGGCCACGGCAACATGATAGGCCAGCAACTGCACCGGCACCGCATAGACGATCGGCGTAATCAGCGGGTGGACCCGCGGCATCTCGATCGTCGCCAAGCAATTTTCGCCCGCCGCTGCGATCCCTTCCGCGTCGGAGATCAGCACCACCTTGCCGCCGCGCGCCTGCACTTCCTGCATGTTGCTGACGGTTTTCTCGAACAGCGGGCCGGACGGCGCGATCACGATCACCGGCACATTCTCGTCGATCAAGGCGATGGGGCCATGCTTCATCTCGCCCGCCGCATAACCTTCGGCATGGATATAGCTGATTTCCTTGAGCTTCAGCGCCCCTTCCAGCGCCAGCGGATAATCGGTGCCACGCCCCAGATACAGCACGTCACGCGCCCCCGCGACCGCCCCCGCCATCGCCTCGATCGCCTCGTCGCGGCTCAGCGCGTCGTTCAGCGCCGCCGGTGCCTCCGCCAGATGCTTGACGATTTCCTTTTCCTCGTCCGACGTCATCCGCCCCTTGGCCTTGGCGAGATTGGCGGCGAGCGCGGCGAGCACGGCCAGCTGGCACGTAAACGCCTTGGTCGATGCCACACCGATTTCCGGCCCGGCATGGGTCGGCAGCAACAGATCGGCCTCGCGCGCCATCGTGCTGGTCGGCACGTTGACGACGGCGGCGATCTTTTGCCCCTCCGCCTTGGCATGGCGCAACGCGGCCAGCGTGTCCGCCGTCTCGCCCGACTGGCTGATGACGATCATCAGACCGCCATCCTCCATCACCGGCGCGCGATAGCGAAACTCCGATGCGACATCGATATCGACCGCGACCCGCGCGAACTGCTCGAACCAGTATTTGGCGACCATCCCGGCATAATAGCTGGTGCCGCACGCCACGATCGTCACGCGCCGAATCGACGACAGGTCGAAATCCGGGATCGGCAGCGTGACCTTTTCCTCCAGCCGCTGGAGATAGCCGCTCAGCGTCTGCGCCACCACGATCGGCTGCTCGTAGATTTCCTTGGCCATAAAGTGGCGATGGTTGCCCTTGTCGATGAGCTGCCCCGAAGCGCCCGAATTGACGATCGGACGGTCAACGGCATTGTTCTCGACGTCATAAACCTGCGCGCCCTCGCGCGTCAGCACGACCCAGTCGCCCTCTTCCAGATAGGAAATGCGCTGCGTCAGCGGTGCCAGTGCCAGCGCGTCGGACCCCAGATAGGTCTCCCCGTCGCCGTACCCGACCACCAAAGGCGACCCCAGTCGCGCGCCGATCAGCATGTCGGGATGCTGGCGGAACAGGATCGCCAGCGCGAACGCGCCGTGCAGCCGCGGCAGCACCGCCTTGACCGCCGCGACCGGGTCCAGCCCGGCCTCGACCTGTTCGCTCACCAAATGTGCCACGATCTCGGTGTCGGTTTCGCTTTCAAGGCGACGACCCCGCGCCAGCAACTCCTGACGCAGCGGCTTGAAATTCTCGATGATGCCATTGTGGACCAGCGCGACTTCGCCGGTGGCGTGCGGGTGCGCGTTATTGGTCGTCGGCCCGCCGTGCGTCGCCCAGCGCGTGTGCGCGATGCCGACCGTCCCCGCCAGCGGGTTCGCAGCCAGCTCCCGCCCCAGATTGACCAGCTTGCCCGACGCGCGCCGCCGCTCGATCGCGCCATCGACGATGGTCGCGATTCCCGCCGAGTCATAGCCGCGATATTCCAGCCGCTTCAGCCCGTCGAGCAAGCGATCGGCAACCTCGTCATTGCCCAATATGCCAACGATTCCACACATTTGTCGGTCTCTATCCTTGGTGAAATTGGGGGACACGGACGCCCGGCATATTGGCAGGGAAATCCTTCGTATTGTTTGTTACCAGAATGCGATGGTTGACCTGTGCCGATGCGAGCACGACCGAATCCGCCAGTTTCAGGCGGGGACGTTCACGCCGCAATGCTGCGGCATGTTCAGCAATCCGCGAATCAAGCTCGTCGATCGAAAATCCGCCAAGGAACATGTTGATGTTGCGCAGCGTTGCGCCGCGTTCCTTCGACAGCACTTCGATCCACGTAACGCGGCTGATCCATGGGCGATCGACCCGCGCGATCTCGGCATGTGCCACCGGATCGCCAATCAGGGAATAGATCAGGATATTGCTGTCAAAGGAATAGCCGCTCACTTGTCGGGCACGGTCCACTGGCCGCCGTTACGCGCGACCATGTTCAGATATATCTGCCGCTGCCGATCATCCTCGGCATCGAACAGATCGGGAAATTCGGCCTTCACTTCCTCATAATCATCGTCCCACGGTCGCGTCCACGACGCCCGCTCGCGCCGCTGCCATTCGACAGCATTTCCGATATCGGTACGGTCTTTCCAGATGCCGAAAGCCTGATCCAGCCAGTCCTTGTCATTCGGGCCTTTCGACTGCGCCTTATAGCTTGTTACCGCCTCCCGCAGCACGGAGGCGCGCGACTTGCCCTGCTCGGCAGCCTGGCTGTCGAGCCATTTGATGTCCTCATCGGGCAGATCGGCAAGGATACGAGTCATAATGATATACTGATATCATATCACGATATCATGTCAATGCGGGAAGTTGGTGTCCACGAAGTTGCGCGTGAACTCGACCGGGTCGGGTTCATGCCTTGCGCCGCAATGAACTTCGCGCGCCCCTTCACCCACACTTCGCGGATCGCGCCGGCCATCCCGTCGGGAAACTGCATCCGCTGTGCCACGATCGTGCGCCAGTCGCCGGTTGCGCCGAATATCTCACGGAACTTTGGCTCCATTGCAGTCAGCGTAGCGTCGCTTTTCGCGTCCAGCACGCCGATCGCGTCCAGGACATAGCTGTCGAGCAAGCGCAGAAACGGCTTGCCGGCGTAGATATCGCTCATTTCGCCGCCTTCCGCGCCAATGCCGCCGCACGAAAGCGCTTCGCCCAGCCCGCAAGTGATGTCTGTTCGGGTCGAACCAGCGCCAGCGCATCCGCCTCGACAGCCTTGGTAATTACCGATCCGGCGGCGACAATGGCGCCGTCGCCGATCTTCACCGGCGCGACCAAAGCGCTGTTCGATCCAATGAACGCACCCTCGCCAATCTCCGTGCGGTATTTGAAGTACCCATCATAGTTACAGGTGATCGTGCCCGCGCCGATATTCGCACGCGCGCCGATTTCGGCATCGCCCAGATAGCTCAGATGGTTGGCCTTCGCCCCCTTGCCGAGCACGGCCTTCTTGGTCTCGACGAAATTGCCGACGCGCGCTGCCTCGCCCACCACAGTGCCGAGCCGCAGCCGGGCATAGGGGCCGATCGACGCGCCGGAGGCGATCGTCGCGCCCTCGATATGGCAGAATGCGTGGATCGACGCGTTATCCGCAATCGTCACGCCGGGACCGAACACCACGTTCGGCTCGATCGTCACATCACGTCCGATCACCGTGTCATGCGCGAACCACACGGTTTGCGGTGCGATCAGCGTCGCGCCCTCCGCCATCACCTGCTCGCGCCTTGCGACCTGCCAGCGTTCCTCGGCATACGCCAGTTCGGCGCGGCTGTTGATTCCGATCACTTCGTCGGCATACGTCTCGACCACGACCGCACGGTCACCATCGGCGAGCGCCAGCATGACGATATCAGGAAGGTAATATTCACCCGCCGCATTGTCGTTCCCCACCCGGTCGAGCAGCGGCCACAGGTCCGCCGCACGCACTGCGGTCACGCCGGAATTGCACAGATCGACCGCGCGCTCGGTATCGCTGGCGTCCTTATACTCGACCATCTTCGAGATCGCGCCGTCGCCGTCCGCGATGATCCGGCCATAAGCCTTGGCATCGTCAGGACGGAAACCCAGCACGGCGATGCGCGGTGCGTCGGCAGCGTCCAGCCGTGCCGCCATCGCCGCGATGGTCTCCGCCTTAAGGAACGGCGTATCCCCGAAACACACGATCGCAATGCCATTAAACCCGGCCAATGCCTCGCGCGCCATCAGGGCGGCGTGCGCCGTACCCAATTGCTCGGCTTGATGCGCGATCCGCACGCCCAGCGGCGCGACTGCTGCCTCGACCTGTTCACGGCGGACGCCGACGACCACGACCTTCTCCGCCGCGCCGGCCTTGTCGAACGCGTCCGCCAGATGCAGCAGCATCGGCTGTCCCGCGATCGGGTGCAGCACCTTGTGCAGATCGGACTTCATCCGCGTGCCGCTGCCCGCAGCCAATATGATCGCGGCGATTGGTGGCGTCGTCATGAAGTCCCTCCGTGGCGCGGCCCTGCCACGATTATGTTGCTATTTCCATAGCATCGCGGGCATCGGCGACGGCATGGCTGATTTCCCCTTCGACATTGTCGGCTTCGACCTCGACGGCACCTTGCTCGACACCAGCGCTGACCTGCTCGCCGCGACCAACCATGCGCTCGCACTGGTCGGACGGCCCCTGCTTGTAGCGGACCGGATCAGGACGATGATCGGCGGGGGCGCGAAGAACATGCTGAAACAGGGGCTGATCGAATCGGGTGGGGATGACGATGCGGCGATGGCGCGCGCCTACCCCGCCCTGCTCGAATTTTATGGCAACAATCTCACCAACGGCACCCTGCCCTTTCCAGGCATGATCGCAGCGCTCGACGACCTCACAGCGCGCGGGGTCAAACCCGCCGTCGTCACCAACAAGTTCGAGCGCTTCGCGGTGAAGCTGCTCGCCGAACTCGGCCTCGACCACCGCTTCGCCTGCATCATCGGCGGCGACACGATGGGCAAGGGCAATGCGAAACCGTCCGCCGCACCGATCCACGAGATGATCCGGCGTTGCGGCGGCGGTCGCTCGGCGTTCGTCGGCGATTCGATCTACGACATCATGGCCGCAAAGAATGCGGGGATTCCGTCGATCGCGGTCAGCTTCGGCTTCCTGATGCAGCCGGTCGAGGAACTCGGCGCTGACGCCGTGATCGACGGGTTCGACGAACTCGTCCCCGCCCTGCTCAGGCTGACGAATGCCCCATCCGCCACTTCGTCCACAAATGCCGCGCCAGCATGAGCGGCGGCATGCGCAGCCAGTGGCCGCGCAGGTAGAAGGCGAACTCGGTTCCCTTGCGCGTCCGCCGTCCCCAGCCGTCGCGGGATAGCAGGCGACGCACGAACAGCCGGTCGGTCAACGTCAACGCCGCGCCGTCTCCAAACAACGCCGCCGACAGCCGAAGCGACCGCTCGACCTCGTGCGATAGGCCATGATGCGCGGAACAGACGGCCAGCTTCAACGCAAAATCCTCACCGCCAAACTCGTCGATCAAGCAGCGGATATCCCACAGGTTGCGCAAGCCGCCGGCCAGATCGCCATCCGCGAACAGATGCGCCGCCGCATGGACGATCATCCCCTCCGGCGGCAGCACCAGCAGCCCGTTCTTCAGCGATACGCCGCTCGCGATCAGCGCCGCCGCATCGGGCGTGATCCGCGCGGTCAGCGGCAGGATCGTGTGATGCACATCGATCATCCGGTCGCGGTCGCGATGGATCAGCGGCGGCAGCTCGTGCATCCAGCGTCGGTAATAGGCATCGTCATAGGGATCGGGCTTCACCCACTCCCACCCCGCCGCCAGCAACAGCGCCTCCGCCTCCTCGATCCGCTCGCGCAGCACCAGGATGTCGAGGTCACCGATCTGCCGCCCGACCCCCGCCGACAGACCTGCGGCAACAAACGCGGTCCCTTTGAGCAACACCACCGGCATGCCCGTCGCGGCCAGCGCGCGCCGCGCCATCTCCGCTTCCCACAAAGCCGCGACACGGCCCTGCTCGGCCACCGCCCGCGCATCGCCCAAAACGCGCCGCGCACTTTCCGGCATCGCCAACCCGTCCAGCCGGTGCGCCAGGGTCCCAAGCAATACCTCCGCCCGCGCCGCCGCCAGCAACCCGGTCCAGTCGCCAGCGTCCAGCACCAGCACAGTCTGCGGATCGCGCAGCGCGGCGACGAGCAACGCGGCGCTCATGCGAATTCCTCCCACAGCCGCTCGACCATGGCGATTGCCGACTCGGTATCCGGATAATCGATCGCCCGCGCCGGCACCTCGCGCACGAACCGCGTCAGCGCATCGAACCCCGTCTCGCCCATCGTCACATAATTGGTCGATGCCTGGGTCAGCCGCACGAAACACTCGCTGCGCAACACTTCCCGCTCCGCCGCAGCAAATCCGAATCCAGGGAACAGCAGCAGGGTCGGAACGGCGGGCATATCCATCGCGGCAATCGCTCGGGCATCCGGCACCAGATGCCGGATCGTGCCCTTCGGCGTCCCCTCCAGCAGCGGCCCCCAGCGCGCATCCGGCAGCACGCCCCGCATTACCCCGATCGCTTCATTCTTAAGGCTGATGAGGCGCGGAAACGCATGCACCCTCCCCGTCGTCGCATCGACCAGCGCAAACTCGTCCCCCATCAACCGCCACCCGCGCGCCATCAGCAGCGCCGCCAGCGTCGACTTCCCCGATCCGGACTCGCCGGTCATCAACAGCGCCTTGCCGTCCTTCTCAACGGTCGATGCGTGCAACAACAGATAGCGCTGCTGCCCCAGCGCCATTTGCAAATTCATCGCCATTTCGGCCGCGAGCAACCCCTGTGCCAGCGGCAGCGGCGCGGCGTCGGGCAGCACGAAGTCGCCGCCGATATGCACCGAAGGGCGCACGCACCGCCGCCACGGTCGCGCCGCGAACAGGCAGACGTTGAAATCGGGGATACCGTCCTGCGGCTGCGGATAGTCGCGGTAGAGATCGTCCAGCGCCGCAATCGGCGCGCGCCAGTCGCTTCCTACGCGAAACCCAACCGGCCCAATCCGCAGCATTGTCGAGTGGCGCATCAGATGCGCTCGACCAGGCCCGCCAGGACCAGCTCGTCCAGCCGGGCCGCCAGCGCCCCCGCATCGGGGTCAACCAGATCATGCGCCGCCGCCAGCGCCGCCAGCGTCTCCTCCAGCGTCAGAGCCTCGGCCAGCACCGCGATCAGCTCCGGAACGGGTGAATCCACGACATGGGTTATTCCCGACGCACGATGATAGATCAGGGTCAGGTCGTCGAGCGCTTCGACCCGCAGCGTCGCGGGCGATGCCGCGCGATAGCGTGTCACAGGCTTCAGCGACGCCCTGCGATCGACGCGAAACAGGTGAACCCGCTGGTCCCCCGCTGCAGCTTGCCGATATAGTTGGTATAGGCACGGCTCTGTTCATAGCTCGTGCCCGGCAGCGTGCCGCCGTTCAGCGCCTGCTTCACTTCCTCACCGCGAAAAGCACGTCCGGCGGGCGGAAACGCGCCGACCGTCCCCGGCGGCACCAGCGATCCGTCGGCGGCGATATAATTGCCCGCCCGACCCGCATCCGGCACCGGGATCTCGCAATTCAGCACCGACCCGGTGGTCTGCGCCAGCGCAGGCTTGATCGACACGATCGCCGACGCGCTCGCCGCGCCCAGCATCAGTGCGCGGCGGTTCGGACCCTTGCCCGTCGGAGGGGTGCTGTCGCTCATGATTTCCTTCCTGCCACCCTTGCCTTTCACAAAGGTGAATCGCGCGCAAGCATTCAAGCGCTATCGCCATCCGTCACGTCTCGGCTAGATTATGCGAATGTCCCGCCTTGCCACGCCCCGCACGCTGTTCGCCATCGCCGCGATACTCGTCACTGCGCTCACCGCCTGGTTCGCGGTCAATGCCGAGGCTGCCGGAATCGCGCTCGTCGGTGCCGCCGTCGCCGCGCTGATCGCCGCGGCTCCGATCGAGGAGGACATGCCGGCGGCGCCGTCCGACCCCGCCAGCGCGCCCGACGGGATCGCCGACGCGATCGAGGCGATTTTCGAGCCGGTGCTGCTGGTCGCGGCCAATCGCGTGGTCGCCGCCAACCGCGCCGCGCGCGCCGCGCTGGGCGATCACATTTTGGGGGAGGATGTCCGTGTGGCGATCCGCCATCCCGCCGCTGCCGAACGGCTGCTCAATCCGGAGGAAACCGCCCCCGGCGCGCCCATCCATCTGGTCGGCCTGGGCACGCGCGACCAGCGCTGGGAAATGCGCGTCCGCGCGCTCCCCGGCGGTCAGCGCATCGTTCACCTGAGCGATCGCACCGGCGACTATGCCGCCGATCGCATCCGCGTCGATTTTGTGGCCAATGCCAGCCACGAATTGCGCACACCGCTCGCCTCGATCCTGGGCTTTATCGAAACGCTGGAACACGCCGCCGACGATCCCGAAACCCGCACCCGATTTCTGAAGGTGATGGATACCGAAGCGCGGCGGATGCAGCGGCTGATCGACGATCTGATGTCGCTGTCGCGGATCGAAGCAGAGAAGTACCGCGCGCCTGACGACTCGGTCGATCTCGCGGCACTGACGGCGGAAGTGCGCGACGAGCTCGCCTCGCTGTCGCCGAAGCGCGCGGGCGATATCGCTATCCGTATCGCCGATATACCGGCCGTACGCGGCGACAAGGTGCAGCTGTCGCAGCTCCTCCACAACATCGTCGGCAACGCGATGAAATATGGCCGCGACGGCACGCCGGTCACGGTCGCGTTGTCCGCCGTCGATGGTTCGATGATTCGCCTCGCCGTGTCGGACGAGAGCGAAGGGATCGCCCCCGACCATCTGCCCCGCCTGACCGAACGCTTCTACCGCGTCGATTCGAGCCGCAGCCGTGCGGCGGGCGGCACCGGTCTGGGCCTCGCCATCGTCAAGCATATTGTCGAGCGGCATCGCGGTCGGCTCGACATCAGCAGTATCGTCGGCACCGGCACGACAGTGACGATATTGCTCCCGGCGACGCCCGCGCCGGATACTGTGTCATCATAACGTAACGCTACTGCAACACAGGCCCGGCGGCGGGGTCGGCCACCCGCCAAAAAGCGACTCGCACTTGGCCGAGGGGACTTCACATGCGCAGCCTTACCTTGATCGCCATCAGCGTGATGGCACTCGCCGGTTGCGGCCAGCAGGCCAGCCGGGATCAGATCAAGGTGGTGGGATCGTCCACCGTCTATCCGTTCACCACCGCCGTTGCCGAAGCGTTCGTCAACAAGAGCACGCAGGCCAAGGCACCGGTGATTGAACAGGGCGGCACGGGTGCCGGCATGAAGCTGTTTTGCGGCGGCATCGGCGTCGCGCATCCCGACGTGGTCAACGCATCGCGCCGGATGAAGAAGTCCGAACAGGAGATCTGCGCCAAGAACGGCGTCACCGACATTATCGAGGTTCAGATCGGCAGCGACGGCATCGCGCTGGCCGAATCGGTCTCCGGACCGAAACTCGCTTTGACCCGCAAGGACCTCTACCTCGCCCTCGCCGCTAATCCGATGGGCAAACCCAACACGGCGAAGACATGGGCCGACGTAAACCCCGCTTTGCCCGCCATTCCGATCAAGGTGCTCGGCCCGCCCTCGACCAGCGGCACGCGCGACGCCTTTGCCGAACTGATTCTGGAAAAGGGCTGCGAAGCCGCCAATCCGGAGGCCAAGGCGCTGAAGGAGTCGGACAAGACCAAGTTCGACAATCTGTGCCTGCTGATCCGCAGCGACGCCGCCTATGTCGATTCGGGTGAGAACGACAATCTGATCGTCCAGAAGCTCTCGACCGACCCCAACGCGATCGGCATCTTCGGCTACTCCTATCTCGAAGAGAATGCCCAGCGGTTGAAGGGTATTCCGATCGAGGGCGTGTCGCCCAGCTATGAGACGATCGCCGGATCGACCTATCCCGGTGCGCGCGCGCTCTATATCTATATCAAGAAGCAGCATCTGAAGGCCGTTCCCGGACTGAAGGAATTCGCCCGCCAATATTCGGAAATGTGGAACCCCGATGGTCCGCTGACCAAGCGCGGCCTGATCGCCAGCCCACAGGCGGCGCGCGACGCATCGTCGAAGGCGATCGAGATGGAAACGCCGCTCGACCCGGCATCGCTGAAGTAAGGCTGGGCAAACCTAAGTGAACCTCTACGCGCTTCTCTTTCTGGTCGCAGGGCTGGGCGCCATCGCCTGGCTCACCGGTCGTGCGCGCGCCGCGCGGTTCGGCGCAGTCAGCAGCCGTCGTCTGCACTCGCTGCCGGGTCAGCATGGCCTGTATGTGGCGATGTGGACGGTCATCCCGACGCTGATCTTCGTCATCGTCTGGCTGGTGTTAACCCCGTCGCTGGCGACCGAGGCAGTGTTGCGCGCACCGCAGGCGGTCGAGATACCCACCTTCGGCTATGAGCGCGAAGCGGTGCTCAACGAGATCCGCGCGCGCGCGGCGGGCAGCGAATATGGCTTCTACCCCGTCGCCGAACAATTGGCCCCGGTCTACGCGCAGGCCAGCCGCTTTTACGCCTGGATCGGCACGGGGATTGCGATCCTGCTCGCCTTTGCC
The DNA here is from genome assembly GCF_036663835.1 of Sphingomonas sp. LT1P40. Lineage (NCBI taxonomy): Bacteria > Pseudomonadati > Pseudomonadota > Alphaproteobacteria > Sphingomonadales > Sphingomonadaceae > Alteristakelama > Alteristakelama amylovorans. The sequence goes on from NZ_JAXOJT010000001.1 coordinate 1,469,426, forward strand.
GGCGGTGCCTATGCCTATACCCGCGTTCGCGCCGACTTTCGTGCACGCACCCGGGTCGAGCGGATGGTTATGCTGACATTGTTGGTCGCATCGCTGATCGCGATCCTCACAACGCTTGGCATCTTCCTGTCGCTTCTGTTTGAATCAATACGCTTTTTCTCGATGGTGCCGATCACTGACTTTCTGCTGGGGACGCTGTGGAGCCCGCAGGTGATCGATCCCGCCGATCCCGGCGCGACGCTGGGCGCGGTGCCGTTGTTCTGGGGCACTTTCTTCATCGGCGCGGTGATTGCGATGTTCGTCGCCATTCCGTTCGGGCTGATGAGCGCGATCTATCTGACGCAATATGCCAAGCCGGTCGTGCGGCAGTGGATGAAGCCGCTGCTCGAGATTCTCGCGGGCGTGCCGACCGTTGTTTACGGCTATTTCGCGGCGCTCACGGTCGGTCCGGCGATCCGCGATATCGCGGTGTCGATGGGCTATACCTATGCCAGTTCGGAAAGCGCGCTCGCCGCCGGTCTGGTGATGGGCGTGATGATTATTCCGTTCGTGTCCTCGATGGCGGACGATAGCATCGCCGCCGTCCCCAGCGCGATGCGCGACGGCAGTCTGGCAATGGGCGCGACGTCGAGCGAAACGATCCGCAAGGTGCTGCTCCCTGCCGCGCTTCCCGGCGTGGTCGCGGGCGTGTTGCTCGCCGTCAGCCGCGCGATCGGCGAGACGATGATCGTGGTGATGGCTGCCAGCGGTGCCGCCAATATCACGCTCAATCCGCTCGACAGCGCAACCACCGTCACGAAGCAGATCGTCGACCTGCTGACCGGCGAATCCGAATTCGACAGTCCCAAGACACTGGCAGCCTTCGCGCTGGGCCTGACGCTGTTCATGATTACCTTCCTGCTCAACATCGTCGCCCTGCGCGTTGTCAAGAAGTATCGCGAAGCTTATGACTGAGCGCGAACCCACCGACTGGAAAACCAGCGCGATGCAGCGTCGCATTCGCAGCCGTTATCGCGCCGAACGCCGGTTTCGCGCGATCGGGTTGGCGGCGGTGGTCATTTCGGCCTCCTTCCTGTTCTTCCTGCTCGCGGTGATGCTGGGCAACGGGGCCGCCGGGTTCATGCGCACCGAAGTCGCGCTCCCGATCGATTTCAAGGCGGCGCCGCTTGAGGTCGATCGCGCGCAACTGTCCACGCGCGGGGCCGATTTGGCACTCGCCGGGGCCGGATTGCAGGACCGTGTCGCAACTGCCGCGACCGCCGCGTTCGGGGACAAGGGCGAGGAACTGATTGCGGACAACGCATGGACCGCCGTGCGCGACGCGATCAAGGACGATCCCAATTTGCTCAGCCAGAGCGAACATATCTGGGTCCCCGCCTCCAGCGATCTCGACTCCGCGGCGGACGGCGGCAGCACACCGGAATTGCGCGCCGAGGTCCAGAAATTGCGCGAACGTCAGGCGATGCGCAGCGGCTTCAACGCCGGGTTCCTGAGCGGCGCGGATTCGACCGATCCGACCGCCGTCGGCATCTGGGGCGCGCTCAAGGGGTCGCTGCTGACGATGGCGATCACGCTGCTAATTGCCTTTCCGATCGGCGTATTCTCGGCCGTCTATCTCGAAGAATATGCCCCGCGTAACCGCTGGACCGACCTGATCGAGGTGTCGATCAACAACCTCGCTGCCGTCCCCTCGATCATCTTCGGCCTGCTCGGCCTGGCGGTGTTCCTCGGCACGTTCGGCCTGCCCCGTTCGGCGCCTCTGGTGGGTGGCCTCACGCTCGCGCTGATGATCATGCCCGTCATCGTCATCGCCGGGCGCAATGCGATCAAGGCGGTGCCGCCGTCGATCCGCGATGCAGCCCTGGGCGTCGGTGCCAGCCGCATCCAGGTCGTGTTCCACCACGTCCTGCCGCTCGCCCTTCCCGGTATCCTGACCGGCACGATCATCGGCATGGCGCGCGCGCTGGGCGAGACCGCACCGCTGCTGCTGATCGGCATGCGCGCGTTCATCGTTACCCCGCCCGGCGGCGTGTTCGATCCCGCGACCGTGCTGCCGGTCCAGATCTTCCTCTGGTCCGATGAAGTCAGCCGCGGCTTCATCGAAAAGACCAGCGCCGCGATCATCGTGCTATTGGTGTTCCTGCTGGCGATGAACGCCGTCGCCATCTATCTCCGCAACAAATTCGAGACCCGCTGGTGATGACCCAAGTCGATTTTGCAGAAACCGCTCACGACACCGGCGCGCCCGCAGCGCATGTCGGCCAGCATCCCAAGATGCAGGCCAAGGGCGTCAACGTCTTCTATGGCGAGAAGCAGGCGATCCGCGATGTCTCGATCGACGTCGACATGGACAATGTTACCGCGTTCATCGGCCCGTCGGGCTGTGGCAAATCGACGTTCCTGCGCACGCTCAACCGCATGAACGACACCGTCGCCAGCGCGCGGGTCGAGGGTGATATCACGCTCGATGGCGAAGACATTTATGGCAAGGCGATGGACGTGGTGCAGTTGCGCGCGCGCGTCGGCATGGTGTTTCAGAAACCGAACCCGTTCCCCAAATCGATCTACGAAAACGTCGCTTATGGCCCGCGCATCCACGGGCTGGCGCGGTCGAAGAGCGACATGGACCAGATCGTCGAGCGTTCGCTGCGGCGTGCCGGCCTGTGGGAAGAGGTCAAGGATCGCCTGCCGGAAAGCGGTACCGCATTGTCTGGCGGTCAGCAGCAGCGTCTATGCATCGCCCGCGCCATCGCGGTCGATCCCGAAGTGATCCTGATGGACGAACCCTGCTCCGCGCTCGACCCGATCGCCACCGCCAAGATCGAGGAACTGATTCACGAACTGCGCGGACGCTATGCGATCGTGATCGTCACGCACAATATGCAACAGGCCGCACGCGTCTCTCAGCGCACCGCCTTCTTCCACCTGGGCACGCTTGTGGAATATGGCGAGACCGACCAGATCTTTACCGCGCCGCGTCAGGAGCGGACCAAGGACTATATTACCGGCCGATACGGTTGAGGAGTTACGGATAATGGCGACCGGCCACGAACATACCGTCAAGGCGTTTGACGAGGATATCAAGCATCTGCGCGCGCTGATCTCGCAGATGGGCGGGCTGGCGGAACAGGCGATTTCCGATGCCATGACCGCGCTTCAGAGGGGCGATACCAGCCTGGCGAAGGTGGTTCGCGCCAAGGACAAGGAGATCGACGCGATCGAGGCCGAGGTCGAGAAGCTCGCGGTCCGCGTCATTGCGCTGCGCGCACCGATGGCCGACGATCTGCGCGAAGTGGTCGCCGCGCTGAAGATCGCCGCCGTGGTGGAACGGATTGGCGATTATGCCAAGAACATCGCAAAGCGCGTGCCGCTGGTCCACACGCCCGGTGCCGGTCGGATCGAGGCGATTTCGCTGCTCCCTGCCATGGCGCAGATGGCGAGCGAAATGGTCCACGACGTGCTCGACGCCTTTTCCGCACGCGATGCCGAAGCCGCGATCCGTGTGTCCGAACGCGACAACCGGCTCGACGATTTCTACGACAGCATCTTCCGCACCCTGGTGACCTATATGGTCGAGAATCCGCGCACCGTCAGTGAAGTCGCCCACCTGCTGTTCGTCGCCAAGAATATCGAGCGGATCGGCGATCACGCCACCAATGTCGCCGAAATGGTCTATTTCGCCGCGACCGGCAATTATCTCGCCGACCGCGACACAGAGACGGCGGAGAATTGAAATGAGCCGGGTGCGCATGCTGCTGGTCGAGGATGACGCGGCGCTCGCCGAACTCCTCATCTATAATTTCAAGCGCGAGGATTTCGAGATCCGCCACACGCCGGATGGCGAAGAGGCGCTGTTGCTCGCCAAGGAATCACCGCCGGACATTGTCCTGCTCGACTGGATGGTCGAAAGCCTGTCCGGGATTGAGGTCTGCCGCCGCCTGCGCCGGATGAGCGAGACGGCGAACGTGCCGATCATCATGCTGACCGCGCGCGGCGAGGAAGAGGACCGCGTTCGCGGGCTTGAAACCGGTGCCGACGATTATGTCACCAAGCCGTTTTCCCCACGCGAACTCGTCGCCCGCGTCGGTGCGGTGCTGCGCCGCGTGCGTCCTGCTCTTGCGGGTGAAGCGCTGAGCTATTCCGACATTGAAATGGACACGGTCGGGCACAAGGTCCGCCGCGGCGGCGACGTCGTCCCGCTCGGCCCGACCGAATTCCGCCTGCTCAAGCATTTCCTGGAGCATCCCGGCTGGGTGTTCTCACGCGAGCGGTTGCTCGACGCGGTGTGGGGCCATGACAGCGACATCGAAAGCCGTACCGTCGACGTCCATATCCGGCGGCTGCGCAAGGCGATCAACACCGGCAACCGGCCCGATATCATCCGCACCGTTCGCTCGGCCGGATACGCGCTCGACGTCGGACACTGAGGCCCTTCACGGACAGAGCGCCCCGGTTCGGCTGCGAAACGAGGAAAGATTGGGCACCTGATGCGTTGCGGGGACGAGCGAATTTGCTCTGACCCGAAACAGTCAGGAGAAGATCTCATGAAGCTGATCGCACTTGCGGCAGCGCTTGCCATGACCGGCACCGTCGCGGTGGCACAGGATATGGCTCCGCCCGCACCACCGACTCAGGAGGCTACGCCGCCTGTAGAACCGGCCCCGCCTCCGCCGCCGCCTGCCCCTGCGCCACCACCGGCACCAGAGTCAGCGCCGCCTCCACCGCCACCGCCTCCACCGCCGGCCGCACCGGGTACGGCATCGGCGGATGAGCCAACCGGCGGCTATCAGCCCGCGACACCACCGCTTTCGGGCCCGCTTCAGCCAGGACAGACGGTCGTCGTCCAGGCGTCGAAATCCCCGGCGGAAGCCTATCCGGCTCCCGCATCGCTCGACAAATATCCGGTCTGCAAAAAGGGTCAGTACGACAATTGCCGTCAACGCGGAGGCTGATCTTTTGGCGGGTGCGGCGGTTCGCCGCGCCCGCTACCGCCTGGGGTCAGGACTCAATACCGGCAATGCCCGTGATCGTGCCGGGAAGTCTGCTGGCGAGGCGGACTGTGAAGTGCGTTGAGGCGCTACACGCGAGAGATCCAGCTCGATCCCGACCCTAGCGTGGTTTCACGATCCATTTTCGTTTCGACAGGCGCAACATCGGCTTTCCACAAAAGCGGCAATTGCTCTCATATGTGTCGCCGGCCACGCGAACGGCGTCGAACGATCTTTCATGTTTACCGATTACGCACCTTAACCGGCCTCTCAGCCACCCGATCATCCAAGGCTCCACAGTTGATCCCGGTCAGCTTGGTTGAGAAACACGCGGGCGTCGAGAGGCATTCTCCCCCTTTTGGGGGATTTCCTGGGGATAGCGTCGCTTGCGCAACGCTCCACCCGCCTTCACTAGGGTTCACGAATAACTGGAGGGTGCCGTGTCCATTCGCTTCGACGACCGTGTTGCCATTGTTACCGGGGCCGGCGGCGGCCTGGGCCGTGCCTATGCACTCGAACTGGCCCGGCGCGGGGCGAAGGTGGTCGTCAACGACCTTGGCGGTACGCGCGACGGTTCGGGCCATTCCGATGCCGCGCTGAAGGTGGTCGAAGCGATCGAGGCGGCGGGCGGCACGGCGATGTCGAACGGCGGCAGCGTCACCGACTATGCCCAGATGCAGGAAATGGTCGCCCGCACGGTCGAGAAATGGGGCGGCGTCCATATCCTCATCAACAATGCCGGCGTGCTGCGCGACAAGAGCTTCGCCAAGATGGAGCCGGAGGATTTCCGCTTCGTCGTCGACGTCCATTTGAACGGCTCGGCCAATGTGACCAAGGCGGTGTGGGACGGGATGCGCGAGCAGAATTACGGCCGAATCCTGATGACGGCATCCTCGACCGGGCTGTACGGCAATTTCGGCCAGGCCAATTACGGTGCCGCCAAGCTGGGCCTCGCGGGTCTGACCAAGACGCTGTATCTGGAGGGCGCGAAGTATAATATTCGCGTCAACACCCTCGCCCCCACCGCTGGCACGCGAATGACCGAAGACATTTTCCCCGAAGCCGCATTCAAGGCATTCACGCCGGAGAGCGTCGCCCCCGCCGCGCTGTTTCTGGTCAGCGAGGATGCGCCAACCAACATGATCGTCGGTGCGGGTGCGGGCGTGTTCCAGGCCGCCTATGTCACGTTGACCAACGGCGTCCGCTTACAGGGCGACGATCTTTCGCCCGAAGGCATTGCGGCGAACTGGAGCGCGATCACGGATCGCACCGGGGAGATCGTGCCGAAGTCCGGTGGCGAACAGGCGATGACAATCATGACGAAGCTTCAGGGCTGACACGGCGTATTGCATCACTAACACACTAATGGTAGCCTTTCCGAACAGGAGGGACCGAAATGTATAGCGAAAGCGATCTCAACAGCGCGGTGGAGGCGGGGGTACTGACACCGGATTCCGCCGCCGCATTCCGCGACCATGTCGCCACCACGCACGCCGCGCCGATCGTCGATGAGGAGCATTTCCGGCTGCTCACCGGCTTCAACGACATTTTCGTCGCCATCGCCGCCGCGCTGATGCTGGCCGCCGCCGCCTGGATCGGGGCGGAGATCAAGCCGTGGCTTGGCGGCATTGCGGCCGCTGGACTCGCCTGGGGGCTGGCCGAGTATTTCACGCGTGTTCGGCGCATGGCGCTGCCCAGCATCCTGCTATTGCTGGCGTTCATCGCGGGCGTCGCGGGCGCGCTGGTCGGCGTCGTTGCCGACAATCTCGACACGCTCGAACGCCTGATCGGCCGCGACAACGATACGCTGGCCAAGCAGGTCGCCAGCGGCATTGCCGCAGTCATCTGTCTGGCCACCGCCGGTGCGGCATGGCTGCACTGGCGCCGCTTCACCGTGCCGATAACCGTTGCCGCTGGGGCGGTCGCGGTCGTCGGCGTGCTGTTCGCACTCATCATGACCAGCTTCGCCGGGGCGGAACGCTGGGCAATGCCGATCGTGCTGGCGGGCGGTGTACTGGTATTCTTGTTCGCCATGCGCTGGGACATGTCGGACAGGGAGCGCACGACGCGCCGTTCCGATGTAGCTTTCTGGCTTCACCTTGCCGCCGCGCCGATGATTGCGCATCCGATCTTCCACATGCTGGGCGTGTTCGACGGCAATGTCGCACCCGGCATCGCGGGCATCGTGCTGTTGCTTTATGTCGGCTTCGCCGCGCTGGCGCTGGCGATCGACCGGCGCGCGCTGCTGGTCTCCAGCCTCGCTTATGTCCTTTATGCGATGTACGCGCTGTTCACGAGCGCCGGGGCGGTCGAGCTGGGCGCGGCGTTGACGGCGTTGGTGATCGGATCGGCGTTACTGACGCTATCGGCCTTCTGGCAGCCGATGCGCCGCCTCGTCGTGGGGCCGCTGGGCGGCATTGCCGGACGGCTCCCGCCCGTCCAGCCGCCCGCCTACGCTTGATCGGATCGGGGCGTGGCCGGTCGGCTGCGCCCCGGCCACACCTCTCCCACCCACAAAGCCCATAGCACGATCAGCGGCTGGGCCAGCAGGCGTGGGCCGTGATACCAGATCGACAGACCCGTACCGGACTCCAAATCGATCATCGCGTGCTTGATGTTCGCCGGGAAAACGCACACCGCATAGAGCGCAAGCAACATCCCCGCCCACCAGCGGAACCGCCGCTTCACCAGCCCCAGCGCGCCTGCAATCTCGCAAATACCCGTAACCAGCACCATTTCGCGCGGCAACATCACCCAGTCCGGCATCACTTTGAGAAAGACGTCCGGCGCCGCCAGATGGACCACGCCCGCAGCGAGATAGATCAGCGCCAACAGCCAGCGCGATGCGGCACGAACCATCCCGCTTCCGATCAATCGCACCGAAAATTACCCAAAATGAAGATACTCCCGATAGTATTCGCGCAAAATGAGTAGCTGCCGCGTTGCACAAATGATGAATTCCGCCTTCACCTTGCGGTCGAATTAGGGGAATTCAAGGCGTTGGTGCGTAATAGCGTCATTACCGTATATCCGTCATGTGATGGTGGTTGAGCCGATGCAACAGCATCAGACCGCCGCCCCGCTTCAGGGTCATCGTTTCGACGCGCTGCTCAGCGAGTTCGCGGCCTCTGCGATGTCTGCCGGAATCGCCGCGCTGGGGTCGCCCAATCGCACGCTCATCTTCGCCGCTACTGCGCGCGCCTGCGGGCCATTTGACACCGGGATGGGCCGATCGCGGCCGGTCAGCGTCAACGCGCTCGCAGCCTCGCTGGAACGCCCGTTCGAGACGATCCGGCGTCAGGCCAACATGCTGATCGAGACCGGCCTGGTCGTGCGGAACGACGCCGGCCTGTCCGTGCCGCTGCACGCAATCGCCGATCCGCGTGCGGCGCGGATGACCGATCGCTGCCACGACCTGCTCGTCCGGCTGGTCGAGGATGCGCGCGCCGCGAACCTGATGCTCCCCGAAGCGCGCCCGAGCGTCGCCTATGATCCGCGTGCCGGTGTCGGCATCGCGCTCGACCTGCTCCTCGCCACGGTCGAATGTCACAGTGAACGTCACGAAAACTGGACGCGCCTCGCACTGCTCTTCGCCATCGAGTGGGCAAGTCATCGCTTCGCCCACCCGCCTGCACCGGATGCGCCGACCGCTGGAGTAAAGCCGAGCATGGTCGCGCGCATTGTCGGCCTGCCCTATGCGACGGTGTCGCGGAATATCGAAATGCTCGTCGCGGACGGCAAGCTGCGCCGCCTTCCCGATGGCCTGGTGATCGCGCCCAAACTGCTGGCTGCACCCGCCGCCGCCGAGGCGCGAATCGCGCTCGCCAACCGCGCGCGCCAGTTGCTGGGCCGCCTTGCCCAGCTGGGGTTCCCGCTAGAGCAGCCCGCGCTGGCCTATATCGAACGTCGGCCACCGCTTCCCGCGCTCGGCTAGGAGGGCCGGCGCGGTATCGTACCGGAACCGACTGCCCACCCACCCGTTCCCGCTGCATCCCCGAAACAGGAGCAGCCCCATGCCCACCCCACAGGAACTCAAGGATAAATTCTGGAAAGCGCTCGACGACGATCGCACGCTTTTCCTCGGTCTGGACGGCGTCGATGACGGCCATGCGCAGCCGATGACCGCGCTGCGCGATACCGACAGCGATGGCGGCCCGATCTGGTTCTTCACGACGAAGGACAATGGCATCGTCCAGTCGTTGCAGGAAGGCAGCCGCGCGATGGCGCATTTCGTCACGAGGGGTCATGATCTGTGGGCAACGCTCCACGGCAATCTGTCCGTCGACACTGACCGCGCGGTGATCGACCGGTTGTGGAATCCCTTCGTCGCCGCCTGGTACGAAGGTGGAAAGGACGATCCGAAATTACAGCTGCTGCGCCTCGATGCCGAAAGTGCGCAAATCTGGCTCAACGAGAACAGCCTGTTCGCAGGCATCAAGATGTTGCTCGGTGCCGATCCCAAGCAGGAATATCGCGACAAGGTCGCCGAAGTTTCGCTCAATTGAGGAAAACGCCATGTCTTACGTAAAGACCCGCGACGGGACCGATATCTACGTCAAGGATTGGGACGGCGGTGGCCGTCCCGTCGTCCTGCTGCATGGCTGGCCGCTATCGTCGGACAGCTGGGACCCGCAGGCGATGGCGCTGGCCGAGGCCGGGTTTCACGTCATTGCCTATGACCGGCGCGGCTTTGGTCGCTCGGCACAACCGTGGAACGGCTATGATTACGACACGCTGAGCGACGATCTGGCCGACGTAATGGAGGGCACTGACGCAACTGACGACGTCACGCTCATCGGCTTCTCGATGGGTGGCGGCGAAGTGGCGCGCTATATGTCCCGTCACGGCGGCAAGGGTGTTACCGCCGCTGCACTCATCAGCTCGGTCGTGCCGTACATGCTCAATACCAACGACAATCCCGATGGCGTGCCACAGGAGAAGCTCGAAGAAATCGCCGCCGGGATCAAGGAAGACCGGGCGAAATTCTTCGCTGGCTTCTTCAAGGACTTTTTCGGAGTCGGCATGCTCTCGCACCCGGTGTCGGACGAGACGCTGAACTGGGCATGGCGGCTGGCAATGCAGGCCAGCCTACGCTCGACGCTGGAATGCGCCAAATCGTTCGGCTTTACCGACTTCCGGTCCGACCTGGCCGCGTTCAAGGTGCCGACGCTCGTTCTGCACGGGACTGCGGACGCCACGGTCCCGATCGACGCAACCGGGCGTGCGGCGGCTGTGGGCATCGCCAATGCCCAGCTGGTCGAATATGACGGTGCGCCGCATGGCCTGTTCGCCAGCGAAAGCGACCGGCTGACCCGCGATTTGCTGATCTTCCTCGGCGATTCCACCAAACGCTTAAACACCCCGCGCAATGAATCCTTCGTTGCGCAACCGGGCGCGGAAACACTAGAGGCCCGTTAAGCCGCTACCGCTTCGGGTGGGTGCTTTTGACAGGATTGCATGGCCCCCCACCCGTTTACCATCCATAATTACCGCGCCTATTGGATCGCCCGGCTCGCCTCCACGCTGGCCGGGCTTTCGATGGTCGTGGTGATCGGCTGGCAGGTTTACGACATCGCGCGCGAAACGATGGGCGTGCGGGAGGCTGCGTTGCAGTTGGGCTTTATCGGGCTTGCCCAATTCCTGCCCCTTCTCGCGCTGTCTCTAGTGACCGGCTGGATAGCTGATCGTCTCGACCGCCGCTGGATTATTCGCGGGGCGATCGCGCTAGAGACGCTCTGCGCCGCGATCCTCGCCTGGCTGACCTGGACCGATACCGTCACGATACCGGCCTTGTTCGGGGTCGCCGCACTGCTGGGTGTCGGGCGGGCATTTGCCGGCCCGGCGCTGAGTGCGCTGGCCCCGAACCTCGTCCCCACCGCCTCGCTCCCCACCGCCATCGCACTCAGCGCGCTGGCGTGGCAGGTCGGGTCGATCGGCGGTCCCGCGATGGGCGGCTATCTCTATGCGGCAAACCCGGCTTTGCCCTATATCGTGTCGGGCGGGCTGTTTCTGTTGTCGTTCGTGATGATGATGCTGGTGTCCCACATTCCGCGCTCGCGCATCGAAGCGGGCGGCAGCCCGTGGGCGCAGATGGTCGATGGCCTGCGCTATGTGCGCCGCAACCGCCTGATCCTCGGCGCGATCTCGCTCGACATGTTCGCGGTGCTGCTGGGTGGTGCGACCGCTATGTTGCCGATTTATGCGCGCGATATCCTGATGATCGGCGCCGACGGCCTAGGCCACCTCCGCGCCGCCCCCGCCATTGGCGCGGTGGCAGTCGCACTGATCCTGTCATGGCGACCGCTCAAGACCAATGTCGGGGTCAAGATGCTGTGGTCCGTCATCGGCTTTGGCGTGGCGACGGTGGTATTTGGCTGGGCCGGACCGTTGATGGTCGGCTGGTTTGGACCGGACATGGTCGGCAGCGATTTCGCGCCCGCCGTGCTGGTTTCGCTAGGCGCGCTGGTCGCGCTCGGAGCGTTCGACATGATTTCGGTCTATGTCCGCTCGTCGCTGATCCAGCTCTACACCCCCGATGCGATGCGCGGACGGGTCGGTTCGGTGTCCACGCTCTTCATTTCCAGCTCGAACGAGCTCGGCGAGGCGCGCTCGGGCTTTCTCGCCGCGCTGATCGGGCCACTGGTCGCAGTTGTCGGCGGCGGATTCGCTGCCATCTTGGTAACTGCGCTGTGGGCGCGTATCTTTCCGGAATTGCGCCGGGCACGAACGTTCGACCCGCCGGTGAACCTTGCGGAGCCTATCCCAGAGGAGACGAAAATATGAAGGCCACCACCGTCTTGGAGACAATCGGCAATACCCCGCACATTCGCGTCAAGCGGCTGTTCCCCGACGCCGAGGTGTGGATCAAGTCGGAGCGTTCCAACCCCGGCGGATCGATCAAGGACCGCATCGCGCTGGCGATGGTCGAAGCGGCGGAAGCGTCGGGCGATCTGAAACCCGGCGGCACGATCGTCGAGCCGACCAGCGGTAACACCGGCGTCGGTCTGGCAATGGTTGCCGCCGTCAAAGGCTACAAACTGATCCTTGTCATGCCCGAAAGCATGAGCATCGAGCGTCGCCGACTGATGCTGGCCTATGGTGCCAGCTTCGACCTGACCCCGCGGGAGAAGGGCATGAAGGGCGCGATCGAACGCGCGATCGAAATCGTCGAGTCGACCGACGGGGCATGGATGCCGCAGCAGTTCGAGAATCCGGCGAATATCGACGTTCACATCCGCACCACTGCGCAGGAAATCCTCGCCGATTTCGCCGACGCGCCGCTCGACGTGCTCATCACCGGCGTCGGCACCGGTGGCCACATCACCGGTGTCGCGGAAACGCTCAAGAAGAGCTGGCCGAACCTGAAGGTCTTTGCGGTCGAGCCTGAGCTCTCCCCGGTCATCTCCGGCGGTCAGCCGGGACCGCACCCGATCCAGGGCATCGGCGCCGGCTTCGTGCCCAAAAACCTTCATACCGACGCGATCGACGGCGCAATTCAGGTCGATGCGGGCGATGCCAAGGAATTTGCGCGTCGTTCGGCGCGCGAGGAAGGGCTGCTCGTCGGCATCAGTTCGGGTGCGACTCTCGCGGCGATTGCGAAGAAATTGCCGGACCTTCCGGCGGCTTCGCGGGTGTTAGGGTTCAATTATGATACAGGTGAGCGCTATTTGAGCGTTCCTGACTTCCTTCCGGAGAGTTGAAGGACTCGCTTTCGCCTCCGTAATGAGTAAGCTGTCCGAGTCGGGGAATCACGGCTTCCGGGGGGAAAACGTGCGAAATGCAATGATCTGCGTCAGCGTGATGCTGGCGATGTTTCTGGCTTGGCCGATGGTCTTCGGCAGTGAGAAATCGTCTGCGGTGAGGGCCGCGGCGGTGCCTGTGGCGGTTGCCGCAGTACCCGCCGTCGCCACCGGCGCAGACGCCAAACTCGTCAAGACTGCGGTGCGAACGGCGCGGCCGCCCGTCGCCAAGGTGCTGGAAAGCTGTTTCAAACGCTACGAGCGCGAATATGCCAGCTGTGGTTCGACCAACAGCAGCTGTCGCATGAAAGTCGCCGATAGCTGGGATTTGTGCGAGGCGACCGGGTTCTGGCCGTAGATATTTCGGCCTGATCCTGCGGCGAACTGTATCGTATCGGGCGGCACGAGGTCGCCCGATGGTTCCAACGGCGTCACGATTGCGTTATGGGCGTCGGCCCGTTGCCCGACAGGATAGCCCACGCCCGTGACCAGCCCCGTTCTTTCCGCCGATCCGGCGCGCCGGATCGCGCCCGGCCTGTGGATCGCGCTCGCGCTGATCGCGCTGGCGGCGGTCGTCGGCCCGTTGCTGTACGTGCTGAACACCCCGCGTGTGCCTGTCAGCGACCCGACGCTCGCTGAAATCGCCAGACCCAAGCGAATCGTGCCCAAAGCGGAGTTGCCGCCGGTAGAACCCGTTCGCCTTGCCGCGCTGCCGAAGGACGAGGCGCGCGAGTTCAATGCCACGATCCCGTTCTCCACTGGCCCCAACCCGGCTGCGCGCCCGTTCATCGTCTCCGGCAGCGCGCCGGATCAGGCACGCGCCATCGACTGCCTCGCCGCCGCGACATGGTATGAAGCGGGCGACGATGTGGTGGGGCAGCGTGCGGTGGCGCAGGTCATCCTCAACCGCATGCGCCACCCGGCGTTTCCGAAATCGGTATGTGGCGTGGTGTTCCAGGGGCAGGAGCGGCGCACCGGTTGCCAGTTCACCTTCACCTGCGACGGCGCGATGACGCGCACGCCCTCCGCCGTGGCATGGATCCGGGCCCAGGAAATCGCACGGATGGCGCTCAGCGGCTATGTCGTGGCCAAGGTGGGGCACTCGACGCATTATCATACCGACTGGGTGGTGCCGTACTGGAGCTCGAGCCTCGACAAGGTGGCCGAGGTAAACACGCATCTGTTCTTCCGCTGGACCGGCTGGTGGGGGACGCCGCCTGCGTTTCGCCGGGCCTATGCCGGGGCGGAGCCGAACATCCCGAAGATGGCGCGGCTGTCGCCGTTTCATATCGGCGGCGCGACGGAGGCGACGGCGATCGTGACCGAGGGTGCGATCGTCGATCCGGCGACCATTCCTGATTCGGCGCTGCCTCAGCCAGCCGTCGGGGGAAATTCCGACACATTCTATGTCGCGCTGGATCGCGGCATGGGTGCCGACGCGTTTGCGGCGCTGGCGATTCGTACCTGTGGCGAGCGCCCATTCTGCAAGTTCATGGGGTGGACCGATCCCCGGAAAGTGCCACCGGCGGGTGCGGCGCTGAGCGGGGCGGCGTTGGACAGCATGTCGTTCAGCTATCTGCGGGACGCGGCGCAGGGATTTGGCAAGGCGCTGTGGAATTGCGGGGAGTTTCGGCGGCCCAGCCCGGTTCAGTGCATGCGGCGGACGCCTGCTGCCGTTGCGGCGCCGGTGCCGGACATTGCCCCGATCCGGCTCGATCCGACACCGAAGCGATCGCCGGTCCCCGAACTGGGCGGCGTGCGGCGGAAGAGTGAGGTCGCACCGCCGGTGGTGACCGTTCCAGCGGCGCAGCCAACGCCGGCACCCTAATCGATCCTCGCCACCAAGCCGGTGGCGAGGTCGCGGGCTTCGGGCAGGGCGATGTCAACCACGTCGGGGGATCCCCCGCCGCCTGCTCCGGCGGTGTCGACGAGCACGCTGGCCAGGCCGAGTCGGCGTTGTAGCCAGCTGGCCTGTAGCGTCACCACTTGAACATTCTCGACCGGGACGATCCAGTCGCGCTGGACTAGGACGCCGCGCATCACCTGTAGGCTGGTGTGGCGCAGGGCAAAGCGGTGGTAGCGGCGGTGGAGCAGCGCGGCGATGACGAGCGGGATCAGGAGAAGCAGCGCCAGCCACGCCAGCGGGGTGACGAAGATGGCGACGGCAAGGATGGCGACGGGCCAAGGCAAGGCATGGATCAGCGAGCGGACGACATGGCCGGCGGCGACAGGGCGGAGTTGCAAGCGCTCGAACGGAGGCAGCCCGGCGGTTTCGACGATCCAGGCGGCTTCGTGGTCGCGGGCTAGCGGAGCCATGACTTGCCGACCGCTGGGGTCATTGCTGCCCCCTAGCGTCTGAAAGCTCAGGCCATTCCAGCCCAATAGCCCACGCAGCGGGCCGCGCTGGGCGACGGCGAGCTGGATGCGGCGCATCGCGACGACCACTTCGCTGCGGGTCAGCAGGCCACGGGTGCGGCGGAAGCGACCCTCCCCTGCCTTCAGCGTGAAGCCCCAGTCGCGCAGCACGGTGCGGACCACGCCAGTGACGATGCCCAGCGACACGGCCACCCCGGCCACGAGCAGCGCGGCGGCGATGCTGAACCTTGCCCGCACTTCATCCTGCGCCACATCGGCCCAGTCGCGGGCTTCGTCCCAGCCGAAGCCCAATGCGTCGCCGAAGAACTGGATGATACCGGCCAGCGCGGCGATCCAGACCAGCGAGAAGCTGAACATGCCGAGCAGCACGACGCGGCCCGGCGACATCTGGAACACGACGTGCAGCGGGTCCGACATTGCCACTTCGTCGCCCTCCGGCACGGTCGTCGCCGCCAGTTTGCCACCGCGCAACGCGGCGCGCAGCCTTTGCGCTTCGGCGACCGAGACGCTGTCGAGGACTGCTTCATCCTTTTCGCCGCCACCGGTTTCGACGCGGACTTCGGCGAGGCCGAACAAGCGGGCGAGCGGTTTGCGCTCGATCGAAACGTCCTGAATCCGCTCCAGCGGGATCGAGCGGCGGGTGCGGGTCAGCACGCCGCGTTCGATGATCAGTTCATGTTCGGCGATCGTATAGGTGAAGCGCCGCCAGCCGAGCCAGGTGAAGAACAGCACGATGACCGCGACCACCGCCGCCGCCAGCAAGATCCAGCCGATGCCGCGACCGGAGGTGAAGGCGAACAAGGCGGGCAGACCCAGGACGTTCTGTGGTGCCTTGCGCAGGAAGCCGATGGCGATCGAGCCGGGATGGACGCGGCGGGCCGGATAAGCCTCCGCTTCGTTCACCACGGGTCGCTCGACAATTGTTCGCGGATCGCATCGCGGATTTCCTCCGCCGTCTCGCGGGTGATGCCGGGGAGCCCAACCTGGCTGCCCGCCGTTCCCGCCGTGTGGAGGACGAGCGAGGCGACGCCGAACATGCGGTCGATCGGCCCCTGTGCCACGTCGATATGCTGAACGCGCGACGCGGGGACGATGGTGTGAGTCTGAGTCAGCCAGCCCGAGGCGACGTGCAGCTCCCGCCCGGTCCAGGCCCAGCCCCAGCGTGCCCAGCGGCGCGGGGTGGCGACCAGCACGTGCCACAGGCCGATCAGCGCGATGACGCACGGCGCGGCCCAGATCGGCAACCACTCGACCGCATGGCCCAGCCCCCAGCTGGGGATGGCTGAGACTAGCGAGGCCACCGCGAAGAAGACTGCGCCGGTGAGGCGCATCGCGTTGAGCTGACCGCGTTCGAGCGGCTGGAGGGGGATGTCGGGGAGCAGCATGGCCGCACTATGGCGTGTGTGCGGGGCGACCAAAAGGGGTTTCGGTCGGGCGGGCATCGGATGATGCATCGCCAAAGGTCTCAAAGGTCACACCGTATCGCGTGGGGGCGGATGGCGGCGTGGCGGTTGACAGACTTGACGTTTTGACACGGTTTTCAACCGGGCTGTCAACTTCGTCGGCGCAGCGCGCGGCGTAGAGGCGAAGTGCCGCCTGCCAGCACAGCGCGAACGGCGCGTCGGGTGCGCCGCGCAGCTTTTGATAGGCCGATTGCCGCGACAAGCCGACCAACGCGCAGGCGCGGGTGACACTGACGCCACGTGAGAGGGCGATGAGGAAGCGTGCCTGTCTGTCCGGGGTCCAGCCGTCGTAGCGCTGGTTGTGCGCCACGGTCGGCTCGACGTCATGGAAGCGGGGCCGGTTGAAGGCGGCGGGGTCCCAGGGGGCGGAATTGGTGGCGGTTTGGGCGTTCATGGGGTGCGGTCCTTTGCGGATGTGTTGCAGAGGACCGGTTAGGTATGCGGGTACGGGGTCTGTAGGAAAGTTCTTTTTCTGTTCTGGGCTGGTTCATTCGCTTACCAGCGGAAGCCCTTGGCGGCGGCGAGCTTGTTGATTTCGGCGAGCAGCGCTTTCTTGCTTTCGGTGCGGCGGGTGCCGTTATTGCGCGCGACGGTGAACGGCTCGCCGGTTTCCGCTTCGATCGCGGCGCGACGGCGCGCGAGATCGCAACCGAAGGCGGCCATGTCGATGGCCGGGCCGTAGTCTTCGCCGTCAATCGCGGAGGGAGTCGACATCGCGATCGCCCAAAGTTTCCGTTCGAATACGTGTTGATAATAATCGAGGTCGAGCCCGGGGGAAAGGATAGAGTTCGTGTACGAACAGACAGACACAACCTTCCCCCGGAAAGCGGCTAGAAGATCAATCGAATTGAGCTAAACGCCATATACCGGTAGCTACACGAGCCATAGCGGCTTGACGCAGCGCGAGTTGCTCAATTGTCCACACTGGATGCGCTTCCGGTATTTGGGATGTAATTTCGAAATCACTGTCCAGATACACCGGCTTCTTAGCTTCATACGACGTATTGTCTAAATCCCTGTTTGCCCCCGCATTGAGCAAAGTCATATTTCCCAAACGATAGATCGACGCCTGCGCTTCGGGGTCGCTAAATGGCCACCCATCTCCGGGAGCTTGCGGAAGTATATGCTCAATGTTGAAAGTTTCGGCGTCTAAGTCGTGTTCGTTGCCACTCGCGTTGCGCTCGAGTTTCGTCAAAATATACCTGACAATACGCCGGTTACGGGTTTGACGCGTAGTGATTTCCATCTCGGAAAACGCAGCGCTAAATGCACGATCTGTAAGATAGATCGGGCGCAGCCCCTCCAATATTGCCTGCAAATTTACTACATCCCCACGCGAAATTCTTTGAGCTACGCTTGAGTAAACTCGCTCTTGCTCGGATGCCTGTTGACGTCCAATCACATTATATCGAAATGCGATGACAACGATGGCTTTGATCAGTGTCGCAAAGTCGCCATCATTCAATATTTTTCGGGCTGCAATTAATACAGAAAATTGCTGTCGAACACTAAACATTCGAAGTCGGGACGCAGCAATTTTGGTTTCGCCTGTCCAACCAGAAGTCTCAGGCGATATTAGCGAGAGATAGCTATCCATATCCTCATCTAGCCCGTTGAGAAGGCGAAAAACCGCCGCTCGATCAGGGACTTGAGCGCGAATTGTCTTAAACAAATCAGATTGGCGAACTAGCGCGTGCCGTGTTATCCAGTGGACCCGGAGATAGTCTGGGAAATTTTCCTCTCCCAGCCTACCGACAAACGACTCCCACCGAGCATCCATAGCTTCTAAATCGTGCTCGTGCTGGCCATCCCTATGCAACACGGAAAACAGATAATTTTTAAGTAGGTCAGTTGCAGACAAGCGGACGCCACGAGAATTCAGAGTTTCGAACACTTTATAAGCATTCAGTTCGTCGGTTACTGTAATCACAGTGAAAAAAAGCTTATCGCTGATGTCCTCTATAAGTTGAGCAATTTTAACGCCAGAATCTTCGTCGCCTTCACCATTGTTACGAGAAAATTCCTGTATCCGGCGCTCAAACCAATCAGACGCCTTACGCATCGCATGCTCTGAGGCCCGAAATCCACGGCTTGGTAGCTCTCTTAAAGGTACCAAATAGCTTTGGTAATAATTATCGTTGTTTCTATTCAGTGTCAGCTTAGATCTTGGAACCAAAGTTACAGGGTCCAAATAGCCAATATAGCTCTGCCGCAATTGATCCATGCGACGTTTATTGCGCTCTGCATTGATGCCGTCGCGTACTAATTTTCCGAGAACGCGAAGTGCCGCTAAAACAACAATAGATATCGTCGTCAGGCGCTGCTGACCATCAATTACATCAAAAGTCTTTTCATCTTTTGATTGAAGGACAAGGTACCCCATATAGTGAGCGGTCTCGCCTGCTCCTCCCGTTATCTCTTCGATGTCGGCCCACAGGTCCTCCCACTCTTCCATCGTCCAGCTATAATCGCGCTGAAATCTTGGGATGCGATATGAGAGGCCATTACCGAGAAGCTTCCGGTAGGTATTGTTCTCAGTCTTGAAATTTGTCGACGCCATTTGGGTCCGGTCCTACCGCCGTAAATGTAAGCGTTTTGCGACGAACTCGCCGTTCGCACAAGCATGGCTTCGCCTATCACAGCATACGGACGGCTGGGGCCGAAGTTCTCACCCCGCCCGGAACATCTCAGGCGGCAGCGCCATGATCGTCTCCGCCCCACTCTCGATCTTCCGCCGCAACGCCCCTGCATTGGGCATGATGCGGTCGGCGTAGAAGCGGGCGGTGACCAGTTTGGCCTCCATGAAAGGCTTGTCCTCCGTCCCCTCGGCAAGCGCGGTCGCTGCGGCGTCAGCCATGCGGAGCCACATCAGGCCGATGGCGACGATGCCGGTCAGCTCCATGTACGAGTACGCCCCGGCGCCGACCTGATTGGGGTCCTTCATGCCGTTCTGCATGAACCACATGGTCGTGGCCTGAAGCTGGCCATTGGCCTTTTCCAGTGCGGTGGCGAAGTCGGTGAGTTCGGGTTTGGCCTTGGCCGCGGCGACTTCCTCAGCGACGACGCGAAACAGGGCCTGGACGGCGCGACCGCCATTTTGCGCGAGCTTGCGGCCGACCAGGTCCATCGCCTGCACGCCATTGGTGCCTTCATAGATCATGGCGATGCGGGCATCGCGGACATATTGTTCCATGCCCCATTCGGCGATGTAGCCATGGCCGCCATAGACCTGTTGCGCGTCGGTCGCGATCTTGTAGCCCGCGTCGGTTCCGACGCCTTTGATGACGGGCGTGAGCAGGCCGACCAGATCGTCGGCGAGCTGACGCTCCTCCTCGGTCGCGGCGGCGTGAGCGAGATCGACCTGAAGGCCGGCCCACAGGCAGAGGGCGCGCAGACCCTCGGTCATCGCCTTGGCCTCCATCAGCATGCGGCGGACATCGGGGTGGACGAAGAGGGTGTCGGCCTTTTCATTGGGCTCGGCGGCGCCGGTCAGCGCGCGGCCCTGTCGACGGTCGCCGGCGTACTGGACGGCGTTCTGGTACGCGACTTCGCCGATGCCGAGGCCCTGAAGACCGACGCCGAGCCGGGCGGCGTTCATCATGATGAACATGGCGGCGAGGCCTTTCATCTCGTCACCCACCAGCCAGCCGGTCGCGCCATCATAGTTCATGACGCAGGTGGAGTTGGCGTGGATGCCCATCTTGTGCTCGATCGAGCCACAGGTGACGGGGTTGCGGTCGCCCAGCGAACCGTCGTCATTGACGATGAATTTGGGGACGACGAACAGCGAAATGCCCTTGCTGCTTTCCGGCGCGCCGGGGGTCTTGGCGAGGACAAGGTGGATGATGTTGCTGGTGAGGTCATGCTCACCGGAAGAGATGAAGATCTTGGTACCGGTGATCGCCCAGCTGCCGTCCGCGTTCGGTTCGGCGCGGGTCTTGATGAGGCCGAGGTCGGTGCCGCAATGCGGCTCCGTCAGGTTCATGGTGCCGCCCCATTCGCCGGAGACCATTTTCGGGACGTATTTCGCCTGTTGCTCCGGGCTGCCCTTGACCAGCAGCGACGCGATCGCGCCGTGAGTGAGGCCGGGGTACATGGCGAAGGCCATGTTGGAGGAGATCATATACTCCTGAAACGCGGTCGAGACGACGTGGGGCATGCCCTGTCCGCCGAATTCTTCGGGTGCGCTGAGCGTGCCCCAGCCGGACTCGACGAACTGGGTGTAGGCTTCCTTGAAGCCGTCGGGCGTGGTGACGCTGCCGTCCGGATGGCGCGTGCAGCCCTGTTGATCGCCGCTGTGGTTGATCGGGAAGAGGACTTCGGCGACGAACTTGCCACCCTCCTCCAGCACCGCGCTGACCATATCGGGCGTCGCGTTGGCGAAACCGGGGAGGTTGGCGTAGCGGTCGAGCTTCAGCACATGGTCGAGGATGAAGCGCGTGTCGCGCACGGGCGGCGTGTATTGCGGCATGGGAGCTTCCTTATTTGGTGGGGGCGGCGCGGCCTTCGAGGACGGCGACGAAGTCTTCGAGTTCGGCGATGGCGGCGTCGAGATCGACCTTCTGGCGCTCAAGCAAGTCGATGCGGGCGCGGCAATTGTCGAGCGTGACCTGATGCTGCGTGCGGCGGTCGTCGCCGACATCGTAGAGGTCGATCATCTCACGGATTTCAGAGAGGCTGAAGCCGACGCGCTTGCCGCGCAGGATCCAGGCGAGGCGGGCGCGGTCGCGGTGCGAGTAGATGCGCTGAAGGCCGCGGCGCTCGGGGGCGATCAGCCCTTCGTCCTCGTAGAAGCGCAGGGCGCGTGCGGTGACCTCGAACTCGGCGCACAGGTCCGAGATCGAGAAGCTCTCCTTGTCCGGCCGCGGCTCGATCGCCGCAAAGCTCGCCTGTCTTACGGTCGTAGCCATAAGGGGAGATTACGCCCGCCTTACGTTAACGTCAATCGCCGCAGAGACGGGTGCCTTCGGCGCTGCGCAGGGCGCCCGCTTCGGCGGCGGATTCGCTGAGGCGTTCGACTTCGAGCGCGGCGAAGGAGGCGCGCGGGCCGCATAATTTGGTGCAAGCGTCGGGGACGTTGGCGGGGAAGGTGATGCGGTCGCCGTCGAATTTTGCATCGAACGAGCAGGTTGAGCCGTTCTTGCCCTTCAGCTCGACCGACAGGGTTTCCCCGGCGCGGGCGGCGGTGCCGGTGCCGGTGCAGCTGAGGTTGTCGCCGTAATCGACGAACGCGCCGATCTTGTAGGCATTGCCCTGTGGCACGACGCACACGCGGTCGGTGTCGCGGGCGTAGAGGCCGGTGACGTCGGTGTTCTCAGGGTCGCGGACGAGGCCGCGCTCGACTGCGGCGGTTTCGAGGTCTGGCGGGGTGGTTGTGGTGTTGCCGGTGGGGGTGGCGCCGGAGCAGGCGGCGAGGAGGATCGCGGCGGTTAAGAACATCCTCCCCCGCCAGGGGGAGGTGGCAGCCGCAGGCTGACGGAGGGGGAGGATGCCCGAACGAGCGTTGGGGGTTCCGCCCCCTCCGTCACGCTGCGCGTGCCACCTCCCCCTTGCGGGGGAGGATTTTGGGATGTTTGCGCCCATCAATCCCGCACCAGCTCACCACCCTCGATCCGGCGGAAGAAGCAGCTGCGTTCGCCGGTGTGGCAGGCGGGGCCTACCGCTTCGACCTTCAGCCATAAAGCGTCCTGATCGCAGTCGATGCGGGCCTCGACCACGCGCAGGACGTTGCCGGAGCTTTCGCCTTTCTTCCACAGGCGGTTCTTGCTGCGCGACCAGAACCAGGCTTCGCCCGTTTCGAGGGTTTTGGCGAGAGCGGCGGCGTTCATATGGGCGAGCATGAGGAGTTCGCCTGTGGCGACGTCGGTGGCGACGGCGGTGATGAGACCGCTGGAGTCGTATTTTGGGTCAAGGGTCAGCGTGGAATCGCGGGAGTCGGGCATGGCTGCCTGTTAGCGTGTGCGCCGCCACGATGGGAAGGGACGGCAGCGTGAATGATGCGACAGCCCCCTCACCCGCCGATTCCAACCGATCCGGGTGGCGGGGCGTTCACGTGGCTCCAGATCGCACTGACGACGACCGAGCCTTCACCGACACTGCTCGCCACACGCTTGACCGAGCCCGAGCGGACGTCGCCGACCGCGAAGATGCCCGGGCATGAAGTCGCGAAGGTCGAGGATGCGCCGACTTCGGCTCCGGTGCGAACGAAGCCGTGATGGTCGAGTTCGACCAGTCCCGAAAGCCAGTCGGTGTTGGGTGCGGCCCCGATCATGATGAACAGCGCGCGGCAATCGACTGCAATGCTGCCCGAAGCCTTGGTGAATATGACACGCTCAAGATGAGCGTCACCGTCAAGCCGTTCGAGCCGGGCACCGGTGTGGATGACGATGCGCGGGTCAGCTTCGAGCCGGTCGCGGAGATATGCGCTCATCGTTTCGGCAAGGCTCGCACCGCGCACGATGACATGGACACGGCTGGCGACGCGCGAGAGATACATCGCCGCCTGACCCGCGCTATTGCCGCCGCCGACGACCACCGCCTCGGTCTGCGAACAAAGGCGCGCCTCCATCTCGGTCGCGGCGTAATAGACACCCGCGCCTTCGAGTGCTTCGAGCCGGTCGAGTGGCAGACGGCGATACTGGACGCCGGTAGCGACGAGCACCGCGCGGGCGCACAGTTCCTCATTGCCATCAAGCGTGACGCAGAAACCGTCATCGCGGCTGGACAAGGCCTCGACCCGGCGCGGCATCGCAAAGCAGGTGCCGAACTTCATCGCCTGAACCTGTCCCCGGAAGGTAAGATCCGCGCCGGAGATACCGGTGGGGAAACCCATGTAATTCTCGATCCGTGAGCTGGTCCCCGCCTGTCCCCCGATCGCGCAATCCTCGATCACCAGCGCGCGCAGCCCTTCCGATCCGGCATAGACGGCAGCGGCGACGCCCGCCGGGCCTGCGCCGACGATCAGCAGGTCGAACAGCTCGGTCGAGCCGGCCTTGAGATCGAGGCCGAGATGGCGGGCGACGGCGCGGGGCGTCGGATCGGGGATCGGATTGCCCGACCAGAGGACCTGGGGCTCGCCATCGGGTTCCTCATGGAAAGGGATGCGATTGCGGTTGAGAAAGCTGGCGACGCGCGCGACCGCGGGGTCGCGCTCGGCGCCGCGCACCACGAGGCTGCTGTCGCCCGATTCGAAGATGCGGCGGCGGCGCGCGGAGAAGACGGTGAGGATATGGTCGCCGATCTCGGGGACGGCGCTCATCAGGCGGAGCATGTCGGGGCGCGGCGCCTCAAGCGTGCGGGTTGGGGCGCAGGCGCGCATGCTGAGGGTGAGCGGGCCGCCGTTGAGGAAGGACAATTCGCCCATGAACTGGCCCGGGCCGATGGTGCCGGGGGTCAGGCGCTCGCCGGTCACCGGGTCGGCGACCTCGATCTCGCCCGCCTCGACCAGCACGAAGCGGTCCTGCGGCGCGCCCGCTTCGAGGACGATGTCGCCGGGTCGGTATTCGCGCTGGGTGGAAATGGCGCGGATCGCAGCCAGCTGGGGCTCCGGGAATGGCCGGGGGGCCATGGTGTTGAGGTCGCCGCCGATCGATTCCATGGGCGGGAGCTTAGGGGCAGGTTTCGGGGAAGCCAACGGGGTCGAGTTAGCCCGGCGAATGGAGATCCTCCCCGTTCCGGGGAGGTGGCAGGGCGAAGCGCTGACGGAGGGGGCCCGAAGCACCGGACTCCATTGCCTCGAGCCCCCTCCACCATGCTGCGCCCACGGCTTGCTTTGCAAGCCGGCTCCGCTGCTACGATGTGCCCCCGGCACATCGCTGCTCGCAGCTACGCCCCCTCCCCGTTCCTGGGAGGATTTCTGCCGGAACGGCCTTCTCCCAGCCCCTCCCGCAAGCGGGAGGGGGGATGAAGGTGGCTGCCGTTACGCCTTCAGGTCGAAGCGGTCGGCGTTCATCACCTTGGTCCACGCCTTCACGAAGTCCTTCACGAACTTCTCCTCATGCCCGCTTTCGGCATAGACTTCGGCGACAGCGCGCAGTTCGGAGTTGGAGCCGAAGATCAGGTCGGCACGGGTCGCGCGCCAGGTTTCGTGGCCGCCGGCGCGGTCGGTGGCGACATATTCCTGATCGTCCGATCCCTCGACCGCTTTCCAGACGTTGGTCATTTCCAGCAGATTAACGAAGAAGTCGTTGGTCAGCTGGCCCGAACGCTTGGTGAAATGGCCGTGGCCGCGCTCGCCGTGATTGGCACCCAGCACGCGCAGGCCACCGATCAGCACGGTCATTTCCGGCACGGACAGACCAAGCAGCGATGCGCGGTCGAGCATCATTTCCTCGGTCTTGATCGCCAGCTTCTTCTTGCCGAGATAGTTGCGGAAGGCGTCGGCTTCCGGCTCCATCACGTCGAAGCTTTCGGCGTCGGTTTGCGCGTCGGTGGCGTCGCCACGACCGCCGGTGAAGGGGACGTTGGTTGCGCCTGCTTTCTCAAGCCCGACCACGCCGCCGAGGACGATGGCATCGGCGAGGCTCATCGAACCACGCAGACCGTTCAGCGTGTCGATTACCTTGGCGAGCATTTCCGGCTCGTTGACCTCCCAATCCTTTTGCGGGGCCAGCGCGACGCGCGCGCCATTGGCACCGCCGCGATGGTCCGACTTGCGATAGGTGCTGGCGGAGGCCCAGGCGGTCTTGACGAGCTGGCTGACGGTCAGGCCGCTGCCCGCGATCGCCGCCTTCACCGATGCGACATCGGCATCCGAAGGCGTGGTGCCAGCCGGAACCGGATCCTGCCAGATCAGGTCTTCGGCGGGAACCTCCGGGCCGAGGTAGCGGACCTTCGGACCCATGTCCCGGTGGCACAGTTTGAACCAGGCGCGGGCGAAGGCGTCCTTGAACGCTTCATGGTCGTTGCGGAATTTCTCCGAAATCACACGGAATTCGGGGTCCATCTTCAGCGCCATGTCGGCGGTCGTCATCATGGTCGGAACCTTGACGTTCGGATCCCAGGCGGCGGGGGCCATATCCTCCGGCTTCTGGTCGATCGGCTGCCACTGCTGCGCACCGGCGGGCGAGTGGACGATCTCGTAATCGTAGTCGAGCAACAGGCGGAAATAGTTCTCGGTCCATTCGGTCGGCGTGTTGACCCATGATCCCTCAATGCCGCTGGTCACGCTATGCTCGCCGATGCCGCCGCTTTCGTGGCTGCTGACCCAGCCGAACCCCTGTGCGACCAGATCGCCGCCCGAGGGAGCCTTGCCGAGCAGCGAGGCGTCGCCATTGCCGTGCGCCTTGCCGAAGGTGTGGCCACCGGCGGTGAGCGCGACGGTCTCCTCATGGTTCATCGCCATGCGCTCGAACGTCGCCTTCATGTCGCGCGCCGACAGCAACGGGTCGGGATTACCGCCCGGCCCTTCCGGATTGACGTAGATGAGTCCCATCTGGATTGCGGCGAGCGGGCCTTCGAGTGCTTCCATGCCCTTGTCGGGATCAATGCGGGTCTGGACGCCTTCATTCACCCATTTGTCTTCCGACCCCCAATAGATGTCGCGTTCCGGCTCGAACACGTCGGCACGCCCGCCGCCAAAACCGAACACGGGTCCGCCCATCGATTCGATGGCGACGTTGCCGGTCAGGATGAACAGATCGGCCCAGCTGATCGCCTTACCATATTTGCGCTTGATCGGCCACAGCAAGCGGCGTGCCTTGTCGAGATTGCCATTGTCGGGCCAGCTGTCGAGCGGGGCGAAACGCTGTTGCCCGCTGCTCGCGCCACCGCGACCGTCGGCGGTGCGATAGGTGCCGGCGGCGTGCCATGCCATGCGGATGAAGAACGGGCCGTAGTGGCCGTAATCGGCCGGCCACCATGGCTGGCTGTCGGTCATCAATGCGGTCAGGTCGGCCTTAAGCGCCGCGTAATCGAGGCCCCTGAACGCCGTGGCGTAATCGAAATCGTCGCCCATCGGGTTGGACGGGCCATTGGGGTTGAGGACTTCGGTCGCCAGCATTTCCGGCCACCAATCCTTGTTGGTGCGGCCGAGCAGCGAGCGCACCCCGCCATGATTTACCGGGCAGCCGCCGCCGTCGATCGATCCAGTTTTTGCGTCCATGACCCTCATCCTTTTCTTTTTGATCTGACGCCAACCTACCCCACGCGCGGCCATCGCCAAAACGGGATAACTCGGTCAGCACGAACGGAGAAATCGATCAGTGGCCCCATTTCATGCGGACCGATCGATCAGCATCAATGGATGTGACAAACAGGCGACAAGCGCGGATCGACTCCCTATATGCGCGGCCATCGACCACCGAACCCCCCGAAGGGCCGATGCTGACCACGAATCCTTTTGACGATGACAAGCTGCGCGAAGAGTGCGGCGTGTTCGGCGTTTCCGGTGCTGACGGTGCTGCGGCATTGGTCGCATTAGGCCTCCATGCGCTCCAGCACCGGGGGCAGGAAGCCGCCGGGATCACCAGCTGGGACGGCCACAACTTCCACACGCACCGCGCGATGGGTCATGTCGCGGGCAATTTCGACCGCGACGAGATCATCCGCGCGCTGCCGGGCACCGTCGCGTGCGGGCATGTCCGTTACTCGACGACGGGCGAGACGGCGCTGCGCAACGTCCAGCCGCTCTATGCCGAACTGGCGAGTGGCGGATTCGCGGTCGCGCATAACGGCAACATCTCCAACGCCATGCATTTGCGGCATGAGCTGGTGCAGCGCGGATCGATCTTTCAGTCCACGTCGGACACCGAGACGATCATCCATCTGGTCGCTACGTCCGGCTATCGCGACCTGCTCGACCGGTTCATCGACGCGTTGAAACAGGTCGAGGGGGCGTATTCGCTGATCTGCATGACCCCGGTGGGCATGATCGCGTGCCGAGACCCGCTGGGCATTCGTCCGCTGGTGATGGGGAAACTGGGCGACAGCTTCATCTTTGCGTCGGAGACCGTTGGGCTCGACGTCGTCGGTGCGGAGTATGTGCGCGATGTCGAGCCGGGCGAACTGGTCATCGTGCGCGACGGCGAGTTGCGGTCGTTGCGCCCGTTCACCGCGATCGCGCCGCGCCCGTGCATCTTTGAGTGGGTGTATTTCAGCCGCCCGGACTCGATTGCGGAGGATCGCTCGGTCTATTCGGTGCGCAAGAATATCGGCGCGGAGATCGCGATCGAGTCGCCGGTCGATGCCGATCTGGTGATCCCGGTCCCGGATTCGGGCGTGCCCGCCGCGATTGGCTATGCGCAGCAATCGGGCATTCCGTTCGAGCTGGGCATCATCCGGTCGCATTATGTCGGGCGCACCTTCATCCAGCCAAGCGCAGAGGTTCGCCGACTGGGCGTGAAGCTGAAACACAATGCCAATCGCGCGCTGATTCAGGGCAAGCGCGTCATTCTGGTCGACGATTCGATCGTGCGCGGCACCACCAGCCTGAAGATCGTCGAGATGATGCGCGAGGCCGGGGCGGCGGAGGTGCATATGCGCATCGCCAGCCCGCCGACGACGCATAGCTGCTTCTATGGCGTCGATACGCCCGAGCGGTCGAAGCTGCTCGCCGCGCAACACGACGTTGCGGGCATGGCGAAGTTCATCAAGGCCGACAGCCTGGCGTTCGTCTCGATCGATGGTCTGTACCGCGCGCTGGGCCAGCCGGGTCGCGCGGATGTGCTGCCCAAATATTGCGATGCCTGTTTCTCCGGCCAGTATCCGACGCCGCTGACCGATTTCGGTGACCAGGAATCGGACCAGCTTGCCCTCCTTCACGAACCGGTCTGAACCTCATGTCTAATCTGATTTTGTCCGGGCGCACGGCGCTCGTCACCGGTGCGAGCCGTGGCATCGGGGCCGCGACCGCCATCGCTTTGGCGGCGCAGGGCGCGCATGTGATCCTGACGGCGCGCACGGCGGGTGGGTTGGAAGAGGTCGAGGAGGCGATCGACGCGGCGGGCGGCACCGCCACGATCGCGCCAATGGACTTGTTGGAAAGCGATGCGATTCCGCGTTTGGCCGCCGCGGTGACCGAGCGTTGGGGTTCGCTGGACATTCTGGTGCTCAATGCAGCAGCACTCGGTTCGCTGGCGGCGATTGCGGCGTTCGATCCCAAGGAAGTGGCCAAGACGCTGGCGCTCAACATCAGCGCACAGGCGGCGCTGATCGGGGCGTTCGACCCGTTGCTGCGCAAGGCCGAAGCGGCGCGGGTGATCGGGATTACGTCCGGCGTGGCGCGGCAGCCGCGTGCATATTGGGGGCTCTATGGCGCGTCGAAGGCAGCGTTCGAGAATCTGGTGCTGAGCTATGGCGAGGAAGTGCGCAATTTGACCAAGGTTCGCGTGGCTTTGCTCGATCCGGGCGCGACGCGAACCAAGATGCGGGCGCGCGCCTATCCGGGGGAGGCACCCGAGAGCGTCAAGCCGCCGGAAGTGGTGGCGGATCGCATCGCCGCGCTGGTCAGCGAGGATTTCGAGACGGGCAAGTACGAGCGGGTGGGGTAATTTGTGCCGAATATTTAACACCCGCTCTGAATGTCTCGGCCTTGCCAAAGGCCGCGCGCTGAGACGGAATTTGCAGACGGAAGGGTATGTCCTGCTTCAGCTGCTTTAGCAAAAAAGCGGACTTCGACGGCGCTGTTATCTAGCCATCGCAAATCGAGGCGGCAGACTCGGTTCCCGATGAAAATGCGATCAGCGAAACGCGGGAACTTGCCCGGAGCAACCACATACACAAAAGACAAAGGGCCAACTGTCGCCCCGCCTCCTAAATCTACGACGTGGACTGCCTCTCTATGAGCGTCCGGTGACTTTATTCTCGCCAGTATCCGCGATTCTCCCGGTTCTGGATCGCAACTTGACAGCAATGATGCACTGACGAGGCAATATACCAAGGCGCCCACGCTGCGCACGTCACCCCGCCAGAAACGTCTTCACGTCCGCCTGAAACACCGGGGCGTTGTCCCACATGATGAAGTGCGCCGAGTCGGGGACGCGCTTCAGCTTTGCGCCCTTCAGATTGGCGTAGGATGCGGTGTAGAAACCATCCATCTGCGCATCGGTTACGGGCGCGCCCTTTGGCGTGACGTAGAGGATCATGGTCGGCGCGGCGATCTTTGCCAGTTCGGGGCGCAGGTCGGTGACGATCAGTTCACGATAGGAGCGGGCCGATACGTCGCGGTCCGATTTCATCGCATCGTCCAATGCACCGCCCCGCATCGCCTCGGTCGCCACCATGCTGGTGATCGTGCCGGTGAGCTGCTTTTCATACGCCTCCGGTGCGGCCGACTTCATGCCGGTCATGATCTGGTCGGCGATCGGCTTCAGCGTTTCCGGCGTCGCCTGCGGTCCGCCGAACATCGCGCCCATGAAGGGCAGCATGTCGACGATCATCAGCTTCGAAACGCTGGCCGGGTGGCGCGCGGCGAGCATCATGCCCATCGATCCGCCCATCGAATGGCCGATCACCGCGACCGGGCCGAGTTTCTTCTCGGCGATGTAGCGGGCGATTTCCTCGGCAACGGGCGCGGCGACGTCGCCCGCATTGTTGCCGCCTGCGGGGACACCAGCGAAGCCTGACACCTGAACCTTGTGATAGCGATAGCCGGGGACCGCCGCGATCATCTCTTTCCACACGCGTGGCGATGAGGACAGGCCGGGGATCAGGATGACGTCCTTGCCCTTCCCCTCCACCGTGACGCTGATCCGCGTCGAGGCGAACTCCTTTGCTGCGGCAGGCACGGGCAGCAAGGCCGCCGCCATCAGCATCGTGAACAGTGCGAACAGGCCACGCCGGTGAATCATTGATTTCCCTCCCAATTTCAGCGGAAACTATCGGGACGTGATAGGCTCGTCCATCACGATCACGATATCCTCGTCGACCGCAGCTTCCTCTTCCAATTCCTCGGCGCGGAAGGCTTCGCGGTTCATCACGAAGCTGCCGTGATAGCCGGAGAAATGCCATTCGCCGGTGACTTCGGTGCCATCGTCGCTGACCGTGCCCGCATAGGTCACCGAATGCGCCAGCGCGCCGGCCGGGTCATACTGCTTGGTGAAGCGCAGCCGGGCGGCGTTGCGGTCGCCATCGACAAAGGCGCGGCGGACATCTTCGAGACCCGTGGTGTCGGGTTCGGTGATGGTGCCGGTTACCGCACTGCCCGATTCTTCCAGATTGGCGATGAAGCTGTTCTCTTCGACCTCCATCGAAGCTGCGAAATAGCGGCCGTACCACACGCCGCTCATGTCGCGCGGGTCGCCGGTCAAGAGCTGTGATCCGCGATGATCTTCCAGCCTTTCGCCTCGCGCCGGAACAGCAGCGACGTCATGCCGGTCATTGCCGTGCCGCCCGCTGCCGGGGTGAGCGTCCAACGTGCGATCAGGTGAGCGTGAGTCTTGCCGATCAGCTGGAAATCCTCGAACTGAAAGGTCAGCGCGGTGCGTTTGGGGCGGTCGCCGGGGCCGAACTGGTCGACATATTTGGCGGCATAGCGTGCGCGGATCGGGGCGAGGCCGCGTTCGATGCCCTTGGCGCCGGTGAAGCTGGTACCCGGATCGTCGGCATAGACGGCGAGGAAGGCGTCGAGATTGCCGGCGTTCCAGCCCTCCGCGCTGTCCTCCATCGCCGCCTGAATCTGAATGCGCGGATCGGGGCGGTCCTTCGCCACGGCCGACAGCGCAGAGAACATCAGCAGCAGCAGCATCGCCAGCCAGCGCATCATCCGCGTGTCTCCATCAATTCGGCCAGCGCCGCGACGGCCAGCGGTTCGGCGCAGAGGAAGCCCTGATAATATTGGCACCCCTCCTTGGCGAGCAATTCCAGTTGCTCTTCGGTCTCGACCCCTTCGGCGATGACGGTCAGGCCAAGCGAGCGCGCCATGTCGATGACACCGCGCACGACGACTCGATCGCGGGGCGACCCGGCAATGTCCTGAGTCAGCTTGCGGTCGATCTTGAGGTAATCGAGCGGGAGTGCCTTGAGGTAAGCGAGGCTGGAATAGCCGGTGCCGAAATCGTCGATCGCCACGCGGCACCCGGCAGTGCGCAGTTCGGCAAGGAGGCGAGCAGCTTCGCTCAAATCGCCGATCAGACCACCCTCGGTGATTTCCACGGTCAGCCTTCCGCGCGGGAAGCCGCTGGCATCGACCCAGTCGAGGAACAGGTCGGCGAACCCGATGCGTGCGACGTCCGCCGAGGTGACGTTGATCGACAGCCGTAAGTCACTTAGCGATGCGGGCCAGCGCGCGGCCTGTGCCAGCGCCAGCCGCTGGACATGTTCGGACAGCGCAAGTTCCAGACCGGCACGCTCGGCGGCGGCGAACAGCGGTTCCGCGCCGACCTCGCCTCGCTCGGGATGCTGCCACCGCGCCAGCGCCTCGACCCCGGCGATCTCGCCGGTGGAAACCGCGACCTGCGGCTGAAAGCGCAGGTCGATCTCACCCGCATCCATCGCGCGGCGCAGATCGACCGCCAGCGCATCGACCGATAGCTGCGAGCTCGGCCCGCCATCGCCCGCCAGTGCCTCGCTCGCGTGCTTCAATAGCGTCGCAACGCTGTCGCCCGGTTCCGATGTCACCACCGCGACGCGCGCGCCCATCGGTGCAATCGCGTCGCCAATCACGAAGGGGCGCGCCAGTACATTCTCGACGCGCGCCGCCGCATGCGCCAGCGCCGCTGCCTCGGCATCGTCCGCCGCAACCAGAAACTCAGCACCACCCATTCGCGCGACGATGGCGCGCCGCCCGCCGACCTCACGCGCCACCTCAGTCAGGCGCGCCGAGGCCGAACGCAGCACGGCGTCGCCGGCATCGCGGCCATAGGCGGTGTTGACGACATCGAAGCGATTGAGCGCGGCGAGCACGACCGTCACCGGCCGCCGATCCGCCAAGCGCCGCTCGATCCAGCGCCGCGCGCCAGCGGCGTCGCGGACTTTGGTCAAGGCATCGCGCACCGCCGCACTGGCATCGACCTGTCCCAGCCGTTCGATCAGGCCGTGGATGCGCCCGGTGCGGTCGTCGCGCTGGAGGTGTTCGACGACCCGGCCGGCGCCGGTCAGTTCATGCGCGAACGCCGTCGCCTGAAGCCCCTGTCGCAACCGCGCCAGTGCCGACCGCAGCGCACCGCGATCGGTGGCTTCAACGCGGCGCAGCAAAGTCCGCACCGATGGCTGTTCGGACAACCCCAGCATCGCCGCCAGCGCAGGCGTCACCTGCATCGAATCGAGCGCTGGGTCATAACGCCAGCCCAGTGGCTCGGCGGCGGCGGGCTGCACCGCGCCGTCCCCGCCTACGCGACGTGCATGACGCGCGGCGAAGCGCAGGGCTTGCACGAACTCCGCTTCCCGCATCGGGCTGGCGAGGAACTGGGTGGCGCCGGCATCGTAGAATTCGCCGAGCCGCGCTGCATCGCCACGCGACACCAGCACCATCAGCGCCCCGCCATTGGCACCCACCGCCCCGGCCAGCGCGCGCACCGCCGCCAGCCCTTCATCGACCGCGCCGCGTGCGTCGACCACGGCGACCGCTGCGCCGCTGGCGAGCAAGCGCCGCTCCGCACCGTCCGCGCGTCGCGCGGCGACGACGCGCCATCCGGCCTTGGCCGCCAGCGCCGCCAGTTCGTCGCGCTGCCGAAAGGACAGCAGGAACAGCGGTCGGTCGCGCCCCGTTACAGGTGGTGCAGTCAGGGGCGCGGGTTCGGTCATCTGCATCCTTCCTAACCCAAGGGTTGCTGCGAAGCCATGAACGGCTTAGCTCCGGTTACGATGGTCGCAACACCCGCCCTGATCGATCGGCACGGCCGCACGATCCGTTACCTGCGGGTTTCGGTCACCGATCGCTGCGACCTGCGCTGTCGTTATTGCATGGCGGAGAAGATGATTTTTCTGCCGCGCAGCGAGTTGCTGGCGCTGGAGGAGATCGCGTTGATTGCCGAGCGCTTTGTCGCGCGTGGGGTTAGCAAGATCCGGCTGACCGGCGGCGAGCCGCTGGTGCGGCGCGATGCGATCGATCTGGTGCGGCGGCTGGGGCGCAGCGTGGGGCATGGTCTGGACGAGCTCACCATGACGACCAATGCGACGCGGTTGACCCAATATGCGGACATGCTGGCCGATGCCGGGGTGCGGCGGATCAATGTAAGCCTGGACAGCCGAAATCCTGAGACGTTCCGCCATATCACGCGCCATGGCGATGTTACCGAGGTTCTGGCGGGGATCGACGCGGCGCTCGCCGCCGGGATTGCGGTGAAGATCAACATGGTGGCGCTCAAAGGGCTGAACGACGGCGAAATTCCGGACATGCTGGCCTGGGCCGGTGCGCAGCGCATGGATCTGACGTTGATCGAGACGATGCCGCTGGGAGTGATCGACGAGGATCGCGCCGACCGGTTCGTGCCGCTGACGGCGGTGATGGACGATCTGTCGGCGCGGTTCACGCTGACGCCGGATTCGCACAATAGCGGGGGTCCGGCGCGGTATTGGCGCGTGGCGGAGACCGGCGCGCGCCTGGGGCTGATCTCGCCGCTGACCGGCAATTTCTGTGCGACGTGCAATCGCGTGCGGCTGACGACCGAGGGCAAGCTTTACACCTGTCTGGGGCATGAGGATCAGGTCGATCTGAAAGCTGCGATCCGTGAAGGCGGGCTGGACGCCGTCGATGCGGCGATCGACGCCGCGCTGGCGACCAAGCCCGAGCGACATGATTTCGACGTTACGCGTGGTGTCGCGCCCGCCGTGGGCCGCCATATGAGCGTTACCGGCGGATGAGCAATCTGCGCCGGGCGCTCGTCGCCTCCCCCACCAACCCGGCGGAAACCGCCGCGCATGAGCTGTTGGCGGCGCACGACTGGGCAGAGCCGGAGGATGCCGATCTGCTCGTCGCGCTGGGCGGGGACGGGTTCATGTTGCAGACGCTGCACACGATGCTCGAGCGGCACCGGACGATCCCGGTGTTTGGCATGAATTTGGGAACCGTCGGCTTTCTGATGAACGAGTGGCGGCCCGACGGGCTGGAGGAACGGCTGAAGCGTGCCAAGTCGTTCAAGGTCAGCCCGCTGGTGATGACCGCGACGACGGTGGAGGGCGAGACGCATGTCCTGCCCGCGATCAACGAAGTGTCGTTGCTGCGCGAAACGCGGCAGACGGCGAAGCTGGAGGTGACGGTCAATGATCGGATCGTGCTGGACGAGCTGGTGTGCGACGGCATCCTGATCGCCACGCCCGCCGGATCGACGGCCTATAATCTGTCGGCGCATGGGCCGATATTGCCGCTGGGATCGCAAATGCTGGCGTTGACCCCAATCAGCCCGTTTCGTCCGCGCCGCTGGCGTGGTGCGATATTGCCGGAAAAGACCCGGATCACGCTGAAGGTGCTCGATCCCGCCAAGCGCCCGGTCAGCGCGGTCGCGGACCAGCGCGAAGTGCGCGACGTCGCGCAAGTGGACGTGGTGATCGACCATAACCGTGACCTGACGCTGTTGTTCGATCCCGAACACGCGCTCGACGACCGCATCACGATGGAGCAGTTTGTCGCGTGAAGGGGGTGGGCCGCGAACAATCCCCCTTTACCCGCTTGCAATGCCGGAAACCCCTTCGTATAGGCGCGCCCTCGCTGGTGTTCCTCGATAGCTCAGCGGTAGAGCTCCCGACTGTTAATCGGATGGTCGTAGGTTCGAATCCT
The DNA here is from genome assembly GCF_036663835.1 of Sphingomonas sp. LT1P40. Lineage (NCBI taxonomy): Bacteria > Pseudomonadati > Pseudomonadota > Alphaproteobacteria > Sphingomonadales > Sphingomonadaceae > Alteristakelama > Alteristakelama amylovorans. The sequence continues at coordinate 1,504,644 of NZ_JAXOJT010000001.1, forward strand.
ACTCGGGGAGCCAGCGAGATTTTCCCTTTATTGGGGTCCGGATGAGCGCGATTTGCGGCGTCTGGCAGCGTGACGGACAGCCCGACGCGCGCGCCGTCGTGGCGCGGATGCAGCGGGCGCTGATGCCCTATGGCATCGACCGCGAAGGGGCATGGGATGGGGGCGAGATCGCGCTCGGTGCCCGCCTCACCCGCCGCTTGCCCGAAGACCGTCACGATAGGCAGCCGTTGAGCGGTGCGAGCGGGCGTTATGCGATGGTCGCCGACCTGCGGCTCGACAATCGTCCCGAACTCGCCGAATCGCTGGGGATCGCCGCTGAACGGTTGAAGTCGATGGCAGACAGCGATGTGGCGCTGGCGGCGTGGGAGCGCTGGGGCAGCGAGGCGATTCCCCGGCTGGTGGGCGATTTTGCAATTGTGGTGTGGGACCGCGATGCGCGTGTGCTGCACCTGGCGCGCGATCCCGCCGGGTTTCGGCCGATCTTCTTTCACGGCACGCGCGACCGCTTCGCCTTTGCGACGATGGGCAAAGGGTTGCACGCGCTGCCCGACGTGCCGATCGCGGCGGATCCCGGGACGGCACAGCGCTTTCTCGCCGTCGCACCTTTGCCGAAAGGGCGCAGCTTCTTCGCCGGGATCGAGCGGGTGGGGCAAGGCGAGCACGTCACGGTTCGCGCCGACGGGTCGCTGGTTCGCCGCGACTGGTATGACTGGGCCGCAGGGCGCGAGACGCGGTTTGCGCGGCCGGACGACTATGCCGAGGCAATGCGCGAATTGTTCGACCGGGCGGTGCGTGACCGGCTGCGCGCGACGACGCCGGTCGCCACGCATCTGAGCGGTGGGCTCGACAGCGGCGCGGTGACGGCATCCGCCGCGATGCAGAGCGACGCGCTGACATCCTATACCCATGTCCCCCTGCCCGGCGTGACGCTGGACGCGCCGGAGGGTCGCAACCCGAATGAATGGGCGCTCGCAGCCGCTTTGGCCGCGCGTTACCCGAACATCAGTCACCGAGCGATCGATGCCGCCGAGCGCGAGATTGGCGACGACCTCGACGCGCATTTCCTGTCGCACGAGATTCCGGCGTTGAACCTGTGCAACCTGGTCTGGGTCAACGCGATCAACCGCGCGGCGCGGGCGGACGGTGCGGGCGTGCTGCTGGGCGGGTTCATGGGCAATATGACGGTCAGCCATGCCGGTGAAGGCGTGTTGCACGGTATGCTGGCGCGGGGTGCGATGGGCGATTGGGTCGGCGAGGTCGGCGCGCTGGTCCGCAACCGGCAGCGCAGCCTGCGCGGTGCGCTGGTCGAGAGTGGTAGCCCGTTTCTGCCCGACACCCTCGTCGCCGCGCTGCGCCGCATGTTGGGGCGCTACCAGCCACGCCTTGAGGATTATTCGGCGGTTCGGCCCGATCCGGCGCTGCTCGACGTGCTGGCGGCGGATGGGCATCGCACCGATCCCGGCATCGCCACTGCGCGCGCCGCATCGATCCGGCGCGTGATGACGTCGCACGATACGATGGGGGTGATGGTTAAGGGCGACCTTGCCCGGTTCGGGATCGAGCCGCGCGACCCGACATCGGACCGCCGCCTGCTCGATTTCTGCCTCTCGATCCCGGATTCGCTGTTTCTGCGCGAGGGACAGCCGCGCTGGATCTTTCACCGCGCGTTCGGGACACGCTTTCCGCCGGAGACGCTGGCGGCGCGGGCAAAGGGGCTTCAGGGGGCCGATTGGCCATATCGCCTGCGGCAGGCCGCACCGGCCATCGCCAGCGAACTGCAACGTGCGCATGCCAGTCCAGCTGCGGACAGCCTGATCGACTTGCCCGGACTGGAAGATCTTGCCGCGACGCCGCCACAAGATACTGAAATCAGCCGTGAAACGACGCTCAGGTGGCGCACCAAGCTGTTGCGCGGCGTATCGGTCGCGCATTTTCTGCGCAAGATCGAGGGCGGGAACGCGTGATGAACGGCCGCTGTTCAGCCAAGGGACATTTGCTACGGCTAGAACGTTACAGTCTGATTCCGGCACGAGTCGCCGCAAATCATATGCTTAGGAGGAATATCATGCGCATCAGCCAGCCCCGCCGGTCGCGGGTCGCGGCGGTTGCCTTCGCCCTGGCGTCGGCCTCCGTGCTCGCGTCCTGTGCCACGCCAACAGCCTATCAGCCCGCCGCCGGTATCGGCATGTCCCGCACAGGTTACTGGGACGAACAAATCGAAGCGGATCGCTTTCGCGTCACCTTCGCGGGCAACAGCCTCACTTCGCGTGAGACGGTCGAGCGTTACCTGTTGTTCCGTGCCGCGCAGCTGACGGTGGAGCGCGGATTCGATTATTTCATCCTGTCCGACCGGGATACCGAGAAGAAAACCCGCACCTATGTCGACCGCCCGTTCAGCGCGGGCGCATGGGGTGGATGGGGTCCATCGTGGCGCTATTACCGCCCGCGTTACGGCTGGCGCGGCTGGAGCCCGTTTTATGGCGACCCGTTCTGGGATAACGATATCGATGTTCGCACGGTCGATCGTTACGAAGCGAGCGCCGAGTTGGTCGTCGGTCGTGGCCGCAAGCCGGACAATGTTCGCGCATTTACGGCGCGCGAGGTGATCCAGAATCTGGGGCCGTCGATCGTGGCGCCGACACCGCGCTGATCGGTTTGGCATCGTAAAGAAAGGCCGCCCGGAGCGATCCGGGCGGCCTTTTTTTATAGCCGTCGCCCCAGCGAAAGCTGGGGTCTCAAGCCGCACACGAAACGCTTGTGGCACAAGGTCCCAGCGTTGGCTTGCGCCGCCCTTCGGGTCGCTGGGGCGACGACGTCACAGCGCCCCGTGGCAATGCTTGTATTTGCGGCCCGACCCGCATGGGCATGGCGCATTGCGGCTGACCTGACCCGCCCATTGCGAGGGATCGTCGCCGAACTCCTCGCCGCTGGGACGCGGTATCTGCATCGGGGGAAGTTCATTCGAGATCAGCCCCGCCGACCCGGCATCCCAGTCGGCGCTGTTGTCGTATCCGGTCAGCGGATCGATATGCGTCGTCAGGAAATCGGGCAATTCGGGCAGTTCGGGCTGCTGATAGCCGAATTCGGCCCAGGCGATGGTGCGGGTCACATCCTCACGGATGCTGGCCAGCATGCGCTCGAACATGGCAAACGCTTCCTGCTTATACTCGTTGATCGGCGTTTTCTGCGCATAGGCGCGCAGGTGAACGACCTGACGCAGCGCATCGAGCATCGCCAGATGCTCTTTCCAGTGGTGGTCGAGATTCTGGAGCAGGATCGACTTCTCAATCTGCATCCAGGTTTCGGGATCCAGTTCGTCGGACTTGCCGGTCACTTTCGCATCGGCGAGCTCGCGCACGCGATTCTCGACGTCCTCGGGCTCGATGCCGTCCTGTTCGGCGACCCACTGCTCGATCGGCACCGCGATGCCCAGCGTCTGCTCGGCGCGTTCCTTCAGCCCAGCGATATCCCATTGCTCGGGATAGGTCTCGGGCGGGCATGAGCGGCCGACGATGTCGTTGACCGTCTCGGCGCGCATATCCTCGACCACGTCGCCGACGGTGTCGGCATCCATGATGTCGGCGCGCTGTTCGTACACGACCTTGCGCTGGTCGTTCATCACGTCATCATACTCGACGACCTGCTTGCGGATGTCGTAGTTGCGCGCTTCGACCTTTTTCTGCGCCGTCTCGATCGCCTTGCTCAGCCATTTCGATCCGATCGCCTCGCCATCGGCGATGTTGTTGCGCATCATCTTGGCGAACAGCGTATCGGGGCCGAAGATGCGCAGCAGATCGTCGTCGAGGCTGAGGTAGAAGCGCGACAGGCCGGGATCGCCCTGACGGCCCGAACGGCCGCGCAGCTGGTTGTCGATGCGGCGGCTTTCGTGCCGTTCAGTGCCCAGCACGAACAGGCCGCCCGCTTCCAGCACCTTGGCCTTTTCGGCGGCGACTTCGGCCTTGATCTGCGCCTCGGCGGCTTCGCGCTCCGGCCCCTCGGGCATGTCGCGCAATTCGTCATTGGTGCGGAATTCGACGTTGCCGCCCAGCTGAATGTCAGTGCCGCGACCGGCCATGTTGGTGGCGATCGTCACCGCGCCCAGCCGCCCGGCCTGCGCCACGATATGCGCCTCATTCTCGTGCTGGCGCGCGTTCAGGACCGAATGGTCGACGCCTTCCTTGGTGAGGTAATCCGACAGCAGCTCGGACTTCTCGATCGACACCGTGCCGACCAATACCGGCTGTCCCTTCAGCGCATGTTCCTTGATCGTGCGCGCGATGGCGATAAACTTGTCTTGCTGAGTCTTGTAGAATTCGTCGTCCTGATCGATCCGCTTGACGTCGACATTGGTCGGGATGGTGACGACGTTGATCTTGTAGATGTCGAAGAATTCCGGTGCCTCGGTCGCCGCCGTGCCGGTCATGCCCGCAAGCTTTGGATACATGCGGAAGTAATTCTGGAAGGTGACGCTGGCGAGCGTCTGGTTTTCCGGCTCGATCGTCACGCCTTCCTTTGCCTCGACCGCCTGGTGCAGGCCGTCCGACCAGCGGCGGCCGTCCATCATGCGCCCGGTGAACTCGTCGATGATGACGACCTTCTCGTCCTTGACGATATAGTCGATGTCGCGCTTGCGCATGACGTTGGCCTGCAGCGCCTGATTGAGGTGATGGACGACCTGGGTGTTCTCGAAGTCGTAGAGATTGTCGCCCTGAAGCAGTCCCGCCGCCTCCAGCATCCGCTCGACGGTTTCGGTGCCATCCTCGGTCAGGATGACGCTCTTCTGCTTCTCGTCCTTTTCGTAGGTGCCCTCGTCGAGCTGCTTCACGATCGCGTCGACCTGCAGGTACAGTTCGGACTTGTCGTCGGTCGGGCCGGAGATGATGAGCGGGGTGCGCGCTTCGTCGATCAGCACGGAATCGACTTCATCGACGATCGCCATGGCGAAGGGACGCTGCACCATCGATGCGCGGTCATATTTCATGTTGTCGCGCAGATAGTCGAAGCCGAATTCGTTGTTGGTGCCATAGGTGATGTCGGCGCCATAGGCTTCGCGGCGCTGATGATCGGCCAGGTTCGGCACGATCACGCCGACGCTGAGGCCCAGGAACTTGTAGATCTGGCCCATCCATTCGGCATCGCGGCGGGCAAGGTAATCGTTGACGGTGATGACGTGGACGCCCTTGCCCGGGAGCGCGTTGAGGTAGGTGGCGAGCGTGGCGACCAGCGTCTTGCCCTCACCCGTGCGCATTTCGGCGATCTCGCCGCGATGGAGGACGATGCCGCCGATCATCTGCACGTCGAAATGGCGCATGCCGAGCACGCGGACCGATGCCTCACGCACCGTGGCGAACGCTTCGGGCAGGATCGAATCGATCTTCTCGCCACCGTCGAGCCGTTCCCGGAACTTGACGGTTTGTCCGGCGAGCTCTTCATCACTCAGCGCCTGAAGGGCTGGCTCGAAGGCGTTGATCTTGTTGACGATCGCCCCGAGGCTTTTGACGTACCGGTCGTTGGACGAGCCGAAGAATGTTTTGGCCAAACCGCCGAACATGATGGTTTCCAGTCGTATGAAATTGTGAGGCATGCGCCCGCATCACGGGCGCAAATGATTTGAATGCGAAAGGCATGCCGCCCGCGTCGGGGCTGCATGGGGCGGCTATTCCAGCCGGCGTTCGCTCGTCAGCCGTGCGGGGCGACCCGCAGGTGCGTCATGGATCGCAAAAGACGGTGCCGGACGCGCGTCATTGCCGGAGACCGGGATCGCCGCAGCGACCATCGCCACCGCGACAGCGGTTTCCGCAACCGATTCGGCGGCACGGGTGATCGCGGCGCCATTCTGCTGAGGAACCACGCGCACGCCGTCCCCGGTGATGACACCGGTCAGGCCCGCCAGAAGCGCGGAAAGGAACAGCAGTAATTGCACGTAGCGCCCTGTAACGACCCCGAATTGCCCGCCGCTGAACGGCAAGCAGGCCGGACATAGGGGTGGAGTCGCGTTCCTCCAACCCCAAAAGCTCATTCGCGTGCGTCTCTCATTCCTGGATCTGCCAGCGAAAGCGCAGCCGCGAGGTTTGATCGATCGCCCGCCCCTGTGCATCGACCGCCGGACTGTAGAGCGCGCGTTCGGTAATCAGCGCACAGGTCGTGCGGTCGAGCAGCGGCGAGCCGGAACTGTGCGCGATCCTGCAGTCGGCGACCCGCCCGTTGCGCTTTATGGTGAACTCGACGCCGACGGAACCCTGTTCCCCGTTGCGAAGCGCGGCGGGGGGATAGTCGTCATTCGTCACCCATGATGCCGGACTGACGATCGCCTGAGCGCGATCCCCGGCCGGTTCGGTTGCGGGGGCCGACAACGGCATGTTTCTTTCCGCCGCTCGTTCGACGTCCTGACGCTGCGGGATCGTCTTTGGCAGTTGCTGGTCCAATTGTTCAGTCTGAACGATCAGAAAAATGCCGGCACCCGCGACGGCGACGGCCAGCGCGATCAGGACCAATACAGGCGAACCGCCGCCGGGGCGCACCGGTGCGCCGGGTCCGCGGTCGGGAAGTCGCTCGTCGAGGCGCATCTACCCGTCCCGGCTCCGCGTTACTTCGCACCCGACGCGCGCATCCGGATAAACGTCGAGTTTCATCGAGCGAACCTTTACCGTGCGGACGCGCGGATCGGCGGACAGGGCCAGACTCGCGACATCCTCGCACAGCGTCTCCTGCAACTCGATATGCCGCGCTGCCGCCAGTTTCAGGATGCCGGTGCGCAGATAATCGTAATCGACCACCGCATCGATTCGGTCGTCCGGTGCCGTGTCATAGCCGCAGGTCAGCCATACGCTGACCGATACGCGCTGCGGCGCGGCGCGTTCATGGTCGTGGATGCCGAGGCCGATTTCGATCTCCAGCCCCTCCAGCAGAATGGTGTATTCAACCATCGGGGCGTGTCCGCGTGTCGAACATCACGTCGCCGTCGCGCTTGACGAAACGCTGGCCGCAATCGACGAAGATATTCTGCCCGGTGATGCTGCGTGCGGTGAGCAGATGCTCGACGGTACGCGCGATGTCGACCAGATCGACGCGGCGTTCGAGCAGGTTCGCCGAGCCGACTGCCGCGAACTCGGCTTCGCTCTGATCGAGGCTGGGGAGCGAGATGCCCGGCGACACGGCGTTCACGCGGATGCGCGGGGCGAGTGCCATCGCCAGCAGCGTCGTCGCCTCCGCTAGCGCGGCCTTGCTGAGGGTGTAGGTCAGGAAATCGGGGTTGGGGTTGGCGAGCTTCTGGTCGAGAAGATTGACGATCACCCCCTCCCCCAGCCCGGTCTGCGCCGCCAGTGCGGAGGCGAGGATCAGCGGCGCGCCGAGATTGACATGCATGTGCCGGTCGAGCGCGGCGTAATCGGCGATCGGCAGCGCGTCCCATGCGAACAGCGAGGCGTTGTTGACCAGCCCCTCGACCGGCGCGCCCAGCGCGGTTGCCGCCGCCCGGATCAGCCCGCGCGCTTCGGCGGGATCGGCAAGATCAGCGGTGACCAGCCTTACGTCCAGTTCCGCCGCCAGCGCCTCCGCCTCGTCATGCGAATCATGGTGATGCACCGCGACTCGGTGCCCGGCACCGACCAGATGCCGCACGATCGCCGCCCCGATCCGCCGCGCGCCGCCGGTTACCAATATCCGCATCAATAGCCCATCAGCTTCAGCACTTCCTGCCGGCTGCGTTCATCGTCGCGGAATACGCCCATCATGCGGCTGGTGACCATGCCGACGCCGGGGGTGCGCACCCCGCGCGCGGTCATGCAGGCATGGCTGGCATCGATCACGACGGCCACTCCGGCTGGCTTCAGATTGTCCCAGATGCAGTCGGCGACCTGCGCGGTCAGCCGTTCCTGCACCTGCAGCCGTCGCGCATAGGCGTGGAGCACGCGCGCGAGCTTCGAAATGCCGACAACGCGGTTCTGCGGCAGATACGCGATCGACGCCTTGCCGATGATCGGCGCCATGTGATGTTCGCAGTGCGACTGAAATGGAATGTCCTTCAGCAGCACGATATCGTCATAGCCACCGACTTCCTCGAACACGCGGCTCAGATGGTGGGCCGGGTCCTCGCCATAGCCCTGGCAATATTCCTTCCACGCGCGCGCGACGCGCTTGGGCGTGTCCAGCAGCCCTTCCCGACTCGGATCGTCGCCGGCCCAGCGCAGGATCGTGCGCACCGCGTCGGCGACGTCATCGGGCACCTCGATCTTTGGCGGGGACGCGACGACGTCACCATCCTCTGGGCCGTCATCGGGTTCTTCGTGATCGTTACAGCTCATAGGCGAACGGCCTTATCCTTGTCGTTGACGCTACGGCAAGCGTGCTCACCCTGTTGCCGTTGGGCAACAAGTGTTGCCGAACGGGAAATATCCAGCATTTCTGCGGGATTCCTAGCATCATTTGACGTTGACGTAAGGTTTGCAGCGGCGGTAGCTTCCGCGACAACATATCACACAGGCGATCCGGCACCAGATCGGCGCGCCGCCCAGAGAGGAGGCCCTTCATGCGGAAGTTCCAGCTATTCACTGTGTCCGCCATCGCCCTGATGGCCGCTGCCCCTGCCTTTGCGCAGGAAACCACCCAGTCCGACCCCGCCGCCGCCGAAACGGCGCCCACCGATGAAGGCGAAGTCGTCATCTCGGCGCAGGGTCGTACCCAGATCGCCCAGGACGTGCCGCTCGCGGTGTCCGTGGTCGATGCCGGGCTGATCGAAAAGGCCGGCATCAGCGACGTGCGCGGCCTGCGCCAGCTGACCCCCAGCCTTCAGACCACGACCGGCCAGTCGGCGGCGACCGGCGTCGTCATCTCGATCCGCGGTATCGGCACCGCCGGCGACAATCCCGGCTTCGAGCCCGCCGTCGGCGTGTTCATCGACGGCGTGTTCCGCGCGCGCGCCGGTCTGGCACTGTCCGACCTGCCCGAGCTGGATCGCGTCGAAGTGCTGCGTGGCCCACAGGGCACGCTGTTCGGGCGCAACACGTCGGCCGGTGCGCTCAACATCCTGACCGCGCGCCCCAAATTCACGCTCGGCGGCTATGCCGAGGCATCCTATGGCAATTACAACGAGATCGAGCTGAAGGCAGGGGTTAACATCCCGCTGAGCGAAACGTTCGCGGCCCGTGTCGATGGCGGCTATCACAAGCGTGACGGCTATGTTCAGGACGTCAACGCCGACCGCCAGTTCAACAATCTCGACCGCTTCTTCGTGCGCGGTCAGGCCCTGTATGAGGGTGCCGATTTCTCGGTCCGCGTGATCGGCGACTACAGCGAAACCGACGAGCAATGCTGCATCGCGATCCACACTGCGGGCGGCGTCACTGGCCCTGCAATCCAGTTCCTTGCCGGACTGGCCGGAAACACCGGCATCATCACCCCGGCTGACCCGTCGAAGCGCCGCGCCGCCATTTCGCCCAACCGCGATCTGGGCGAGCGCGTGAAAGACTGGGGCGTGTCGGCCGAAATCAACTATTCGCTGGGCGATGTCAGCCTGACGTCGATCACCGCCTATCGCGATTGGAAGGCGCGGCGGAACCAGGACATCGACTTCTCCGGCCTCGACCGCGCCTATCGTGAGAATTATCAGACCGGCCTGCGCGATTTCACGCAGGAAATCCGCCTGCAGGGCACCGCGATGGAGGGCAAGCTCGACTGGCTGGTCGGCGGCTTCTATCTGAACGAAAAGCTGACGCTGAACGATCGCATTCGCATCGGCACGCAAGGCGGGCAGTATGTGGACGCGCTGCTCAGCGCCAACACGGCGACGTTGTCGCCGGCCGCGCCGTTCGGCTTCTCGCTGTTCGGGTCGCTGCCGAACCGGCCGTTCCTGGGTGCCGCACTGGCCAGCAACCCGGCGCTGGCACCTTTCTTCGCGGCAAACCCGGGTGCGATTCCCCAGTTCGGGCCAGGCGCATTCCTGCCCAGCCCGGTCGGTGCGGGTCAGGTCAACGACGCCTATGAGGTCGATACCCAGGCCTTCGCGCTGTTCACCCATAACATCATCAATTTCAGCGATCAGCTTTCGCTGACGCTGGGCGCGCGCTGGAACCGCGAGACCAAGGATTTCAGCGCGAATTTGAACGCCGTGAACCCCAGCTGCTCGGCGATCCTGCCGGGGGGCAGTTCCGCCGCATTCGGGCAGATCTTCGCTACGCAGACCGCACTGAACGGCATCCGCCTGCTGGTGTGCAACCCGACCGTCAACCCGCAGTTCAACGGCAGCTATAGCGACGAGCGGACCGAGAACGAGATCACCGGCACCGCCCGGCTCGCGTTCAAGGCGAACGAGGACATCCTGTTCTTCGGCGCCTATAGCCGCGGCTATAAATCGGGTGGCTACAACCTCGATCGCGGTGGCTTCGACTCGACCTTCTTCGGCGGCAACGGCGCACAGGTCAGCGATCTGGATTTCGGCAAGGAAACGGTTGACGCCTATGAAGTCGGGATCAAGACCAACTTCACCCGCGCATTCCAGCTGAACGTCACCGGTTTCTACCAGGATTTCGCCGGCTATCAGAATCTGCGGTTCGAAGGATCGAGCTTCGTCACGCGCCAGTATGACGAAGTGATCTCAAAGGGCGTCGAAATCGAAGCGATCGTTCGCCCGCACCGCGACCTGACGTTCAATCTCGGTTATACCCGCCTGAGCGCGGTGGTGAACGATCCGATCAATGCCCCGGCCGACGACGGCAAACAGCTGACCAACCAGCCGAAGAATGTCGTCACGAGCTCACTGACCTGGACCCCGCGCCTCAGCACCGATGTCGGCCTGTTGTTCCATGTCGATGCGCGCATGAACAGCGATGCCAACACGATCAACGATCCGGGCGGCATCCCGTTCACCACCAATGACGGCTATGTGATGGTCAACGCCCGCGTCGGGCTGGATTTCATGGACGGCAAGTTCGGGCTTGAAGCCTATGTCGAGAATTTGACCAACACCTATTACAACATCACCGCGTTCCCCGTGCCGGAGCAGACCGGTGCCTATGCGGTCTATCCGTCGACCCCGCGCTTTTATGGCGTGAAGGCGAAGGTGCGCTTCTAAACGGGGCCAGCCGGTCCCAATCGGCGACTAACGGGCGCGTCCGGGAAACCGGGCGCGCCCTTTGCGTTTATGCTTGTTCAAGGAGAATCGGCATGGCTCAAGCGTTCAAACCCGGTGTTCGCGTGTCCTGGAAATCGCATGGGCACACCGCAAAAGGCGAAGTTCTCCACAAACAAACGTCGGATATGGTCTTGAAAGGCCATCAAGTACGTGCATCGCGCGAAGAACCGCAGTACATCGTCAAGAGCGACAATGGTGGCAAGGCATCGCACAAGCCGTCGGCGCTGAACCGAATTTGAGCACGGCGACACTCGTCGGCTCGCAAAGGAGAAACAGGAATGGCGGAAACAAAGGCAGCAGGCGGCGCACGTGGCGGTATCGCAAAGCCGGTAACCCCCTCGCCCGAACTGGCAGAAATCGTTGGCAAGGCAGATCTGCCGCGCAGCGAAATCGTCAGCAAGATGTGGACCTATATCAAGGCCAACAACCTGCAGAACCCTGAAAACAAGCGCGAGATTCTGGCCGATGCCAAGCTCGAGCCGATCTTTGGCGCGAAGAAGGTGACGATGTTCGAGATGAACAAGCACATCGCCAAGCACGTCAAGTAATCCAAGGCCGGCACCTCGCCGGTCCGGACAGCGGAAAGCCCCCGAAGCCACTGGTTTCGGGGGCTTTCTTTTGCCATGAGCGGATTGGCGCTGCTGACGGTAGCGCACGCTTCGCCGGAAAGGGCATGAATTGAACCTCGGCGAACGCCCTTTTCTGGAACGGCTTCCGCTCGCGCCGCGGCATATATGGCTCGGCTATCTGGCCGCCGCATTGCTCTCCGCCCTGGCGCTGTGGATACGCTGGGCGCTCGATCCGGCATTTCCGCCAGGCTTCCCCTATCTCACCTTCTTTCCGGCAGTGGTGGTGTCATCCTTCCTGTTCGGGCGCGGGCCGGGCATCTTTGCGGCGATAATCTGTGGTCTGCTCGCCTGGTATTTCTTTATCCCGCCGTTCAGCAGTTTCACGCTGGGTCGCGGCACCTCCATCGCGCTGGCCTTTTATATCGGCGTCGTCGCAGTCGATCTGCTGCTGATCGACTGGATGCAAAAGGGCAATGTGCGGCTTCGCGCCGAGCGGGAGCGCAGCCGCGAACTCGCCGATCACACCAAATTGTTGTTCAACGAACTTCAGCACCGCGTGTCCAACAACCTTCAGATGGTAGGCGCGGTGCTCTCGCTTCAGCGCCGCACCGTCGAGGATGTTGTGGCGCGACAGGCGCTGACCGATGCGGCCGCCAAGCTCCAGACGATCGGTCGCATCCAGCGCCAGCTTTACGACACCAGCGGCGCGCCGCTCACGCTCGATCGCTTCCTGCCCGATCTCACCCGCGATCTGATCGATGCGAGCGGGCGGCCTGATATCGTCTGGCACGTCGACGCAGAACCCGGCATCCAGTTGCCCGCCGACGCAGCGATCCCGGTTGCACTCATCATGGCGGAGGCAATCGCCAACGCGGTCGAGCACGGCTTTGCGGAACGCGAGAACGGCAAGCTCGATATCCATGTCACCCGTGATGGCGCGATCCTCGAACTCAGCGTCACCGATGACGGCGCGGGTCCGCCACCCGGCTTCGATGCCGCGACCGCGACCAGCCTGGGTCTGCGCATCGCCCGCACCCTTGCCGCACAGCTGGGCGGCAGCTTTAGCCTGTCCCCCGCGATTACCGGTGGTGCGGTTTCGCGACTCCAGATGCCGCTCCGCGCGTAAGCAGCACAGGCACGTGAAAAATGGTGACCCCGGCGCGATTCGAACGCGCGGCCCTCAGATTAGGAATCTGATGCTCTATCCGGCTGAGCTACGGGACCACTTCCTGCTCCCATAACCGCGATTGGGGGACGCCGCCAACCCCCTCGATCTACGGCACTGGCCCGCTCCCGCTTTCCGGATGACGAAAATGTCCGGGGGACATTTTCGCCGGAGAGGCGGCCGCCCATCAAGATACACTGAAGTGGGGGCCGGGTGGGGGCAGCGGGCTGATGCCGCTTCAGCCAAGCTGAAATGACAATCAGTTGCGCTGCGCGGGCGGCACCACCGGCATCGGCAGCGGCGCGACCGCCACGCCCTCGTCGATCAGCGCCTTTGCCTCCTCGACCGTCGCCTGACCGTGGATCGGCGCAGCCGTCTCCTCGCCCAGATGCATCGCCCGCGCCTTGTCGGCAAAGGCGACGCCAACCCATTTCGAACCCTCCAGCATCTTCGCCTGCGCTTCGGCCAGCGCGGCCATCAGCATCTTCGGGTCTGGCTTTGCACCAGCCGGAGCGGAGGTGCCACGATTGCCCTTGGCCGACACATTGGGTGCCATCACCGCCTTCACGATACCGGTATCGCCGCACATCGGACAGGCGATCAGCAGCCGTTCGCGCTGGTCGGCATAGTCGGCGCTCGACCCGAACCACGCCTCGAACACATGGCCGGTGGGGCAGCGCAGGTCGAACACGATCACAGCGTTTCCACCGGCGGAATCGGGCGGCGATGATCGATCGCAGGGACGCGCCCGCGCACTTCGGCAATTTGCGCGGCGTCGATCTCGGCGAAACCCAGTCCGGCCCCCTCCCCCATGTCGAGCAGCACTTCGCCCCATGGATCGACGGCCAGGCTGTGGCCGTATGTGGCGCGCCCGTCGGCATGCTCGCCGGTCTGCGCCGCCGCGATGACATGCACCCCGGCCTCGATCGCGCGGGCACGCAGCAGGACGTGCCAATGCGCTGCACCGGTCGGGCGGGTAAACGCCGCCGGCACCGCCAGCAACGTCACCCCGGCATCGGTCAGCGCGCGAAACAGGTCGGGGAAGCGCAGATCATAGCAAATCGACAGCCCCAGTACGCCGAGCGGCGTCTCCACCGTCACCGCGCGGGTGCCCGGCGCATAGGCATCGGATTCACGCCAGCGTTCGCCCGTGGGCAGATCGACGTCGAACAGGTGAATCTTGTCGTAGCGCGCGCGGATGCCGCCGCTATCGTCGATCACGAAGCCGCGATTGACGAAGCGCTGCCCGTCATCCCCCTTGAGCGCCAGCGATCCCAGATGTACCCAGATGCCTTGCTTCGCGGCCGCTTCGCGCACCGCCGCCAGCACATGATCGTCGTCCTCCACCACGATGTGCGCCGATCCGCGCGCGCGGTTGCGGTCAAGCAGTCCCGACATTTCCGGGGTGAACAGCATCGCCGCGCTTGCCGAGGCGGCGCTTGCGACCGCTTCGGTCAAAACCCGGGCATTTTCGAGCGGATCGATCCCGCTCGTCATCTGAAGGATCGCGGCCTTCATCGGCCCAGCAAAGCGTCCAGCCTGCCATCGCGGTCCAGTGCGCCGAGATCGTCCGAGCCACCGATATGCTCGCCGTCGATGAAGATTTGCGGGACCGTCGAACGCCCATTGGCGCGCGTCAGCATCTCCTGGCGTTTCGGTCCGCCCATCGTGATGTCGAACTCTTCATAGTCCGCGCCCTTGCTGTCGAGCAGCGACTTGGCCCGCGCGCAATAGCCGCAGAACGCCTTGGTATAGATTTCGATCTTCGCCATGATGGTCCTTCAGGTGAGGGGCGCGCGGCCGCTTGTCAATCGACGCCGTCCCCGCCAATCACGCGCGTCCAGCACAGGATCGTGACCGTGGCGGCACCGGCGCGTTTGAGTATCCGGACACAGGCATCGGTCGTCGCGCCGCTGGTATAGACATCGTCGACCAGAACAACCGACTGTCCTTTGATCCGTTCCTTCGCATCGGGGGCCAGCGCGAATGCCCCGGCCACCGCTTTCGCCCGCCCGCGCGCGCCGAGCCCGCGCAGCACCGGCGTTGCCTTCACGCGGCGCAGGGATTCCAGATCGGCTGGAACCCCGCTCAACCGCGACAATTCGCGCGCGATCAGCGCCGCCTGGTTATAACCCCGCCCCCAGATGCGCCAGCGGTGCAGCGGCACCGGGATCAGCAGGTGCGCGCCATCGGGCATCAGCCGCGCCATCAGCCGCGCGGCGGTGGCGGCATGCGCGGTGCGCCCGCCATATTTGAGCCGGAGCACCATCGCCCGCGCCGCCGGGCCATAGGCGACCGCCGCACGTACCCCGTCATGCTTTGGCGGTGACGCCAGACATTCGCCGCACAGCGCATCCGGGCCGCGGTCGAATTCGAAGGGCAAGTTGCAGCCTGCGCACCATGGCGGCGCGATCATCGTCAGACCGGTCCAGCACGGGCCGCAGAAGCGGTGGTCGTCGTCCACCACCTCCCCGCACGCCGGACAGCGTGGCGGCAAGGCAAGCCCGACAAGATCGCGTATCCCCACAGCAACCTTGTCGCGCAGGGATGAAATCGCCACAAGCCACCGCGTGACCGCGCCCGAAATCTTCGACCGCCACCGCCGCCGCATCCGCCGCGACCGAGCCGCGCCGCGCTTCGGCGACACTGCGTTTATTCGGGAGTGGATGCTGGAGGGGATTTCCGAGCGACTGGGCGTGGTGCGGCGCGAGTTCACCGATGTGCTCGATCTGGGCTGTTTCGACGGTGCGTTCGTCACTCCGGCGGGTGCGCGCATCACTCGCATCGATGCGGGCGCGCGTTTTGCGGCGATGGCGGGCGGGCAGCAGGGTGATGAGGATCAGCCGCATTTTCCCGACGCCAGTTTCGACCTGATCGTGTCGGCAGGTGTGCTGGACAGCGTCAACGACCTGCCTGGCGCGCTGGCTCTCGCCCGCCGCGCGTTGCGGCCGGACGGGTTGTTTCTGGGCGCGTTTCTGGGCGGGGCGACGCTATCGACGCTGCGTTCGGTATTGCTGGGTGCCGAAGCCGATCGTGCGGTGGCGCGCGTCCACCCGCAGGTCGACGTGCGATCGGCGGGCGATTTGCTTGTGCGCGCAGGGTTCGCGCTGCCGGTCGCCGATGTCGAGACGCTGAACGTGCGCTATGCCAGCCTGTTCGACCTGATCCGCGACCTGCGCGGGATGGGCGCAACCAGCCTGTTGCCCGGTGCGCCGCCATTAACCCGCAGCACGCTCGCTCGCGCCGCCGCGCTGTTTGCCGAGCGTGCGGATGCGGAGGGCAGGACGTCGGAGCGCTTCGACGCGATCTTCGTCACTGGATGGGCACCCGACGATTCGCAGCCGAAACCGGCACGGCGCGGATCGGCCAGGGCATCGCTGGCGGATGCGCTGAAGCCCCGGCCCTAGAGCAAGGCCTCAAGCAGCCCGATCAGCGGTCTGTCTGCTGGCGGCATGTCAAGCCCGTGCAACTCCGCCGGTCGCACCCATTTGAGCGCGGTGGCATGGCGAGGCTCCGGCACGCCGCTCCATTGCCGCAGCGCATAAAGGAGCAGCAGCAAATGCCGCTCGCCCAGCGATTCGCTGGCGAAGGCTGTCGGGACCAATTGCCCCGCCTCGACCGCGATTCCGAGTTCCTCCTCCAGCTCGCGGCACAGGGCCGCCTCGGGCAGCTCGCCGGGATCGATCTTGCCGCCCGGGAACTCCCACAAACCCGCCATCGGTTTGCCCGGCGGGCGTTGCTGCACCAGCACGCGCCCGTCGCCGTCCACCAAGGCGGCGGCCACGACGATCAATATCTCCGAATCGGACTTTGGGTTGGTTCGCATCGACATTTCGTTAATCTTGTTTCCGTAGTTTCCGGTAATCGATCAGGAGAAGGGCGCGCCGATGCGACCGCTGAAGTCATTGCCGGCCCGCCTCCAACGTTGCCAGCGCGCCGCGACGGCTGTCGAATATGGCTTCATCCTCGCGCTGATCGTGCTGGTCATGATCGCCGCATTGCAGGAACTCGCGGGCGCCACGACCGGCATGTGGAGCAATGTCAGCACCAAGGTTCAGAACGCCCGCTGATTATTTGCATGTCCGTTCCCGTCTAAGTCCTTTGTTAACCTCCGCCCGGTATTTTCAACCTTGCTGAACACGGGCCTACCCCGGGGACAGCCGGGTAACTGAAGCTTGTGAACAGGATGGAGACCGGTATGAACACGATCCGTAAGATTTTTGGCAACAAAAAGGGCGCAACCGCAATCGAGTACGGCCTGATCGCCGCGCTGATCGCCGTTGCCGCCATTGCCGCGATGCAGGGCCTGGGCAACCAGCTCAAGACGACCTTCACCAACGTTTCGTCGAACATGAAGGCTTCGTAAGAACCCTTCGTTTACGAATAACAGAATTTGGGCGGCGAGCCATGTGCTCGTCGCCCCTTTTCTTACCTGGAGAGCGACGATGGTTAAGACTTTCTTCACCAGGCTGCGCGAGACCCGCGCTGCAACCGCGATCGAATATGGCCTCATCGCTGCCTTGATTGCGGTCGCCGCAATTGCTGCGATGCAGGGACTGGGCAACCAGATGAAAAAGACGTTCACGAATGTGTCGTCGAACATGAAAGCGTCGTAAGGCGCAATTATCGGGGGGCGGGTGACACCCCGCCCTTTGATGTTCAGATCCGGCCCATCGCCAGAAACTTTGCGCGACGGCTCTGCCGCAGCGACTCGGCGCTTTGTCCGTGCATCTCGGCCAGCGCGGATTCGATTGCATCGCCCAGTCCGTCTATCGCGGCTTCATGGTCGCGCTGTGCCCCGCCCAGCGGTTCCGGCACGATGGCGTCAATCACGCCCAACTCTTTCAGATGCTGCGCGGTCACCTTCATCGCCTCGGCGGCGTCGGCCGCCTTGTCGGCGGTGCGCCACAGGATTGACGCGCAGCCCTCGGGCGAAATCACCGAATAGACCGCGTGCTCCATCATCAGCACCCGGTTGCCCGCCGCCAGCGCGACCGCGCCGCCCGAGCCGCCCTCACCCAGGATCGACGCCACCATCGGCACACCCAGATTGACGCACGCCTCGGTCGAGCGGGCAATTGCTTCGGCCTGCCCGCGCTCCTCGGCCTCCATGCCGGGAAACGCGCCTGAGGTATCGACCAGGGTCAGCACGGGGATGCCGAATTTGTCGGCCAGCTGCACCAGCCGGATCGCCTTGCGATACCCCTCCGGCTTGCCCATGCCGAAATTGTGGCGCAGGCGGCTGGCGGTATCGTCGCCCTTTTCATGGCCGATCACCATCACGCGACGTCCACGAAAGCGGCCAAGGCCACCCTGAATCGCCTGATCGTCGGCAAAGGCGCGGTCGCCGCCGAGCGGCATGAAATCGTCGATCAGCCGTGCGGCATAATGTTTGAAATGCGGGCGCTCGGGGTGCCGTGCCACCTGAGTCTTTTGCCACGGCGTCAGGCGCGAATAGGCGTCCTTCAGAAACTTGTCGGATTTGGCCTGAAGCCGGGCGACCTCCGCCTCGATATTGACCTCACCGCCGGACGCGGTCTCACGCAGCTCGTCGATGCGGGCTTGAAGCTCGGCGATGGGCTTCTCGAAATCAAGGAACGTTGCCATTGCGGGCACCTATGCCCCGTCGCGCTTCGCGTCAACGCGCGGCCGGGTTTTGGGGCGGCTTTTGGGCTTGTCGGCAAGCGGATGCCGTTCGTTGACCAGCGCCACCAGCCGGCTGCTGTCGACATGCGTATAGATTTCGGTCGTCGCGATATCGGCATGGCCCAGCATCGCCTGGAGCGCGCGCAAATCTGCCCCTCCCTCCAGCAGATGCGTGGCAAAGGCATGGCGCAGGACGTGCGGGCTGATCCGGTCAAGCGGGATGCCGGCCTCCGCCGCGATGGCGCGGATCATCTGGTAGAGGCGAATGCGGCTGAGATGCGCCTTGCCCGATGGAAACAACCAAGGCCGCTTTGCATCGACATGCGCGCGCCATTCCACCACGGCGGCGCGCGCGCGGTCGCTCAGCGGCACCAGCCGTTCGCGCCCGCCCTTGCCCTTCAGGATCAGATAAGGCCTGTCGGATTGCACGGCGTTACGCGGCAGCGACACCAGTTCGGTCGCGCGCAACCCCGATCCATAGAGGAGTTCAACCAGCGCGAGCAGCCGCAGGTCACGCGGATCCCTTGGCTCACGCTCGATGCGGGTCTGGATCGCCGCGAACAGCCGCTCGACATCGCCGCCGGACAGGGTTTTGGGCAATCCCCGCCCGGAGCCGGGTTTCGGCAGCGCCGTACCGGGATCGTCGGTGCGCAGCCCCTCATCGGCCAGAAACGCAAAGAAGCGCCGCAATGCCGCCGATTTGCGGGCCACGGTCGTGCGGGCCAGATCGCGCCATTGATGCGCCAGTTTTTCCAGATCGGCCCGGTTCGCCGCAGCCAGCCCGCCATCCAGCACCCCGGACGCCAGCCGCAAATCGGTGCTGTAGGCGGCGAGCGTGTTGGCGGAAGCGCCTGCCTCCGCCGCCATCATCTCCAGAAAACGCTCGATCAGCGCCGCATCGTCGCCGGGATCGCGTGCACTCAAAGCCGTGTGATCGACTCGACGGCGATCATCCGCGCATAGCCGTCCAGCCCGACCCGGCTGAGCGCGCGGGTGATGTGGAACATCGCCTCGGGCGAGACCCCTTCCCACACGCGCGTCTGCATGCCGACCGCCGCCAGCAGCACGACGGTGCCCGCCTGCCCGCGCTCACCCGCGCGGTCGATCGCGCGAGTCCAGGCGTTGCTCGCCTCGAAATCGATGCCCGCGCCGCGCATCAGCTGGTCGCCCTCGCCCTGTGGCACCCGGCCCATCCCCGCCATCGCCGCGATCAGCATCGCGCCATTGGTGTCGTCCGCACTGCTGCGATAGGCCTCGACATCCGCGACCGCAGCCGGACGGCCCGAAGGATCGGCAAGGAGCAACATGCCCCAGCCGTCGCTGCCGCGCGGCGCGATGCTGCGCCAGCGCAGCGCCGACCGGTCCAGCCCCGCGCTCAGCATCGACGCGATCAGCCGGTCGCTCTCGGCGACATGCACTGCATCCGGGTCCAGCCGGGCGGCGGCGCGTGCGGTCAGGATCAGGCGGCTGTATTTGGCGCGCGATCCCTGTGCCTCGTCCCACAGCTGCCGCATCTGCTCGACGCGTTCGGCCGCAGTTCCGGCGGTGAAGGTCGAGCGCAGGTCGCGCGCAACCGCGACTTCGGCGGTGGTCGCCTCTTCCTGTTCCTCGATCTCGCCGTATAAATTGGTCAGCGCCTGTGCCGAGAATATCCCCTGGCTCGCCGCCGCCTCGGCCGCCGCGACCCGCTCACGCAGACCGCCTGCGGGCGACGTCGCACGCCAGAATCGCAGTTGCGGTCCGGCGGTATCGTACAGCCGCTCGGGAATTTCGGTGCCCGATGCCACCGCCAGTCCCCAGCGCCACGCGCTCAGCCGATCGACCGCATCCCACTCGATCGTCACGGCACGGCGGCCGGACACGCCCATGCCGACGACCTTTTCAGACAGCAGCAGGTCGATCTCGTTGCCCATCCGTCGCCGCGCGCTGTCGATGAGCGGTCCGGCCTTGCTGGGATCGCCCTCCAGCCCCGCGCACATTGCCTGAGTCAGCCGCCAGTTGCGGTCGGGCGCGGCGCGCAAAGCAGGCGTGACCATCGGGCACAGGCCGCCCGGATCGGCGGTGGCCAGCATCGCCTGCATGCCCACCTGAAACATCTTGGGCGTGTAATTTTCGATATCGACTGACTGCACCATCGCACGGGCGGCCTCGGCCTCGCCCATGCGGATCAGCAACCATGCGCGCTCGGCAGCGAAATCCGCGCCGTTGAGGCCGGCGGGCGTGTTCACCTTCGACAGCAGCGCGCGGCGCAGCGCGATCGACAGCCAGCGCGACGCAACCGGCGCGCGGGTGCGGCGCATCAGGATTTGCAGAAACTGTCCGTTCGCCCCGCCGAATGCGGTGACCGGCAGGCCGTCGCTGTCCGGCGAGGATGCGCCGACCTGCGCCAGCGAGCGCTTGGCGAAATCGGGCAAATTATAGCGGGCGATCACCGCCTCATCGATCTCGCCCGATACCGGCGTCGCGCCGGGCGATGGGGTCGGACGCGGGGCATCCGGCGCACCGGATTCGGCACCCGCCGTCGCCGCCGGACGCGGGGTGTCGGATTGGCCGGGTGCGGCGGTGGGCGCAGGTGTGGGTGCAGGTGCTGGCACCGGATCGTCGAAGCCGGGCGGCAACAGCGATTCGGGCCGATCCTGACCCAGCGCGGGGATCCCGACGCCGGCCAGCACCGCGACGATCGCGGTGACCGCAGCGCTAGTTCGAGAGATTTTCAAGCGGCACGACCTTCTCGACACGCACCGGCTGCTTTTCGGTATCGCGTCCGGAGAGGAAAAACAGGCCGCCAATCAACAGGATAGCGACAATAATCAGGATCACGAGCAAACGGGACATCGACCCCCACAAATCGGTTTGGTGCACAGACGTCAGGCCTTTTGCCCGAGCGCGGCCCTCGCTGTATAGCCCCCGCGACCATGCTGCAAACACAGGCTCCCGATCCGGTTCCTCCGCCCCGCGCGACATCGCGTCCGATCGTGCTGATCGGGCTGATGGGCGTGGGCAAGACGACGGTCGGTCGCCGCCTGGCGCAGCGCCTGCATTTGCCGTTCGTCGATGCCGATGCGGAGATCGAGACGGCGGCGGGCATGACCGTTGCGGAGATTTTCGAGCGTTTCGGCGAACCGCATTTCCGCGACGGCGAACGCCGCGTGATCGCGCGGCTGATCGACGGCGTGCCCAAGGTGATCGCCACCGGCGGCGGTGCGTTCCTGAATGCCGATACCCGCGCACTGATCCTCGACCAGTCGATCGCGGTGTGGCTCGACGCGGCGCCGGAAGTGCTGGCCGAACGGGTATCCAAACGCGACCATCGTCCATTGTTGCGCGGCAAGGATCCGTTGAAAGTGCTCAGCGAACTCGCCGCCGTCCGCAACCCCGTCTATGCGCTCGCGCCGGTGCATGTCATCAGCAAGGTCGCGCCGCACGACGCGACCGTCAACGCCATCCTGGAAGCCCTGAACCTGTGACAATCGTGTCCGTCGCGCTCGGCGCGCGCAGTTATGACGTGCGAATCGAAAGCGGGCTGATCGGCCGCGCAGCCGAGCATATCGCCCCGCTCGCGCGCAAGCGGCCGTTCGTGATCGTCACCGACGCCAATGTCGCGCGGCATGCGGAGGTTTTGGCGAGCGTGCTGGCTGCTGCCGGTTTGCGTAGCGAGACGCTTGTTCTGCCCGCGGGGGAAGGCACCAAAAGCTGGGCGCAGCTCGAAGCTTTGCTCGACCGGCTGCTCGATCTGGGAATCGAACGCGGCGACCATGTCGTTGCGCTGGGCGGCGGCGTCATTGGCGATCTTGTCGGGTTCGCCACGGCGATCCTGAAGCGCGGCTGCAATTTCGTGCAGGTTCCAACGACCTTGCTGGCGCAGGTCGATTCGTCGGTCGGCGGCAAGACGGCGATCAACGCGAGGGCGGGCAAGAACCTGATCGGCGCGTTTCATCAGCCCGCATTGGTGCTGATCGACCCCGATCTGCTCGACACGCTCCCGCTGCGGCAGGTGCGCGCGGGCTATGCCGAAGTCGTCAAATACGGACTGATCGACGATCCGGATTTCTTTGCGTGGTGCGAGGACAATGCCGCCGCGCTGCTCGCAGGCGACCGCGACGCGCGCGCTTACGCCATCGCGCATTCGGTCGCAGCGAAGGCGCGGATCGTGGCGGAGGACGAGCGCGAGACCACCGGTGCGCGCGCGCTACTCAACCTTGGCCATACGTTCGGGCATGCGCTGGAAGCCGAGACCGGCTTTTCCGACGCTTTGCTCCATGGCGAGGGCGTCGCGGCGGGCATGGCGCTGGCCTTTGCCTTTTCCGCGCGCCAGGGGTTTTGTCCGCAGGCCGATGCCGACCGCGTCGCCGCGCATCTGAATACCGTGGGGCTGCCCCACGACCTCGCCAGCGCCGGTATCACGGCCAGCGGCGCGCGACTGGTCGAGCATATGCTGCATGACAAGAAGATGGATGCCGGCACCCTACCCTTCCTGCTCGCGCACGGGATCGGGCAGACGTATCTGGACAAGAATGTCAGTCTGGCGGACGTGGCGGCGTTTCTGGACGAATTGCCGCGTTGAGACCGCACCAAACGACTTGGGGTGGGAGCGCGTAGATCCGGGGGGAAACACCCCCACCCCGGCTCCCCCCTCAAGGGGAGCTGTCTCAGTTCTCGAGCTGCCGCATCAGGCTGCGGACAGCGCCGTCGATTTCGCTGTCGACGCCGCGCAGTTCCTCGATGCGGCGGACGGCGTGGATGACGGTCGAATGATCGCGGTTGCCGAACTTGCGGCCGATTTCAGGCAGCGAGCGCGTGGTTAGGCGCTTGGCGAGGTACATCGCGATCTGGCGCGGGCGGGCGATTGCAACGGCGCGGCGCTGTGACACCAGGTCGAGCTGCTTGACGTCGAAGTGGCTCGACACCGCCTTCTGGATCTCGTCGATCGTGACGCGGCGCTGGCTGCCGCGCAGGGCATCGCCCAGCACCGACTCGGCAAAAGCGATCGTCACCGGCTCGCCGTTCAGCTGCGAATAGGCGACGAGGCGGTTGAGCGCGCCTTCCAGCTCGCGGATGCTGCTGCTGATGCGTCCGGCGAGCAGGTCGAGCACGTCGGGTGGCACTGATGCTCCGGGCATATCCTCAAGCTTGCGGTCGAGGATCGTGCGGCGCAGGCCCAGCTCGGCGGGCTTGATATCGGCAGCGAGACCCGAACCCAGCCGCGATGCCAGCCGCGCTTCGATCCCTTCGAGTGCCTGCGGGCAGCGATCGGCGGCGATCACCAGCCTTTTGCCCTCACGCATGAACTCGTCGACGGTGTGGAAGAACTCTTCCTGCGTCGATTCCTTGCCCGCGATGAACTGGAGGTCGTCGATCATCAACAAGTCGACGCCGCGCAGCCGCGCCTTGAAGCTATAGGTGTCCCGCTCGCGCACCGCCTTCACGAACTCAAACATGAAACGCTCGGCGGGCATGTAGATCGCGCTGGCTTCGGGCATCGCGTCAAGGAATGCGTGGCCGATCGCGTGCATCAAATGGGTCTTGCCCTGCCCGGTCGCGCTATGGAGATAGAGCGGACTGAAGCGCGGCTTGCCCGGCTCGGCCAGCGCCTTGGCGGCGTTGAACGCCACGCGGTTGGAGGTATCGGTAACGAACCGGTCGAAGATGAAGCGCGAATCGAAACGCGGACGCTCGGTCGATACCGCCGCCGGGGCGGCCGCGACCGGCTCGGGTGCTTCCGCCGCCAGTTCACGCGCGGCGCGCGCGTCGCTGGTTTCGATCGAGACCGTGCGGACCTCGGGGATCAGCGCGCGGAACTCCATCAACAGGCGTTCGGCGTAGTGGCTCTTCACCCAATTGGTCATGAAGGCAGAAGGAAGGCCCAGGCGAATCGTGTCCAGCTCGCCGCCTTCGATCAGGACGATGGGCTTCAGCCACTGGTCGAACAGGCGCTGGCCTGCGGACATCCGCAGATTGCCTCTCACGCGTGTCCAGGCCTTGGCTTGATCCATCCCTTGTCGCCCCCTCCAAGGCCCGCGCACGGGCGCCAACTCTCTCAGGCAAAAGCATGCCACAGGCGGAATCGCATCCGTCCTGGCCCATGACCTTCAACTGAACCCGCGTGCGAGAATCGCGCGGCGGGGAGTTCGTTTTAGGGACGCTTTTTGGAGTCGGGCAAGAGGGCAGCGTGTAAAGAATCTGAAATAAGTAGGGTTGACTCGCATGCCGCCCGGAAAACCGTCGAAACGGCCTTAACAAATTGTTTCAAAACGATTTTTTTGGATCGTTACAAATGCGTGACGGCGCGACTCGTGCTCTTCTGCGGCTTACCGAATTTCACTTTAACCAAGCTACTGATTAAATACGAAAAACCCCGCCAGCAGTCGCCAGCGGGGCTTTCAAATACCCGAAATTGCGTTGATTCAGGCGATTGCGGCGAGCCGCTTCGTCAGACGCGAAAACTTGCGCGCGGCGGTGTTCTTGTGAACCACGCCCTTGGCCACACCACGTGCCAGCTCCGGCTGCATCGCCTTCAGCGCCGATTCGGCGGCCGACTTGTCGCCCGATTCGATCGCGCTCTCGGCCTTCTTGACGAAGGTGCGGATGCGGCCGGTGCGCGCACCGTTCACTTCGGTGCGGGCGGCATTGCGACGGATGCGCTTCTTGGCTTGCGGCGTGTTCGCCATGTATCGTCGTTCCTGTTTTCGATGCGAATGGAGGCGCGGAAACAGGTTCCAAGCCTCGGGAAAGCGCGGCCCTTAGCGGGAGTGAGCGATTCGGTCAACCTAACGCTGGCATTTCGGACACCAGAAAGTCGACCTGCCGCCCTCGGCATAGCGCTCGACGGTGCCGCCACATTCGCACGGTTGCTCCTCGCGCCCATAGACTTTGAACTGTTTGGAGAAGTACCCCAGCTCGCCGTCAGGCCGCGCATAATCACGCAAGCTCGATCCCCCCGCTTCGATGGCCGCGTCCAGCACGTCGTGCACCGCCGCCACCAGCCGCTTCAAGCGCGGTTTCGTAACGCTGCCCCCCGCCCGCTTCGGCGAAATGCGCGATTCGTACAGCGCCTCGCACACATAGATATTGCCGAGGCCCGCCACCACGCGCTGATCGAGCAGCAGCAATTTGATCGAGGCGATTCGCCCCGCCAGCACGCGCTTTAGATGGTCCGCCGTGAAATCCGGCCCCAATGGCTCCGGCCCCAGCGCCCTGAACGCGGGCCAATCATCGATATCCGCCGTTGGCACCAGATCGACCGATCCGAATCGCCGCGCGTCGTTCAGCGCCAGTACCCGCCCCTCATCAGTTTCAAGAATCAGATGATCGTGCGGCAGTATCTCCGAGGGATCGACTCGCCATCGTCCCGACATGCCCAGATGAAAGATCATCGTGTCGCCGCGATCGGTGTCGATTAGCCCATATTTCGCGCGCCGTCCCAGCGCCGTCACCGTGGCACCGGTCAGGCACTGCCCCAGATCCTGTGGAAACGCGCGGCGCAGGTCGGCGCGGCGCAGCGTCACCCGCACGATCCGCCGCCCCTTCAGCACCGGGGCCAGACCGCGCACGGTCGTCTCGACTTCGGGTAGTTCAGGCATGCGGATCAGCTATGTTGCGTTTGCTCCCACCACAAGCCTTGGCTAGAGCCACGCCCATGACCTCCACCGTCTCCTTCGGCTATGAAGACATCGCCCCCGAGGACAAGACCGCCCGCGTCGGCGGCGTCTTCTCCAGCGTCGCATCCAGCTATGACGTGATGAACGACGCCATGTCGGGCGGCCTCCACCGCGTGTGGAAGGACGTGTTCGTCCGCCGCGTGAAACCGCGTGAGGGCGAGACGATCCTCGATATGGCGGGCGGCACGGGCGACATCGCATTCCGTATGGCTGATTCGGGGGCGGCCATCACGGTTGCCGACATCAATCCGGAAATGCTGGCGGTCGGCATCGAGCGCGCGGCGAAACGCGGCATCGACGGCCTCGTCTGGAGCGAAGCGAATGCGGAGGCGCTCCAGTTTCCCGACCGCTTCTTCGACGCCTACACGATCGCCTTCGGCATCCGGAATGTCACTGACATCCCAAAAGCGTTGCGCGAGGCGCATCGCGTGCTGAAGCGCGGCGGGCGCTTCTATGTGCTGGAGTTCTCGACCACATTGTGGCCCGGTTTCGCTAATGTTTATGACGCCTATTCGCACCATATCGTCCCCAAGCTCGGCAAGCTCCTGGCCAATGACGAGGACAGCTATCGCTACCTGATCGAATCGATCCGTCGCTTCCCCAACATGCCGACCTTCGAGGGGATGATCAAAGACGCGGGGTTCGCGCAGACGCGGGTCGAGCCGATGCTGGGCGGCCTGGTGGCGATTCACAGCGGCTGGAAGATTTGACCGCTTCCGTCACTCATGTCTGGCGGCTGCTCAAATGGGGCCGCACGCTGGCGCGTCACGGGGCGCTGCGCGGAATCGAGCGTGATCGCAACACGCCGCCCGCCGTGCGCCGCCTTGCGCGCATCGCGCGGTTCGGCGCGCGTGTGCCCAAAGTTCCGCGCTATGCCGATGCGTTGCAGGCGATCGGTCCGGCCGCGATCAAACTGGGCCAGACCCTCGCCACTCGCGCCGACTTGATCGGCGAGGCCGCGACGCACGACCTGATGCGGTTGCAGGACGCACTGCCACCCGTCCCCTTCCCGATCATCCGTGCCGCGATGGAGGCCAGCTTCGGTCGCCCGCTGGAGGAACTGTACTCGGAGATCGAGGAAGTGCCGATCGGCGCCGCCTCGATCGCGCAAGTCCACCGCGCCACCACACTCGACGGCAAACGCGTCGCGGTGAAGGTGCTGCGTCCGGGGATCGAGGCGGAGTTCGCCCGCGCCATCGACACCTATGAATGGGCAGCCGCCCAGCTTGAGGGACAGGGCGGCGAAGTCGCACGCCTGCGCCCCCGTCTCGTCATCGAAACCTTCAAACGCTGGACCGCGCGCGAGCTCGACCTGCGCCGCGAAGCCGCGTCCGCCTCCGAACTGGCCGAAGCGATGGAGGCCGAACCCGATTTCACCATCCCGACGATCGACTGGCAACGAACCACGGGCCGGGTGCTGACGCTGGAATGGATCGACGGCATCAAGCTGTCCGACCGCGCCGCGCTGATCGCCGCCGGTTACGATACCGAAAAGCTCGGCCACACACTGGTCCGGGCGTTTTTGCGTCAGGCGATTTCGGAGGGCTTCTTCCACGCCGACATGCATCAGGGCAATCTGTTTGCGCTGCCGGGCGACCGCATTGCCGCGATCGATTTCGGTATCATGGGCCGCATCGACCGACGCGCACGCGTGTGGCTGGCCGAGATTTTGTACGGCCTCATCACGGGCAATTACCGCCGCGTCGCCGAAATCCATTTCGAAGCGGGCTATGTCCCCGCGCATCACAATGTTGCCGAGTTCGCTACCGCGCTGCGCGCGGTCGGTGAGCCGATGCGCGGGCTGCCGGTCAAGGACATGTCGGTCGGCATGATGCTGGACAGCCTGTTCAACATCACCCGCGATTTCGACATGCAGACGCAGCCGCATCTGTTGCTGTTGCAAAAGACGATGGTGATGGTGGAGGGCGTGGCGACGCGGCTGAACCCCGACATCAATTTGTGGGAATCCGCCGCGCCGTTCGTGCGCGAATGGATTCGTACCGAATTGGGGCCGGAGGCATTCATCGCCGACCGGTTGGTCGAGGATATCCAAACGCTTGCCCGCCTGCCCAAGCTGATCCGTAACATCGAACGTCATTTCCCCGATCCCGGCGGCGCGCCCCCGGCCCCACCGTTGCGCGAGATCCAGGTCGTCCGGGTTGGCGGGGGCTGGCGCTATTTCGCAGTGGCGTTGCTGGCGGCGGGTGTGGGGGTCGCCATTACCCTGTTGCTCACCTGACAGCCATGATCCGGTGCGGTAGGAACTTGCCCCGATGACCCGGTCTCCGCTCTGGCTTGCCGCCCCCAGCCGCTTTGCCGCGTTGCCACGGGGACAGGCGCGCATCGTGCTTGGCGTTCTCGTAGCGATGTTGATGCTGTCACTTACCGTGCTTGGCGTGCCGGTACCCGCACCCGAGGACGCCGGTGCGGGTGCCAGCCGTCAAACCGATATCGCGGTCTATGAATCGATCGTCGATGCGGTCGCGCATGGCGAGGATTATTACCGCGCCGCCGCCGATGCGCTGCGCACGGGCAGCTATCCGTTGCGCCCGTTCCTGACCTTTCGCCTCCCCGGCCTCGCCGTGGTGCAGGGCGCGCTGCCCGACACGGCGACGCTCGCGCTGCTCTACGCCCTCGCCGCAGCCGTCGCCTTTTTCTGGTATCGCCGAATGCGCGAAGCGCTGGCCAGCGTCCCGGCGCGCATCCTCGCGCTGTTCCTGCTCGCGGCCGGCATGCTCGCCTTCGTCCAACCCGCGCTGATCGCGTTCCACGAAATCTGGGCGGGGCTGCTCGTCGCGCTCAGCCTCGCACTGCGTCGCCCGGGCCGCTGGGTCGAGGCGACAGCGATCGCCTGTATCGCCATGCTGATCCGCGAAACCGCCGCGCTCTATGTCGTGCTGATGGCCGCCATCGCCTTGGCCGAGGGCAATCGGCGGGAGGCGGCGGGCTGGGCAACGGCGCTCGGCGTGTTCGGCCTCGCCCTGATCGCACACGCCGTTGCCGTCCACGGCGTCACCGGCCCGCTCGACGCCGCCTCGCCCGGCTGGGCCGGAATGCACGGCTTCGGCCTGTTCGTCCGGGCGATGACGCTCGCCACCGGGCTTCAGCTGGTACCGATGATTGCCGCCGCCGTGCTAGTCGTGCTCGCGCTGTTCGGCTGGGCCAGCTGGCGCGATCCGCTGGGGCTGCGCGCCGCCGCGCTGTTCGCAAGCTATGCCGTCGTCATCAGCCTCTTCGCGCGGCTCGACACCTTTTACTGGGGGCTGCTGATCGCCCCCACCTTCCTGATCGGCCTCGCCTTCGCCCCCGACGGCCTGCGCGATCTGTGGGCCCGCGCCCTCGACAGGCGGCGCGTGCGGGTGCAGAGGATCGGGCAATGAAGCGCATCCTGCTCATCGTCGGCGGCGGCATCGCGGCCTATAAGGCGTGCGAATTGATCCGCCTCGCCCGCAAGGCCGGGATCGACGTGACCTGTGTCCTGACCGCTGGCGGCACCCATTTCGTGACGCCGATGACGCTGGCGGCGCTGTCGGAGAATCAGGTCTATACGACGCTGTGGGACCTGAAGGATGAGGCCGAGATGGGGCATATCCAGCTCAGCCGGAACGCCGATCTGATCGTCGTCGCCCCCGCCACCGCCGATCTGATGGCGAAGATGGCCGCGGGGATTGCCGACGATCTCGCCACCACGCTGTTGCTCGCCACCGACAAGCCGGTGCTGGCCGCCCCCGCGATGAACGTGCGGATGTGGCAGCACGCAGCGACGATGCGCAACGTCGCAACGTTGCGCGGCGATGGGGTCACGGTGTTGGAGCCGGACGAAGGGCCGATGGCGTGCGGCGAATATGGCTCCGGTCGATTGCCCGAACCCGCCGCGATCCTGGCGGCAATCGAATCGGCGTTGGCTCCGGCATCCGGGCCACTCGCGGGCAAGCATATTCTCATCACCGCCGGGCCGACGCATGAGCCGATCGACCCGGTCCGCTACATCGCCAATCGTTCGTCGGGCAAACAGGGTTTCGAGATTGCCGAGGCGCTGGCCGATCTTGGCGCGCGCGTCACGCTGGTCGCTGGGCCGGTCACCCTGCCCACCCCGCCGCGGGTCACGCGCATCGATGTGGAGACCGCGCGCGAAATGGCGGCCGCCGTCGATGCCGCCCTGCCCGCCGACGCCGCAATCATGGTCGCCGCCGTCGCCGACTGGCGCAGTGCCGATACCGCCGGTCAGAAGATCAAAAAGGGCGACGCCGCGCCGTCGCTGACCCTTACGGAGAACCCGGACATTCTTGCTACCCTTGCCCACAGCCCGCGACGCCCCGCGCTGGTCATCGGTTTTGCCGCCGAAACCGAACGGGTCGTCGAACACGCCACCGCGAAACGCGCGCGCAAGGGGGCAGACTGGATTGTCGCCAACGATGTTTCGGGCGATGTGATGGGCGGAGATGCGAACACCGTCCATATCGTCACCGCGACCGGCACCGAAAGCTGGGAACGCCTGCCCAAGGATCAGGTCGCGCGCCGGCTGGCGCAGCGGATTGCCGATGCGCTTTAGTCTGCTGTTGCTGCCGTTGCTGCTCGCAGGCTGCGCGATGAGCGCGGCGACACCGCCCGCGCCCGCATTGTTCACGCAGGCGTTCGGCGCAAAGCCGCGCGATGCCGCCACGCTGTTCGTCGTGGTGCATGGCGATGGCGTGCGCACCAGCATCGATACCAGCGTTTTTGCACGAGCGTTGGCAGCCGCTGAACCCGGCGGCGCGGTTGTCCGCCTGTTGCGCCCGGGATTTGCCGATGGCGCAGGCAACGCATCGCCCGGCACCCGGGGCACTGGCAGCGGCGACAATTTCACGTCTGAGCGCGTGATTGCAGTCGGAGATGCCATCGCGGCGTTGCGCGCGCGTTATCGCGGAGCGCGTGTCGTTGCGATCGGCGAGGGCGGCGGTGCGGTGATCGTGGCCAATCTGGCGGGCCTCCGGTCGGGGTTGATCGATGGCATGGTGCTTGTTTCCTGCGCCTGTGCCCTGCCCGAATGGCGGCGATATCGGGCGGCGCGCGAACCGGCCGATCCGCAGTGGCGAGGACCGATCCAGAGTCTCGACCCGTTGCAGACCGTTGGCGGCGTCGCGCCCGAGACGCGTGTTGCGTTGCTGGTCGGCGCGAATGACGTCGTCGTCCCCCCGCGCTTTTCGCGCAGCTACGCCGAAGCGCTGAGCCTGCGGGGGATCGCTACCGATTTTCGGATTCTGGCCAACCGCTCGACCCCGGTGCTCGACGATCCGCAAGTGATCGAGGCGACGAAACGTCTCGCCGCAGCCCTTCCCCGGAAGTCGAAATGACCGCCGCCATCAATATCCGGCTGACCCGCCTCCCCCATGGCGCCGGCCTCCCACTGCCCGCCTATGCCACCCCCGGTGCAGCGGGGATGGATGTCGTCGCGGCGGAGGATCATGTCTTCGCCCCCGGCGCGCGCCACGCCGTCGCCACCGGTTTCGCCATCGCCATTCCGGAGGGGTATGAGGTGCAGGTCCGACCGCGCTCCGGCCTTGCGCTGAAACACGGCATCACCTGTCTCAATACGCCCGGCACGATCGACAGCGACTATCGCGGCGAGGTTAAGGTGATCCTTGCCAACCTTGGTGACGCCCCCTTCACCATCGCGCGCGGAGAACGGATCGCACAGCTCGTTCCCGCCGCCGTCCAGCGCGCAGTGTTCGAGGAGGTCGCGGCGCTCGACGATACGGCGCGCGGTGGCGGCGGGTTCGGATCGACGGGGCGATAATGCTGGGGGCGGCCTTTCCTTTGCTGCTGGTTGCGCTCGTCCCGCAGGACTCGCCCGCGCCCGTGCCACCGGCCATAACCACGATCGACTGGGCGACGCTGCCCGACCTGCCCTACCGGCAATCGCCCCAGATGACCGCACCGATGCACAGCTGGGTGCAGGGGCAGGTGCGCGCGCGCAAATGTCGCGCTCGCCGCCTGGTCGATGGCCGTCCGGCGGTGCGCGTCGAGGTTGCGGTGCTGGTCAGCCCGGAAGACGGCGTGCGCACCTCAGTCCCGCGCGCGATCGGCTGTCCGACGGTGGAGCAATATGCGGCGGGGCTAGTCAGCAGCTTCGCGCGCAACAACCTCAACGCACGCAGCGGCGGCGCGGAGCAATGGTATCGCGCGACCGTCACCTTCGTCTGGGCGAAATGACGCGGCCTGACGTGTTTTTGGGCGACGCGGAGCTGGAACGTTACGCCCGCCATATCGTGCTCAAAGAGATTGGCGGCGCAGGGCAGTTGCGGTTGAAGGCGGCGCGGGTCGCGGTGATCGGGGCAGGCGGGATCGGCTCGCCCGCGCTGCAATATCTGGCAGCGGCGGGAGTCGGCCATCTGACGATCATCGATGACGACCATGTCGATCTGTCGAACCTGCAACGCCAGACCTTGTTCGATACCGACGATGCCCGGCAGCCCAAGGCCGCCGCCGCAGCGATCGCGCTTCACCGCCTCAATCCGCACATCGCCATCGACGTGCAAACCCTCCGGATCGACGCCTCTAATGCCGCCGGCTTGCTTGGCGGACACGACGCGGTCCTCGACGGAACCGATAATTTCCTGACCCGGCTCACTGTCGCCGACACGGCGCTCGCGCTCCACATCCCGCTGATCGCGGCTGCCGTCGGCCAGTTCGAGGGGCAGTTGGGCGTGTTTCGTGGCTGGGAGGCGGACAAGCCCTGTTACCGCTGCTTCGTCGGTGCGAATCCCGAGACGCCCGACATCAATTGCGCCGAACAGGGCGTGCTGGGCGCGCTGACCGGCGTGATCGGCAGCCTCGCCGCGCTCGAGGTGATCCGCAGCATGGTGCCGTTTGGTGAGGACAGCGCGGGCAAATTGCTGATCGCCGACACGCTGGCGCTGCGTTTCCGGACATTGACCCTGCCCAAGGACCCCGGCTGCCCGTCCTGCGGCTGACTGCGTCAGTTTTTGTCGCTGGCACCGGGACGGCGGCATGCTAGCTTCCAGCCCGATGCGCGTGCTGGCCCTTCTGCTGACCTTCGGTGTTCCGACCTTCGCGGCGGAGCGCCTGCCCGCCCCGCGCGCCGCCAGCACCGCGCAACTCAAGGCGGCGCTGACCAAATGCAAAGGCATCGCCGAACCCGCCGATCGCTGTTTCAACCTGCAACTCGCGCTGTCCGCCGCGCTGCGGGAGGATGGAGAGGGCGCGGAGGCGGAGAAGATCGCAAATGCTGCGCGTGGTGATGTGCAGGATGTGTGGGCCGCCGCCGACGACATCTATATTTCCGCCCAGTCGAAGGCGCAGCGGCCGGACGCGACGACAGCGGACAAGGCGGCCTATGCCCGCGCCACTGCGACATGGAAACGGCTGTGGATCGATCAGGCGATAGCCTCGGAGGCGCAGGGCATGGCCGATGCGTCACGCGGCTATCACCGCGCGGCCGCCGATTCCTTTGCACGCGCCACCAGCATCCGCCAAAGTTACGGCGACGGCCCCGCCAATCGCGACGCGCGCATCCGCGCCGCCGCGTCCGCCGCCGTGGGCACTGCCGGGGCCGAGGGGGTAGCAGCGGGCGAAGCGGCGATCCGCCCAGTACTGGTCGAGGCGCAGCGCGTGTATGGCGATGCACATCCGCTGACCGCCGCGATCAAGCTGGACCTTGCCGACATGCTTGCCGCGCGCACCGCTTATGCCGATGCCGAAAAGCTCTACGGCGAAGCCCGTCCGATCCTGCGCCGCGACCCGGCTGCGGAAATCGAAGCGGATTCACGCTATGCCCGCTTCCTCGTCCGCGCCGACCGCAAGCGTGAGGCCGAGCCGATTGCCCGCGATGTGCTCGCCCGCCTGCTGACAGCCAAAGCGGGCGAGGCGCGTGTGGCCACCGCCTATCTCGACATCGCGGCGATCGTGCCGCTGGAGGATGCACTGGCGCTGACCGGACAGGCGGTCGCGCTGCGCACTAGGCGCTTCGGCGACAAGCATCTGGAAACCGCGCGCGCCAATATCGCCTATGCCCGGCTGCTCGAGCGGCTGGGGCGATTGTCAGAGGCCGAGCAGGTCCGCCGTCCTGCGCTGATCGCGATTCAGGCGGCGCAATATATCCAGCATCCCGAAACCGCGACCGCCTATCTGGAGCTGGGCGAGAATGTGATGCAACAGAACCGGTTCAAGGATGCCGCGCATTACCTGCGCACCGCGATGCGCGCGTTCGACGAGACCGCCGGACCGCAAAGCGCCGGTGCCGCCCGTGCCGCGCTGATGCTCGCCGTCACCGTCTCGATGACCGGCGAGGAAGACCCGCGCCCGCTGGTCCTGCGCGCCATCCCCGCGATCCGCGCCGCGCTCGCCCCGGCACATAGCGAGCGGATCGAGGCCGAGTTCATCCTGGCGCTGATCGTCTATAATGTCGAACGCGACATTCCGGCGGCGCTGCGCCAGATCCGGCTCGTCACCGACGCCAGTCTCGAACGCGCACGCTCATTCCCGGATTTCGGGGGTGAGGCACAGCGTGAGATGAAGCGGCTGGCCCCCGCCTTTGCGGTCCATGTTCGGCTGGCGTGGGAGACGTCGCAGCTTCAACTGAAGCGCTAGCGCAAATGACTTCATCTTGAACCAACCCCGTCACCCCGGGCTTGACCCGGGGCCGGCTAATGGCGATTGCCCGAAGAAGCGGGACCCCGGGTCAAGCCCGGGGTGACGAGAAATCAGTGTGAAATCATCACGCGAAGGCCCCTACTCTGCCGGAAACCCCTGCCGCTTGCCCGCCGCCTTGTGCACCACGCCATGGCGCATCACGAAATCGACTTTTTCCATGCGGCGAACATCCTCCAGCGGGCTGCCGGACACGGCGATGATGTCGGCGTCCTTGCCCGGCTCGATCGACCCAATCGCCGCCGAGCGCCCCAGTGCCTCGGCGGCGTTCACCGTCGCTGCCTTCAGCGCCATTGCGGGGGTCATTCCGGCTTTCACCATCAGCGCGAATTCCTGCGCGTTGTCGCCATGCTTCGACACGCCAGTATCGGTGCCGAACGCGACCTTCACGCCCGCCGCATAGGCCTTTGAATGGCTGGCGAACGCCGCCGCCGCCGCTTCCTCCGCCTTCGGAATCACGGCGGGCGGCAACAGCCCGGCGCGCGCCTGTTGCAGCGCCGCAGCGGGGGCCATCATCGTCGGGACCAGCCAGGTGCCGTTGGCCTTCATCATCCGGATCGCCTCATCGTCGAGGAATGATCCGTGGTCCACGGTATCGACCCCCGCAGCCACCGCCGCCTTGGTCCCCGCCGCCGCGTGGCTGTGCGTCGCCACCTTGCGGCCAAGGCCGTGCGCGGTGTCGATGATCGCCTTCATTTCCTCGTCGGTCATCGCGCGGCCCAGCCCGCCCGACACGTTGGAGAGCACGCCGCCGGTCGACATATATTTGATGACCTGCGCGCCCAGCGCGATCTGTTGCCGCACCGCGCGGCGGCAATCGTCGGGTCCGTCGCACGTATTGATCTGGTGCTTGTGGATCGCGTCCGCGAACACCTCCGCCGCGCCATTGGTGCCATCGGCATGCCCGCCCGAGACCGAGATCGAACTGCCCGCATTGACGATGGTCGGCCCGGCGATGTCGCCGCGCTCCACGCCCTCACGCAGTGCTCGCATGCCCCTCGCGCTGCCGCCCAGATCGCGGACGGTGGTGAACCCCGCCTCCAGCGTCACGCGCGCATTGCCGACCGCGTACATCATGTCGTCGGCATCGTCGCGGTTGAGTGCGGTCAGCCGGTCACGCAGCGGATCGCCGCCGATGCCCCACAGATGGACATGCATATCGACCAGCCCCGGCAGCACGAACCGGTCCTTCAGGTCGATCAGCGTGGCCCCGCTTTCGGGCGCGACATGGCCGTCGCGGATCTCGGCGATCTTGCCGTCGCGCACGATGATCGTGCTTGCGCCACGCGGCGCTTCGCCCGGTTTCGCCAGCAACGCGCCGGCATGGATGAACTGGACCTTCGGCGCGGCGGTCTGCGCAGCGAGTGGCGTGGCGGCAAGCAACAGGGCGGTAACGGCGGCGATTCGGCGCATGGATCAGGCTCCCCTTTTGCGGGAAGCTAGGCAGGTGCGAAGTCCGCCGCCATCATTTTCTGCTCTCCGCCGCCGCGAGTGGCCGCACCTGTTCGATCAGCGCCGCGAATACCCGCCCCGGCTCCTCGATCATCGGGAGATGCGCGGAATGCTCGAACCACGTCACGCGCTTTTTCGTGGCCGACAGCCGTGCCATCCACTGGGCGGTAATCGACGACGGTGTCGTATAATCGTGGCGGCCGAGGAACATGAACACCGGCGTCGCAATCCGCCGCGTGCGGTTAAAACTCAAATCCGCCAGACGCGGCCACAATGTCTTTACCGAATACAGGCTGCCATCGCCCCACGCCTTGCGATCGGCGGCGGTATATTCGGGCGACAAGCGCGGCGCGCGGAGATAGAAATTCGCATCCTTGCGATACGCCGCCAGCGATCCATAGCCGATCGCCCATTTGCGCCACCCATCGGCCTTCTCGATCGTGAAACCGCCTGTATCGGGATAGGGCTTGAGCGCCTCCACCTCGCGCACAGCCTCTGCATTACCCTCGGCTCGCGCGCGGGCGATGGTCCACGCCATGCCGACGCGCTCATTCTCCTTCGCATCGATGATCTGGCCCATGCCGATATAGGCGTGGAGCAGATCGGGCCGCTTCGCCGCCACCGCCAGCCCGACGATCGACCCCCAGCTATGACCCAGCACGAAGACCTTCCGCTTGCCGTATTTCGCGCGCAACCGGTCGATCAGCTCGATCGCATCGTCGCGGTAGCGCTCCGGCGTCAGCGTCGGCGCGAGCGCCACCGGGTCGTTTAGCGGATAGGACCGCCCCGCCCCGCGCTGGTCCCATTGCACGACCGTGAAATAATCCTCCCACGGCCG
Organism: Sphingomonas sp. LT1P40; assembly: GCF_036663835.1. Classification (NCBI taxonomy): domain Bacteria; kingdom Pseudomonadati; phylum Pseudomonadota; class Alphaproteobacteria; order Sphingomonadales; family Sphingomonadaceae; genus Alteristakelama; species Alteristakelama amylovorans. Next base: position 1,541,749 of record NZ_JAXOJT010000001.1, read on the forward strand.
CTGGAACGCCCAGGCGATCGGCATTTCCACCGCGCCCGGCCCGCCATGGATGAACAACAGGATCGGATTGTCGCGGTCCGCGCCGCGGACATTCACCACCTGCCGCGCGCCACCCAGCGTGACCTCGAACGTCTCCTGCACGCCGGTCGGTGTCACGATCTTGCCGATATCGGCGACGATCTCGCGCCCCGGCGTGTACGAATCGGGCGGGCTTGCAACCTGCGGAGTGGCGACCAGCGCCAGCGCGAAGAACATGGTCACCGCCCCGGCTCGCTCATCGACGGCGGGTCGCTCGCGGGAAAGCTGTCGTCCAGCGCATCGTCCAGGTCCGCCTCGCGCTTGTTGCGCGCGACGCTCGCATTCATCCGCTCGATCTGCTCGGGCGTCGCCTTGCCCTGATGCTGCGCCTTCCACGCGGCATAGGGCATGCCGTACACCGCTTCGCGCGCGTCATCCTTGCTCAGTTGGCCCCGGCTGGCTTCCTCGACCCAGTCGGACAGACAGTTGCGGCAAAACCCCGCCAGACCCATCAGCTCGATATTCTCCGCATCGGTGCGATGGCGCAAATGCCGTACCAGCCGGCGGAACGCTTCGGCGGCAATCCGGTCGTCGATTCTGTCCAGCGTTGTCACTTTCTCGCCTCCACGGTTGAATGAACTTCATTTGGCGTTAGGGAACGGGCGGCACAAGGAGAGACCGGCGATGACCAAGGCAATGCCCCCGCGTTCACGAAAGGTGCGCGTGCTGGCGACTCTAGGCCCCGCCAGCAATTCGCCCGAGATGATCGCGGCGCTGCATGCGGCGGGGGCCGACGCGTTTCGCATCAATATGAGCCATGGCGATCAGGAATCTAAAATCCCGGTGATTGCGGCGATCCGCGCGCTGGAAAAAACCACCGGTCGCCCAATGACGATTCTCGCCGACCTTCAAGGTCCCAAGCTCCGCGTCGGCAAGTTCGTCGAGGGCAAGGTGATGCTCGAAACCGGCACCACCTTCATCCTCGACCGCGACAAGACCCCCGGCGATGCGACCCGTGTCGAACTGCCCCATCGCGAGATTTTCGAGGCGGTGACCGACGGGGCGCGGCTGTTGCTCGACGATGGCAAGATGGTGCTGCGCGTGACGGGTTATGACGGCGACCGCATCGTCACCCGCGTCGAGGTCGGCGGCATGCTGTCCAATTCCAAGGGGCTGAACGTTCCCGACATGGTGCTGCCGATGGCGGCGCTGACGGAGAAGGATCGCAGCGACCTCGCCTTTGCCGTCGCACAGAAGGTCGACTGGATCGCCCTGTCCTTTGTCCAGCGGCCCGAGGATCTTGCCGAAGCACGGCGGTTGATCGGCGGCGGCGCGGCATTGCTGGCCAAGATCGAGAAGCCCAGTGCGGTCACCCGGCTGGAGGAGATTATCGAGGCGTGCGACGGCGTGATGGTCGCGCGCGGCGACCTGGGCGTCGAACTGCCGCCGCAGAATCTGCCGCCGATGCAGAAGCGTATCGTCGAGACCGCGCGGCGCATGGGCCGCCCGGTGATCGTTGCGACGCAGATGCTCGAATCGATGATTACCTCACCCTCGCCGACCCGCGCCGAAGTCTCCGACGTCGCCACCGCCGTCTATGACGGTGCCGACGCGATCATGCTGTCGGCCGAAAGTGCGGCGGGTCAATGGCCGATCGAATCGGTCACGATGATGGATGCCATCGCCGATGCGGTGGAGCGCGATCCCGCGCATGGCGACCGCGTCCATTTCACCGTGATGAAGCCCGATCCGACCACCGCCGACGCGCTGGCGGAAGCGGCCAAGTCGATCGCGGCGACGGTTTCGGCAAGCGCGATCGTGTGCTTCACCATGTCCGGCTCCACCGCCCGCCGCATCGCGCGCGAACGGCCTGCCGTGCCGATCCTGGTGCTGACGCCCAAGCACGAAACCGCCCGCCGTCTGGGCCTGTTATGGGGCACCCACGCCGTCCATACCCGCGACGTCGATTCGTTCGAGGATATGGTGGCCAAGGCCAAGCGCATGGCGCTGCGCCACGGCGTCGCAAAGGCGGGAGACCGCGTTATCGTGTGCGCCGGCGTCCCGTTCGGCACGCCCGGATCGACCAACGTGCTGCACGTCGTGACGATCGTCGGCGACGAGTTGAAGGGGCGAAATTAGTCGGCCGGTAACAGCCCTGCGTCGGCCAGTTCGGCTCGCAGGCTCTCAGCATCGATGAACAATACCGACCGAATCCCCATCGCCTCCGCACCAGCAACATTGGCGGCGTTGTCGTCGATGAAGATCGCCTCTTCCGCGCTCAGTCCGAATCGATTCAATGCGAGGGTGTAGATCGCCGCATCGGGCTTCAGCAGCTTTTCCTCGCCCGACACCACGACATCGCGGAAGCGGTCAAACAGGTCGGGCCATGCCGCGCGAAATGGCGGAAAGAATTCATGGCTGAAATTGGTGATCGCAAACAATGGAACGCCGCGCGAATCAAGTTCGGCTACGAGCTCGTGCATGCCCGTAACGGGATCGCCGACGCTCTCGTTGAAGCGCGGCCCCCAGGCGGCGATCAGGTCGGCGTGCCGTGGAAATTGCGCCGTCAGTTCCGCCGACGTGTCCGCGAAATCGCGGCCCGCGTCATGCTGGAAATGCCACTCGACCGTGACGACGTCGCGCAGAAACGCTTCGAGCGCCCGATCGTCACCGATCAGGCGCTCGTAGAGAAACCGCGGGTGCCAGTGGAACAGGACATTGCCGATATCGAAGATAGCGGCGCGAATCGATCCCACGGGGATGGCTGGCTTCAGCCCTGGCGGGCTTTGAAGCGGCCCTGCGTCTTGTTGATGACGTACACGCGACCACGACGGCGAATCACGCGGTTGTCACGGTGGCGCCCCTTGAGCGACTTCAGGCTGTTGACGATCTTCATGACCGGTCTCGATACTCTTATTAAGCTGTCGGAAAAGAGGCTGCCGCGTAGATGTCACGCCCCGCGAAGTCAAGGAAAGCTTGGCAACGGAACCGACCCGCGCGTAACGATGTTGTTAACGACAGGCCGTTCATTGCGAACGCCAGGAGGATTTATCCGATGAAGACCCGAGCCCTGCTTACCCTCGCCGCTACCGCCGCGCTCATGGCGGGCTGTGCCACCTCCGGCGGTCGTGGCGCCCCGGTCGATGTCACCCGCTATCATCTGGCCCAGCCGATTCCGGCAGGTGCCGTCAGCATTCAGCCCAAGGATAGCGTCGCCGGCCCCGAATATCAGCTTTATGCCGACGCGGTCGGGTCGCAGATGGCCGTATTGGGCTTCTCGCCCGCCGCAGCCGGGACCAGCGCCGATTATATCGCCACGGTCGATTTCAGCCGCACCGATCGCGGTCAGGTGCGCACGCGCCCACCGGTCACGATCGGGCTGGGCGGTGGCGGCTTTGGCGGCAATGTCGGCGGCGGCGTGGGTGCCAGCGTCGGCCTTGGCGGCAAGACGCGCACCGTCTACGGCTCGGAACTGGCCGTGCAGCTTCGCCGGCGCGGTGACAATACCGTGATCTGGGAAGGCAAGGCGATCACCGAATCACTGGGCGACGCACCGGGATCGCAGCCGACCGATACCGCGACCAAGCTCGCCGCCGCGTTGTTCAAGGGCTTTCCGGGGCAGTCCGGGATCACTATCACGGTGAAATGAGCATCCAGATCAATTCCGCGTTCGACAGCGGAAACATTCGCCTCCTCCAGATCGACGGTGACACCGTCGATCTGGAAATCGTCGCCGACCATCAGTCCGATTTTTTACAGTGGTTCCATTTCCGCGTCGCCGGGGCGCGTGGCAAACGGCTGACCTTTCGCATCACCAATGCGGGCGAGGCCGCCTATACCTTTGGCTGGCCGGGATATCGCGCGCGCGTCAGCACGGACCGCGAAGCGTGGCGGCTGACCGAGAGCAATTATGCCGACGGGGTGCTCAGCTTCAGCCATGAATTCGACGGCGATGTCGCGTGGTTTGCCTATTTCGCGCCGTACAGCATGGAACGGCATCAGGATCTGATCGCGCGCATGGCGGCACAGCCGGGCGTGACGCACCGCGAGCTCGGCCAGACGCTGGACGGGCGCGCGATCGACCTTCTGACGCTTGGGACGGGCAAGAAGCAGGTGTGGCTCTATGCCCGCCAGCATCCCGGCGAATCGATGGCCGAATGGTGGGCCGAGGGCGCGCTGGAGAAGCTGACCGATCCAACCGACGCCACTGCCATGGCGCTGCGCGAAAAGGCGACGATCCACATCGTACCGAATATGAACCCGGACGGGAGTTTTCGCGGGCATCTGCGCACCAATGCGGCCGGGATAAACCTCAACCGCGAATGGCATGCGCCAACGCTGGAGCAGAGCCCCGAAGTCCTGCACGTTCGCGCGGCGATGGACGAAACCGGCGTCGATTTCGCCATGGACATTCATGGTGATGAAGCGATCCCGGCAAACTTCCTCGCAGGGTTTGAGGGCATTCCCCGCTGGACCGACGCGCTGGGTGAGAAATTCTACGATTACGGCCGCCGTCTCGCCGCCGCGACGCCGCTGTTCCAGACCGAACAGGGCTATCCGAAATCCGCGCCCGGCACCGCCAATCTGTCGATGTCCACCAACCAGCTCGCCGAACGCTTCGGCGCGGTAGCAATGACGCTGGAAATGCCATTCAAGGATCACGATCCCAGCCCGGATGCTGAGTTCGGCTGGTCGCCGGAGCGGTGCAAGGCGCTCGCCGCTGCGTGTCTCGACACGCTGGCGGGCATGATCGACGAGATCTGAACGATGCGCGGGGGGATCATATCGCTGGTGCTGATCCTGCCAGTTACGGCATTGGCGCAAGCATCATCGATGCGCATGCTGGGGAAGCAATGGGTCGGCAGGGACGGCAACCAGCGCACGGCCCAGATCGGGCTGCAACTCGGACAGCCAGCCAACGCGGACCCCGATCGCATACGCCGCCTCGAAATCAACTGGCGCGACTTCCCCTATCAGCAAGGCGCATTCCCCGTTCCGGTCGGGGCGGAAGACCATAGTCAGGAAGTCGGTGTCACCCTCGCCGTCGACGACGCCGGCAGGCCCCGCACGTGCGAGGTTACGAAGCCAAGCGGCGTCGCAGCGTTCGATGCCCATGCCTGCCCGCACCTGAAACGCTATCTGCGCTTCCATCCGGCGCTGACCCGTGAGGGCACGCGAACCGGCGACACCCTGAACATCGCGGTACGCTATACCGCTGGCCGTATCCGAACCTACACCGTCGGCGGGACAGTGCCGATGCCCTGGCGACCCATGCCAAAGCCGCTCAAACCGATCGATCAGGCCGCGATCGGTTTTTCGCCACAGGACCGTCTACCCCCGGACGTCGGCGGCACCAGTGGCTGGCTCCGCGTCGAGGCTGACGGCTCGGTCAGTGCCTGCACGCTCGCAGCGCCAACCCAGCGGGACAGCTTCGACCTCGCCATCTGCGAACGGCTGCGCGCATGGCGCTTCGAACCCGCACTTGATCAGTGGGGCCAGGCGGTCGCCGCTGACTTCGGATTCGGCGTTTCGCGGCGATGATCGTCCGCGAGGGCGGTCTGGACGATCCGCAAATCATCGCCCTGCTCGAAATCCATGCGCGCGGCATGCTCGACAATTCACCGCCGGACAGTTGTCATTTTTTCGACCTGTCGGGGCTGAAGACGCCCGATATCACCTTCCTCTCGGCCTGGGAGGGCGAGACATTGCTCGGCATCGGAGCCCTCCGCGAGCTTGATGCGCACACGGGCGAAATCAAGTCGATGCGTACTGCCGGGACGGCATTGGGGCGCGGCGTCGGTACGGCGATCCTGCGCCACATCATCGCGCTGGCCCGCGACCGGGGCTATACCGCGCTGAAGCTGGAGACCGGGACCGGCCCCGCGTTCGATGCGGCGCACGCATTGTACGCGCGCTACGGCTTCGTCCCCTGCCCGTCCTTCGCCGGGTACCGCCCGACCGACTTCAACCGCTTCTTTGCACTGGCGCTATAGTCCGCACTTGCTCACGACACGGTCGCGCCGGTATTGCGCTGCACCATGAGCATTCCGAATCCTTCCGATCCGTCCGACATCCCCGTCCGGCTCAAGCCACTGCCGATGCTGATCTTCAGCTCGCGCTGGCTTCAGCTGCCGCTCTATGTCGGGCTGATCGTCGCGCAGATCGTCTATGTCTATTTGTTCCTCAAGGAGCTGTGGCATCTGATCATGCACGCCTGGGAGTTCACCGAGCAGCAAATCATGCTGGTCGTGCTCGGCCTGATCGACGTGGTGATGATCTCCAACCTGCTCGTGATGGTCATCGTCGGCGGCTATGAGACCTTCGTCTCGCGCCTGCGGCTGGAGGGGCATCCGGACAACCCGGAATGGCTCAGCCACGTCAATTCGGGCATCCTGAAGGTCAAGCTGGCGATGGCGATCATCGGCATCTCGTCGATCCACCTGTTGCGCACATTTATCGAAGCCGGGGCAATCGGCACGCCAACTGGACGCGTCACCGAAACCGGCGTGATGTGGCAGACGATCATCCACATGTCCTTCATCGCATCGGCCATCGGCATCGCCTGGGTCGACCGGATGACGCAGAACAAGCACTAACGCTAACCGCGCATTAGCCACGTCTTTTGGTCCGTGATTGACGGGTTCCGGATATTTCGTTCCCGCAATCATTTTGGGGGCGCGACATGATTCGGGAGCTGATGTTCGGCGGCGTAGCAACGGCGGCGGCGGCGGGAATTTACTTTCACGGCCCGCTGCAATCGTCCGGCGAAACCTATGATCGTCCGCTGGCAGAGACCTATCGCATCGTCGAGGCGACGCCGCTCCCCTCGCTCTTCGACAAGATGGTCACGGGCACGCGCGACGAATCGGTCACGCGCGGCGGCGAACCCCAGAAATCGATGGTATGGTACTTCCACGCCAAGGGTCAGCAGATCGGCAAATACACCGTCGAGGTCGCGCCCGCTGGCGACAAACAGACTCGCGTCAAAACCAGCTTTGAAATGGCCGACAACGCTGAAAAGGTGATGGGCAAGGGCTTTGCCATCCATGGATCGGATCAGTTTGCGGTGATCGGCCACGCGTCGATGAACGAACAGATCGACTCGCGTCTCGACGGGCGCGCCTTCGACACGGCCAAGATATCGCACGCGATGACCGCCTATATCGCCGCCAATCTCAGCGGGATTCAGGGGCAGGCGCTGGAGTCGTTCGACCAGGCGTCCGCCCAGTTCAAGGAAGCGGATGCGGAGCGCGCCTATAGCAAGGCACAGGCCGACAATGCCCGGTTCAAGCCCGGCGAGCCAATGGTCCGCTAATAACCGACCATATCAGCGGTGAGCCAGCCGTTGACATAGTTCAGGTAGAACAGCCCGAACAGCACCGCTGAAACCACCGTCGTGCGGATGACGATCTTGCCCGCCGGAAACGATACCGGCGCGCTTTCCGCCTGCCCCGGTACCAGCGCCTCCCCCGCCTCCACGCTGGTCCGCGCGGAGAAAGGAAGCACCAGGAACAGCGCCAGGAACCAGAACAGGAAATAGATCGCCAGCGCGCTCGGCCAACTCATCGCGTCAAACCTCGATCAGCATCACATCGACCACCGGCTTCTTGCCGGTCCAGCGCGTCGCAACGCGCCGCGCCGCCAGCCGCACGCTTTCTCGCAGCCGGTCGATATCGCGGCCCTTGGCGTCCGAAACAGCCTTGGAAACGGCTTCCACCGCTTCCTCGATGAAGGGTTCGCGGTCCTCCTCGACCGGCACGCCCTGAATGCGGATTTCCGGCGTTCCGGCAAGTTTGCCATTCGCCTTGATCGCCACGGCAATCGACATCTGGCCATAAAGCCCCAGCTTGCGCCGCTCGTTCATGGTGGAGCCGTCGGCGGGCAGGATCACGTCGCCGTCCAGCACCAGTCGCCCGGCAACGGCATTGCCAACCTTCTTCGGTTTTCCGGGAGCAAGCCGGATGATCTCACCGTTATTCTGCACCACCGCCTGCGGCACGCCCTGTTCCAGGCCGAAGCGCGCCTGTTCGGCGATATGGCGCATCTCGCCATGCACCGGCACCAGGATTTCGGGGCGAATCCAGCCATACATCGCCGCCAGTTCGGGTCGCCCGGGATGGCCGGAGACGTGGACGAACGCCTGCCGGTCGGTGATCATCTCGACGCCCTTGCCCGCCAGCACGTTCATGATCCGCCCGATCGCCATCTCGTTGCCGGGAATCTGCTTGGACGAAAACACGACGGTGTCGCCCGATTCCAGCTTCAACTGATGCGTTTCGTCGGCGATCCGCGCGAGCGCGGCACGCGGCTCGCCCTGCCCGCCGGTGGCGACGATCATCACCTTGTTGCGCGGCAGCTTCATCGCTGTCTCGAAATCGACGATATCGGGGAAATTGCGCAGATAGCCGGTCGCCTGTGCCACGCGCAGGATGCGGTCGAGCGAGCGGCCCGCGACGCACATCTTGCGCCCGGTGTCCTTGCAGACCTCCCCCAGCGTTTGCAGCCGCGCCGCATTCGACGCGAAGGTCGTCACCAGCACGCGATTCTTCGCCGCGCCGATCACTTCGTCCAGCCCGGTGCGAACGTCGGTCTCCGACCCCGAAGCCTCGGGATTGAATACATTGGTCGAATCGCACACCATCGCCAGCACGCCGCTGTCGCCCACCGCGGTCAGTTCCTCGGCGGTCGAGGCCGATCCCATCACCGGCGTGTCGTCGATCTTCCAGTCGCCGGTGTGGAATATCTTGCCATAGGGCGTCTCGATCACGACGGCATTGCCCTCCGGAATCGAGTGCGCCAGCGGCATATAGCTGATCTTGAACGGGCCGATCTGATAGGATTCGTCCTCGCGCACCACGTTCAGTTCGACGCGGTCGGCGATGCCTTCCTCGTCCAGCTTGCCGTGAATCAGGCCCGCGGTGAACGGCGTGGCATAAAGCGGCACTTCGAGGTCGCCGATCAGGTATGGCAGTGCGCCGATATGATCCTCATGCCCGTGCGTCAGCACGATGCCGAGCAGATCGTCGATGCGCTCCTCGATGAACTGAAGGTCAGGGAGGATCAGGTCGATGCCGGGATAATCGGGATTGCCGAAGATCACGCCGCAATCGACCATCAGCCATTTGCCGTCACAGCCATAGAGGTTGACGTTCATGCCGATCTCGCCCGAACCGCCGAGCGCGAGGAAGAGAAGTTCTTTGCCGGGAGTCACATTGTTCCAGTCATATTAAATAGTGGGTGCGGTCAGGCCGACTGGCTCCGCTCCCACAGCATCGCCAGCCCCTGAATGGTCAGGTCCGGCTCGATCGTGTCGAATATATCGGTGTTCTTTTCGAACAGCACGGCAAGACCACCGGTTGCGATCACCTTTACCGGGCGACCGATCTCCGCCTTCATGCGGGCGACCAGCCCCTCGATCATCGCGATATAGCCCCAATAGATGCCGATATGCATCTGGTCGACCGTATTACGCCCGATCACCGATTTGCTAACCGGTGCCTCGATCGCGATGCGCGGCAGTTTCGCCGCCGCCGTCACCAGCGCGTCGAGCGACAGGTTGATGCCCGGCGCGATGATCCCGCCCTTATACGCCCCGGTATAATCGGCGACGTCAAAGGTTGCGGCGGTGCCGAAATCGATGATGATGAGGTCGCCGGGATGATTGGCGTGGGCGGCCATCACGTTGAGCGCGCGGTCTGCGCCCACGGTGTCCGGCTCCTCGACGTCCAGCGCAATCGGCCAGCCGCCCTTGCCCGCGATAACGGGGTCAGTCTTGAAGTATTTCTGGCTGAGCACGGTGAGGTTGTGGAGCGCGCGCGGCACCACCGTGCCGATGATGACCCCCGTGACGCTCGACAAGGCAAACCCCTCCAGCGCCAGCAACTGGCTTAGCCACACCGCATATTCATCCGCCGTCCGCCGCGGATCGGTCGCGATCCGCCAGCGCGCGCGGATTTCGCGCCCTTCCAGCAAGGCAAAGACGACATTGGTGTTGCCGGCATCAATCGCGAGCAGCATCGCTCTCTCCAAACGAACACAAACGGGTGCGCAGCACCCCTACAATCGTATCTCACCTCAAGTCGAGCGAATGCCCTTTCTCTCCTTTTCGTGCCTTTGTGCCTTTGTGTGAGAAAATGATTCACACGAAGGCACAAAGGCACGAAGAAACTAAAGCATGAAAACATCGCCAGCGTGGATGATGCGCCGAGTTCCCGACGCGTCGCGCAGAATAAGGCCGCCTTCGGCGTCCAGGCCGTCGAACAGTCCCTCGACCTTCGACCCATCCGGCAGAGCGCTAGACAGCGCCGTCCCCACCGGATGCGCCCGTTCCAGCCAGCGCGCCCGCACGACCGATAATCCCTCGCCCCGCCACCGCGCCAGCCAGCGCGTGAACGATTCGGCCAGCACATCGGCAAAGGCTTCAACCTCCACGGCGACGCCCTGCGCCATCAGGCTGGTCGCTGGTCGATCCGGCAAGTCGGGATGGTGCGCCAGATTGACGCCGATCCCGACCACCACGGCATCCCCGGCCCGCTCCAGCAAGATGCCCGACAGCTTGGCCCCATCGATCAGCAGGTCGTTCGGCCATTTCAGCATCGCACCGCGCCGCAGAAAAACCCGCACCGAATCCTCCAGCGCGACCGCCGCGACCAGCGCAAGCGTCGCCGCCGCCGGATCGGTCGGGCGCAACCGCACCAGCGTGCTGCCATAGAAATTACCAGACGGAGATTCCCACGCTCGTCCCTGTCGCCCGCGCCCGCCGGTCTGGCGTTCGGCTCGCAGCCAGCTTCCCTCGGGTGCGCCCGCCACAGCGAGCGCCAGCATGTCGGCGTTGGTCGAACCCGTCTGCTCGACGGTGCGGATCAGAAGAGCGTCCGCGCAGCCGCCAGCGACCATGCACCCAGCACCGGGATCAGCAGATAGCCCAGCGGCGAGACGAACACCGCCGCCGCGGCGATCAGACCGCCCTCGATCGGGCTGCTGTCACGCGAAAACGCAGGTGCCGGTTCGTCGAAATACATCGTCTTAACGATCTTGAGATAATAATAGGCCCCGATCACCGACGCCGCGATGCCGATTGCGGCCAGTGGGAACAGGCCCGCGCGCACCGCCGCCTCGAACACCGCGAACTTCGCCCAGAAGCCGAACAGCGGTGGAATGCCCGCCAGGCTGAACATGAAGATCGCCAGCGCCAGCGCCAGCATCGGTCGCGTGCGCGACAGGCCGGAGAGGCTGGCAATCGTCTCGACCGGCTGACCGGCCTCGTCGCGCATCTGGAGCACGACGATGAAGCTGCCCAGCGTCATCACGACATAGATGGTCAGATAGGTAAGCACGCCCGCCACGCCCTCGACCGTGCCAGCGGCAAGCCCGATCAGCGCAAAGCCGATATTGTTGATCGACGAGTAAGCCAGCAGCCGCTTGATATTGCTCTGTCCGATCGCCGCGACGGCGCCCAGCACGATCGAGGCGAGTGCGGCGAACACCACGATCTGCCGCCAGTCGCTGGTCACCGGTCCCATCGCGTCGATTGCGACGCGCACGGAGAGCGCCACTGCCGCCACCTTGGGCGCGCTGGCGAAGAAGGTCGTCACCGGGGTCGGCGCGCCCTCGTAAACGTCGGGCGTCCACATGTGGAACGGCACGGCGGACATCTTGAAGGCGAGGCCAGCGAACACGAAGACGAGGCCGAACAGCAGACCGATCTTGGTCGAACCTTCCGCCCCGGCATAGGCAAGGGCAATGTCGCCGAAGATGGTCGTGCCGCTGAACCCATAGACCAGCGAGATTCCGTAGAGCAGGATGCCCGATGCCAGCGAGCCGAGGATGAAATACTTCAACCCCGCTTCCGCCGAGCGCACGTCACGGCGCATGAAGCTGGCCAGCACATAGGCGGCCAGGCTCTGAAGCTCCAATCCGACATAGAGCGTCAGCATGTCGTTGGCCGACACCATCATGCCCATGCCCGCTGCGGCGAACAGGATCAGGATCGGATATTCGGGCCGCAGATCCTCACCGCTCGTCTTCGCAAAGAAGCGCGGGGCGATGATGATCGAGATCGCGGCGGCAAAGAAGATCAGCACCTTGGCAAAGGCAGCGAACAGATCGGCATTATACAGCCCGTCGAACGCCACGCCGCCCGCCGAAGCCGGGCCGAATAGCGTCAGACCGGCACCCAGCAACACCGCGACCGCGACCCAGCTGACTGCGCGCGACACCGCTTGGCCGCCCCATGCGGCGACCATCAGCAGCGCGAGGCCCCCGACCGAGATCACGATCTCGGGCAGCACCATCGAAAGTTGTGCGGCGTAATCCATCAGTGCGCCGCTCCATGCTCGGCTTTTTTCTGTTCTGCGGCAGCGACAGGATTACCCGGCGTCGGCAGACTATCGCCCGCCGGACGCGCTCGCTCCAGCCGCGCGAGCAGCGTCGCCACATCGCCGCGCATCGGCGCGAGGAAGCTTTCGGGATAAACGCCCATCCACAATGTCACTGCGGCGAGCGGGGCCAGCAACGCCATCTCCCGCTTCGACAGGTCCGGCATCGCGCGGACATCGTCCTTGACCAGATCGCCGAACACGACGCGCCGGTAGAGGAAGAGCATATACGCCGCGCCCAGAATGATGCCGGTCGTCGCAATCAGCGTGACCAGCGTCGAGACCTGATACGCCCCCATCAGTGCCAGCAACTCGCCGACGAAATTGCTCGTCCCCGGCAGGCCGACCGACGCCATCGTGAACAGCATGAACAGGATCGCATATTTCGGCATGTTGATCGCAAGGCCGCCATAACGGTCGATCTCGCGCGTATGCAACCGGTCGTAGATCACGCCGACGCACAGGAACAGCGCGCCCGACACCAGACCGTGGCCCAACATGACCATCATCGCGCCCTCGATCCCCTGCCGGTTGAAGGTGAACAGGCCGATTGTCACGATCGCCATATGCGCGACCGATGAATAGGCGATCAGCTTCTTCATGTCCGACTGCACCAGCGCAATCAGCGAGGTCACGACGACCGCGACGCAGGACAGGCCGAACACCAGCCAGATCAGCTGCGCCGACGCCTCCGGGAACATCGGCAACGAAAAGCGCAGGAAACCGTAGCCGCCCAGCTTCAGCAGCACGCCCGCCAGAATCACCGACCCCGCGGTTGGCGCCTGCACATGCGCGTCGGGCAGCCAGGTATGCACCGGCCACATCGGCATCTTCACCGCGAACGACGCGAAGAACGCCAGCCACAGCCATGTCTGCACATGCGCCGGGAAGTCATACGCCATCAGCTCGGGGATGTAGGTCGTGCCCGCGGTGATGGTCATATACATCATCGCGATCAGCATCAACACCGAGCCGAGCAGCGTGTAGAGGAAGAATTTGTAGCTCGCGTAAATCCGGTTCGCGCCGCCCCAGATGCCGATGATGAGGAACATCGGGATGAGGCCAGCCTCGAAGAACACATAGAACAAATAGATGTCCTGCGCCGCGAAGGTGCCGATCATTAGCACTTCGGTTGCGAGGAACGCCGCCATATATTCCGGCACGCGCTCGGTAATCGCTTCCCAGCTGGCCCCGATACAGATCGGCATCAGGAACACGCTGAGTAAGATCAGCAGTAGCGCGAAGCCGTCGATGCCCAGCGACCATGCGAACGCCCCGAACAACGGCACATTCTCGACGAACTGCCATTGCGGCCCGCCAATCTCGAAATTCGCCCACAACACGCCGCCCAGCACCAGGTCGATCAGCGTGGCGATCAGCGCGATCCAGCGCGCGTTGTTGGCGGTCGTGAACAGGCACAGCACCGCCGCGATGGCGGGCACGGCGAGCATGACGGAAAGAAGGCCGCTCATCGCGCGATCACCCAGGTAACGGCCGCCGTCAGGCCGATCAGCATGACGAACGCATAGCTATAGACATATCCCGATTGCAGCTTGCCGGTCAGGCCGCTGCCGAATTTCACGACCGCCGCCGATCCGTTAGGCCCGAAGCGGTCGATCAGCCCTTCGTCGCCCTGCTTCCAGAACAGCCGCCCGAACCAGAAGGCGGGCTTCACGAACAGCACATGGTACAGCTCGTCGAAATACCATTTGCTGAGCAGGAATTTGTAGAGCAGCCCGAACGTGCCGGTGAACGCCGCGGGGATGCCCGGCTTCCACATATAGGCCACCCACGCGCCGAACAGGCCGAGCAGCATCACGATCGTCGCCGACAGTTTCACCCATAACGGCACCTCGTGCATCGCGTGCGCCAGATGCTCGTTGAACGCGACCGCGCCCTTCCAGAAGATTTCGCCGCTTTCGGGCTGAATGAAGAACTTGTTGAACGCGAAGCCAGCGAACACCGCACCCACGCTGAGCACCAGCAACGGGATCAGCATAGGCCACGGGCTTTCGTGCGGATGATAACCGCCGGTGCCGTCGCCGTGATCGGCATACGCGTGATGATCGTCATGACCATGTGCGTCATGCGCATGATCGTCATGCCCGTGCCCGTGCGCGTCGTGCAGCGCGTGCTGGATATGCTCTGACTGGGTCCAGCGCGGCTTGCCCCAGAAGGTCAGGAACATCAGCCGCCACGAGTAGAAGCTGGTCAGCAACGCGGCGAACACGCCGACCCAGAACGCACCCTGCCCACCGCCACCAGCGGCATAGGCAGCTTCGAGGATCGCGTCCTTCGAGTGGAAGCCGGCAAACCCGGCGTGGAGCCAGTAGATGCCGACGCCAGTGATCGCGAGCGTGCCCGCCATCATCGTCCAGAAGGTGATCGGGATGTGTTTCCTTAAGCCCCCGTAATAGCGCATGTCCTGCTCATGGTGCATCGCATGGATCACCGAGCCGGCACCCAGGAACAGCAGCGCCTTGAAGAAGGCGTGCGTGAAGAGGTGGAACATCGCCGCGCCGTACATGCCGACGCCGGCTGCGAAGAACATGTAGCCTAGCTGCGAACAGGTGGAATAAGCGATCACGCGCTTTATGTCGGTTTGCGTCGTGCCGACCGTGGCGGCGAACAGGCAGGTCGCCGCGCCGATGAAGGTCACGAAGCCCAATGCGATCGGTGCCTGCTCGAACAAGGGCGACAGGCGGCACACCATGAACACACCCGCGGTGACCATCGTCGCCGCGTGGATGAGTGCCGACACCGGCGTCGGCCCCTCCATCGCGTCGGGCAGCCAGGTGTGCAGTCCAAGCTGCGCCGACTTGCCCATCGCACCGATGAACAGCAGCAGGCACAGGATCGTCAGCGTATCGACGCGATAGCCCAGGAAACCGATTGTGGAGCCCGCCATGCCCGGTGCGGCCTCAAGGATTTCGGGGATCGAGATCGTCCCGAACACCAGAAACACGCCGAAAATGCCGAGCATGAAACCCAGATCGCCGACGCGGTTGACCACGAACGCCTTGATCGCGGCAGCATTGGCGCTGGGCTTCTTGAACCAGAAACCGATCAGCAGATAAGATGCCAGCCCGACGCCTTCCCAGCCGAAGAACATCTGAAGCAGATTGTCGGCGGTCACCAGCATCAGCATCGCAAAGGTGAACAGCGAGAGATAGGCGAAGAAGCGCGGCTGATCCGGGTCCTCGTCCATATAGCCCCAGCTATACAGGTGGACGAGGCTGGAGACGCTCGTCACCACCACGAGCATCACGGCGGTCAGGCTGTCGACGCGCAGCGCCCATGATACGTCGAGATCGCCCGAACGCATCCAGGTGAAGATTTCCGCGACATAGGGCTCGGTGCTGCCGCCCATGAAGCCGATGAAGATCACCCAGCTGAGCGCCGCGGCGATGAACAGCGCGCCGGTCGTCACGACCTTTGGAAAGACCGTCCCGAACGCACGATTGCTGAAACCCGCAACCACTGCCGCCAGCAGCGGCAGGAATACGATGAAATGGATCGCCGACATCAGCCCTTCATCCGATTGACGTCATCGACCGAAATCGTCCCGCGTCCGCGGAAATAGATGACCAAGATAGCAAGCCCGATCGCCGCCTCGCCCGCCGCGACGGTCAGCACGAACATCGCGAAAACCTGCCCGACCAGATCGCCCAGCGCGGCGCTGAACGCCACCAGATTGAGGTTCACGGCCAGCAGGATCAACTCGATCGCCATCAGGATGATGATCAAATTCTTGCGGTTCATGAAGATGCCCAGCACCCCCATGGTGAACAGGATCGCGCTGACGACCAGATAATGGGTTACCCCGATCACAGCTCCACCCCCTGCCCCACGGGCGGCTTGACGTTGCGGGTCGCGTCCTTCTGACGACGATTGATCTGGCTGGACACATTCTGCGTCCGCACCCCGCCGCGCTGGCGATGCGTCAGCACGATCGCGCCGATCATGGCGACCAGCAGCACGAACCCGGCGGCTTCAAAGATATAGAGATAACGACCGTACAGCAGTCGCCCGACTGCCTCGATATTCGGCACCGCCGGATCGATCGGCGCGATGCGGACCGCGGAATCGACACCTGACAGTGTGATCCCGCCTGCATCGAGCGCACCGAGACCGATCACGACCTCCGCCGCCAGCACGATCGCGATCGCCAGCCCGAACAGCGCATAGCGGACAAACCCGGCGCGCAATTCGGCAAAGTCGATGTCGAGCATCATGACGACGAACAGGAACAGCACCGCGACCGCGCCGACATAGACGATGACGAGCAGCATCGCGATGAACTCCGCCCCCGCCAGCACCATCAGCCCGGCGGCGTTGAAGAACGCCAGGATCAGCCACAGCACGCTATGCACCGGGTTACGGGCGGTGATCGTCATCGCGGCGGACAGGATGACCATCGTGGCGAACAGGTAAAAGGCGATTGTCTGGATCACGAAATTTGAGGCCCCATCATTGCCGCGCGCTTAACGATACGGTGCATCGGCGGCAAGGTTCGCGGCGATCGCGCGTTCCCAGCGGTCGCCATTCGCGAGCAGCTTGTCCTTGTGATAGATCAGCTCTTCGCGCGTTTCGGTCGCGAATTCGAAATTCGGCCCCTCGACGATCGCATCGACCGGGCATGCCTCGGCGCACAGGCCGCAATAGATGCACTTGGTCATGTCGATATCGTAGCGCGTCGTGCGGCGGCTGCCGTCGTCGCGCGGCTCGGCCTCGATCGTGATCGCCAGCGCGGGGCAGATCGCCTCGCACAGCTTGCACGCGATGCAGCGCTCTTCGCCGTTCGGATAACGCCGCAACGCATGCTCACCCCGGAACCGCGGCGAGAGCGGATTCTTCTCGTATGGATAGTTGATCGTCGCCTTGGGCTTGAAGAAATACTGCAAGGTCAGCGCGTGCGCCTTGATGAATTCCCAAAGGGTGAAGGATCGGACGAGTTGGGCGACGCTCATGATCCCACCTTCACACTTTTAGAACCGCAAATCACATATCGGCTGGAAACAATCTTCGGATGCGCATTTTTCGTTAGCGTGATAGCGATCACCGCCTCTCCGCTAGCGGCATCAACCGTAGCAATCTCTGGGTCCATTTTCCCCTCGGTCACTCCGACAAAACTTATGTGAAACGAAACATTCCCCTCAAACGGACCAGGCAGTTGGATCTGCGCGCGCTTCATTGAAATCGCGCCAACGTCGTCGTCTTGATACCGCGCTGCTGCTGCCGAAGCCCCGTATATCGACTTTGACTTTCGTCCGACGCTCAGCGTGAGACAATGGTCTGGCCAGCTTGTCCGATCTAGCAAGTCCACGATCTTGAGATCGACAAGCTTGGTTGGCGGCTGCACTTCACGCCCGCAGGAACCGAACGCCACGATCATTGGGCGGCCCCGCTCTCGGGTTCCATACAGAGTTACTGATTTTGCTCCGCGCTCGTCCGAGGTTTCTCTAACGTCTAATTCGAACCTCACGTCGTCCTTCGCAAAAACATAGACGAAACGATTGTGCTTCGCCTCATAAGTCTGCGCAGCTGTATTATCCAGACCTCCAATTGACACGGTGGTCACGTCGCCCGGTCGAATCGTAAGAGGAAAATCGATTCCCGATGGCGTGATCAGCGAACAGGTCGTTGTTGCCAACAGCGGATCAGACACCGGCGACGAGGCAGCCAAGCCAAAAAGCAGGGTTCCTAGAACGCTCACAGCC
The DNA here is from genome assembly GCF_036663835.1 of Sphingomonas sp. LT1P40. NCBI lineage: Bacteria > Pseudomonadati > Pseudomonadota > Alphaproteobacteria > Sphingomonadales > Sphingomonadaceae > Alteristakelama > Alteristakelama amylovorans. The sequence goes on from NZ_JAXOJT010000001.1 coordinate 1,559,864, forward strand.
CCACCCGCTGAACCATCAGCCAGCCGGAAATCAGGAACACGAAGATCAGCGACAACGGCAGGAAAATCTTCCAGCCCAGCCGCATCAGCTGGTCATAGCGGTAGCGCGGGACGGTCGCCTTCACCCAGCTGAAGACGAAGAAGAAGAACAGGATCTTCGCGAACAGCCAGATGATGCCCGGCACATAATAGAGCGGCGCCCAGTCGATCGGGGGCAGATAGCCGCCCCAGAACAGGATCGCGTTGAGCGTGCACATCAGGATGACGTTGGCGTACTCGCCCAGCCAGTAGAGCGCGAACGCCATCGACGAATATTCGGTCTGATAGCCCGCAACCAGCTCCGACTCCGCCTCGGTCAGATCGAACGGCGCGCGAGCGGTCTCTGCCAGCGAGGAGATCAGGAACACCACCGCCATCGGGAACAGCAACGGGTTGAAGCCGAAGCCGTTGAGCAGGCCGAAGACATGCCCCGTCTGCGCCTCGACGATGCCCGACAGGTTGAACGTCCCCGCCCACAGCACCACCGCGATCAGCACGAAGCCGATCGAGACTTCGTAGGACACCATCTGCGCCGCCGCGCGGATCGCCGAATAAAACGGATATTTTGAGTTCGACGCCCAGCCCGCCAGGATGATGCCGTACACGCCCAGCGACGACGCCGCGAGGATGTAGAGCAGGCCGACATTGATGTTCGACAGCACCACGCCCGCTTGGAACGGTACCACCGCCCACACGATCAGCGCGACGGTGAAGGTAATGATCGGCGCGAGCAGGAACAGCCCCTTGTTCGCGCTCGACGGAATGATCGTTTCCTGAAGAAAGACCTTCAGGCCGTCCGCGAAGGATTGCAGCAGGCCGAGCGGCCCGACGACGTTCGGCCCGCGCCGCAACGCCATCGCCGCCCAGATTTTCCGGTCGGCATAAATGATCATCGCGACGGCCAGCATCAGCGGAAGCGCAATGACGAGGATGCCGACGATCGTGGCGACGAACCACGCCCAGCCATAGGGCAGGCCGACGGTGTTCTGGAAGAAGGCGGTCATAGTCCCTTCCCCGTCACCCCAGCGAAAGCTGGGGTCTCGTGAGGTTGAGCGTCTCCGGTGCGGGTGGAGACCCCAGCTTTCGCTGGGGTGACGACGGGATGATTCATTCCGCCGCCTCCGCAAAATCCTGTCCGTGGATCAGTTCGGCCGAACAACGCTGCATCGTCGGGCTGGCCCGGCAGATGGCGTTGGTCAGGTAGAAGTCCGCAATCGGATAATTCACCTCACCCGACCCCTTGGCGTCCAGCGAGGGCGGGTTCCAGTCGAAGCGCGCCAGCCCTTCCTCGGCCAGGGCCGGGGTATCCGCGAACATCGCCGCACGCAGCTGTCCGAACGTATCGAACGGTAGCGTCTTGCCCAGTTTCTCCGACAGTGCGCGCAGGATCGTCCAGTCCTCGCGCGCATCGCCCGGCGCGAACACGGCCTTGTCGCCGCGCTGCACGCGCCCTTCGAGATTCACGTAGGTCCCGGCCTTTTCGGCATAGCTGGCACCCGGCAAGATCACGTCCGCCGCATGCGCGCCCTTGTCGCCATGATGGCCGATATAGACGTTGAAGCTGCCCGCGAACTTGCTGAAATCCACCTCGTCCGCGCCCAGGAAAAACGTCAGCTTCGGCCCCGCCGCTACGATGTCGGCGATGCCGCCCGGCTTGTGGAAACCCAGCATCAGTCCACCCATTCGCGCCGCCGAAAAATGCAGCACGTTAAAACCGTTCCACGCCTGGCTCGACACAGTCGAATCATTGTCGCGCACCAGATTGAGCTTCTTCGCCAGCGCCAGCGCTGCGCCATGCCCGTTCTTCAGCGCCGCGCCGCCGACGATCAGCATCGGGCGCTTGGCATCGGCAAACGCATCCGCCGCCGCCTTGGGCAGCTTGCCCAGCAGGCCCAGATCATTGCCCAGCCACGTCGCCTTGTACGTCAGGTCCGTCTCCGGCCCGATCGCAAAGACCTTCGCGCCCTTCTTGATCGCTTTCCGCACGCGGGTGTTCACCAGCGGTGCTTCCCAGCGCAAATTGGTACCGACCAGCAACACGACATCGGCATCCTCGACGCCCGCGATGGTGGTGTTGAAATTGACCGCGCTCAGCGACGACGTGTCGTAATCCATGCCGGTCTGGCGACCCTCCAGCAGGTCCGATCCGAACGACTTGACCAGCGCCTTGGCGGCGAAGATCGTCTCGCAATCGAGCAGGTCGCCATGGATCGCCGCGACTTTGTCACCCGCGCCCTTGGCCGCAACCGCAATGGCGTCGAACGCCTCGTCCCAAGTCGCCTCGACCAGCTTCCCGTCGCGACGGACATAGGGTTTGTCGAGGCGACGGAAGCTGAGGCCGTCAACCGCATGGCGCGTCTTGTCGTGCGCCCATTCCTCGTTCACGTCCTCGTTGATCCGTGGCAGCGCGCGCAGCACGCCACGACCGCGACTGTCGAGCCGGATGTTGGTGCCGACCGCATCCATCACGTCGATCGCCAGCGTCTTCTTCAATTCCCACGGCCGCGCTTCGAACGCATAGGGCTTCGACGTCAGCGCACCGACCGGACACAGATCGACGACATTGCCCGACAATTCGGACGTGACCGCCTTTTCCAGATAGGAGGTGATCTGCATGTCCTCGCCGCGATACAGCGCGCCGATTTCCTCCACGCCCGCAATCTCTTCGGCAAAGCGGACACAGCGCGTGCATTGAATGCAGCGGGTCATCACCGTCTTGACGATGGGGCCCATATATTTCTCGGTCACCGCGCGCTTGTGCTCGGTATAGCGCGAATGGCCGCGGCCATAGGCGATCGACTGGTCCTGCAAATCGCATTCGCCGCCCTGATCGCAGATCGGGCAATCCAGCGGGTGGTTGATCAGCAGGAATTCCATCACGCCTTCGCGCGCGGCCTTCACCATCGCGCTGTCGGTGCGGATTTCCTGATTGTCGGCGGCGGGCAGCGCGCACGATGCCTGTGGCTTGGGCGGCCCCGGCTTCACTTCGACCAGGCACATGCGGCAATTGCCGGCGATGCTCAGCCGTTCGTGGTAACAGAAACGCGGAATCTCTTTCCCCGCAGCCTCACAGGCTTGCAGGATGGTCGCCCCGGCGGGGACTTCGACCTCAATTCCGTCAACGGTCAGTTTTGGCATGTCAGCCCTTTGGTGCCGCACTGGCGGCGTGGATGCTGCGGAACGCGGCGGTGGCCAGCATTGCGCGCAGACCGTCGGTGGTCACTTCAACCCGGCGGCTGTTCATGCACATGGCCATCGCCGGTTGCAGACCCGCCGCAGCGGACTGTTCGGCGGGGGTCGCTATTTCGGTAGCGAACAGTTTTGCGACATCGTCGGGCACCGATCGCACCACGCACATGGCGGCCGTGTCGGTGGGCGAATAGCTCGATGCGGCGGGCTTCGTCGCCGCCTTTGCCAGTTCGCGATTGACCGGCACGCCGTCGCGCTCGATCAGCCGCTCGGCAACCGCCCCGGCGAACAGCAAGCGGCTGGCACGCAGGCGGTTATAGCCGCGAAAGCTGGGGCACATGCGATTGGCTTCGACCATCTGATCCATCGCGCGGCGATAAGCGGGCGTGCGGAAATCGCCGGACAGCGTGGTGCGCGCCTTGGCCGTGCTGGCGTCGGCGACACAGGCACCGAATTGCTGGATCGCCCGCAGACCGGCGGGCGTCGAGGCCGGCAATGGCTGGCGGCGCTGTTCGAGATCCTCCAGCCGGTCCGAACGCGGACCCGGATTGGGATCGCCAGCCGGAAGTGGTGGCTGGGGCGTCTCCTGAACGCCAAGCATCAGGATTAGTGCCGCAACAATCATTTCGCCGCCTCCTTTAACTGTTTCGCCATTCGGTAATAAGCAGTGGCGACACCACCGCGGATCACGGTCGCAGACACGGTTGCGCTGTCGCCATCGGGCAAACACCCCTCGATCAACGGCTTTACCTGCGCATTGACCACAGGCTGATCGGTCATCGCCTCGGCATGCACGAAGGCCTTCGCCCGCGCCGGATTGGCGCGTGCAATGCACTCCCCAATTCGTGAAGCGAATGCATCGCGAAACTGATCCTCGAACGTCGTTCCATCCGCCACTGGCGTCGATCGCGCGGGATAAGCCGGATGTCGCAACGGCGGCAGGCCATTGAAGCTGGCAGGTCCGCCCGCAACATATTCCCTACGCACCAAACTAACCGCCAAAGCGCCACGATATAGATCTGTTGGGATATATAGAAACCGCTCCATCATGAGGAAAGAATCGATGTCACGAAAACTGATCATTCCTCCGCCTGGCAATCTGTTCGGCGAAAGACCCCTGCGAAGGCCCGCCTTGATGATCCGGGGCCGTCTAACAATGCTACCACCATTTAATTTGTAGGCTTCCAGAAGAAACATATATTCAAAATAGCATTTGCCGTCGACTGGCCAGCTATTTGGTTTGAAGGCTTCATCCAGCACCGTGCGCGCACTAGCGCTTCCGAACTTTCGAGTGATACAATCGGCGTATCGATAATCGATATTGGCGACGCGTACCGTCATTCGACTTTGCGCGGCCACGGGCGCAGCATAGGCGACAACGGTTGCGATCAGGATGATCCGCAGTGCGAGCATCATTCCGCCGCCTCCTGCATCGGGCTCAACCCACCGCCCTGCTTCTCGACGATCCGCCGCTCCATCTCTGGCCTGAAATGCTTGATCAGGCCCTGGATCGGCCATGCCGCCGCGTCGCCCAGCGCGCAGATGGTGTGACCCTCGACCTGTTTGGTGACGTTGTAGAGCGTGTCGATCTCGCTGATGTCGGCGTCGCCGGTGCGCATCCGCTCCATCACGCGCCACATCCAGCCGGTGCCTTCGCGGCACGGGGTGCATTGGCCGCAGCTTTCATGCTTGTAGAAATAGCTGATCCGGCTGATCGCGGCGACGATGTCGGTGGACTTGTCCATGACGATGATGGCGGCAGTGCCGAGGCCGGAGCCGACCGCTTTCAAGCCGTCGAAATCCATCGCAACGTCCATGATCTCCGCCGCCGGGACCAGCGGCACCGACGAACCGCCGGGGATCACCGCGAGGAGATTGTCCCAGCCACCGCGAATGCCGCCGCAATGCTTTTCGATCAGCTCGCGGAACGGGATGCTCATCGCTTCCTCGACCACGCACGGCTTTTCGACATGACCGCTGATCTGGAACAGCTTGGTCCCGCGATTGCCCTCCGCACCGAAACTGGCGAACCATTCCGGCCCGCGCCGCAGGATCGTGGGGACGACCGCGATCGACTCGACGTTATTCACCGTGGTCGGGCAGCCATAGAGGCCCGCACCCGCCGGGAAGGGCGGCTTCAGCCGTGGCTGGCCCTTCTTGCCCTCCAGGCTTTCAAGCATCGCGGTTTCTTCGCCGCATATATAAGCGCCCGCGCCGCGATGGCAGAACACGTCGAAATCATAGCCGGAGCCGCAAGCATTCTTGCCGATAAGACCCTTGGCATAGGCTTCCTCGATCGCCGCGAACAGCGTCTCGGCCTCACGGATATACTCTCCGCGAATGTAGATATAGGCCGCCCGCGCACGCATCGCGAACCCGGCGACCAGCGCGCCTTCGATCAGCTTGTGCGGATCGTGGCGGATGATCTCGCGGTCCTTGCACGAACCCGGCTCGGATTCATCGGCGTTGATGACCAGAAAGCTGGGCCGTTCGGGCGTCGGATTCTTGGGCATGAACGACCATTTCATGCCCGTCGGGAACCCCGCCCCGCCGCGCCCGCGCAATCCCGACGCCTTGATACGATCGATGATCGTATCCTGGCCCAACGCCAGCAACGCCTTCGTATCGTCCCAGTCGCCACGCTTCTGCGCAGCCGACAGGTTCCACGGCTGGAAACCGTAGAGGTTGGTGAAGATACGATCCTTGTCAGCGAGCATCGCCGCCGTCCTTCCGCTTCGCCCGCGCGGTCCACACGCCCGCGAAGATCACGAACAGCGAGCTGAACAGCGCCGCGCCGATTGCAACCCAGACTGCCACGTTGTTCATTTCGGCCCGCCGATCCGCTTATTGTCCTTCACCGCGAGGTAAATCGCGACGCCGACGCCGACCAGCAGCAGCGGGATGAACAGCTTGAATGCCAGTTTCAGCACCCAGCCCAAAACGACAATGCCGCCGATGATGGCAAGGATCGTGACGATCGTGTTCTTGTTCATGCCACGTCCCTTTTCGATGCGAAGATGCGCAGACCGCCAAAGATGATTCCCAGGATCAGCCAGACGACCCAGGACTCGCCCTGAACAAATTTGAAGATCGCCAGCGCCAGGAAGACGATGCCGAGCAGCGGCAGACCGGCCTTGACGGGTTCGGTCATGCCCATTCCCCGCGATAATCGTGGTTGGCGTCGACCATTTCCTTGAGGCTCGTAGGTCCGCCGCTTGGCTCCACCGTATGCCGACCCGGCTCCTGCGTCCCGGCCTTGGGCGTCTCGCCCTTGGCCAGCGCGTCAAGGATCGCGGAGGTTCGGTCGTAGTCGAGGTCTTCGTAATTATCATCGTTGATCTGGACCATCGGCGCGGACGCGCAATTGCCCATGCATTCGACCTCGGTCAGCGTGAACAAGCCGTCCGGCGTGGTCTTGCCCTTGGCGAGGCCACGGTTCTTGCACGCCGCGAACACATCGTCCGATCCGCGCAGCCAGCACGGCGTCGTGCCGCACACCTGCACATGATATTTGCCGACCGGATGCAGGTTGAACATCGTGTAGAAGCTCGCGACCTCCAGCACGCGGATCACCGGCAGGTCCAGTTCGCGCGCGACGAATTCGATCACCGGGATCGGCAGCCAGCCCTGCGTATTCGTCTCCGCCCCCACCTGACGCTGCGCCAGATCGAGATAGGGGATGGTGCAGCTCTGCTGCCGCCCCGCGGGATAGCGCGCGCGGATCGTCTTCGCCTTGGCGGCCCGCTCCGCATCCCACGCAAACGCGCCCCAGCGCGCGCGAAGTTCGGGGGTGTCTTCGATGGGTTTGTGGTCAGCCATGCGCGTTTTCCAGAGGCCAAGTTGGCGAGCGGAGTTTCAAAGTCAGGATTACGGCCGTCCAGAACGTAATAATAAGCGCCAAGGAGCCAGTGATTACCAGCCACGAGGCCGCTTTCACTTCAAGGAGTTCTATCGACCAAGCGCCCGCTCCGATCAGCGCGGTCAACGCCATTGCCCATCGACGGATCGAGAGGGCGGCTTCACGAGTCAACGGTCACACTCCCCGAACACAATATCCATCGCGCCAAGGATCGCCGTCGTGTCCGCCAGCATATGCCCGCGCGACATGAAGTCCATCGCCTGCAAATGGCTGAACGCGGTCGGGCGGATCTTGCAGCGATAGGGTTTGTTCGACCCGTCGCTGACCATGTAGATGCCGAACTCGCCCTTGGGGCTTTCGGTCGCGACATAGACTTCGCCCGCCGGGACGTGAAAACCCTCGGTATAGAGTTTGAAGTGGTGGATCAGCGCTTCCATCGAGCTTTTCATCTCGGCGCGCTTCGGCGGGACCACCTTGCGGTCGAGCGACGCGATTGGCCCGCTCGGCATCTCGTTCAGGCACTGTTTCATGATGCGCGCGGACTGATAGACTTCCTCGACGCGGACCATGAAGCGATCGTAGCAATCGCCCCGCGTCCCCACCGGAATCTCGAAATCCATGCGGTCATAGACGTCGTATGGCTGCGACTTGCGCAGATCCCACGGCACGCCCGCGCCCCGGATCATCGGGCCGGAAAAGCCCCATTTGATCGCGTCGTCGCGGCTGACGATCGCGATATCGACGTTGCGCTGCTTGAAGATTCGGTTCTCCGCCACCAGCGAAATCGCGTCGCCGAACAAGCGCGGCAACCGCGTGTCGAGCCAGTCGGCAATATCGGTCAGCAGCTTCAGCGGCACGTCCTGATGCACCCCGCCGGGCCGCAGGTAATTGTGATGCATGCGCGCGCCGGACATGCGCTCGAAGAAGTTCAGGCAATCCTCGCGGATTTCGAACATCCACAAATTCGGGGTCATCGCGCCCACGTCCATGACGTGCGAACCGAGGTTCAGCATGTGATTGCAGATGCGCGTCAGCTCGGCAAAGAACACGCGCAGATATTGCGCGCGCACCGGCACTTCGATGTCCAGCAGCTTCTCGACCGCCAGCACGAAGCTGTGCTCCATCGCCAGCGGCGAGCAATAATCCAGGCGATCCATGTACGGCAGCGCCTGGGTATAGGTCTTGTACTCGATCAGCTTCTCGGTGCCGCGATGGAGCAGCCCGACATGCGGGTCGATCCGCTCGATGATCTCGCCATCCAGCTCCATGACCAGCCGCAACACGCCATGCGCCGCCGGATGCTGCGGGCCGAAATTGATCGTGTAATTGGCGATTTCGGTGTCGCCAACGGACGGGTCGCTCGCATCGGTGCGGCGTTCGATTTCGTCGAGATACTCGGCCATTACTGGTTCTGCCCCTTGCCCTTTGTCGGGACGACGTCCGGATCCTTGGGCTTGGATTTACGCTTGTTGCCCGGATGCGGCTCACCGGCGCCGGTCTGCGCGGCGGTCTCGGTGGTCTTGGGCGTTTTGGTGCGCGACTTCACCGGCTTGTCGGAGTTGTCAGCCTCCTTCACCTGCTCGGCACTCGCGGGCGTCGGCGCGCCCTTGGCGGTGGGCGCAGCGGGAGCGGGCGCGGCGGCGGGGGCCGCTGGCGCCTTTTCGTCGCCTGGCAGCACGTACTGCGCGCCTTCCCACGGGCTCATGAAATCGAAATTACGGAAATCCTGCGCCAGCTGCACCGGCTCATACACCACGCGCTTGTCGGCCTCCGAGTAACGCAACTCGACAAAGCCGCTGAGCGGGAAATCCTTGCGCTGCGGATGCCCGCGAAAGCCGTAATCGGTCAGGATACGGCGCAGGTCGCTGTTGCCGTCGAACAGCACGCCGTACATGTCGTACACTTCGCGCTCCAGCCACCCGGCGACCGGCCAGATGCCCGTCACCGAGGGCACCGCCTGCACCTCATCCGTCGTCACGCGCACGCGGATGCGGTGATTGCGGGTATAGCTCAGCAGCATATAGACCACGTCGAACCGCTCGGCCCGCGCCGGGTAATCGACCCCGGCCATCTCCATCAGCGCCTGATATTGCAGCAACGGATTGTCGCGCAGCGCGATCATCGCCGGGACAAGCGTATCGCGGCGCACGGTCAGGTTGATCTCGCCGACCAGATCGGTCGCCTCGATCAGCATATCGCCCAGCGCAGCCGTCGCCGCCGCGATCACGCCGTCGTTTGCGGCATATTTCGGAGCGGGCGCCTTCACCGCGTCACCGTACCCACGCGGCGGATCTTCCGCTGCAGCTGCATGATGCCGTACAGCAACGCCTCGGCGGTCGGCGGGCAACCCGGGACATAGATGTCCACCGGCACGATCCGGTCGCATCCGCGAACCACGCTGTAGCTATAATGGTAATAGCCGCCGCCATTGGCACAGCTGCCCATCGAGACGACGTATTTCGGCTCCGACATCTGGTCGTAAACACGGCGCAGCGCCGGGGCCATCTTGTTGCAGAGCGTACCCGCCACGATCATCACGTCCGACTGGCGCGGCGATGCGCGCGGCGCGGCACCAAAGCGCTCCATGTCGTAACGCGGCATATTCACATGGATCATCTCGACCGCGCAGCATGCTAGCCCGAACGTCATCCACCACAAAGAACCCGTGCGCGCCCAGGTAAACAGATCCTCGGTCGAGGTGACGAGGAAACCCTTGTCGTTCAGTTCGCCGTTCAAGTCGTTGAAGAAGGTCTGATCCGGCGGGACGATCGCGCCACCGGGGGCGACCATCGGCTGGCCTTGGGCATTCAGGATCGGAGAAGTCTGGCTCATTGTCATTCCCAATCCAGCGCGCCGACTTTCCAGGCATAGGCCAGGCCAAGTGCAAGCTCACCGATAAAGATCATCATCGAAATCCACGCTGCCCAGCCCAGATCGAACACCGTCACCGCCCATGGAAACAGGAACGCCGCTTCCAGATCGAAGATGATGAACAGGATCGCGATCAGGTAGAATCGCACGTCGAACTGGCTGCGCGAATCCTCGAACGCGGGAAAGCCGCACTCATATTCGGTCAGCTTTTCCGGAGTCGGCTGATGCGCACCGGTAAAGCGCGCCGCGACCATCGGCAGGAACACGAACGCGCTCGACAGCACGATCGCCACGCCCAGGAACAGCAGGATCGGCAAATATTCTAACAGGTCGACCAAGACGCTTCTCGCGGTTGCGGAATCTAGGGGTCGCTTTAGGCCCGTGGCTGCACGCGGACAAGGGCGGAAACCCGTGAGAATCACTCGCAATTAGAACGCTGGCTCGATGGTCGTTGCCACGACTATGCTGATGAACGGACGATTCTCGATGAGGGCGGATTGATGAAATTGCAGGCGTCTTTGACAACTTTGGCAGTCATGACCTGCATGGCTGTTGCAGCACCGGCGGACGCGCAGACGTTGATGGTCCGCGACCCGCAACTAATCGCCGAACTTCTCCGCGCTGAAGGATATCAGGCAAATGTCGAACCCGTGAAAGCGGAGGAAAGCCCCTTTATCCGCAGCGGCGCAGGCGGGGCAAAATTTGACCTGCTATTCAACGATTGCACCAAGGGAAAAGACTGTCAGTCCGTGCAATTCTATGCTGGCTTCACCGGCACCAAAATGACCGCCGAAAAAATCAACGCATGGAACAGCAAAAAGCGGTTCGTGCGCGCCTATCTCGACAAAGAAGGCGATCCCATACTTGAAATGGACGTGAACATCGAACCCGAAGGCATTCCTCGCCCGCTCTTTGTCGATTACCTCGATATTTGGTCAAGACTGCTGGGGCAGTTCCGAACGGAAGTTTACGCCGACTAAGCCGGTTACGCGTTGCGCAGCGCCCCGCCGACCAGCTTGTGCAGCTTAGACTGCAGCGCGTCGTTCGCGGCCAGCACTTGCCCCTTCGCCAGCGAAACCTCCTGCCCGCGAAAATCGGTGACGAAGCCGCCGGCTTCCTTCACGATCAGCAGGCCCGCGGCGATGTCCCATGGCTGGAGATCGCTCTCCCAAAACCCGTCGAAGCGCCCCGCCGCGACCCATGCCATGTCCAGCGATGCGGCGCCGTTGCGACGGATACCCGCGACTTCGGGCGCGACCGCGCCGAAGATGCGGCTCCACTCGGCGAAATTGCCATGGCCGAGAAACGGGATGCCGGTTGCGATCAGTGCATCGGCCAGGTCCTTGCGCGCCGACACCCGCAGCCGCTGATCCTGCAACCACGCGCCCCGGCCCTTTTCGGCCCAAAAACTCTCGTCAGTGATCGGGTGATAGATGTAACCGTGCGTGATCTCGGGCTTGCCCTGCGACCCGAACGGATCCTCGACCGCGATCGATATAGCGAAATGGGGAATGCCGTGAAGGAAGTTGGTGGTGCCGTCGAGCGGATCGATGATCCAGCGCGGCTTGTTCGGGTCGCCCGGAATCTCGCCGCGCTCCTCGACCAGGAAACCCCAGTCGGGCCGCGCCTTTTGCAGCTCCTCGATCAGCGTGTCTTCCGCGCGCTTGTCGGCGATCGACACGAAGTCGGCCGGTCCTTTGCGCGACACCTGAAGGTTCTGAACCTCGTTGAAGTCACGGCGCAACCGTGGCCCCGCCTTGCGACAGGCGCGCTCCATGACAGTGACGAGGCCAGAATGGGAAACCAAGGCAATTGCTCCATAATTCCCTCTCCCGCTTTCGCGGGAGAGGCAGCGAGACTTGGTTCGCGTTCTTCACGCGGACCCAGTCGCGGCGGTGAGGGCCTTCTTTCTGCGTCATCGGCAGACACAAGAAGAAGACCCTCACCCAACCCTCTCCCGCGAGGGCGGGAGAGGGCTAAGAAAGTCAGTCAGCCCGCTTGACGTAGGTCTGCTCGTACACATCGACCACGATCCGCGTGCCCGCGCCGATATGCGGCGGCACCATTACGCGTACGCCATTTTCCAGGATCGCGGGCTTGTAGCTCGACGATGCCGTCTGGCCTTTCACCACCGCGTCGGCCTCGACGATCATCGCTTCGATCGTGTCGGGCAGCTGCACGCTGATGGGATCGTCGTCATACAATTCCATGACCACGTCCATCCCGTCCTGCAGGAACGCCGCGGCGTCGCCCAGCAGGTCGCGAGGCAATGTGGTCTGGTCGTAAGTGATCTTGTCCATGAAGACGAGGCTCTCGCCGTCCGCGAACAGGAACTGGAAATCCTTGGTGTCGAGCCGCACGCGCTCGACCGATTCCGCCGAGCGGAAGCGGACGTTGTTCTTGCGACCGTCGCGCAGGTTCTTCATCTCGACCTGCATATAGGCGCCACCCTTGCCGGGCTGGGTGTGCTGGATCTTGACCGCGCGCCAGATGCCGTTTTCATATTCGATGATGTTGCCGGGACGGATGTCCACGCCGCTGATCTTCATGGGATCTTGCCTAGTGCTGAGAAAGAACAGGGGCGGCCCTTAGCTGCCCGACCGCTTTCCCGCAAGCAGCGGATAAGGATCGACCGGCGTGCCCTGATGCCAGCGCTCACCCGGTGCCATCATCGCCATTCCGAAATGGAGGTGATAATTGCCCGCCCCGGCATTGCCAGTATCGCCGACATAGCCGAGCAAGTCGCCCGCCCGAACGCGCTGTCCCTCGCGCACATCGGCATAGCTAGCGAGGTGCGCGTAATAGAGCATCCAGCGCCCGTCGACTGACCGCTCGTAGAGCGAAATACCGCCCCCACCTTCGGAGAAATACAGCTTCTCCACGGTGCCGTCGGCAGCCGCCACGACCGGCGTCCCACCGGGTGCCATGATATCCAGCCCCTGATGCGCCCGCGTGCCGCCGCCCCGCGCGTCGCCCCAGTTGCTGCGCAGGCTGCGCACATCGATACCGGTAACCGGCACGATCAGCGCCGGGACCGGGCCGCTAACGGTTGGAGACGTCACGGCGGGCGCCATTTTCACCGTCGGCTCAGCGACCAGCGGCGCAGTCACCTCAGCCGCTCCTCGCTGCGGATCGACCACGCGGATCGTCGCGGCGAGGAACACCAGCGCCGCGACCATCACGCCCGCCAGCGTCCACAACGTGACGCGCACGGGGTTCATTCCTGAAACACCGCCGCCGTCCCCGGCTCAACCATCAGAGCAAGCCGCGCGGCATCCCAATTGGTCAGGCGGATGCAGCCATGGCTTTGCGTGCGCCCGATATTCTGCGGTTCAGGGGTGCCGTGAATGCCGTAATGCTCCTTCGACAGGTCGATCCATACCACGCCGACCGGGTTGTTCGGCCCGGGCGGGAGCAGCGCATCGGGTTTCTTGTCGCTGACATCCCAGAACAGCTTTGGATTATAGTGGAAATCGGGATTGGGCGCGACGCCGTTGATCTTCCAGCTGCCGATCGGCAACGGATCGTTGGTGCTGCCCATGCTCGCGCTGAACTGCGCGACCAGCTTGCCGTCCTTGCCGAACACGCGCAGCACCTTGTCCGACTTGTCGACCACAATCCGCCCCGCCTTGGGCTGAACCGCGCTGACGTTCAGATCGGTCAGCGTCTTGCGCCATTCGGGTTTCATGCTGGCGGGATAGTCGCGTGACGCCGGGGCGACACCGGGAAACTGAACCGGCACGCCGGGAGTCAGGCGCGTGTCGGGCGTGTTCAACTCGATCAGCACCTCCGGCGTGGTGTGATACATCTCCGCCAGCTTCTCGATCGACGAGCGATAGCCCAGCGCCTTCAGCTTCGCCTGTGCAGCGGGTTCTTTCGGAAACGGGCGTACATAGGGGCCGGACAGCATCTCCGGTGTCAGCCGCAGGATGCGGGTCGGGCGGATCGCGCGATGCTGATGCAGCGCGCTCAGCGTCCGCGCATCGATCTTGCCCGTTACCGGCAATTGCCGCGCGATCTGAAACCCCTTCAGCGCAGCCGTCAGCGACTGCCCCTCGCGGCCGTCCAGAATGCCCGGCGAAAACCCCAGATGGTCGAGGATCACTTGAACATGCAGGATATCGCGGCTAAGTGCCGATCCCTTAGCCGAGGTCTTTGGCGCACCCGATTGCGCCTGCCCGACCGCAGCGCTTCCCGCCGCAATCGCCACTACCCCAATCAATCCCGCCAGCACCTTACGCACACATACTCTCCGTCTTGTTACGGTGGGATAACGTGTCAGTGCGCGAGCGGTTTCCGTGTCAGTACCGATCGCGCAGCCGCGCGACGGTTTCCGCCGGGTGTTCGACGTCCACCGGAATACCCTCGACGCGACATTCCTCCTCGATTGCGTGGCGAATTTTCTCTATCTCGACATCGCTCTTGTGCTCGATGCCGATAAACTCATTGCGTGCTTCGGCCAATGCCCGGATCAGTTCGTCCAGCTTAGCCTGCATCGCTGCCGCATCGCGGTTCTGCGAATTCTGGATCAGGAAAACCATCAGGAAGGTGACGATGGTAGTCGATGTGTTCACCACCAGCTGCCACGTGTCCGAATAGCCGAAGAACGGCCCGGTCACGCCCCAGATCAGGATTGCGACAAACGCCAGCACGAACGCCACCGGCTGGCCCGCAAAAGCGGAGATGCGGCCTGCGACTACCGTGAACACCCGATCGAGCATGCCCCGTCTCCCTATCTGCTTCCGGCCAGCACCGCCTGAAACCGCAGCACCGCCTCGGCCTCGTCGCCGTTCCACACCGCGCTCGACACCGCCAGGAAATCCGCGCCCGCGCTCACCAGTGGCGCGGCATTGTCCGGCGTGATGCCACCGATCGCGACGCTGGGAATCTCGAACACCGTGCTCCACCATGACAGGATCGCGGGGTCGGGACGGTGATGGGTGTCTTTGGTCGTCGTCGGGAAGAATGCGCCGAACGCGACATAGTCCCCCCCCGCCTCTCCGGCCTCCATCGCCAGATGGCGACTGTCGTGGCACGTCACGCCGATCTGTGCCGCCGGACCCAGCACACTGCGCGCCTCACGCGGATCGCCGTCGCCCTGCCCCAGATGCACGCCGTCTGCGCCTAGTCGCTTCGCCAGCGCGATGCTGTCGTTGATGATGAAAGCGACGTCGCGGTCGGCACACAGAAGCTGCAAGGGTTCGGCCAGCTTTGCCGCCTCGTGTTGATCGACACCCTTCACGCGGAACTGGAACGCCGCGACCGGCCCCGCATCCAGCGCCCGCGCCAGCCGATCGACGAACCCGCCCGACACGTCGAGCGGCGAGATCAGATAGAGCTGGCAGGCTGGCTTGCGGTCGTCGCGCACAAATTGTGCGGCAAATTCGGGGCCGAGCGGCGGGAGTGCGTCTTCATCCATGCCCGGCTGATAGGCTGGAGAGCGCGCAACCGGAAGCGGTTCATTGCATGCTCATGCGAACCGGCGCATCTGTCATGAATGATTTGTGCGCTCCTACTCCCGATCGCCCTTGCAGCCGTCTGCGACGACAAGGCGCCCCCCCGCCCAGAGCGTGCGCTCGCCTCGACACCGGCCCGGATTGGCAAGTGGAGCCGCATTGGTATGGTCCGTGTTCGTCCAGAACGTGTCGTCGAAGACAGCCGCTGCCCGATGAACGCGCGCTGTGTCTGGGCAGGCCGGGTCGTTGTCCGGTTCACGCTACGCGACGGTAAAAGAACCCGCGTGACCGATTTGATGCTTGGCGATTCGACGCCTGTTGCAGGGGGCAATCTCCATTTGTCATCGGTGACACCCGAGAAGATGGCAGGCACCCAGCCAAAGCGGCCGGCCCCCTATCGCTTTACGTTCGAGCTTCGGCGCTAGGATCGAGATCGCGCAGGTCGCGCCCGCGCGTTTCCTTGCCGTAACGCCATAGCAACAGCAGCGAGAGGCTCGTCGGCAGCGCGATCAGCCACGCCGAGGTGCCCAGCGTCGGCACGATCGCCATGATGCTCAAGATTTGCGCCATCACCCCGCCCAGCTTGCTGCATGCCGCGATCCAACCGGTCGTACGCCCGCGAATGCGCAGCGGAAAGCTCTCGGCGGCATAGGGCAGCAGCATCGCGATAATCGCATTGCTCCCGACGATCAGCAGCGCGACCGGCAGCACCGGACTGCCACCGCCCGACTGGTCAAGCCACAACACCCCGCCCAGCCCCGCCAGCGTCACCAGAATCGCCACGATCAGCGAATTCTTCGTGCTCCACGCATGATAGATCCATGCGACCAGAAACACCGTCGGCAGCGCGATCAGCGCCGATGACGCGAGTAGCCCGCTCGAGACCTTCATGCTGTATCCACGCGCCACCAGTTCGGCGGGCAGCCACAACAGCAACCCGAAATTGACCAGTCCCCAACAGATTGCGATCAGGCTCAGCGCCGCCAGCTTCCCCGCAAAGGCGCGACCCGACAATGCGGTTGCTGCGCGGCGTGTCACTTCCGCCGCCGCGACCTTGCGCACCGCCGATCCGAACGCCGCCATCACCTTCTGCGCCTCGGCGACCCGTCCGCGCGCCATCAGAAACTTTGCCGATTCGGGGATCAGCCCACCCAGCAACACCAGCATCAGCCCGCTCGGCAAATTGGCAAGCCACAAGATGCGCCAGCTGAAGATCGGCTCCAGCCATGTCGCGATCAAACTCGCCGCGGCATAGCCCCCAACTGCGCCCAGCCCGCCGACCAGCACCAGGCTCCACCCGCGATGTCGGCTCGGCATCATCTCCGCCAGCAGCGCATAAGTGACCGGCAGCATGCCGCCCGCCGCCGCGCCCATCATGAAACACATGCCGATATTCCACGCGAGCGACGGCATCGCCCCACAGATCGAGGTGCCGACGAACATCACCGCCGACAACAGGATCGACGCCTTGCGCCCATAGATATCGGCGACCCAGCCCCACACGAACGACCCCACGACCGTTCCGCACAGCGCGAAGAACGGCACCAGCGACACGGTCGCGCGGGGAATGCCATATTCACGGATCATGCCCGGAATCGTGAAGCCCAGGCTGGCGGGCTTCATGATGTCGATGATGAGTGCGACGACCAGCACGGCCATCAGCCGCCAGTGCGCCCATGACAACGGCGCATCCTCGGGCGCCGCCACCTCGATCTCGCTCGACGCCGCCATCTGCTGCGACAAACCGCGCGGCAGCAGGCCATAGGCCGCCACCCCGACGCCCGCGATAATCAGCCCCATGCCCCAGATCATGCCGCTGTCCATCGGCATGCCCGCCATACGGAAGCCCATCGACTTCCCCATCCAGAACATCGGCAGATGCAGGACGACACCCACCGTCACCGCGATCACGCCGATCGCAAATGCCCAGAATCGCCGGTCCGAAAATGCGATGCCCGCCATACCGCTCCCCTTGTCCGCCGCCCTAACCCAGAGCCGAGACCGGGGGAAGCGTGGTTAGACGGTGACCGTCTTGCGCGTCGATGCGCCGTGAATGTCGTCGATCGCGCCGCCAAGCGATGCGTCGAATTCATCCGCGCTCATGCCGTGGCGCAGGTCCTCGAGCAGCGCACGGCTGAAGCTGGCGATCATTCCGCGATTCTTGGCCAGTTCAGCGCACGCCTCGGGCCGCGCGAACCCGCCCGAGAGCGCAACGACACGAAGCACGCGCGGATGATCGACCAGCGGATCGAACAGGCCCGACGCCGCGGGAATCGACAGCTTCAGCATCACCTTGTCCTCGCCCGACATCGCGTCGAGCGCCTTGAGCAACTCGTCTAGCAGGATCACTTCCGCCTCGGCGCGTTCAGGCGATTTGATGTTCAGTTCCGGCTCAAGCATCGGCATCATGCCGTGGCTCAGCACCTGCTGACCGATCTCGAACTGCTGCCTGACGATCGCGGCAATGCCATCGCGGTTGGCGAGGTTGATGACCGATCGCTCCTTGGTGCCGAACACGCCCAGCGCCTTCGCCTTGACCAGCAGCGCGTCCAGCTCCGGCATCGGCTTCATCAGTTGAACGCCGTTCGCCTCAGCCTCCAGCCCCTTGTCGATCTTGATGAACGGCACCACGCCGCGCTCGATCAGCGCCGCCGGGGTCGGTTTCCCATCGACCTGTCCATCCATCGTCCGCTCGAACAGGATCGCGCCGATGACCTTGTCGCCGGTGAAGCAGGGTGAGGTGATGATGCGGCTGCGCATGTCGTGGATCAGCCCGAACATCGCCTCGTCGCCGTCATAGGCGCTCTCGTCGATGCCATAGCCCGTCAGCGCCTTTGGCGTCGAGCCGCCGCTCTGGTCCAGCGCTGCGATGAAGCCGTTACCTTCGGCGATCTTGGCGGTCATCTCGGCAGTATTCATTGTGGCTCCGGTCCCCTGATTTCGGCTTTTCTCGGTTGCGGCTTCGTGAGTCGCGTGGTGGCTGCGTGGCGCTATTGCAGCGACTTGCGCGGCTGAAAACCCTGACAACGCTGCCAGATGAAAGCTGTCAGACCGGCTTTGCGCGCAGGCCAACGAACACCCAGCGTTGCGGGGTCGCGCCGTCGTTGCACAGACCGTGACGCAGGAACGCCTGAAACATCGTCAGACCGCCCGCGACCGGTGCAATCGTTTCGACCGGCGGGTCCGCCGACACGTCCAGCCCCGGCACCCCCGCCGCCGCCGTCGCCGCGCGCGGATCCTCGATCATCAGGCCACCCCCGCCGCCACCCGCATCGATGCAGCATGCCGCGACCCAGAAATCGCCGGGCGAGGTCGCCAGCGGCTGGACCATACCCGGCTCGACTACCACCGTCTGCGCAGCCGCCACCCACGCAAAGCGCGGCGCGGCGGGCTGGCTGACATCCAGCGTATAACGTTCGGCCAGACGCAGTGCCGCAGCCACTACCGCCGCCTCATCCGGCGCGGCGATCGATACCTCGATCAGCGGCGTCTCGAAGAATTGCTGGACGGCGGGCGCGGTCATGCTTCGCGCGCCAGAACGTTGATCGCGATCGAGATGCGCGTGCCCGCCCCTGCATAGGGCCGCACCGAATGCATGAGCCATGACGGAAACATCACCACCAATCCGGCGCGCGGACGCATCCACACTTCCTGATTGTCCACGCTGCCGTCGTCGCGGCGAAAACGCAGATCGGGTGCCGCCATCCTAACCATCGGAAAGCGCGGGTCGAGGAACGAGAGCTCGCCGCCCAGCGCCTTATCCGGCGATCCGGCATAGCCGTCATCGACATAATAGACCGTCGACCAGAAACTGCCGGGGTGCGCATGTGTCTGGTTCGCCGCCCCCCGTTTGGAGACATTGGCCCACATTTCCGCGACCCATTCGATTCCGCGGCTGTCAGCTCGCATATCGACTGCAAATTCCTTTGCCCGCGCGATGGCATGGTCGCGCAGCGCCTGCGCCGCTTCTCCGCCCCAGCGATCGAGATCGGTGCCGGACTGCCAGCCGTGCAGATTGGACTTGGCGACCCCGCGATCCTGCGTGCTGCGCGTCAGAATCGCCTGTTTCAGCGCCGCATTCCACTTCGGCGCATCAGGCCAGATTTCGGCGATCACCGGCGTGGCGAACAGCGCGCGGACGCGCGGCTCGCCGATGCCGGGTGCGGGCTCAGTCATGCAACGCCGCGACGCCGGGCAATTCCTTGCCCTCCATCCATTCAAGGAACGCGCCGCCAGCGGTCGATACGAACGTGATGTCGTCGGCGACGCCCGCCTGATTGAGCGCCGCGACGGTGTCGCCACCGCCCGCGACCGAGACCAGCGACCCCTCCTTGGTCAGCGCGGCGACGGTGCGGGCCAGCGCCATCGTTGCGGTGTCGAACGGCGGCGTCTCGAACGCACCGAGCGGGCCGTTCCAGACCAGAGTCCGGCAATTTTTGAGCACATCGCCCAGCGCCTCTGTCGCGGCGGGGCCGACATCGAGGATCATCTCGTCACTCGCCACCTCATGGACGTTGCAGGTGCGCAGGCTCGCCGGGTTCGCCGCGAACTCCTTCGACACCACCACGTCATAGGGCAGATGGATCGTGCAATTGGCCTTCTCCGCCGTGTCGAAGATCGCGTTGGCGGTATCGACCAGATCATGCTCGCACAGCGACTTGCCGACATCCACGCCGCGCGCGGCGAGGAACGTGTTGGCCATGCCGCCGCCGATCACCAGATGATCGACCTTGCCGACCATTTGCCGCAGCACGTCGAGCTTGGTTGAGACCTTCGCGCCACCGACCACGGCGACCACCGGATGCTCGGGATTGCCGAGCGCCTTGTCGAGCGCATCGAGCTCCTTCTCCATCGCGCGCCCCGCAAAGGCGGGCAGCTTGTGCGCCAGACCTTCGGTCGATGCATGCGCGCGGTGCGCGGCGGAGAAGGCGTCGTTGACGTAAAAATCGCCCAGCGCGGCGAACCGATCGACCGTCGCCGGATCGTTCTTTTCCTCACCGCCAAAGAAGCGCGTATTCTCCAGCACCGCGATATCGCCGGGCTGCAACGTCGCCACCGCCTCGGCATCGCCCTCCCAGTCAATATAGCGTACCGGGCGACCCAGCACCTGGCTGTACGGGCGAACCAGCAGCGCCAGCGAGTTCTCCGGGCTTGGCACCTTGGGTCGCCCGAAATGCGCGAGCACCAGCACGATCGCGCCGCGATCCGCCAGTTCGGTCACGGTCGGCACGGTCGCGCGAAAGCGCGTGTCGTCGGTCACCGCGCCATCGGCCATCGGCACGTTCAGATCCTCGCGGACAAGCACGCGCTTGCCGGTCACATCGCCCATATCGTCCAGCGTCTTGAAAGCTCGGCTCATATTTCGATCCTGATCTCGTCGCCCACCGCGATTTCGCCCGGGGCGATCACCATCGTACACGCACCACCGCGCCAGTCGGGCGTCAGCGCCGCGCGCAATCCTTCCGCGAGTGCTTCCATCCGGTCGCAAGGATCGGTCTCACGACACACTTCCAGTACGACGTCGGCCCCGATCCGCAGCCGCACGCCCGAAGTCTGCGGCAAATCCAACCCCTCGACCAACAGATTCGCGCGACGCTGTTCCCACGGGATGTTATGCCCGACCTCGGCCATTGCCGCGGCCCAGTCGCCCGCTTCGATCAGCGACACCTGTCGCCGATGCGGCTTGCCCTTCATGCCGCCGCGAAAATCGCCGGATATGCCCCCCTCCAGCGTCACCCGCGCGCGATCGATGGTCTCCATCGGCGCGCGGGAAAACGGGTGGCGGGCGATTCCGGCGATCCGACCCATTCAGCCCAACTTCGCCATCACGCCGGCGGTGTCGACCATGCGGTTGGAGAAGCCCCATTCATTGTCGTACCAGCTGACCACGCGGACCAGCTTGCCGTCCATCACCGTCGTCTCCAGGCTGTCGATCGTCGAAGACGCGGGCGTATGGACGATATCGATCGATACCAGCGGTTCGTCCGAATAGACCAGCACGCCCTTCAGCGGCCCGCTTTCCGACGCCGCCTTCAGGATCGCGTTGACCTCTTCCCGGCTCGTGTCGCGCTTTGGCGTGAAGGTCAGGTCGACCAGGCTGCCATCGGGAACCGGCACGCGGATCGCCGAACCGTCCAGCCGACCCTTCAGCTCAGGCAACACTTCCCCGACGGCGCGCGCGGCCCCGGTGGTGGTCGGAATGATGTTCATCGCGGCGGCACGCGCGCGACGCGGATCCTCATGGATCTGATCCAGAATCTTCTGGTCGTTGGTATAGGCATGGACCGTGGTCATCAGCCCGCGCTCGATCCCGATGCTGTCGTTCAGCACCTTGGCAACCGGGGCCAGGCAGTTGGTCGTGCACGATGCGTTGGAGACGATCGTGTGACCAGCCTCGATCTTGTCGTGATTAACGCCATAGACGACGGTCAAATCGACGCCCTTGCCGGGTGCGGAGATCAGCACCTTCTTCGCGCCCGCCGCGATGTGCTTCTCGCAGCTCGCGCGGTCGGTGAAGAAGCCGGTGCATTCCAGCACCAGATCGACGCCGTTGGCGGCATGCGGCAGGTTGGCGGGATCGCGCTCCTTGGTCACCTTGATGCGCTTGCCGTCGATGACAATGTCGTCGCCGTCAGCCTCGACCGTGCCGGGATATTTGCCGTGGACGCTGTCACGGCTGAACAGCCAAGCGTTCGACTTGGCATCGGCCAGGTCGTTGATCGTCACCAGCTCCAGCCCGCTGTCGGGCCGCTCCAGGATGGCACGCGCCACCAGCCGACCGATACGTCCGAAACCGTTGATCGCAACCTTCGTCATTCGCCGTCTCCCAGGACTTTCAGTTTCTCAAGAATTTTTGCGCTGATCGCGTCGGGGGTCAGCCCGAAATACTCGTACAGATCCTTGATCGGGGCCGACGCGCCATAGCGGTCGATGCCGAAGCGCAGCCCGTCGACCATCGTATAGCGTTCCCAGCCGAAGGTCGTGCCCGCCTCGATCGAGACGCGCAAAACGTCGCGTGGCAGCACGTCATTACGATAGTCCGCATCCTGCGCATCGAAGCGCGACGTGCATGGCATCGACACGACATCCGCACCGATCCCCTGCGCCTCCAGCGCCTCCCGCACGCCGACCGCGACTTGCACTTCGGAGCCGGTAGCGATCAGCACGACCTTGCGCGCCGCGTCCGCCGCACGAATGCGATAGCCGCCCTTCTCTGTCAGCATCGTGCCACCAGTACGCACCTGATCGAGATTCTGGCGGCTCAGCGCCAGCAGCGACGGCCCGTCCTTCTTCGCAATCGCCAGCGCCCACGCCTCCGCCACCTCGACCGCGTCGCACGGGCGATAGACGTCGAGGTTGGGAACCATGCGCAGGCTCTGGACATGCTCGATCGGCTGGTGCGTCGGCCCGTCCTCGCCCAATCCGATCGAATCATGCGTCATCACATAGATGACCCGCGCATTCTGCAGCGCCGACAACCGGATCGCCGGGCGGCAATAGTCGCTGAACACCAGGAAGGTGCCGCCGAACGGCACCACGCCGCCATGCAGCGCCATCCCGTTCATCGCCGCCGCCATGCCGAATTCGCGGATCCCGTAATAAAGGTAGCGACCGGCATAGTCCGACGCGGTCAGCGGCCCGGTCGCCTTGGTCTTGGTGTTGTTCGATCCGGTCAGATCGGCCGACCCGCCGATCATCTCGGGGAACGCTTTGGTCAGCTGCTCCAGCACCAGCTCGGACGATTTCCGGCTGGCGACCGATGCGGGCATCTTGTCCCACTCGCCGAATGCCGCTTCCGCAGCCTTGGCCAGGTCGATGTCGCCCGCCATGCGCCGTTCGAATTCGACACGACCCGAATGGCTTGCCAGCCGCTCCTGCCACACCGCATGCGGTTCCGCGCCACGTTTGCCAGCCTCAAGCCATGCCGCGCGAATATCATCCGGCACCTCGAACGGCGCGTGGCTCCAGCCCAAAGTCTCGCGCGCCGCCGCAACTTCGGCCCCACCCAGCGCCGCGCCATGCGTCGCCGACGTGCCCTGCTTGTTTGGCGCACCCTTGCCGATGATCGTCGTGCAGCGGACCAGCGAAGGTCGCTCGTCCGCAATCGCCGCGTCGAATGCCGCCGCGATGCTTGCCGGATCATGCCCGTCACACTCGACGACATGCCAGCCCGTCGCCTCATAGCGCGCCGGAATATCCTCGCTCGACGACAGCGATACCTTGCCGTCGATGGTGATGTTGTTGTCGTCCCACAACACGATCAGCCGCCCGAGCTTCAGATGCCCGGCGATCCCGATCGCCTCGTGGTTGATCCCTTCCATCAGGCACCCGTCGCCCGCGATGACCCAGGTGCGGTGATCGACCAGCGATTCATCGAACACGGCGTTCAGATGGCGCTCGGCAATCGCCATGCCCACCGCCATCGCCAGCCCCTGACCCAGCGGCCCGGTGGTGCATTCGATGCCGGGAAGCTCGAAATTCTCGGGATGGCCGGCGCATGGCGAGTGCAGCTTACGGAAATTGGCGATGTCCTGAATCGTCGGGCGCGCATAGCCGGTCAGGTGCAACAATGCGTAGATCAGCATCGAACCATGCCCGGCCGACAGCACGAACCGGTCGCGGTCCGGCCATTTGGGATCGGCGGGGTCGTATTTCAGATAATCGCTGAACAGGACGGTCGCGACGTCGGCCATGCCCATCGGCATCCCCGGATGGCCGGAATTGGCGGCTTCCACCGCATCCATCGCAAGCGCGCGAATGGCGTTGGCGCGATTACTGAATGAAACGGTCACGGCAAGTCCCCTGATGCCGGGTCCGCATCCCGCCAAGACCCGGCGAATCGAATGTGGCGTGCCAATGGGGCGGGCGGGCGCGCGCGTCAACTGCCGGGGGTTGCGACCCCGCTAAAGGCCACCTATTCCCAAAGTTATGGCGGAGGCGGCACCCCCCGCGCTCGGACGTATCGAGCGCGCCCTTGCCCGGATCGAGGCTGCGGCGGCGAAGCGCGCGTTCGATGCGGACGCGTTGCAGCGCCGCCACGTCGCGCTGCGCGAAAAGGTCGAGGACGCGATCGAAGCGCTCGATGCACTCATCGAAAAACAGGCGGCGGAATAGTGGGTCAGGTCGCGCTCACCATCGCCGGTCGCACACACAATATCGCCTGCCGCGACGGCGAGGAACTTCACCTCGAACGCCTCGGCCAGTTGCTCGACAAGCATGCCGACACCGCCCAGCGCGCGTCCGGCGGCGTATCGGGCGAACGGACCCTGTTGTTTCTCACCCTGATTCTCGCGGATCTGCTGGACGAGGCCGAGCGCAATCCGCCGGCCGGCGTCTCGCCGGTGCTGCTAGACAATCTCGCGGATCGGCTGGAAGCGGTAGCGACGGCCCTTGAGGATCGCCCCGCGGACGCCTAGATAGGGGTTGGCGGTTCTGCCCGGTACGAGCTTTAGCGATTATCCCTGAGGCGATTCATCATCCATGGGGGCGGTCCCTGTGCAGATCCTGGTCTGCTGCATATTGCCCCCACCTGACGTACTTGGCGTCAGAGGATATTCTAGCACCGGCCCATGGTGGTTCCGCCACATGTTTTTTGTCAGCGTTACTGAGAGCCGCACCAGCCCGCTCCCCTACCCGGCCACCCAACGACAGTACCATATGGGTGGCCGGGTGGGGGAGCGGGCTGGTGCGGCAGCCGCTTCGCGTCTAGCGAAGCCAACAGATGACCGATGACAAACGCACCCTTCGCGCCCGGATGCGCTCGTTGCGCGACGAGTTCGCCATGACGATCGGCGGCGTGATCCAGCCGCCCCCTGCACTTGTCGCGCGTTTCGGTCCGCGTATCGTCATCTCCAGCTATGTCCCGGTCGGCAGCGAAGCCGACCCGACTGCCATCGCCTGGGAAGCCCGCGCGCGTGGCTGCACCATCGTTCTGCCGCATGTCACCAGCCGCGCTGATCCGGTCCGCTTCTTCGCATGGGAGCCGGGCCAGCCGCTGATCGACGGCCCGCTCGGCCTGCAACAACCCTCGCCCGACGCGGTCGAACTCGACCCCGAAATCGTCCTCACCCCGCTCCTCGCCTTTGACGCCGAACTCAACCGGCTGGGCCAAGGCGCTGGCCATTACGACCGCGTGTTCGAGCGTCTGCCGAATGCCTGGCGCATCGGTGTCGCCTGGTCGGTACAGCGCGTCGAATCCCTCACCACCGACAGCTGGGATGTGCCGCTCCAGGGAGTCGTTACCGAAGCCGCCGCCTATGGCGAGGCAGCGGCGTGAACCCGTCATGGCGCAAGCCCGTCGGCGCGCTCGGCATCGTCGCGCTGATCGTCATCTGGTGCGTCCTGATCGCCAGTTTCTCACAGACGATCGGCACTTGGCCGGTCCTGCTTCAGCTGCTGTTCTATGTCTTCACCGGGATCGTGTGGATCATGCCGCTAAAGCCGTTGCTACAATGGATGGAAACCGGCAGCTGGCGTCGCCCGCAATAACACGTTCGGTTGCGGTTCACCCGCCATCGGCTTAGCACGCCGCCATGCGTATCCTGTCCCTCGCAGCCTTGCTGCTCGCCACCGCCGCCGCGCCCGCTTTCGCCCAGTCGGTCGCCCCAATCCTGACCACGCCCGAGGCGAAAGACGTGTGGACCTATGCCCGCCCCGCTGAGGCGCGCGTCACCCATGTCGGCCTCGACCTGAATGTCGATTTTACGAGCAAGACGATCGGCGGCACCGCAACGCTCGACGTGCTGGCGGCGAAGGGTGCCAAGCAAATCATACTCGATACGCTCGACCTCGACATCGCCGCGATCACAGACGAACGCGGCGTGAAACTGGGCTGGTCGGTCGGCGCGAAAGACCCGCAGCTCGGCAGCCCGCTGACGATCGAACTCAACGGTGCGAAGAAAATCCGCATCGCCTATACCTCGAAGCCCGGTGCTCGCGCACTGCAATGGCTCGCGCCCGAACAGACCGACGGCAAGAAACTGCCCTATCTGTTCAGCCAGGGACAGGCGATCAACAACCGCAGCTGGATCCCGACACAGGACAGTCCTGGCATCCGTCAGACCTGGTCCGCATCAATCACCGTGCCGGACGGCTTTGTCGCGGTGATGAGCGGCGCGATGCGCGACGGCGAGCGGGGCGAATTGCTGCCCCATCAAAAGCGCCGTTTCCGCTTCAGCATGGACAAGCCGGTCCCGCCCTATCTGATCGCCATTGCGGTCGGCGACCTGAAGTTCAAACCGATCGGCCCACGTTCGGGCGTGTGGTCCGAACCCGGCCTGCTCGATGCAGCGGTCAGCGAATTCGCTGATGTCGAGAAGATGATCGATGCTGCACAGGCACTGTACGGTCCCTATCGCTGGGGCCGCTACGACATGCTCGTCCTGCCGCCCAGCTTCCCGTTCGGCGGCATGGAGAATCCCAACCTCACCTTCCTCACGCCCACGCTGCTGACCGGCGACCGCTCGAACACCGATGTCGTCGCGCATGAATTGGCGCATAGCTGGTCGGGCAACCTCGTCACCAACGCGACCTGGGCCGACAGCTGGCTGAACGAAGGCTTCACCACCTATTTCGAGACGCGGATCATGGAGGCGCTGTACGGCAAGGAGCGCGCCGCCATTTACGCCGACCTCGACTACACCGGCATGGTCCGCGACGTGAAGAACGCGGGTGGCGACGCGGCCAAATCGACCCGCCTTCACAGCGATCCGGGCAACAGCGCGGGCCAACTCGATTACCTCAAGGGCAGCACCTTCCTGCGCACCATCGAGACGGCTGTCGGCCGCGCCAAATGGGACGTGTATCTGCGCGGCTATTTCAACCGCCACGCCTTTCAGCCACAGACCAGCGCCGGGTTCCTTGTCGATATCCGCAAGCACCTCATCAAGGGCAACCGCGCGCTGGAGGCCAAGCTCCAGCTCGACCGCTGGGTGTATCAGCCCGGCATTCCATCAAACGCCATCCATGTGAAATCGGCCACGCTGGCCAAGGTCGATACCGCGCTCGCCGCGTTCAATGCAGGCGGCCCTGCCTCCGCCATCGATACCAATGGCTGGCAGACCCAGCAGTGGAAACGCCTGCTCGACGGCCTCCCCCGCCAGCAAACCGCCGCACGGTTGAAGGAACTGGACGACGCGCTAGGCCTCACGAAATCGACCAACGCCTATATCCAGTCGGCATGGTTCGATCTCGCCATCGCCAACCGCTACGATCCCATTATCCCCGCACTGGAAGTCTATCTCACCCGCGTCGGCCGCAACCTGCTCGTGACCCCGCTCTATCGCGGGCTGAAAGCACAGGGCGAATGGGGCGAGCCCATCGCCCGCCGCATTTTTTCAAAGGCAAAACCCGGATACCATCCGGTGACGGTCGGCGCGGTGACGAAGATCCTCGACGCAAAATAGTGCGTCTATAGCGTTATGACATCACACTGATTTCCGCGTCACCCCGCGCTTGACCCGGGGTCCCGCTAATGGCGACCGCCCGAAGAAGCGGGACCCCGGGTCAAGCCCGGGGTGACGGGGTTAAAGCTGAATCATCATGCCGTGAAGGGAAGGATGCGATGGATCAAACCACCCGCTTGCTCTTCGTCCGCCCGGTCAGGTGAAACAGCCGACACCGATCGCACCAATAGGCCCGCAAAGGCACGCTCGCCCGCACCGCAACCGCCAGCGCATCCGCCTCCGACCCGAACCGCGTCTTGCGCCGACAAACGCTCAGCCGCGTGCGCACATCACCTCACCGCGCTCCACGCCAGCCACAACCACCCGGCAATCAGCAATATCCCACCAATCGGCGTCACCGCCCCCAGCACACGCGGCCCACCCAGCGCCATCGCATAGAGCGTCCCCGCGAACAGCGCGCCGCCGGCAACAAACAGCCAGCCCGGCCCCTTCGCCCCCATCTGCGCCGCGACCAGCGCCGCCACCGCATGGATCAGCTGATACTGCCCGCCGGTCTTCAACCACTCCTGCGCCTCGCCCGACGCGCCATGCGCCCCGAACGCGCCCGCACCCACCGCAACCGCCCCCGACAGCGCCGCCAATATCGCCAGCCAGTTCATCGCATCCACTCCATCCATTCGGCCGCCTGCGTCACCATCAGCGCGATTCCGACCACCAATGCCGCGATACTGATCGTCAGCACCGCGCCCGCCAGCATGTCCTTCGCCGCCTTGATCTCCGGGTGCAGGCCGGGGTGGAGCAGATCGATCACCGCCTCCAGCGCCGAATTGATGAGTTCCAGCGCCAGCACCAGCGCGACCGTCACCGCGACCACTGCCCACCAGAGCGGATCGGGCCGCAGGATCAACAACGCCACCAGTGCGACCCCGGCTATCGCCATTTGCGTGCGGAAACTCGCCTCGCGTCGAAATCCGGCGCGCAACCCCGCCAGCGCAAAACCCAACCGCTCACGGAACGGACGGTTCTTCACCCCGCCCCCGTATCGCTCGCCGGTCGATCTGGCAGCGGTTCGGGCTGCTCGCGCCCTGCGCCGAAACGAAGGTCGGGCCGTGCCTGGATCTGCTCGCGCGCCGCCGTCAAACCACCTGCGTCCATCTGGATCTTCAGCCGCTCGCGGTCGCGCTGGCGATAGAGCGTCTCGGTGCGGTCGATCTCGTCCACATCGACGCCCACTTCGGCCATCGCCTGCCGCGCCATCGCAACTGCGGATTCCAGCACCTCGCGGAACACCCCGGCAACCGGGCCATTTTTCAGTTTCAGCACCGCGCGCCGATCGTAACAGCGCACGAAGATCGCCGCATTGGGGAACGCGGCATGCACCGACGCCATCAACTCACCACTCAACTGGTCTCCGTCGATGCAGAACAGGATCAGCTGCGCTTCGCCCGCCCCCGCCTGACGCAGCATCTCGATGCGCGTGCCGTCGCCATAATAGACCTTCGCACCGAACTGCCCGGCAATGTCGATCATCTCGATATCGGTGTCGATCAGCGTCACGCCGATCCCCTGTGCGGCCAGCATCTGCCCGACCGTCTGCCCGAACCGGCCATAGCCGACGATGAGCGCGCTCGACCCGTCGGACACCGGCCCTTCGCGCGTGCCGTCCGCCTCGACCGCCTCGGCGCGGAAGCGTTTGGTGAACATCATCAGGAACGGCGTGGTCGCCATCGACAGCGTGACGACGGCGCTGAACACGCTCACCGCCTCGGGCGCGATCAGCTGTGCCGCCTGCCCCTGCGCGAACAGCACAAAGGCGAATTCGCCGCCCTGGCTCAGCAACAAGCCCAGCGCCAGCGCCGACCGCCACGGCATGCGGAATGCGATGCCAAGGGCGGTAATCACCGCCGTCTTGGTGGCAATCAGCGCCATCGCCATACCAATGACGAAGATCGGCCGCTCGGCAATCGCGCCCAGGTCGAGCATCATGCCAACGGCAAGGAAAAACAGCCCCAGCAGGATCGAGCGGAACGGCTCGATATCCGCCTCGACCTCATGCCGGTACGGGCTGTCCGCCAGCATCACGCCCGCGATGAACGCCCCCAAGGCGGTCGACAGCCCCAATGTCTGCATCAGCGCCGAGGCTGCCACCACCGTGAACAGTCCGGCGAACACAAACAGCTCGCGCTCGCGCCAATGCCCGATCAGGCGGAACAAGGGGCGCAGGATATAGCGCCCCGCCAGCACCAGCCCGACGATAGCTCCCACCGTATAAAGCGCGAGTTGCCACCCTGACGGCCCACCTGCTTCCGCCGGATTGCGGCTCAGCACGGCGATGATCGTGATGAGCGGGACAATCGAAATGTCCTGAAACAACAGGTTCGAGAACGCCTTCTCACCGAATGGCGTGCGCAGCCGCCCGGCCGATTGCAGCATCGGCAGCACCTGCGCGGTCGAAGACAGCGCCAGCGGCAGCCCCAGCGCCAAAGCGGCAGCGATCGAGAAGTTCGCGCCGTATCCGATCACCACGCTCAGCGCGATTCCGCACAGCACGACCTGCGCCAGACCGAAGCCGAAGATATCCCGCTTCATCTGCCACAGCCGCGTCGGACTCAGCTCCAGCCCGACCAGAAACAGCAGCAACGCGATGCCCAGTTCGGCCACCGCCATCAGCTGCTCGCCCTCGCCCACCAGATTAAGCAGTTGCGGCCCGACCAGCGCACCCGCGACCAGAAAGCCCAGCACCGACCCCAGTCCCAGCCGCCGGAACAGCATCACGAAAAACAGGCCGAACCCGAGCAACGGCAGCCCGTTGGTCAGCAGGGAGAAGCCTTCATGCTCCATCAGGGTGCGCCCGTTTCGATCGGCTCGGGCGCGGTCGATATGTCGATCACCTGTCCCGCCCGCTTCGGCCGCACGAACGGTTCCGGCTGCGGCGTTGCGGTGTTGTTGCGGATCATCACGCGCCCTGCTTCCAGCCCGCCGAGCAATTCCAGTTCGCGCCGTTCCTCGTCACGCTGTCGCACATCGGCAACCGCGTCCGCCGCGTCGTCCTCGTCGAAACCCAGCCCCTCCAGCACCGCCTGCCCGAACGCCAGCGCGGACTCGAACGTCTCACGGATCTGATAATCGACCCCGGCCTTCACCAGCCGCAGCACATGGCCACGGTCATATGCGCGAACGTACAGCTTCGCCTGCGGGAACTCCGACTGGCACAGTTCCACGATGCGATCCGCCGCTTCCTGCTTGTCCACGCATACCAGAATGGCCTCAGCCCGATCCGCCCCCGATGCGCGCAACGTGTCCAGCCGCGTGCCGTCGCCAT
Organism: Sphingomonas sp. LT1P40; assembly: GCF_036663835.1. Lineage (NCBI taxonomy): Bacteria > Pseudomonadati > Pseudomonadota > Alphaproteobacteria > Sphingomonadales > Sphingomonadaceae > Alteristakelama > Alteristakelama amylovorans. The sequence goes on from NZ_JAXOJT010000001.1 coordinate 1,591,003, forward strand.
AATAGACCTTGAACCCGAACGTTCCCGCCACCTGGATCATCTCGACATCGGTCTCGATCACCGAAATATCGACGCCCCGCGCCAGCAGCGACTGGTTCACGACCTGTGAAAAACGCCCGAAACCGATCACCAGTACACGCGAATGCAGCCCTTCGGGTGTCTCGACGCCCTCCATCGATGGTGCTTTGCGGGGACGGTGCTTCATCGCCAGCAGCACGAGCGGGGTCAGCGCCATCGACAGGATCACGATGGCACCCATGATCGCCCCGATCCGCGCGTCGAACAGCCCCACGCCCAGCGCCGCCGCATAGAGGACGAACGCAAACTCGCCGCCCTGCGCGAACAGGGCCGCGCGGCTCAAACTCTCGTCATGCGACGCGCCGAACAGCCGCGCGACGGCGTAGATACCCGCCGCCTTGACCGCCATGAACGTTGCCACGCCCGCCAGCACCCAGCGCCACTCCGCCGCGACCACCGACAGGTCGAGCGACATGCCGACCGACAGGAAGAACAGTCCCAGCAAAATCCCGCGAAACGGCTCGACATCCGCCTCAAGCTGATGCCGGAACGTCGATTCAGACAGCAATACGCCTGCCAGAAACGCACCCATCGCCATCGACAGCCCGGCCCAGTCCATGAACAGTGCCGCGCCGAGCACCACCAGCAACGCCGCCGCCGTCATCACTTCGCGCGCGCCCGACCGCGCCAGAATGCGGAAGAACGGATCGAGCAGCCAGCGCCCCACCGCGATCGTCACGGCAATTGCGCCGATGCCGATGGCGATGCTTTCCCAGCCGCTGCGCGTCGCCTCACCGCCCACGCCGTTCAGCGCCGCCCAGAACGCGACCAGCGCCAGCAACGGAATGATCGCCAGATCCTCCAGCAACAGGATCGCCACCGCGCGCTGGCCCGAAGGTTCGACGGTCTCGCCCTCCTCCTCCAGCACCTGCATGATTACCGCGGTGGACGACAGCACGAACCCCATCGCGCCCACCGCCGCGACCACCGGGTCCAGCCCCGCCGCGATGCCCACGCCCGTCAGCAACGCCCCGCACGCCAGCACCTGCGCCGCGCCAAGGCCGAATATCGCCCGCCGCAGGCCCCATAATTTGGTCGGCCGCATCTCCAGCCCGATGACGAACAGGAACATGACCACGCCCAGTTCGGCGACGTGCAACAACGTCTCGGCATCATCGAACATGCCCAGCCCGAATGGCCCGATCGCCAGCCCGGCGGCGAGATAGCCCAGAATCGATCCGAGCCCCAGCTTGCGAAACACCGGCACTGCAACCACCGCCGCGCCCAGCAGCACGACCGCATGCCCCAGCTGAATCCCCCCCGCTTCGGCCATGTCAGATCGCCTCCCGCGTACGTGCTGCCTGCGCCGCGGCCTCAGCCACTGCCTCGAACCCCAATCGGATCGACGGATGCCGTGCGCTGTGCGGCAATGCAGGGGCGAATACCGCCAGCCCCGGCCAGTCCGGCGGGTTATCCCGCTCGCCCGCCAGCCACGCGCCGAGCCCATCGCAGACCACCGTAAGTTCCGTCGGCGATCGCCCGATCGCATGCGACGCCATCAGCGAAGCGGATGCCTGACCCAACGCACAGGCACGCACCAGCAGCCCGATCGCGCTGACCCTCCCGTCGGCATCGACGTTCACATCCACCGTCACCCGGCTCCCGCAAACCGGCGAGCGCGTCTCCACACTCGCCATCGGCGTAACCAGCCGCTCATGATGCGGGATCGACGCCGCCAGCCGCAGGATTTCGGTGTTATACAGCGGTGCGCTCATGTCCCGCAGATAGGAGGGCCAACGCCGTGGCGCGACCGAAAAATGCTGCGCCGCCGGAATGGATCACTTCGCCTTGGATTTGTCCTCACCAGCGGCATCGATGTCGGTCCGGTTCACCAGATCGGCCTCGCTCGACACATTCTCGAACACCGGCTCGCCGCGCCGCCGCCGATCGACGAACTCGGCGATGCTGGCCGACGTCGCGTTCAACAGCGGATAGCTGCGTGATTGCGTCATCCAGTCGGGTCGCTTCGCCGGACCACCGCTCACCGTATCCACCACCAGCGCAATCAACAGGAACACCAGGCTGACCAGAATCAACCCCTTCAGCGCCCCGAACCCGATCCCCAGCGCACGATCGACCGGCCCCAGCAAACCGCTGCGTGTGCGCGATCCGATCGCGTTCGCCACCAGCCGCCCGCCGAAATAGGTGATCCCGGCGATCAGCGCGAACGCCAGCACCGCCGCGCCCTGCACTGTCCCGACCGGCTCGGCCAGCATCGCGGCCACCGGCGTGTGCAGCACCCGCAGCGCCAGCACCACGAACAGCCACGCCATCAGCGACAGCACCTCGGTCACGAACCCGCGCAAAAATCCCATCACCGCCGCACCGCCCACGGCCAGCAGCACCAGAATGTCGATCGCGCTCAGTCCCATTGCTTCCGGCCCATGCTCTTCTCGTCTTCTTGCCCGTTCCGCTCATACCGCTCGCACGCCGCTTGTCGAAGCCCCGTTTTTCGTTAGAGCGACCCCGCGACCCGCTGGAGGGGAGGCCGCGCCTTCACGCCAATCGCAGGAACACCGCCATGACCGCCCCTCACCCCCTTCGCGGCACTGCGCTGTTCATGGTCGGGCTGGCGATGTTCGCATGCCTCGATGCGACCACCAAATATCTGACCGCCCATTACGACGTGCCGCTGATCGTCGCCGCACGCTATGGCGTTAACCTGTTGCTGATGGTCGCCCTGCTGGCGCCGCGCCATGGGCGCCAGATGCTGACGATCCAGCGCCCGCGCTGGGTGATCGTCCGCGCCCTGTCGCTGTCGGTGGCATCGGTCGCGATGGCGCTGGCGCTGCAACGCATGCCGGTGGCGGAGACCAGCGCGATCCTGTTCTTCGCGCCGGTCGTCGTCATCCTCGCGGCAGGTCCGCTGCTGGGTGAGCGCGTCGGCGCGGCAGCGCTGATCCCCGCAGCGCTCGGCTTTACCGGCGTCCTGCTGATCGTCCGTCCGGGCAGCGGCCTCGACCCGACCGGCATCCTGTTCGCGCTGATCGCAATGGCCGCGAACGCCACCTACCAGCTCTTGTCGCGACACCTGATCGCGACCGAACGCAACATCGCCTTGCTCTTCTACACCACGCTGACGGGCACGCTGATCTTCTGCGCGCTCGCCCCGTGGTTTCTCGGCCATCACACCCCCTCTGCGCTCGAACTGCTGCTGTTCTTCAGCCTCGGCGTCTATGGCGGCCTCGGCCACTTCCTGTTCACGGCCGCATTCCGCGAAACCTCCGCCTCCGTGCTGGCGCCGATGAACTATGTGCAATTGCTGTTCGTCGGTCTGCTCGGCTGGCTGGTTTTCGGCCAGCTACCCGACGCGATCAGCCTGCTCGGTATGGCGATCATCGCGGCGTCGGGGGTGATCGTCGCGTTTCGGACACGCAAGCCGCCCGTGAAGCGGTCGGTTTAGGCCAATCGCACCACTAATTTTTTATTTTTTACAGCCTGTTAGCACCTATCTCCTAAGCAAAACGGGTCAGGAGGCGTGTTGTGTCAACAGGGTGTCAGGGTTGTAGGTCACAGGCCGATTATTTCGATATCGCAATGGCATTCCAGCCCATCGTCGATATCGAAACCGGACGCGCTTTCGCTTACGAAGCGCTCGTGCGCGGGAGCAATGGCGAGGGCGCCGGCGAAGTCCTTGCGCGAGTAACACCCGACAATCGCTATGCGTTCGACCAGCAATGTCGGGTGGCTGCAATCGAAAATGCGGTGGCCGCCGGCATTCTCGACACCGACGCCCGGCTGTCGATCAACTTTCTGCCAAACGCCGTTTATTCGCCGCTCGCGTGTATTCAGCTGACGCTCAAGACCGCACGCGCAACCGGACTTCCGACCGACCGGCTGATCTTCGAATTCACCGAGAATGAGGAGATGGCGGACACCGACCACGTCCGCAATATCGTCGATTCCTACCGCAAAATGGGCTTCGGCACGGCGATCGACGATTTCGGTGCGGGCCATGCCGGTCTCGGGCTGCTGGCCAAGTTCCAGACCGACTATATCAAGCTCGACATGGAACTGGTGCGCGGGCTCGACGCCAGCATGCCGCGCCGCCTGATCGTCGAGGGCGTCCTGCGGATCGCGCAGTCGCTCGGTATCACGGTCATTGCTGAGGGGATCGAGACCGTCGGCGAATATGATGTGCTGCGCGCACTCGGTGTTCGATACATTCAGGGTTATCTGCTTGCCCGCCCCGGCTTCCGGACGTTGCCGGCTGTGACCATGCCCGACCGGAGCCTCGCCGCCGTCGCGTGAACTACCGTCCCAGCATGTAATCCACGAACCCGCCGAGATTACGGAACCCGGTCAGCGCCATCGTCCCCTCCTTCGCCTGGTGCGACGGCACCATCGCGCGTGTGAACCCCAGCTTCCCCGCTTCCTTCAGCCGCAACGCGCCATGCGCCACCGGGCGCACTTCGCCCGACAGCGCGATCTCGCCGAACACCACCGCATCCGCCGCCACCGGGCGCTCGGACAACGCCGAAATCAACGCCGCCGCCACCGCCAGATCCGCCGCCGGGTCCTGCACGCGATAGCCGCCCGCGATGTTCAGATAGACTTCGCTGGTCGAGAAGCTGAGGCCACAGCGCGCCTCCAGCACCGCCAGCGTCATCGCCAGCCGCCCGCTGTCCCAGCCGACCACTGCGCGCCGCGGCGTCGCGCCGCTGGCCAGCCGCACCACCAGCGCCTGAATCTCCACCAGCACCGGCCGCGTCCCCTCCAGCGCGGGAAACACCACCGTCCCCGTCACGCTCTCGTCGCGCGATGTCAGGAACAGCGACGACGGATTCCCCACCTCGCTCAGCCCGCCCGTTTCCATCGCAAACACGCCGATCTCGTCAGTCCCGCCAAAACGGTTCTTCACCGCACGCAGGATGCGATATTGATGGCTGCGCTCCCCCTCGAACGCCAGCACGGTATCGACCATATGCTCCAGCACGCGCGGCCCGGCCAGGCTCCCGTCCTTGGTGACATGCCCCACCAGCACCACCGCCGTCCCGCGTTCCTTGGCAAAGCGAATCAGCTCCTGTGCCGACGCCCGCACTTGGCTCACCGTCCCCGGCGCGCCCTCGATCAGGTCAGAATGCATCGTCTGGATCGAATCGATCACCAGCAGCCGGGGTGGCGAGGCCCCGCCCAACGTCGTCAAAATGTCCCGCACCGACGTCGCCGCGGCCAGCTGAACCGGTGCATTGCCCAGCCCCAGCCGCCGCGCGCGCAACCGCACCTGATCCGCCGCCTCCTCGCCGGAAACATAGGCAACGCCCATCCCCGCCAGCGCCATCTTCGCCGCCGCCTGCAACAGCAAGGTCGACTTGCCGATCCCCGGATCGCCGCCGATCAGCGTCGCCGACGCCTCGACAAACCCGCCACCCAGCGCCCGGTCCAGCTCTGCGATCCCCGTCGCCATCCGCGCGGGCAGAGGCACATCCGCGTCCAGCCCGGACATCGAAATCATCCGCCCGCCGCCTTGCAGATTATGCTTGGCCTGAAACACCGTGGTCACTGCCCCGGCATCCTCGACCAGCGTGTTCCATTCCCCGCAATCGGCGCACTGCCCCGCCCATTTCGACGAGACCGATCCGCATTGCTGACAGACATAGCGCTTCTGGGGTTTTGCCATGCGAAATGCCCTAGCAAACCCGGAACGATACGGGAACGTTATTTCGCATCCAGCCCCTTCTGCCAGCGATTTCGCAGTGCGGCCGGCCGATCCGGATAGCGCTCCTCCACGAACACCGCACCCTCGATCCGGTCAAGCCGGAACATCCGGAAATCCGCGCGCAGCTCGCACCACGCGAACACCACGCGCACCGCATCGCGATAACCGATCAGGAACGGCCACACCGTCCGCTGCGACCGCCGCCCGCCCTCGTCGCCATAGTCCAGATCGAGCTTCATCCCGCGCCGGCACCATAGCCGCAGCTGAGTCATGTCGATCCGCTCGACCAGTTCCTCGCCCCAGCGCGGCGACGTCGCCACCACCGGCTCCAGCACCAGCCCGCGCAAACTCTCGGGCACGGTCGCCGCCAGCTTGGCGATCAAGTCATCCGCCGCGCGTGACAAGACGCGGTCGCCTTGCGCCTTCACCCATTGCGCGCCCAGCACCGCCGCCTCGACCTCGTCGGTGGTCAGCATCAACGGCGGCAGATCGAATCCGCCCTCCAGCACATAGCCGATCCCCGCCTCGCCCCGGATCGGCACACGCTGCGCCATCAGCGTTGCGATGTCGCGATAGATGGTGCGCTTCGACGTCTCCAGTTCCTCGGCAATCGCGTCCGCAGTCACGGGTTTGCGGTGCCGCCGCAGCAACTGGATGATCTGGAACAGGCGGTCGGCGCGTCGCATGGAGGTTTCCTATCGCTATCTTTTCTCGACCTAGTGCCATGCTGCTGACACCATGTTGGCAGTAGGGTGGCAGTAGTCAAGTTCTCGACGGCGGCGACCAGCGTTGGCCGGACATGGAAAGGAACCTGACAATGCTCACCTTCTATCACGCCCCTCAAACCCGCTCGGGACGCACCATGTGGCTGCTCGAGGAGACCGGCCTCGATTACGAGACGCGCTATGTCACCATCCAGCATATGGACGGCCGCGGTGAGCGCGATGCTGCCAATGTCCACCCGGATGGCAAGGTGCCCGCAATTGTCCATGACGGCGCGCTGCTCGCCGAAAGCTACGCCATCGCCATCTACGTCACCGATCTCGCGCCGCAAGCGAACCTCGGTGCCCCGGTCGGCTCGCCCGAACGCGCCGCGTTCCTCACTTGGCTGGCTTGGGCCGCGACCGAGTTCGAGTCCGTCATCTTCGCCCGCCTCTATGGCGGTGGCGGCGATCCAAAGGCGTATGACGCCGTCGTCCGCCGCCTCGACGCCGCGCTCGCCAGCGGCACCTATCTGATGGGCGACCGTTTCACCGCCGTCGATATCATGATCGGCTCGACCCTTGCCTGGGCACGTCAGGCATTGCCCGAAAGCGCAGCACTCGACGCCTATCTCGCGCGCATTGCCGATCGTCCCGCGCATGCCGCCGCCTGTGAGAAGGACGCGCCAGCCCTCGCAGACGCCTGAACCCGGAGCGGCGAAGGGTTCAGCCCTTCGCCGTCACCTGCAACCCGCGCTGCACCGCCGGCCGCGCCAGACCGCGCTCAAGCCACGCCGCGACATTGCGGAAATCGTCGAACCCGACCAATTCGCGGGCCTCGTAAAAGCCTATCAGATTGCGTACCCAGCCAAGCGAAGCGATGTCGGCGATCGAATAATCGTCCACGATCCAGTCGCGCGCCTTCAGTCGCTCATCGAGAACCCCCAGCAACCGCCTGGATTCCCCGACATAGCGCTCCAGCGGCCGCTTATCCTCATACGCACGACCGGCGAATTTGTGGAAGAAACCCAGCTGCCCGAACATCGGCCCCAGCCCGCCCATCTGCCACATCACCCACGCGATCGTCTCGTACCGCTGCGCCGGATTGAGGAACTTGCCGGTCTTCTCGGCCAGATAGAGCAGGATCGCCCCGCTCTCGAACAACGCCAGCGGACGCCCATCCGGGCCGTCCGGGTCGATCATCGCAGGAATCTTGCCATTGGGATTCAAACTCAGGAATTCCGGCGTCTTCTGATCGTCGGTCGCAAAGTCGATCAGATGCGCCTCAAAGGGCAGTCCGGTCTCCTCCAGCATGATCCCCACCTTCACCCCGTTCGGTGTGGCGAGTGAGTAAAGCTGGATGCGATCGGGATGCTGCGCAGGCCAGCGCTGCGTGATGGGAAAATCGGACAGATCGGTCATGGCGCATCTCCGCAATTTACCGCGACATAGTAACGCCGTAATCGCTGCGCTATGGCCGCTCCGATGAATCCGACCGACCTCCGCGTCGCCCTGTTCAGCGGCAACTATAACTACGTGCGCGACGGAGCGAACCAGGCGCTGAACAAGCTTGTGCGACATTTGCTCGACGCCGGGGTGCAAGTCCGCGTCTATTCGCCCACGGTCGAAAAACCCGCCTTCGCGCCAACCGGCGATCTGGTCAGCGTCCCTGCCTTTGCCATGCCCGGCGGGCGCGGGGAGTATAAGGTCGCGTTCGGCTTGCCCAAGGCGCCGCGCGAGGATCTCGAGGCGTTCAAGCCCAACCTCGTCCATGTCTCCGCGCCCGAATTTCTCGGCCACGCCGCCGCCGCCTGGGCAAAAAAGAACGGCGTGCCGACGGTCGCCTCGCTGCACACGCGGTTCGAGACGTATCCGCGCTATTACCATATCGGCTTTGTCGAGCCATGGATGGTGCGCGGCCTGACCCGCTTCTACAACAAGTTCGACCGCGTCATGGTCCCCGGCAACTCGATCGCCGATCTGATTCGCGGCTGGGGCGTCACATCGCCGATCGGCATCTGGTCACGCGGCGTCGATCACGCGCGCTTCAATCCCGGCCGCCGCGACAATGAATGGCGCCGTGGCCTCGGCATCGCCGACGATGTGCCCGCAATCGGGTTTCTCGGCCGCCTCGTTCTGGAAAAAGGACTCGACATCTTCGCCGAAGTCGCACGCGAGCTTACGCGACGCGAAGTCCCCCACCGGATCATCGTGATCGGCGAAGGCCCCGCGCGCGACTGGTTCGCCGAACAGGTGCCCGACGCCATCTTCACAGGGTTCCAGACCGGCGACGATCTCGCGCGAGCCGTCGCGGGAATGGACGTGTTCTTCAACCCGTCGATCACCGAAACCTTCGGCAACGTGACCGCCGAAGCGATGGCGTGCGCCGTCCCGGTCGTTGCCGCGCGAGCAACCGGCGCGCTCGACCTGGTCGACGAAGGAGTCACCGGATTTCTCGTGCCGCCGCGCGACGTCAACGCCTATGCCGACGCCATCGAACGCCTCGCGCGCGACGCAGCGATGCGGCGCAGCTTCGGCGAAGCGGGCCACGCCAAGATGCAGCGCTATGTGTGGGAGAACATCAACCAGAAGGTGCTGGATGCGTATCTTGAGGTGATGGAAACCCGCTAAATCCTCTCCTGTTGGGGAGGATTTTCACACCCAAACGTAAACCAGCGCACCCTCTCGAAACGCAAACCGGTCGACATGCCGCTCGACCGCTCCCTTCAGTCCGTCCAGCTGGCCGGACACGCTCGCGTCGATCCGGATCGCCAGCGCAACGGGAAGCGCGTCGAACGTCACCACCGCATCGCCCGGCCAGTCCGCCCCGCGCGCATCTTTCGGGAACACCACCGTGCCATGCTCGGCGGTGAACTCGACCTTCAGATTGTGCGACCAGTGCTTGCACAATTGCTGAAGGTATTTGCTCGCGGACGATGTTGCCGCCGTCCCATTTGCCGATACCGCCATCACAGCCGTTCCACCTTGCGCGCCGCCTCGTCGATGAAGTCGGCCACCGCGTGCAGCGTCTCTTGCGACACTTCGCCGTCGCCCAGCCGGTGCTGGAGCACAGTACGCAGATTGCCCATCGCACGCCGCACCGGGCTACCGTCGCCGCGCGACCGCATCGTGCCGATCGCGGTGAGCCGCTCCATCAGCGCCTCGACCTCTTCCTCGCGCTCGGTCAAATGCGCCTGCCCCGCAGTCGTGATCGCAAACACCTTTTTGGCGTCGTCGCTCGCCTGCTCGGCGATCAGGCCCATATCGGCCAGCATCGTGATCGTGGGGTAAACCACGCCCGGGCTGGGCGCATAGGCACCGCCAGTGCGGGTCTCGATCTCGCGGATCAGGTCATAGCCATGGCGCGGCGATTCCTCGATCAGCTTCAGCAGCACCAGCCGCAACTCGTCCCCGCCGAACATGCGCCGCCGTCCGCCCCGGCCACCGCCGCCGCGTCCCTCGCCACGCACATCCCATTCGACCGTAAACGGTCCCCATTGGCGCTTTCCATGCGGGCCGAAATGCGCGCCGAACCCGCGATGATGATGATTTCCTCGAAACATTTTTATTCCTTCATATTCGTTTCTTGATGCGTCTAAGATATATCTTAAAAGAGATTGGTCAAGTGGGATTTGTGACTCAAAATGATCCTCCCCCGCCAGGGGGAGGTGGCGCCGAAGGCGACGGAGGGGGAGGGCGGCTGTGTATTCTAAGGCGTGAGGGCATCGCTGACCTCCCCCTCCGTCAGGCTACACCTGCCACCTCCCCCTGGCGGGGGAGGATTGAAGAGTCTTGCAATTGCCAGCGGCAGGGTTTTCACCTGCAACCTCCGATTGTGACCGGTGCGTCTTATTATTCCGCCACGCTGGCACACACAGCATATCACTTTGTCCAGGTCTTGTAAGACCCGCGAGGATTGAGGCGACACCACTTCCCTCCTATCTACCACCCATGCCCGACCTGTTCGGCGGCCTCGAATCCGCAACCTCGCCTCACGAAGCGCCCACCGACGGCCCCCTCGCCGATCGCCTCCGCCCCGCGCATCTCGCGGACGTCGTCGGACAAGATCATCTGACCGGCCCCGAAGGCGCAATCGGCCGCATGGTCGCGGCGGGGAAGCTCAGCTCGATCATCCTCTGGGGTCCGCCCGGCACCGGCAAAACCACCATCGCCCGTCTGCTCGCCGACGCCGTCGGCCTGCGCTTCGTCGCGATTAGCGCGGTCTTCTCCGGCGTCGCCGATCTCAAGAAAGTCTTCGCCGAATCCCGCGAACACGCCAAAGTCGGCAAAAAAACCCTGCTCTTCGTGGACGAAATCCACCGCTTCAACCGCTCGCAACAGGACGGCTTCCTGCCGTTCGTCGAGGACGGCACTGTCACCCTCGTCGGCGCAACCACCGAAAACCCGTCATTCGAACTGAACGCCGCGCTGCTATCCCGCGCGCAAGTCCTCATTCTGCGCCGCCTCGACCACCCGGCACTCACCCTCCTCCTCGACCGCGCCGAAGCCGTCGAGGATCGCCCGCTCCCCCTCACCGCCGAAGCCCGCGATGCCCTTGTCGCCAGCGCCGATGGCGATGGTCGTTTCCTGCTCAATCAGGCCGAAACCCTTTTTGCCGTCACCTTCCCCGAGCCACTCGACCCGGCCGCCCTAGGCGACTTTCTCCAGCGCCGAGTCGCGGTGTATGACAAGGACCGCGAGGGGCATTACAACCTCATCTCCGCGCTCCATAAATCGATCCGCGGCAGCGACCCGCAGGCTGCACTCTACTACCTCGCCCGAATGCTGACGGCGGGTGAGGAACCGCTCTACGTCCTGCGCCGCCTCGTCCGCGCCGCTGTTGAGGATATCGGCCTCGCCGACCCCAACGCTCTGGTCCAGTGCCTTGCCGCCAAGGACACCTATGAATTTCTCGGCAGTCCCGAGGGCGAACTCGCCATCGCGCAAGCCTGTCTCTACCTCGCCACCGCGCCCAAATCGAACGCCGCCTATGCCGCGCAAAAGGCCGCGTGGCGCACCGCAAAGGAAACCGGCTCGTTGATGCCGCCCCAGAACATCCTCAACGCCCCGACCAAGCTGATGAAGGACATCGGCTACGGCAAGGGTTACAGCTACGACCATGATGCCGAGGGCGGTTTCAGCGGCGACAATTACTGGCCCGACGAACTCCCGCCGCAGACCTTCTACACCCCCACCGACCGCGGCACCGAAAAGCGTATCGCCGAACGCATGGCGTGGTGGGACGAACGGCGGCGGGCGAAGGACGATGCAAGCTAAGGCCCGGAAACTTTGTCCTCCATCTGCGTTTCGGATGCTTCGTTTTGTAAGGAGTATCCCATGACCGACACCAGCCACGACATCCGCGCCCTGAACGGCCTGATCGCCACCACGATCGACAGCATCGATGGCTATACCGACGCCGCCAAGGACAGCGACAATCAGCGCCTCGTCCAGATGTTTACCGCCCGCGCAAGCGAGCGTCGCGGCGTCGCCACCTCTTTGCAGGCGGAAGTCTCGCGGCTTGGCGGCAACCCGGAGGATGACGGCACGATCCTCGCCGGTGCGCATCGCGCCTTTCTCGACCTGAAGGCCGCCGTCACCGGCAAGGACGACAAGGCGATCGTCAACGAAGTCGAGCGCGGCGAAGATCACATTAAAGCCAAGTTCGAGGATGCGCTGGAGGACAACGACCTCTCCGCGCAAACCAAATCGGCGATTGGCGCGGCCTGGGGCTCGGTCAAGGCCGGCCATGACGAGATGCGCGACCTTAAACACTCGATGGAGCGTTAAGCGACGAGGCCGGTGTCCGCGCGACACCGGCCCCTGACATCCGCATCGAAATGGGGCGCATCGAATGCCAGCGGCCAAGACCTTTGAACTGCTCACCCGCGCCGGTTTTGCTGCACGCGGCATCATGTACATTCTGATCGGCTATCTCGCGCTGCGGCTTGGTCGCACGGAGGATGGCGCGGGTGCGCTGGAGTGGATGAACAGTGGCGGCGGGCAGTTTGTGCTGATTGCAATGGCGATCGGTTTTCTCGCCTACGCGCTTTGGCGGCTTTCCGAGGCCGCGATTGACAGTGAGGGACATGGCAGCGACGCCAAGGGCATCGCCGTTCGGGTCGGCGGCGCGGTCTCCGGCGCGATCCACCTCAGTCTTGCCTGGCTCGCACTGAAGCTTGGCACGGGCGGGCATGGCGACGATGGCGACGCCGCCGAACAGGGCGCATCGACGGTCCTCGCGCTGCCGGGTGGCGAGCTGGCACTCGTGGTCGGCGCAGCAATCCTGCTGGCGACCGGCGCATATCAGATCGTCAAGGCAATCAAGCTGGGCTTTCTCAAACATATCGATCCTGCGGTCTCCGGCAAGTCCTGGATCACCTGGCTCGGTCGCGCCGGTTACCTCGCGCGCGGCGCTGTGTTCGTCGTGATGGCGCTTTTCCTGTGGCGCGCCAGCCGCCAGTCCAGCGCCGACGCGGCCGGCGGTATGGGTCAGGCGATGGACGTCATGCCAGCCAGCGCACAGATCGTCGTCGCAGCCGGGTTGCTGATGTTCGGCGTCTTCAGCCTCGTCGAGGCACGTTACCGCCGCATCAACGATCCCGATGTGGTCAAGCGGCTGAAGCGGTTTGCCGCGTAAGCGCTATCGCACCCGCCGCCAAATCTGAGTCTTGCACAACGGCACGAACACGCATCCGCGCACCTTCAGCACATCGGGCCCGACCGGCGTCAGCCGCGCCTGATAGGTCTTGCCGTCCTCGGCATTATAGATCGTGCCGCCCGACCAGACCGCGCCGTCCGCCATGAACCCGGACATCATCAGCAGGCCCTTGATCGGGCGCCCCCGCAACGCCGCATTGGCGTTTCTCGCATCTTTCAGGTCCGGATTACGCCGCAACTGCGCCGATGTGACGACACGCCCGCACAGTGACGCGCCGCAGCGCTTGATCTCGATCACCGCTTCATTGGTCGGGGCCTTCCACACCCCGACCGCCGATGCGCCACCCTGCGGTGCGACCAGCGCGAGCGCGATCGCCGGGGCCATCATCGATAGTGAAAGCATGGCCTACTCCTTCAACAGTCCAAGTCCGACTAACCTCAAATGCCGGGGCAGGTCGATGCCGCTCCCCGCCTTTCAATGTTGGATTTCATCTGCTTAACTCACCACGATGGCATTCCGACCCCAGAATTCAGATGATCCAGGCGGCGCGCGCGACCCCGGATCGCCCGCACGCCCGCACACCTGGTGGCGTGACCTTTGTGACTTTCCGATTTTTGGAACGCATTTCGCGGCGCTTCGACAACCATTTCGCAAAGTTGACAGTCCGGCCAAAACCGCTTCAAATCGTCAAGTCTGTCAAGCGCTCGCCGCCCTGACGCTGCTCGCGGCCCTTCCCGCCCTCGCCCAACAGCCAAAGCCGCCATCCACTCACGACCGTTCCATTGCCGCCGGCTACAAGGCGCTGACCCTGTGCAGCGGCATCTTCAACGGCGCGCGCACACAGGCTCAGGTCGAGGCGCTCGATCTCACCGGCATTTATCCCGAATATGACGCGATCGTGCCCACGCTGAAGGCTGAAGTCGATCGTGATTTTGGTGCCGTCAGCGTCGCTTACGACGACAAGATGCCACCGCGCCGCGCCGAATGGGGGCTTCACCGGGGCTGCACGATCCTGCCGCCCGGCGCGATCGACTGGCCGCGCTCCGGGGATGTCCGTCCACTCGGCTATCGTCCCGCGACGGACTTCCAAAAGCCCGATCCGCGCCTCTGGCCGCTTGGTGACGCCACACCACGCATCGCACCGGACCCGCGCCTGACGCAACTCACCACTGCCGCCTTCACCCCGCAATATGGCGCAAAGGCCCGCACCGTCAGTGTCCTCATCATGCAGGACGGCAAGCTGCTGGCCGAGCGTTACGGCAACGGCTTCGGCCCGTTTACCGCCAACCGCACATGGTCGGTCGCAAAGAGCATCGCCGGGACGCTCACCGGCATCGCCGTGAAACAGGGGCTGGCCGACCCCGCCGCTCCCGCCAACATCCCCGAATGGGGACCATGGCCACGCGGCGACCGCCGCCGCACGATCACGCTCGACAATCTCCTGCGAATGGGCAGTGGATTGCACAGCGCCACGGCGGGCAACCGCACCGACGCGGTCTATTTCGGCGGCACTCGCGTCACCGAGGAAACGACCGGCTGGCCACTCGAAACGCTGCCCGGCACCCGCTTCCGCTACGCCAACAACGATATCCTGCTCGCCACCCGTTCGCTGCGCGCCTCGCTCGGCGAAGACCGCTACCGCTGGTTTCCGCTGGAGGCGCTGTTCCGCCTGCTCGGCATGCGCCACACGGTCGCCGAGCAGGATGTCGGCGGCAACTATATCCTCTCGTCGCAAGTCTGGTCCACCGCCCGCGACCTCGCCCGGCTTGGCCAGTTCTGGCTGCAGGACGGCGTGTGGAATGGCCAGCGCCTCCTGCCCGAAGGATGGATGAAGACCATGACCACGCCCAGCGGTCCGCAGCCCCCCGGCGACGCCGGCTATGGCGCGACACTCTGGCTGCACGGACCGAAAACCGGCCTGCCCGAGGGCAGCTACGCCGCGCAGGGCAATCGTGGCCAATATATCGTCGTCATCCCCTCGGCGAAGCTGGTCATCGTCCGGCGCGGCGAAGACCCGGCTGGCGGCGGCGGGTTCGAGTTCACGAAGTTCGCGGCGGACGTGGTGAAGGCGCTGCAATGAATGACTGGGACGACGCCTGCGCCTGTGCCTTGTCGCTATCCGACGTCGAGATGGAGTTGTGGTGGGGAATCCCCTGCCCCAAGGTCAACGCCAAGGGCTTCATGTCCCCCGGCCGCGAACCCGGCAGTTTCGCGCTGTCGGTGACGAAGCCGGAGAAGGAAATTCTGCTCGAAACCGACCCCGAAACCTTCTGGCAGACCGATCACTACCGCAATTACCCGATGCTGCTCGTCCGCTTTGGCCGCGAGCGCGAACGGGTGGAGACCTATATCCAGCGCGCCTGGTGGGACCGGCTCAAGGCCGCACAGCGCAAGGCGTTCGGTGACCGACCCTGAACGTTTCACCCGCTTCGCCGCGATCGATTGGTCCGGCGCCAAGGGCAGCCGCCACCCCGGAATCGCACTGGCAGTCTGCGAGCGCGGCAGCGAAGCCCCACGCCTCGTCACCCCACCCGGCACCGCATGGTCGCGTGGCCAAATCCTCGAATGGGTTCGCGCCCAGTCCGCCACCCCCATCCTGATCGGCTTCGACTTCAGCTTCTCTGCCCCGTTCATTCAGCGCGGCGCACATCTCCCCGGCGAAACCACCACCGTCAGCGCCCGCGATCTGTGGGCCTTTGTCGACGCAAACAGCCCCGACCCCGATCTCGGTGCAGCCAGTTTCCTCGAAGCGCGGCGCGGTCGCCATTTCTATCTCGGCGCGGCGGATGGGCGGAAGGCGGATTTCCTTTACTGGCGAGCATGCGAAGTCGCGCATGACGGCAGCACCAAACCCTCGACCGTCTATGACGCAATCGGCGCGGCACAGGTCGCCAAGGCCAGCTTTGCCGGCATGCGCCTGCTCTACGCGCTTGATGGTCAGGTGCCGGTCTGGCCGTTCGACCCCATGCCGGAAACCGGCGCACTGGTGGTCGAAATCTACACGGCCATCGCCGCCCGCGCCGCTGGTCTGCCAAAGGGCCGCAGCAAAATCCGCGATGCCGCTGCCCTGGACACCGCCCTCGCCAAGCTAGGCTCCGAACCCCACGCCCCCCTCACCCGCTACACCGACCACGTCACCGACGCGATCCTCACCGCCGCCTGGCTCCGCGCGAACGCCGCCCGCGCCGATCTTTGGTCGCCGCGCGCCCTCACTCCAGAAATTGCGCAAACCGAGGGCTGGACCTTCGGCATACCATGAAGCTAAAGGCATGCCCGATCGCCGGTTTAGCTCAGTTGGTAGAGCGCCAGTTTTGTAAACTGGATGTCGTGGGTTCGATTCCTACAACCGGCACCATCCTTTTCCCCTCGCCTTTCGCCACCACTGCGTTAAGCATGGGCGATAATGACAACGCTATCAGGAGAGGGCCGTGGCCATTCCCGTCACTGAAATGAACTCGACCGCCCCAACTGGCGGCGAAGCGGGCACACAGGGCGTCAACGCCCCCGACCTTCAGGTTTTCGTCTTTGCGCTGTTTTTCATCTTCGGCGGCATCACGTCGCTGAACGACGTACTGATCCCGAAACTGAAAGAGCTGTTCACGCTCAACTATACCCAGGCGATGCTGATCCAGTTCTGCTTCTTCACGGCTTATCTGGTCATTGGCATTCCCGGCGCGAAGCTGGTCAAGAAGCTCGGCTATATGCGCGGCGCGGTCGCCGGTTTGGTGACGATGATCCTTGGCTGCCTGCTCTTCATTCCCGCCGCGCAGACCGCGACCTATGGTCTCTTCCTCGCAGCATTGTTCGTGCTGGCGAGCGGTGTGGTGATCGTTCAGGTCGTTGCCAACCCACTGATCTCGCTACTCGGCAAGCCCGAAACCGCGCATAGCCGCCTGACCTTTGCGCAGGCGTTCAACTCGCTCGGCACCACGGTCTTTCCGTTGGTCGGGGCTGCACTGATCCTCGGCAGCATCGCCGGGATCGAGGCCAAGGATCTGTCGGGTGCCGCGCTGGAAGCCTATCGCACCGCAGAGAGTCAGGCGATCGTCAACGGCTATCTCGGCATCGCTGCCGCGCTGGCGGTGGTCGCAATTGCAGTATGGCTGTTCCGCAACCGCCTAAAGGGCGAGCGGCACGAGGCGAGCCAAGGGTTTGCCGGGTTCGATCTGGTCAAGCGCCCGCGCTTCGGCTTCGGCGCGCTGTGCATCTTCCTCTATGTCGGCGCGGAAGTGTCGATTGGCTCGCTCATCATCAATTATCTCGCGCTCGACCGCGTATTGGGTCAGCCTGAATCGGTCGTCGGCTGGATGATCGCCCTTTATTGGGGCGGCGCGATGGTCGGGCGGTTTATCGGATCGGCGCTGATGCGCGTCATTAGTCCCGGCAAGCTCTTGGCCTTCGTTGCGGCGGGTGCGATCGCCTTGATCGTGATCTCCTCGAACACCAGCGGCACGACCGCTGCCTATTCGCTACTGGCGATCGGCCTGATGAACTCGATCATGTTCCCCACCATCTTCAGCCTCGCTTCCGAAAAGCTGGGCAGTCGCGCGGCGGACGGATCGGGGATCATCAACGTTGCCATCTTCGGCGGCGCGGTCATCCCGCTCGCCACCGGCGCGCTGGCCGACGCCACGGGCAGTCTCGCGCTTGCCTTCACGCTCCCGGCCATCTGCTACGCGATCATCGCTGGCTTCGGCTATTACGCCCGCCGTCCGGCGGTTGCGTGAAACCAAACAGGGCCGGCGAGTCGCCTCGCCGGCCCTGATCTATTCTTTGGTGCCCCTGGCCGGAATCGAACCAGCACTCCTTTCGGAATTCGATTTTGAGTCGAACGCGTCTACCAATTTCACCACAGGGGCACGCGAACGGCGCTGCTAGACGATCCGCTGGTCCGCCGCAAGATCGAACGCTGCCCGTTTGACAGGCCGCACCCCCGCCCCTATATCCGCCGCATTCCAGACGATCGGGAAATGATACGCCGTCGCGCAGCGCATCGAACGAATAGGTCGATTGGAGTTCATAGACGCTTGAGAGGCTGAGGCTTTCCCCGGACATCCGGTGGCTGGCGTTCGGCCCTTTTGCGTCTGTTCGCGTGCCTGCCCCGGCGGATACCGGGACGGATTTCAGGCTGAGAAGGCGAAAAACCTACATGGCGACCAAGGCAATTGACGCAGGCGTTTCGCGCGCCAGCTCGGGCGGCACCGCAAAGCGCCGCATCCGCAAAGTGTTCGGCGACATCCACGAAGTGGTACAGATGCCGAACCTGATCGAGGTTCAGCGCGAGAGCTACGAACAGTTCCTGCGTTCGGACCCGTCGATCGGCTATGTTTCGGGGCTCGAGAAGACGCTGCGCAGCGTGTTCCCGATCCGCGATTTCGCCGGCACTGCCGAACTCGATTTCGTCACCTACGAACTGGAGCATCCCAAGTTCGACGTCGAGGAATGCCGCCAGCGTGGCATCACCTATGCGGCGCCGATGCGCGTTACCCTTCGCCTGATCGTGTTCGAGGTCGATCCCGATACCGATGCCCGCTCGGTCCTCGATATCAAGGAGCAGGATGTCTATATGGGCGACATGCCCCTGATGACGGGCAACGGCACTTTCTTCATCAACGGCACAGAGCGTGTGATCGTGTCGCAGATGCACCGGTCGCCGGGCGTGCTGTTCGACCATGATCGCGGCAAGACCCACGCCAGCGGCAAGTATCTCTTCGCCGCCCGCGTGATCCCGTATCGCGGTTCGTGGCTCGATTTCGAGTTCGACGCGAAGGACATCGTCAACGTCCGTATCGACCGCAAGCGCAAGCTGCCGGTCACGACATTGCTCTATGCCCTCGGCCTGAACAGCGAGGACATTCTCAACCACTTCTACAACCGCGTGACCTTCGTCCGCGGTCAGGGTGGTTGGCAGATTCCGTTCGCGCCCGAGAATTGGCGCGGCGCGAAGCCGTCGTTCGACATCATCGACGCCAAGACCGGCGAAGTGGTGTTCCCGGCGGCGCAGAAGATCAGCCCGCGTGCCGCCAACAAGGCTGGCAAGGACGGTCTCGAGACGCTGCTGATCCCGACCGAGGAAATCTACAACCGCTACTCGGCCTATGATCTCATCAACGAGAAGACGGGCGAAATTTACATTGAGGCTGGCGACGAAGTCACCGCCGAGAATCTGGAACTCCTCGACAAGGCCGGGATCGATCGGATCGAGCTGCTCGACATCGATCATATCTCGACCGGTCCGTGGATTCGCAACACGCTCAAGGTCGACAAGGCCGAAGAGCGCGAGCAGGCGCTGAGCGACATCTATCGCGTCATGCGTCCCGGTGAGCCGCCAACGCTTGAGACGGCGGAGTCGCTGTTCGGCGGTCTGTTCTTCGATCCGGAGCGCTACGACCTGTCGGCCGTGGGCCGCGTCAAGCTCAATATGCGTCTCGACCTCGATGCCGAGGATACGGTGACGACACTGCGCACCGAGGATCTGCTGGCCGTCATCAAGACGCTGGTCGACCTGAAGGACGGCAAGGGCGAAGTCGACGACATCGACAACCTTGGCAACCGTCGCGTGCGTTCGGTCGGCGAGCTGCTGGAGAACCAGTATCGCGTCGGTCTGCTCCGCATGGAGCGTGCCGTTAAGGAGCGCATGTCGTCGGTCGACGTGTCGACGGTGATGCCGAACGACCTCATCAACGCCAAGCCCGCGGTTGCCGCGGTGCGCGAATTCTTCGGCTCGTCGCAGCTGTCGCAGTTCATGGATCAGACCAACCCGCTGTCCGAAGTCACCCACAAGCGTCGCGTGTCGGCGCTTGGACCGGGCGGTCTGACGCGTGAGCGCGCAGGCTTTGAAGTCCGCGACGTTCACCCGACGCATTATGGCCGCATCTGCCCGATCGAAACGCCGGAAGGCCCGAACATCGGACTCATCAACTCGCTCGCCAGCTTCTCGCGCGTCAACAAATATGGCTTCATCGAGACGCCGTATCGCAAGATCATCGACGGCAAGGTGACGAACGACGTCGTCTATCTGTCGGCGATGGAAGAAGCGAAGCACACGATCGCGCAGGCTTCCGCCGAACTCGACGGTGAAAACCGCTTTACCGAGGAGCTGGTGTCGTCGCGTCAGGCGGGCGAATTCCTGATGGCGCTGCCCGATCAGATCACGCTGATGGACGTTTCGCCAAAGCAGCTCGTCTCGGTCGCCGCATCGCTCATTCCATTCCTGGAAAACGATGACGCCAACCGCGCGCTGATGGGCTCGAACATGCAGCGTCAGGCGGTTCCACTCGTCCGGGCCGAGGCGCCGTTCGTTGGCACCGGCATGGAGGAAACGGTCGCCCGTGACTCCGGCGCCGCCATCGGCGCGCGTCGTGCGGGTATCGTCGATCAGGTCGATGCTTCGCGTATCGTCATTCGCGCCACGGGTGACGTGGATGCGACCGCCAGCGGCGTGGACATCTACACGCTGATGAAGTTCCAGCGCTCGAACCAGAACACCTGCATCAACCAGCGTCCGCTGGTGAAGGTCGGCGAAGTGGTCAATGCCGGCGACATCATCGCCGACGGCCCGTCGACCGAGTTCGGTGAGCTGGCACTGGGTCGCAACGCGCTCGTCGCGTTCATGCCCTGGAACGGCTACAATTATGAGGATTCGATCCTCATCAGTGAGCGTATCGTCAAGGACGACGTCTTCACCTCGATCCATATCGAGGAATTCGAAGTCATGGCGCGCGATACCAAGCTGGGGCCAGAGGACATCACCCGCGACATCCCGAACGTCGGTGAGGAAGCGCTCCGCAACCTCGACGAAGCGGGCATCGTGTACATTGGTGCCGAGGTCGAGCCGGGCGATATCCTCGCCGGCAAGATCACGCCAAAGGGTGAATCGCCGATGACGCCGGAGGAGAAGCTCCTCCGCGCCATCTTCGGTGAAAAGGCCTCGGACGTGCGCGATACGTCGCTGCGTCTGCCACCGGGCGTCGCCGGCACCGTCGTCGAAGTGCGCGTGTTCAATCGCCACGGCATCGACAAGGACGAGCGCGCGATGGCGATCGAGCGCGAGGAAATCGAGCGCCTGAAGAAGGATAGCGACGACGAGCGCAACATCCTGAACCGCGCGACCTGGTCGCGTCTGAAGGAAATGCTGCTCGGCCAGACCGCGACTGCGACGCCAAAGGGGCTGAAAAAGGGTGCCGTCATCGACGACGACCTGCTCGACAGCGTCGATCGTCACGAATGGTGGAAGTTCGCCGTGGCGGACGACACCATGCAGGGCAATCTGGAAGCGGTGAAGGGCCAGTATGACGAGGCCGTGAAGCGCATCAAGGACAAGTTCGACGATCGCCGCGAAAAGCTTGAGCGCGGTGATGAGCTGCCCCCGGGCGTGCTGAAGATGGTCAAAGTGTTCGTCGCGGTGAAGCGCAAGCTGCAGCCGGGCGACAAGATGGCCGGCCGCCACGGTAACAAGGGTGTGATCTCGCGCATCCTGCCAGCCGAGGACATGCCGTTCCTGGAGGACGGAACCCCGGTCGATATCGTGCTGAACCCGCTGGGCGTGCCTTCGCGCATGAACGTCGGACAGATTTTCGAGACGCATCTGGGCTGGGCTGCACGCAGCCTTGGCATGCAGGTCGCGGCTCAGCTTGAGGACTGGCGTGAAGCCAATCCGGACGCACAGGCGGGCGAAGTCCCGGCTGTGGTCAAGGATCGCCTCAAGGAGATCTATGGCGGCCATTACGCAGCGGACATCGAAGCACGCAGTGGCGAGCAGTTGTCCGAGCTGGTTCACAACATCCGCACCGGCGTCCCGATGGGTACACCTGTGTTCGACGGCGCACGCGAAAGCGACGTGACCGACATGCTGCAACTGGCGGGTCTCGACTCGTCGGGTCAGTCGGTGCTGTTCGACGGGCGCACCGGCGACACGTTCGACCGCAAGGTCACAGTGGGCATCATCTATATGCTGAAGCTGCATCACCTTGTGGACGACAAGATTCACGCACGGTCGATCGGTCCCTACTCGCTCGTCACGCAGCAGCCGCTGGGTGGCAAGGCGCAGTTCGGCGGACAGCGCTTTGGCGAGATGGAGGTCTGGGCACTCCAGGCCTATGGCGCGGCCTATACCTTGCAGGAAATGCTGACGGTGAAGTCCGATGACGTGATCGGGCGGACCAAGGTCTATGAGGCGATCGTCAAGGGTGACGACACGTTCGAGGCCGGCATTCCGGAGAGCTTCAACGTGCTCGTCAAGGAAATGCGCTCGCTGGGCCTCAACGTCGAACTCAAGAACGACGAACCGGGCTTCGACACCGACGGCGTCCAGATCGCGGCGGAGTAAATCAGTGTTGGCGTAGGGGAATTGGTAGACCCACCGGTCACAACCGGACGCTGGAAACAGGGTGTGGGTTCGAGTCCCACCGCCAACCACTGAATTGCTCGACCGAAGAAATTTCCCTCCAAGCGAGGAATTGAGAATGAACGAACTGACCAACTTCGCAAACCCGGTGGCAAAGCCGGAGACCTTCGACCAGATCCAGATCGGTATCGCGTCCCCGGACCGTATCCGCTCGTGGAGCTTCGGCGAGATCAAGAAGCCGGAAACCATCAACTATCGCACGTTCAAGCCCGAGCGTGACGGCCTGTTCTGCGCGCGCATCTTCGGTCCGATCAAGGATTACGAATGCCTGTGCGGCAAGTACAAGCGCATGAAGTACAAGGGCATCGTCTGCGAGAAGTGCGGCGTCGAGGTTACCGTCTCGAAGGTCCGCCGTGAGCGGATGGGCCATATCGAACTCGCCGCCCCCGTCGCGCACATCTGGTTCCTGAAGTCGCTGCCGTCGCGCATCGGCCTGTTGCTCGACATGCAGCTCAAGCAGCTTGAGCGCGTGCTGTATTTCGAATCGTACATCGTGACAGAGCCGGGCCTGACCCCGCTTGAGAAGTTCCAGCTCCTCACCGAGGACGAACTGCTCGACGCGCAGGACCAGTATGGCGAAGACGCCTTCTCCGCCGGCATCGGCGCGGAAGCGGTCAAGATCATGCTCATGGACCTCGACCTGGAGGGCGAGCGCAAGGAGCTGCTCGACGAACTGGCAGTCACCAAGTCCGAGCTGAAGCCAAAGAAGATCATCAAGCGGCTGAAGGTCGTCGAGAGCTTCATCGATTCGGGCAACCGCCCGGAGTGGATGATCCTCGACGTCGTGCCGGTCATTCCGCCCGAACTGCGCCCGCTGGTGCCGCTGGACGGTGGCCGTTTCGCAACGTCGGATCTGAACGATCTGTATCGCCGCGTGATCAACCGCAACAACCGCCTGAAGCGGCTGATGGAACTGCGCGCGCCGGACATCATCGTCCGCAACGAGAAGCGCATGTTGCAGGAAGCCGTCGACGCGCTGTTCGACAACGGTCGCCGCGGTCGCACGATCACCGGCGCCAACAAGCGTCCGCTGAAGTCGCTCTCCGACATGCTCAAGGGCAAACAGGGCCGCTTCCGCCAGAACCTTCTGGGCAAGCGAGTCGATTATTCGGGTCGTTCGGTCATCGTGACCGGGCCGGAATTGAAGCTGCATCAGTGCGGCCTGCCCAAGAAGATGGCACTCGAGCTGTTCAAGCCGTTCATCTACGCGCGCCTCGACGCCAAGGGCCTGAGCATGACGCTCAAGCAGGCGAAGAAGTGGGTCGAGAAGGAACGCAAGGAAGTCTGGGACATTCTGGATGAAGTCATCCGCGAGCATCCCGTCCTGCTGAACCGCGCGCCGACGCTCCACCGCCTCGGCATCCAAGCGTTCGAGCCGGTGCTGATCGAGGGCAAGGCGATTCAGCTTCACCCGCTCGTTTGCTCGGCCTTCAACGCCGATTTCGACGGTGATCAGATGGCCGTTCACGTCCCGCTGAGCCTCGAAGCCCAGCTGGAAGCGCGCGTGCTGATGATGTCGACCAACAACATCCTGTCGCCCGCGAACGGCAAGCCGATCATCGTGCCGTCGCAAGACATGGTGCTGGGACTCTATTATCTGTCGATGCTCAAGGAAGGCGAGCCGGGCGAGGGCATGATTATCGGCGATATGGCCGAAGTGCATCAGGCGCTCGAAGCCAAGGCGGTCACGCTCCACACCAAGATCACGACCCGCGTGAAGCAGGTCGATGCCGACGGTAACGAGTATTTCAAGCGCGTCGAAACCACGCCGGGCCGCATGCTGCTGGGCGAGAAATTGCCGCAGTCGCACCGCGTTCCCTATGAGACGATCAACCGCCTGCTGACCAAGAAAGACGTCGGCGACGTGATCGACGAGGTCTATCGTCACACCGGTCAGAAGGAGACCGTGCTGTTCGCCGACGGCATCATGACGCTCGGCTTCCAGCACGCGTTCAAGGCGGGCATTTCGTTCGGCAAGGACGACATGATCATCCCCGACGCGAAGGTACCTCTGGTCGATGAGACCAAGGCACTCGTTAAGGACTTCGAGCAGCAATATCAGGACGGCCTGATCACGCAGCAGGAGAAGTACAACAAGGTGATCGACGCCTGGAGCCGTTGCGGCGATCAGGTGGCGACGGCGATGATGGACGAGATTCGCTCGGTCAAGAAGCTGCCGAACGGTCGTGAAGCCGACATCAACTCGATCTACATGATGGCGCACTCCGGTGCGCGTGGCTCGCAGGCACAGATCAAGCAGCTGGCCGGTATGCGCGGCCTGATGGCCAAGCCGTCGGGCGAGATCATCGAGACGCCGATCATCTCGAACTTCAAGGAAGGCCTGACCGTCCTTGAGTATTTCAACTCCACCCACGGCGCCCGCAAGGGTCTCGCGGATACGGCGCTAAAGACGGCGAACTCGGGTTATCTCACCCGCCGTCTGGTCGATGTGTCGCAGGATTGCGTCGTCATGGAGCTGGATTGCGGCACCGAACGCGCGCTGGAAATGAAGGCGATCGTTCAGGGCGGTACCGTCATCGCCTCGCTGGGCGAGCGTATCCTGGGCCGCACCACGGCTGAGGATATCACCGATCCAAAGACTGGTGAGGTCGCCTTCCCGATCGGCACGTTGCTCGACGAAGCAATGATTACCCGGATCGAGGAGATCGGCATCCAGGGGATGAAAATCCGCTCGCCGCTGGTCTGCGAAGCCAAGATCGGCGTCTGCGCCAAATGCTATGGGCGCGATCTCGCCCGCGGTACGCCCGTCAACATCGGCGAAGCGGTCGGCGTCATCGCCGCCCAGTCGATCGGTGAGCCGGGCACGCAGCTGACCATGCGTACCTTCCACATCGGTGGTGCGGCGCAGCTCAACGAAACCTCGAACCTTGAAGCCCCGGTGGACGGCAAGGTCGAGTTCCGTGATCTGCGTGTAATCGTCGATCAGCGTGGCCGCCGCGTCGTGCTGGCACGCTCGGGCGAGCTGGCGATCCTCGACATGGATGGGCGCGAGCTGGCGGTGCATCGCATTCCTTACGGTGCGTACATCCTGTTCGACGACGGCCATGTCGTGACCAAGGGCGACCGTATGGCGGAATGGGATCCCTTTACCATGCCGCTGATCACCGAGACCGGCGGCGTCGTGAAGTATCAGGACCTGATCGACGGCAAGACGCTGACCGAACAGGCCGACGAAGCGACGGGCATCACCCAGCGCGTCGTCATCGAGAACCGGGGTGCTGCGGCGAAGAAGGAAGATCTTCGTCCCCGCCTGACTCTGCTCGACGATGCTTCGGGTGAAAGTGCGCGTTACATGCTCTCGCCGGGTGCAGTGCTGTCGGTGGAGGACGGTGCGACCGTTCAGGGCGGCGACGTCGTCGCCCGTGTCGCACGCGAATCCGCCAAGACCCGCGACATTACCGGTGGTCTGCCGCGCGTCGCCGAACTCTTCGAGGCGCGCAAGCCGAAGGAAAACGCGATCATCGCCAAGGTTTCCGGCCGCGTCGTGTTCGGCAAGGATTACAAGGCGAAGCGCAAGATCGGCATCCAGCCGGATGACGGCAGCGAGGTCGTGGAATATCTGGTGCCGAAGTCGAAGGTGATCGACGTTCAGGAAGGCGACTACGTCAAGCGTGGCGAGAACCTGATCGGCGGTTCGCCGGATCCGCACGACATTCTGGAAGTGCTCGGCATCGAGCCACTGGCGGAATATCTCGTGTCGGAAATCCAGGAAGTCTATCGACTCCAGGGCGTGAAGATCAACGACAAGCACATCGAGACGATCGTTCGTCAGATGCTGCAAAAGGTCGAGATCACCGACGCCGGCGACACCACCCTGCTCGCAGGCGAACAGGTGGATCGTGACGAGATGGACGAGACCAACGCCAAGCTCGAAAAGGGTCAGACCCCGGCACAGGGCAAGCCGATCCTGCTCGGCATCACCAAGGCGTCGCTGCAGACTCGCAGCTTCATCTCGGCGGCGTCGTTCCAGGAGACGACGCGTGTTCTGACGGAAGCTGCTGTTCAGGGTAAGCAAGATACCCTGATCGGTCTGAAGGAAAACGTCATCGTCGGCCGTCTCATCCCCGCCGGTACCGGCGCGGGCATGAACCGGATGCGCGTTGCCGCCTCCAGCCGTGATGCCGCGCTGCGCGTCCAGCAGCGTCGTCTGCAGGAAGTCCTCATCGCGCCAAACTCGGCCGCTGAGGAACGTGCCGCCGAACTGGCACAGGATCCGGTCGAGGCGATGGCCACCAGCGACGCGCTGGAGAAGGTCGAAGTCTCCGGCGACGGCAGCGATGCAGCTGCCGGTGAGTATCTGAACGAGAGCGAGTAAGCTTTCATCAGTCGCTCACGCTGACAAAGAAAAAGCCGCCGTCCGGGATACCGAGCGGCGGCTTTTTCGTGCCGATTGATCCTTATGGTATGATGGCATCATACTGATTTTCCCGGCACCCAGGGCTTGGCCCGGGGTGCCGCTTCTTCGAGCGGTCGCCAGAAGCGGCACCCTTGGGTCAAACCCAGGGTGACGGGGTTGGTTCAAGCTGAAGCTATTATGCCCTAGCTACGCGGTGCCTGTCGCCGGTAACTCAGCGCCTCTGCCACGTGAATCCGCCCCACCGACTCGGCCCCCGCCAAATCGGCAATCGTCCGTGCGACACGCAACACACGCGTATAGCCGCGTGCCGACATGCGCATCGCCTCTGCCGCCTGTGCCAGCAATTTCCGCCCCGCCTCGTCCGGCGTCGCGCTCGCGTCCAGCACCGGCCCATCCGCCTCGGCGTTCGTCCGCGCGCCCACATCGGCATAGCGCGCCGCTTGCACCGCCCGCGCCGCCGCCACGCGCGCCGCTACCTCCGCCGATCCCTCTGCGGGCGGGGGCAGCACCAGATCGGCGGCGGTGACCGGCTGCACTTCGACATGCAGGTCGATGCGGTCGAGCAGCGGCCCCGACACCTTCGCCTGATAATCCGCCGCACATTTGGGCGCTCGTGCGCACGCCAACGCCGGGTCACCCAGATGACCGCAGCGACACGGGTTCATCGCCGCAACCAGCTGCACCCGCGCTGGGAACGTCACATGCGCATTCGCCCGCGCCACGCTGACCACGCCAGCCTCCAGCGGCTGACGCAGCGAATCGAGCACGGCGCGCTGAAACTCCGGCAATTCGTCGAGGAACAGCACGCCCAGATGCGCCAGACTGACTTCACCCGGCTTCACCTTCAGCCCGCCCCCGGTCAGCGCCGCCATCGACGCCGAATGATGCGGGGAACGAAACGGCCGCGCGCGGGTCAGCCGTCCACCCTCCAGTGTGCCGGAAACGCTCGCAACCATCGACACCTCCAGCGCCTCGCTCGCATCCAGCGGCGGCAGGATGCCGGGCAAGCAACTCGCCAGCAGCGACTTGCCGGCACCGGGCGGTCCGACCATCAGCAGATTATGTCCGCCAGCCGCCGCGATCTCCAGCGCGCGCTTCGCCACTTCCTGACCCTTCACCTGACGCAAATCCGGGCCGAACGCGGGCGCTTCGACCTCGCCCGGTTCGGGCGCACCCAGCAATTGCTGGCCCTTCAGGTGATTGAGCAGCCCGATCAGGTCGGGTGCGGCCACCACGCCGGTCGTCCCTGCCCACGCGGCCTCCGCACCCTGGGCGGCGGGACAGATCAGTCCTTTGCCCTCACCCGCAGCATGCAGCGCGGCGAGCAGCACGCCGGGCGACGACGCGATGCGACCATCCAGCGCCAGCTCCCCCACCACCACATAGTCCGCCAGCGCCTCGGCATCGGTCACACCCATCGCCGCGAGCAACGCCAGCGCAATCGGCAGATCGAAATGCGACCCCTCCTTGGGCAGATCCGCTGGGGACAGGTTCAGTACGATGTGCTTGGGCGGCATGGCCAGGCCGATCGCGGCCATCGCCGCACGCACGCGCTCACGGCTTTCGCCCACCGCCTTGTCGGGTAGGCCCACGATCATGAATTTGGGCAGGCCGGGGACAAGGTTGCACTGCACCTCCACCGCGCGCGCTTCCAGCCCCAGATACGCCACCGTCGACACGCTCGCGACCATGTTTCCCCCTTTGTTCGCAGCCTAGCATGTGTTTGAAAAGGCGGAAGCGCGTTTTGGACCAAAGCCGCTTCTTGTATGGCCAACACACGCTTCCCAAATCGAACGAATGCGACGCCGACCCAATCCCGTTGTCCGAATTGCGCTCCTGACGGCAGGCATTTTGCTGCTGATCGCCGCACCGATCGCGTCCCCCCTGCCCGGCCCCGGCGGCACGATGCTGGCGGCGGCTGGCACCATCCTGATCCTGCGCAATTCCGCCTGGGCACGAAGCCGCTTCGTGCGGATCAAAGCGCGCTGGCCGCGAGTCGGCGCGTTCATTGACCGCATTCTCGTCCGCGCCAGCGCGAAACGACGCCGCGAACGCGCCAAACAGCTCGCCACGAATTGACTTGGGCGGCGACTTTGGCTAACGGCCCCCATCACGCGGTCGCCCATGTGGCGGCCCTTTTACGTTCTAGAATTCAGGGAATGACCGATGAAGCGGACTTTTCAGCCGAGCAACCTGGTGCGAGCGCGCCGGCATGGCTTCCGCACGCGCATGGCGACCCCCGGCGGCCGCAACATCATCCGCGCCCGCCGCGCCCGCGGTCGCAACAAGCTGAGCGCCTGAACGAAGGCGCTCTTGCGCGTCTGACGCAGCGCAAGGATTACCTCGCCGCCAACGCCGGAAAGCGCGCGCCCATGCCGGGTTTCGTGCTGCTCGTTCGCGCGCGCGGCGATGACGACGCAACGATGCGAATCGGCATCACCGTTTCCAAGAAGGTCGGCAACGCCGTCGTGCGCAACCGCATGAAGCGCCGCTTCCGCGAGCTGGCCCGCGCGATTTTGCCGGTCGAGGGTATCGCCGGTGCCGACCATGTCCTGATCGGCCGCAATTCGGGTATCGAGCGCGATTACGCAATGCTCAAGGCCGACCTCACCAACGCATTGAGTAAGCTCAAACGGTGATCGCCCGCGCCCTCATCCTCATCGCGCGCGGCTGGCAGCTTGGCCCGTCGCGCATCCTGCCGCCCAGCTGTCGCTATGCGCCCAGCTGTTCGGCCTATGCAATCGAGGCGCTCTCCCGCTATGGGGCGCTCAAAGGTGGATGGCTTGCGCTTCGGCGTATCCTTCGCTGCCATCCGTGGGGTGGGCATGGCTATGATCCCGTGCCCTGATTTCCTGAACCCCAATTGTCTGAACCGGGGACTGACGTGAAAGACGACCAGAAGAATTTCCTGCTGTTCGCCGTGCTTGCCGCGGCGCTGCTGTTCGGGTGGCCGATGGTCACCGGCTGGCTGTTCCCGACCGCCAGTCCCACGGTCACCGAGATCAAGGGTGGCGAGACCAAGGTCGTGCCGAACCCCGGTGCGGACCCCACCGCCGACAGCCCCGCCGCGATCCGCGACCGCAAGCTGGTCCTGTCCGAATCGCCGCGCGTCCAGATTGAGACGCCGACCGTGCGTGGCTCGATCAACCTGAAAGGCGCGCGCATCGACGACCTGGTGCTGGTCAAGCACAAGGAAACGATCAAGCCCGACAGCGACCCCATTCGCCTGCTCTCCCCTTCGGGCACGCGCGACGCCTATTTCGCGGGCTTCGGCTGGTCGGGCAACGGCATCACGGCGCCCCCCGCCGACACGGTGTGGAAGGCGAGCGGCACGCGCCTGACCCCCACCACCCCGGTTACGCTGACCGCCAGCAACGGCAGCCAGCGCTTCGTCATCGATCTGTCGATCGACGACGGTTATATGTTCACGATCCGCCAGCGCGTCGCCAATTTCGGCCAGCAGCCGATCAGCGCCGCCGGTTACGGCTATCTCTACCGCTATGGCCCGGGCAAGGATCACGACACCTGGACGATCCACGCGGGGCCAGTCGCATCCTATGACGGCAAGGTCGATTACAGCGTCAATTACGACACCGTGACCGGCGAGGGTGCCAAGCGCTTTGATGCGAAGGGTGGCTGGCTCGGCTATACCGACATTTACTGGCTGACCGCTTTGGTACCCGATCAGGGCATGCCGTCCGCGCTCAGCTTCCGTCCCGCCGCCAATGGCGCGACCCAGGCGCAGTTCGAGCCGACATCGGCGCGGCAGGTCGGACCGGGCCAGATGATGACACAGACCACGCGCTTCTTCGCGGGTGCCAAGGACATCAATCTGCTCGACAATTATGAGGAGCAGGGCGGAATCCACCAGTTCGGCAAGTCGATCGACTGGGGCTGGTTCGAGGTCTTCGAGAAGCCGATCTTCCACTATCTCAACTGGCTGTTCCGCATGATCGGCAATTTCGGCGTCGCGATCATCGCGCTGACGCTGACGGTGCGCCTGTTGCTGTTCCCAATCGCGCAGAAACAGTTCGCGTCGATGGCATCGATGCGCGCGCTTCAGCCCAAGATGAAGGCGCTGCAGGAACGCTACAAGGACGACAAGCCGCGCCAGCAGCAGGAAGTGATGAAGCTGTACAAGGACGAGAAGGTCAATCCGCTCGCGGGCTGCCTTCCCACCCTGCTCCAGATTCCGATCCTCTACGCGCTGTACAAGGTGCTGATGCTGTCGATCGAGATGCGGCATCAGCCGTTCGCATTGTGGCTGAAGGATCTGTCGTCACCCGATCCGCTGCACGTGCTCAACCTGTTCGGCCTGCTCGACTTCAACCCGCCCGCGTTCCTGGCGATCGGCGTGCTCCCGATCCTGCTCGGCGTATCGATGTGGGCGCAGTTCAAGCTGAACCCCGCTCCGATGGACGAGATGCAGAAGCAGATCTTCTCGATCATGCCATGGGTGCTGATGTTCGTGATGGCGCCGTTCGCCGCGGGTCTCCAGCTCTACTGGATCACCTCGAACCTGCTCACCATCGCGCAGCAGAAATGGCTCTACAGCCGCCACCCGGCGCTGAAGGAACCGGTGCCCGCGACAGGCACGACCAGCGCGAAGCCGCCCAAGAAGTGAGCGATTTCGATCCCGAAGCGATCGAGGCCGCGCGGAAAACCTTTGCCGGCCCCATTGCCTTTCTGAAATCCGCGCCGACGCTCCAATATATTCCGGATGCGTCGGTGCCGGAGGTGGCGTTTGCGGGTCGGTCGAACGTCGGCAAGTCGTCACTGCTCAACGCGCTGACCGGCCGCAACAGCCTTGCCCGGACGTCGAACACGCCGGGGCGGACGCAGGAGCTGAACTTCTTCGATGTCGGGGAGCCGCTGCGTTTTCGCCTGGTCGACATGCCGGGTTACGGTTTTGCCAAGGCACCCAAGGACATCGTCAAGAAATGGCGGTTCCTCATCAACGATTTCCTGCGCGGCCGCGACGTGCTGAAGCGCGTGCTGGTGCTGATCGATTCGCGCCACGGTATCAAGGACGTCGACCGTGAGATCATGGAAATGCTCGACGGGGCCGCGGTCAGCTATCGCATCGTCCTGACCAAGGCGGACAAGATCAAGTTGCCCGAACTCGCCGAAGTGGCCGCCGCGACCGAGGCCGAAGTCCGCAAGCGCCCCGCCGCGCATCCCGACATCCTGACGACGTCCAGCGAAAAGGGCGACGGCATCGCCGAACTGCGTGCCGCAGTGATCGAGGCGGTCAGCGTCTGAATCGCCGCGTCAGGCGGGGTTATGCTTCGCCAGAAACGCCTCCATCGCCTTCAGAAACTCCAGCCGGTCCTCGCTCCGGCTGAAATGATGGTCGGCTTGGGGCTGGACGATATAGGTCACGTCCTTGCCCGCGCTCTTCAGCCGTTGCGCCAGCAATTTCGACTGCACCGGCGGCACCACGCGGTCCTGCTCGCCATGCACCAGCAGCAGCGGAATCGAGAACTCACCCGGAAAATTGAGCGGCGACACACCTTTCAAATCGGGTGCCTGCGCGCGCAGCCAGTCGGACCGCGCGCCCGCGAACAGGAAATTGCTCGAATGTTTCATCATTCGGTTGAGGTCCGACACGCCGGCAAAGGATACTGCGCACCGGTATTTCTTGCCGTCACGCTGCGCCGCTCGAATCGCCGCATAGCCGCCGTATGACGCGCCGATCATGCATACCCGCGCCGGGTCGGCGAGCCCCTGCTGCGCCAGCGCCGTAACTGCATCGTCCAGATCGTCCTGCATGGCGAGACCCCATTGCCCCTTGCCCTTCTTGGCGAAGCCGGTGCCATAGCCTGACGAGCCGCGATAATTGGGCTGGATCACCGCATAGCCGCGATCGGCCAGGAATTGCGGCCACCAGTCCCAGCTTTCGGTGTCGCGCGCGAACGGGCCGCCGTGCGGCATCACGATCAGCGGCAGCTTGCCGGGCTTGCGCATCTTGCCGCCCGGAACGGTCAGCACCGCCGCGATCTCCAGGCCGTCGCGCGCCTTGTAGCGGATCGTGCGCACCGGGTGCATCCGCTTCATCCCGATCACGCTGTTATTGCCCGCGATGCGGATCATCGAATTGTCGGCCCGCCCGTACAGGAAATAGGCCCCCGGGGCGTCGGCTCCACCGATCAGGACGATCGCGCTTGACCGATCCCGGCTGACCGACACGATCCGCGCCTGCGCCCCCTTGACCAGTCCCGACACCGTCGTTTGCATCGCCACCATGTCGGGATCGAGCCAGCGGATTTCCGGCCGGTTCTCGTTCACATGGACGCCGGTCACGCCAAAACCGCTGGCGTCGCTGCGGATGCCCGCAATGTCGTAACCCTTGCTGGCGAACAGCTGCTTGCCGCGCTCCAGCGTCGCCAGATCGAGTTCGTACAGTGCAGAATAACCGCCCTCGTCATCATCGATCACCAGCGCCTTGCCGGCATCGCGCAGGAACAGCGCGGGGACGGTCAGCTTGTCGTCGCCGCGCCGCGCCTTGTCGATCGTTCGGAACATCACATTGTTCCGGTCACGATAAAGCAACCGCCGTGAGCGTCCGTCCTCGCTCATCCCGATACCCATGCGCACGGTGCCGGCACCATCGGCATACCATTCCATCACGCCCGGACGGCTGACTGCGATCATCCGCCGCTTTCCCGTCGTCAGGTCGATTTCGTCGACCTGCGGCCAGAACCCGACGTCGCTGGGATAAACTGACGTCTGATAGGCCAGCATCACCCGCGCCGATCCATCCCGCGCGGTCCAGATCACGTCGTCGCCCTTTTGCGCCACCTCACGCGTGGCAAGCCGAATGATCTTGCCACTGGCGGGATGGAAACCCAACGCGCGGGTGGCGTACCAGGTCTCCCCTGCAACCGGCACATTCTGGCCGATGCCGACCACCAGCCACTCGTCATTGACCCAGCGCCACCAGTTGAGATCCGCTTCGCCCGGGTTCAACAGCTTGGGCATCCCCTCCGGATCGGCCACGGTCATCACAGCGAAATACTGCTTGCCACGTATGGCAACCTTGGCGGCGATACGCGCGCCATCGGGCGACAGGTCCGGATCTTCCAGCTGCGGAACTTCGGCAAACACCTCGACCGGCAGTGGCGCGACGCCGGGAACGGGTGCCGTGCCGGTTTGCGGCGATGCCGCGCCGCTCGTCGCCAACCACAACAGCGACAGCCCCGGCCCCCAAAAACGCCGCATTCCTGTGTTCTCCCAGCCCCTTATCCGGCGATGTTGTCGTGAACATGGACGGATCGCAAGCGATTCGGCGGCGGTTGCCCCCGCCCCGTCGCACCGCTATCCCCGCGCCCATGCTCAAACTCATCATCGGCAACAAAGCCTATTCCTCCTGGTCCATGCGCGGCTGGCTCGCCTGCAAGCTGTCGGGTCTCCCGTTCGAGGAGGTGGTCGTGCCGCTCTACGACCAGGACTGGGATCAGCGACGCGAAGGCGAAGAGTTCGCACCCTCTTCTGGGAAAGTCCCGATCCTGTGGGATGGCGACGCCGTAGTGTGGGACAGCCTCGCCATCGTCGAATATCTCAACGAGAAGTCCGGCGGCGACAAATTCTGGCCGACCGACACCGCCGCGCGCGCCATGGCCCGATCGATGGCCGCCGAGATGCATTCCGGGTTCGCGGCGCTGCGCCGCAAGCACAGCATGAACATCCGTCAGGTCTACCCGCCCAAGGCCCCCGACGACGACGTCATGCACGATATTCAGCGGATCATGGAATTATGGGCACAGGCGCGCGCCCGCTATGGCGGTGGCGGCGAGTTCCTGTTCGGCGAATTCGGCGCGGCGGACGTGATGTTCGCGCCCGTCGTGACGCGCCTTGTCACCTACTCGCTCCCCGTGGCCCGCTTCGCCCCCGCCTATATGAATGCGGTGCTGCAACACCCCTTCATGCAGGACTGGATCGCCGGCGCACAGGAGGAGGAATGGGTGATCGAGCAGTTCGAGCAGACGCCCGCCTGAGCTTACCGTCCCGGCGGCCCCATCCAGTCGGTATCGCCGCCGATCGGATCGCCCGGCGGCACATTCGGGGCACGCGGACGTTCGGCGATCAGCTTCTCCAGCGCCTCGGGGTCCAACAGCTGACGCGAAAGCTGTGCCGCCCACGCGCGTTCATCGGCGTCGCCCTTCGTGCGGCCCAACGCCTGCGCGATATGGTGCACCCGGTCGCCCAGCAACGCCGCCGCCTCGGGCGACGTCCCGGTTCGCCGCGCCGCCTGCGCCATCGCCACGATCGCCCGCCATGCGATCCGCCGCGACAACGCATCGCCCCGCGCCGTCACCGCCCGCGCCTCGATCGCATCGAGCAGCTCCAAAACGCCGGGCATCGTCGGGTCGGCGGCATGCTGCAACTCCAGCCGCGCCAGCCGTTTCGATGCCAGCAATGTGTCCAGCACCAGCGCCGCCGCTGAATCCGCCGCCGCCAGCGGATCGAATACCGGCCCGCCCGCCGTCTCGAAAATCTCGATATCAAACTGACGATTACCGGTTCCATTGCGCGGAGCCGACAATAAAGGCGGCAGTGCCACTGGCAGACCTAACGCCTCAGGCGATATCGTCCGCAAGACCGCCGCGATCGCCGCGCGCTGCGCCGTCGCCGCGACCGGGGGTGACACTTCACGCCCGCCACCCGCAACGGCATAAGTGAAATCGACCCCGCCGATCGCTTTTGCCGCCGCGATCATCTGATAGCGATGGAGCAGATAGATCGGCACGAACCGCCGCCGCAGATTGGCGACGGGCTCGCCGGGCGCCAGATTAGCCAGCCCGAACCGGTCGATCGCGGCCCGCCGCACCGTCATCATCCGGTCCAGCTCGACCACCGCATCCGCGCCATCATCCCACAGCCCGGCCCAGGGCTGCGCCGTATCCGCGCGGCGGGCATTGTCGTCCTGCGTATAGCGCCACCCCGCCGCGACCATCGCCGCCGCCTTGGCATCGGGACTCGCTCCCCCATCGCCGTACAGCCAATCGACCGTCGCCACGTCCCACGCGCCCAGCCCGACTCCATAGGCATCGGACAGATCGGGCTTGCCATCGACCAGCCCGACGCGCGGCGCGGGATAGTCCATCACCGATGCGCGATCCTGTGTGCTCGCCGCGAAATTATGCGCGAAGCCGATCGAATGCCCTACCTCATGCGCCGCCAGTTGCCGCATTCGCGCGAGCGCCACCTGTGCCGGATCGTTCGGTCCGCCCTTGCCCGTCGTCGCGGTGCCGACCAGCCCCTGATAGATCTGGATGTCCTGCCGCATCCGTTCGGACCCCAGCACGACCATGCCGCGCACGATCTCGCCCGTGCGCGGATCCACAACCTGTTGGCCATAGGCCCAGCCGCGCGTCGCGCGATCGACCCAGTGAACCATGTTGTACCGCGCGTCGGCGGGGTCCGCGCCGTCCGGCAGCACGCGCGCCTGGAACGCATCGATATAGCCCGCCGCCTCGAATGCCTTCGCCCACCAGCCGACACCCTCGACCAGCGCGGTGCGCACCGGCTCGGGCGCGGCCCGGTCGATATAATAGACGATCGGCACCTTCACCCGCGACCGCGCCGCCGTCGGATCGACCTTTTCCAGCCGGTGCCGGTTGGCGAAATCGCGCACGACATCCTCGCCCAGCGGCGATCCGTAATCGACCGTCTGCGTGGCGAATCCGCCGACGCGCGTGTCGAAAATACGGGGCACGAATCCCGGCTCCGGCAGCGCGATGAAGCTGTGATGCACGCTCAGCGTTACGCGGCGCGGATCGGGGGCGATATTCTGCACTTCGTCCCCCGGCCGTTCGGACGAGAATGTCTGGACCGCATCGATCTCGAAATTGCGCGGAAACATCCTGGCCGACGCCGGATCGACCGCGGACAGGCCAGGCTCGATCTTGAACCCGCGCCCTGCCCCCTGCGGCCCGGTCCCGACGCCAAAACTGTCGTCCTCCTGCCCCAGCGCGCGGGCAATCCCCAGCACGTCGGTCGCCAGAAACGGCGCGATGTCGATCACGACCGACCCATCGGCCAGCGTCGCTGCGACATCGCCCATCCACGCGACCGACGTCGCAAAATCGGGCGAACGTGCGCCCGGGTTGTTCGGCGAGCGAAAGCGCGGATTCTCGAACTCGATGGCAACTTTCTTGCCGATGCGCCGGAACACCAGCATCTGCGTATTGCCGATCCGTCCTCGATCCAGTGAGGTGGGCGCAGCCCCCATGCCGGTGCGCATCACCGGGGTGTAGAGATAGCGCCCCGAAACGCCATCGGCGGCAGGCGGCGGCAGCGTCACCAGCACCCGACCGCCAGCCACATCGATATTCACACGCATCAGTCCGTTCTGCGCGACGGTGCCCTTGAGTGCCGCGGCAGGTGCCGCATCCTGTGCGTACGCGCCGCTAGCCAGCGCCAGCGCAATCGCCGCCGTCGAACGCAACAAATACCGCATCGAAATCCCCTGAAGTCTGGCGTTGCCCGATGATGACGCGGATCGAATGCGCGCGATAGGCCTATCCGCCGAACCCGCTCCCATCCTTCCGCCTGAACGCCTCACCGGGGATCAGGTGCATGTCGATATCGGGATAGTGGCACACCGTCACAGATGGCCGCCCGACCGCGACGAACACGCAATCCGCGTCGCTGCGGTTCTGTAGGCTATGGCCGTTGCCATCGCCCTTGGCGAACGCCGCGACGTCGCCCGGACGCATCACCGTCTCGCCACCGTCATCGATCAGCACCGCCTCACCCGCGAGCATCACGACCAGTTCGTCCTCGCCTTCATGCCAATGGCGCTGCGAAGACCATGCGCCGGGCTTCAGCACGACATGGCTCGCCCCGAAATCCTCCAGCCCTGCGGCCGGTGCCAGCCGGCGATACCAGCGCCCCTCCACCACCCCGGCATATTCGAGCGGATAGCCGGTCGCATTGGTCTGCGGGATTGTATCGAGGTCAAGCTTGGGCAATGGAGCCTCCGATTGCTGAACTGGAGCCGCTTGTGCCCGATGTCGTCGAACTGACCAAGGCGCTGATCGCCGCCGAAAGCATCACCCCGGCACAGGGCGCGGTGTTCGACGTGCTGGAGGCTGCGCTGACGCCGCTCGGCTTCGCGGTCGAGCGGTTTGTCACGGGCGAAGCGCCCGACGGCCCGGTCGAGAATATGCTCGCCGTCCGCACCGCCGGGCCGGGCCAGCATTTCGCCTTTGCCGGCCATCTCGACGTGGTGCCGCCGGGCGAAGGCTGGGCGTCGGGTGCCTTCACCCCCGAGATTCGCGGCGACCTGCTCTATGGACGCGGCGCAGTGGATATGAAGGGATCGATCGCCGCCTTCGCCGCCGCCGTGGCCCGCGTGCCCGCCAGTGGCACCGTCAGCTTCGTCATCACCGGCGACGAAGAAGGCCCCGCCACCTACGGCACCGTCGCGCTGATCGAGCGGATGCAGGCGCGCAACCTCATCCCCGATCTGTGCCTGGTCGGCGAACCCACCAGCGCACATCGGCTGGGCGACACGATCAAGATCGGGCGGCGCGGATCGACGGTGATCGATATCGAGGTGCCCGGGCTTCAGGGTCACGTCGCCTACCCCCAGCTTGCCGACAACCCGATCCCGCGCCTTATACGTGCGCTGGCGGAAATCGATGCCATCGTGCTGGACGAGGGCACCGACTGGTTTCAGCCATCGAATATAGAGGTGATCGACTTGGCCGTCGGCAACCCCGCGTCCAATGTGATCCCGGCCAAAGCGGCGGCGCGGATCAGCATCCGTTTCAACGACCGGCAACGTGGACAAGACCTGGTCGAGCAGATCGAGCGGATCGTCCTCGCTCACGCCGCCGCCGGAATCGTGCGCGGTCGCGTCTATGGAGAGGCGTTCCTGACCGAACCCGGCCCGCTCTCCGCGCTGATCGGCGATGCGATTGAATCGCGGATGGGCATTCGTCCCGAACTATCCACCAGCGGCGGCACGTCCGACGCCCGCTTCCTTTCACGCATCTGTCCGGTGGTCGAGTTCGGCCTGCTCAACGCGACGATGCACAAGCTGGACGAGGCGGTGGCGATCGCCGACCTTCATGACCTGACGGCAATCTATGAAGAGATTCTTCGCCGGGTCGGTTAGGCCCGCGCGCGCTCGTCCGGCATCCGCCGCGACCAGGTGAGGAAATCATCCTCTGCCATCGGCTGCGCGATCACATAGCCCTGTAGAATATCGCAGCCGATCACCCGCAGCACGTCGAGCTGCGCCTGCGTTTCGATCCCCTCGGCCACCACCTCGCAACCGATGCCATGAATCAGGCCGATCACCGCCTGCGCGATCGTCCGCGCCTCGGCATTGGTCGCTACATGCTCCACCAGACTCCGGTCCAGCTTGACCCGATCGAGCGGCAGGTCGCGCAGCCGTGCAAGGTTGGAATAGCCGGTTCCGAAATCATCGACCGCGATGCTTGCCCCGTCGGCGCGCAGCGCGGCGATGGCATCGATCACTTCGCTCGAACAATGCATCGCCAGCGTCTCGGTAATCTCCAGCTCCAGCAGCCGGGCCGGCGCGCCCGCTGCCCGCATCGCCTCTCGCAATCGACGGAAAAACGCGGCGTGGTCCAGCTGCCGCGGGCTGATATTCACCGCCAGCCGCTGTTCGATGCCGATCTGCCCCCAGCGCGCGATCGTCGCCGCGACATTCTCCACCACCCATTCGCCGATTTCGACGATCAGCCCGGTTTCCTCGGCACGCGCGATAAAGGTGCCGGGCAGGCACAGCCCGCGCTCGGGATGCTGCCAGCGCAGCAGCGCCTCGGCCGCCACGATCCGCCCGTCCGCAGCGCTCAGCTGCGGCTGATAGACCAAGGTAAACTGATCGCGCTCCACCGCGCCGCGCAAGTCCGACTCCAGCCGGGCACGTTCGGCGATTTCCTCCGCCAGCTGCTCGCTGAAGTGTTCGGCCCGCCCACGCCCATTGCCCTTGGCCTGGTACATTGCGGCATCCGCCGCCCGCATCAGATCGGTCAGCGTCGCGCCATGTTCCGGGCGCATCGCAATCCCTACCGACGCGCCGATGCAGACTTCCTGGTCCGCGAGATCGAACGGCTCGGACAATGCGAACAGGATGCCGCGCCCAATCCGGTCGGCGTCGCGGACATGGCCCAGCGTTGGAAAGAAGATGGTGAACTCGTCGCCCGACAGCCGCCCGATCAGCGGCGGCTGGGTATCGCCCTCCACCGCGAACCGGTCCGCCACGGCGCGCAGGCGATTGGCAACCATGCCCAACAGCTGGTCGCCCACCGCGTGACCCAGCGTATCGTTGACCGCCTTGAACCGGTCGAGGTCGATGAAGAACAATGCTGCCATCGCGTCGGGCGACAATTCGGTCAGCACGCGTTCGCAGTTGCGGCGGAAATGGGTGCGGTTGGGCAACGCCGTGACCGGGTCGAACAGCGCCAGCCGCTGCACGCTTTCCAGATTCGCGTGAAGCTGTCGGAACAGCCCATTCATCGCTTCCGCCAGCGGGGGCACGCATTCGGCCACTTCGGGCGGAATTTCACTTTCCAGATCGCCATTGGCGGCGCTGGTCAGCCGTTCGATCGCGGCATCGACCGCGGCGGCGGTGGAGGCAATCGTGCGCTCGGCATAGGCCCAGCACATCGCGGCACAGATGATCGCGGCGATCAGCGCGCGCGTCGCATTGGCGACCTCGAAATTACCGCGTGATGTCGCCGCCAACGCCAGGATGAACACGAACGCCCCGGCACAGATCGCAAAGGCGACCGCACGGCTCTTGAGCGAAAATCCGTTCATCGCGTGTGCGCGAACCCCCCTGAGCCCGCAAGGATGCGAGCCGTTCACAGCTTGATACGCCCGAAAGGGTTAAAAATTTCGGGAGGCGGGCGATCGTTGTCGTCGCAGAACGATATAGAGAGCGCCTTTCCCGCCATGACGTGGATGGGCGTTGCGCACGGCTGCTATTTGCCCCGCATGGCGCGACGCGCCGATCCAGTCGCCAACCGCCGCGCGGATTGCGCCGCGCGCATGCGGACGTTCCGATTCGGCACGAGGCGGATTGCCGGTGATGAGCAACAGCAGCCGGTCGCCACGCCGGATCGCGGCATCCAGCCCGTGATCGAGCAACGCATGCGCACTGGTCAGATTATGTCCGTGCAGGTCGATCGAGCTGTCCGGTGCCACCAGCCCGCGCGACAGGCGGCGGTCCCAGCCGCCGTCCAGCGTATCGGCGGGCGGTGGTGGCGGCTTGGGGGGCGGAACGCGCGCCGCCGGGACGCGCCCCTTGGGTTTCGGCAACACCATCGACGTGGCAACCGGCACAGGCCGTGCCGGGACCGGAACTGGCTTGATTGGCTTGGGCGGCTCGGGTCGCGCCATCGGCGTCACCGTCGCAATCACGCGCGCCCACAATGCCCGTTCCTCCGGCGTTATCGTCCCGGGCGGCTTCGCCACGATCCTAGTCGCCGTTGAGGCGCGCCAGCGTCCCCTTGGGCAGCAACAGCCAGGCGGTGCCGCGGGCCGCCATGCCGCCCGCAATCGCCCGCGCCTCGTCGCCCGCACCCCAGAAGGTGTCGAACCGGTTGGTGCCCTTGATCGCCCCGCCGGTGTCCTGCATCACCCACAGGCCGTTGGCATCCTGCCGGTCCATCGACAGGAATACGGGCGCGCCCATCGGCACGAATTTGGGGTCCCCCGCCACGCTGCCGCGACTCGTCACCGGCAACCCCATCGCACCCAGCGGCCCCGCGCCGGTCAACTCGCGGAAGAACACATAACTCTTGTTCTCGCGCATGATCGCACGGCCCTCCGCCGGATTGGCGCGCAGATAGGCCATCAGGCCCTGCATCGACGCCTGTCCGCGTTCCACCAGACCGCGATCGAGCATCAGCTTGCCGATGCCGGTATAATCGCGCCCGTTCTGACTAGCATAGCCGATCCGCATCACCGACCCGTCCGGCTGCCGCAATCGCCCGGAACCCTGAATTTGCAGAAAGAACAATTCGACCGGATCGGCCGCCCACGCGATCTCGAGCCCGCGCCCGCTCAGCGCACCCTGCTCAATTGCGGTACGGTCGTGATACGGCACGAAATCGGTGCCCTGAACCCGCCCGCGGACCGACCGCCCCTTCAGCGTGTCGGAAAATTTGCCCAGATCGACGTCGATCAGATCAGTGGGGCGGCCATAGACCGGCACTTCATAGCCCGGGCGGCGCGTGCGCGATCCGGCGATCTCCGGCTCGTAATAGCCGGTGGCAAAGGCCTTGCCGTCGGCGACCTGCACCGCCTCGAAATGCCGCGTGAAGAACTGCACCGCCTCGCGTTCCTGCGCAACGCGCGCCGCATCGCACGCCGCCCGCCAGTCCTCGCTGCGGGTCAATCCGCTGGCGTCGGTGCGCTTGACCAGGCTTGGACAGCTGACCTTGAATGCCGACAGCGCGCGCGCGGCACCGGCCATGGTAATCGGCAGTGACTGAATTGCGGGCCCGGCGCGCAGGCCCGAAACCGCCGCCGTCGCTGCCCCTGCGGGGGCGGCTGGGGCGGAGACGGGGGCGAGTGGTGTCGCCGCCACAGGCTGACGAACCGGGACCGAACTGCCCGGGCCGGAGGGAGCGGGGCGCACCGGATCGGGCCGCGAAGGCACCACGCCGGACGAACAGGCACTCAATAGCGCGGCGAGTGCCGCTACCCCCCAGGCGCGCATGCGTGCTTCCCCTCGATATGTCATCAATTCAGGCGTCGGCGATCACGCCTCGCCAGTCACGCTTCATCCGTATCGCTCAGCTTCCAATTGGGGTCGTCGCTGCGCAGATCGCGGCTGAACACCCACACGTCGTGCGTCTCGACCGCATCGCTCAGCGATCCGGCGATGACATTACAGTCCTTGTCGCGTGTGACAGCAGCGATGTCGGCGTCAAAGCGCACGGTGATCCGCGCGACCTTGTTCTCGACCGAAATGTCCGAGATCGCGGCACGTTCGATCGAAACCAGCCGGTTGTCCAGCGTCTCGCCCGCTGCTTCGCGGGCATCGATCGACGCGACGAAACTGTCGCGCACTTCCGCCTCGACCAGCCATTCCAGCGTTTCGCGGTCGCCCTTCCAGAACGCTTCCAGGATCATGCGATAGGCCGACTTCGCACCTTCGACGAACTGGGCGACATCGAACGCCGAATCGGCAGCGACGAGCGCGCGCAGACCGGTTTCGGCCCCCGCCTCGACATTGCGCGGGCCGATATCGCGGACTTCGGCCGGCATATCGATCGTGCGCGGCATCGGTGGCGCGCCGACGCGCTCCTCCGCCGGGCGCGGCAGCGGCTGTTCACGGCCGGTGCGCTTGCCCAGCACCGAATAAAGCCTCAGCGCCAGAAAGCCGGCAATAGCTGCGAACAGAACGACAAAAAACACGTTGGACACCTCGTTTCCACGTTCAACATAGGCAGGATATGCAGCCGATTCAAATCCTGCGTCATCGGCCCATGCGCCGCCCCGTTGAAACGGCGCACTGCCCCTGCTAGGCGCGGCGATCATTCAAACGCGGATTGCCGCGACAATATCCCAGATACAGAAGGACTTTTACGAAATGGACGAGCCGGAAAACGCAGGCCTGGGTGGCGAACCGCTGGCGAACGGCGCGGACACCGCCACGTCGGTTGGCGTGGTTTCGCAATATATCAAGGACTTCTCATTCGAGAATCCGAACGCCCCGGCGATCTATCAGGTTCAGGCCCAGCCCGCCTTCGATGTTCAGTTCAACATCGGTGCCGCCGAAGTCGCGCCCGACATCCATGAAGTGACCCTGAAGATCGATGTACGCGCGCAGATGGACACCCAGGTCGCCTTTATCGTCGACCTGTCCTATTCCGGCTTGTTCGCGGTCCGCAACATGCCCGACGAGCATCTCCAGCCCTTCCTGCTCGGCGAAGCACCGCGCTTGCTGTTCCCGTTCGCGCGCCGCGTGCTGGCCGATGCCGTCCGCGACGGCGGCTTCCCGCCACTGATGCTGGAGCCGATCGACTTTAACGGCCTCTATTACCAGCAGCTTGAGCAGGCACAGGGTGCTGGTGACCCGGCCGGGGAAATCGGCCAGGCGTAAGGTTCGTTTATAAGGTGCCGCTCCGGCCCGCTCCCCCACCCGGCCACCCAACGGCAGTGTATTCTATGGGTGGCCGGGTGGGGGAGCGGGCCGGAGCGGCGAATGCGCCGAAAGGCGCATTCCGGAAACAAGGGGCGATAATATGAACCTCGTCCGGGCACTCGGGTCGATCGGCGGGCTGACGCTCGCCAGCCGCGTGCTCGGGCTGGTCCGCGACTCGCTGTTCGCGCGCTATGTCGGGGCGAGCTTCGCCTCCGACGCCTTCCTCATCGCCTTCCGCCTGCCTAATTTGTTCCGCGCGCTGTTTGCAGAGGGCGCGTTCAGCGCCGCCTTCATCCCGATGTTTAGCCGCAAGGTCGGGGAAGCAGACGGCGATGTGAAGCCGGGCCTGCTCTTCGCCGAACAGGCACTGGCGGT
The DNA here is from genome assembly GCF_036663835.1 of Sphingomonas sp. LT1P40. Lineage (NCBI taxonomy): Bacteria > Pseudomonadati > Pseudomonadota > Alphaproteobacteria > Sphingomonadales > Sphingomonadaceae > Alteristakelama > Alteristakelama amylovorans. The sequence goes on from NZ_JAXOJT010000001.1 coordinate 1,635,398, forward strand.
CCTCCTCCCGATCCTGATCGTGATGACGGTGGCGATGGAAATCGCCGCCTTTCCGGTTGTCTGGGCGCTGTCGGGCGGGTTCAATGACATCACGCCCGATCAGTTCGCCTATGCGGTGACGCTGTCGCGGATCACCTTCCCGTACCTGCTTCTCATCAGCCTCGTCTCGCTGCTCGGCGGCATCCTCAACTCGCTCCAGAAATATTGGGTCAATGCCGCCGCACCGATCCTGCTCAACTTCACGTTGATCGCGGCTTTGCTGTTCTTCCACAATGACGATGTGTTGGTCACCGCGCGCAATCAGGCGATCGGCGTAACGGTGGCGGGCGCGCTCCAGCTGATCTGGCTGATCCTCGCCTGCCGCGCCAATGGCGTGAAGCTGCGATTGCGCCTGCCCCGCCTGACCCCCGACATGCGCAAATTGCTGTCGCTGATCGGCCCGGCGGCGGCTGGCGCGGGCGCGGTGCAGATCAACCTCGTCATTTCGACCGCGCTCGCCGCCAGCCTGCTGGCCGAGGGGTCGGTGTCGTACATCTATTACGCCGATCGCCTTAGCCAGCTGCCGCTCGGCCTTATCGGCATCGGTCTCGGCACCGTGCTGCTCCCCACGATCGCTCGCCAACTCGCCGGCGGCAAGGATGCGGAGGCGATGCACACCCAAAATCGCGGCACCGAACTCGCATTGTTCCTGACCCTCCCCGCCACCGCCGCGCTGGTGATTTGCGGTGCCCCGATTGTCGCCGCGCTGTTCCAGCATGGCGCGTTCACGCCGGAGGACACCGTGAAGACCGCGCACGCACTTGCCGCCTTCTCGGTCGGCCTGCCTGCCTATATTCTCGTAAAGGTGCTGACCCCCGGCTATTATGCTCGCTCCGACACCAAAACGCCGGTGCGCTACGCCACCATTTCAATCGCCGTAAATCTCGTCCTCAACCTCGCGCTGATCGTCCCGCTTGAGCATATGGGGCCACCCCTCGCCACCGCGATCGCCTCATGGGTCAATGTCGCCCTGCTCTACCGCACCCTCAAAAAGCGCGAGCATTTCACCGCCGATGCCCAGCTTTCACGCCGTGCCTGGCGGCTGGTCGGCGCAGCGGTGGCGATGGGCGGGGTGATGTTCTTCCTCAACGACCTGTTCACGCCATATATCGCCGGAACATGGTTGATCCGCACCTCGGCGATGTTGGTGCTGGTCGGCGCGGGCTGCATCGTTTACGCCGCCGCCTGTTTCGTGACCGGCGCAGTGCGGCTGAGCGAGTTGAAAGCGCTCGTCCGCCGCCGCGCCTGAATTTTGAGAGAAAACATGCGCGTCGTCTCCGGCATCAAGCCCACCGGCAACCTTCACCTCGGCAACTATCTCGGCGCGATCAAGCAATGGGTGGCGATGCAGGCCGATGTCGATGCGGCGGGCGGTGAGAGCATGTATTTCATCGCCGACCTTCACGCGCTGACCGACGCGGTGGATCCGCGCGGCGTGACGGATTCGACGTTTGAGGTGACGGCGGCGATGATCGCGTCCGGAATCGACCCTGCACGCTCGATCCTGTTCAACCAGGCCCGCGTCCCCGCGCACAGCGAGCTGACCTGGCTGCTCAACAATGTCGCGCGCGTCGGCTGGCTCAACCGCATGACCCAATTCAAGGATAAAGCGGGCAAAAACCGCGAAGGCGCCAGCGTCGGCCTATACGACTACCCCGTGCTGATGGCCGCCGACGTGCTGCTCTACGGCGCGACGCATGTGCCGGTCGGCGAAGACCAGAAACAGCATCTCGAGCTCGCCCGCGACATCGCCGCCAAGTTCAACACCGATTACGACGTCGATCTGCTGATTCAGCCCGAACCGCTGATCAGCAAGGCTGCTCCGCGCATCATGTCGCTGCGCGATGCGAACCAGAAGATGTCGAAGTCCAACCCGTCGGATCAGGCGCGCATCGACCTGATCGACAACGACGACGCCATCGCGCAGAAATTCCGCAAGGCGAAAACCGACCCCGGCAATCTGCCCGACAGCTTCGATGAGTTGAAGGAACGCCCGGAGGCGAAGAACCTCGTCACCATCTTCGCCGCGCTCTCGGATCGCAGCCCGGACGATGTCGTCGCCGAATATGCGGGGCAAGGTTTCGGCGCGTTCAAACCTGCCCTCGCCGACCTCGCGGTCGCCAAACTCGGCCCGATCCGCGACGAGATGGTCCGCCTCACCGCCGACCGCGCCGCCGTCGATGCCGAATTGCGCAAGGGCGCGGACAAGGCGATCGAACTGGCCGCCCCGTTGCTCCGCAAGGTGCAGGAAACGATGGGGTTGATGATCTAGGGTGCGTCCGGATGGGCATGGGCGTGGGCATATCCCGGCACCACGTCCACCATCGCCTCAATCTCCGCACCCACCCGGTCGATCGCGGCGATGATGCGGTCTTCCAGCGCATAATCGAACGGATCGCGCAGCAAAGGCTCGACCGCCGCCCCGCGCGACGGATCGGCCAGATACCACGCCACCGTCGCCGCCAGCGCCTCGCGTACCGGCACCAGCGCCACTCCCAGACATGCCAGCTTGCCCGTGTCCAGCACCTGATGCCCCGTCGCCAGCGGGAAGCGCGCATAGGGCCAAGCGGGCGACGCCATCGCCATCGGCAGCGACACCAGATCGACCTCACGCCCGCATGCCGCCGCGATCCCGCTGATCCACGCACGCAACGTCAGTGCCTCGTCATCCGCGCAGTTGAACGTCTCGCCCGCCGCCAGTTCGGGCCGATCCACTACCGCCAGCGCGATCCGCGCCGCATTCTCGTTGAACAGCGCACTGCGCACCAGAAATCCGCCCTCCGGGACCAGCACCCTTCGCCGCCCGTCGATCAGCCGCCGGATGATGCTCCACTCCGGCGCAGCGCCCTGTCGCGCTCCGTAAAGGCGGGGATAGCGCAGGATCGTCGCCGCAAAGTCGCCGCGCGCATGATGCTCGCGCACCGCCGCATCCGCCTCCACGATCCGCGCCCGAATTTGCCCACCGCCTCCAGCGGCGTTGCCTCGTCCACCGGCATCGCATCGTCATGATAGCGCAGCGGCAAATCGCGCAACGACATCGCCGCCCCATCGGGCCGGTGCATGCTCGCCGGGTCGAGCCAGCCGGGATAGGCACGCGTGCTGACCGCCACGAACTGCCCGGTGCGCCCCGCCAATGCCGCTGCGACCACCCGCAACCGCCCATATTGCGCCAGCGTGACGTCGAACGTCCGCCCGGCCAGCGCGGCCTCCAGCGGCTCGGCGAAATGTGGGTCGGCGACGATCCGCTGGACCGTGCCATCGAACACCGCCGGATGCCGCCCCGTGCTGAGCACGCTGACCGAAAACCCACGCGCCAGCAGTCCGTTGACCACCAATGGCCCGGTTGGCCCGGCTCCGCCGACCACCAATGCGCGCTTGCTCATGCTATCCCCTCACATGGGTGGCATGTAATCCGGATTTCAGATCGTTGTCATTACCAACGATTCAGAACCGCTGCTCGGCGTACATGCGGCAGACATCGTCCTTCCACTCGCCGCGATAGCGCTCCAGCAGCAACTCCGCCGGCACCTTCCCCGTCCGCACGATCTCACGCAGCGGATCGAGGAAGCCGCTCTCATTGTCCCCGGCCGAATTGAGCCGCGCCCGCGCACTCAATCCCCTGCCCGCAATGTCGATCACCTGCCGCGCGATATCGCGCAGCTTGCCACCGCCCGGCAACGGCGCATCGAGGCCCAGCTTCGGCACCGAATCCCGCAATAACTGCCGCCCGGCCATGTCCCAGTCTTTGACCAGATCCCACGCTGCATCCAGCGCGCCCTGGTTATACAATAGCCCGACCCACAATGCGGGCAACGCACAAATCCGGTTCCACGGCCCGCCATCCGCGCCGCGCATCTCCAGAAACGTCTTCAGCCGCACTTCTGGGAATGCGGTCGACAGATGATCCGCCCAATCGTCCATCGTCGGCTTTTCGCCCGGCAGAACGGACAACTCACCCTTCAGGAAATCGCGGAAATCGAGGCCAGCGGCGTCGATATATTTGCCGTCGCGATAAACGAAATACATTGGCACGTTCAGCGCGTAATCGGCGTAACGCTCATAGCCAAAGCCATTCTCGAACACGAACGGCAGAATCCCCGTGCGGTGCGGATCGGTGTCGGACCAGATATGGCTGCGATAGCTCAGAAATCCGTTGGGCTTCTTCTCGGTGAACGGCGAATTGGCGAACAACGCCGTCGCCAGCGGTTGCAGCGCCAGCCCAACGCGGAACTTCTGCACCATGTCGGCTTCGGACGAGTAATCGAGGTTCACCTGAATCGTGCAGGTGCGCAGCATCATGTCGAGGCCCATGCTGCCGACGCGCGGCATGTGGTTCAGCATGATCGCGTACCGCCCCTTGGGCATGATCGGCAGGTCGTCGCGCGCCTTGTCCGGCCACATGCCCAGCCCCAGGAATCCAATGCCGAGCTTCTCGCCGACCGCCTTCACCTGCTCCAGATGCCGCCCGGTCTCGGCACAGGTCTGGTGCAGATTTTCCAGCGGCGCGCCCGACAGTTCAAGCTGTCCGGCGGGTTCCAGGCTGACATTGCCGTCCGGCCCGGCCAGCGCAATGACCTTCCCGCCCTCCTCGATCGGCGTCCAGCCGAACTGGGTCAGTTCGGCCAGCAACTCACGGATGCCGCCCGGTTCGTCATAGGACGGCGCATGCAGATCCTTTGTCGAATAGACGAATTTCTCATGCTCGGTGCCGATCCGCCAGCGCTCGGCGGGCTTCTCGCCCCCGGCGAAATAATCGAGCAGCTGCTGACGGCTCTCGATAACGGGGGTGGGGGTGGCGGAGGCCGTTTTCGTGCTCATTTCGCGCCTTTACGCCCGAGAATTAAACCGCGCCAGCGGATATGGAAACGCCGGGGAAATGGTGAAAAATCACCAGTCCCCCGCCGCCGCCATCCACAACGTAACCGCCGCTGCCGCCGCCGTCTCCGCCCGCAGGATGCGCGGCCCCAGCGATATCCCGACTGCCCCCGGCACCGCCCGGATCGCATCGCGCTCATCGGCATCGAATCCTCCCTCCGGCCCCACCAATATCGCGCCCGGCCCACGGTGCGCAGTCATCGCCTCCAGCGCGGGCGCTCCGCCCGTCTCGTCCGCGAAAAACAACGCCCGCCCCTCGGGCCAGTCGCGCAGCAACGCCACCAGCTTCACCGGCTCGGCCAGCTCCGGCACCGCCGTCCGCCCGCATTGCTCCGACGCCTCGATCATGTGGCTACGCAGCCGCTCGCCGTTCAGCCGGTCCACCATTGTCCGCCGCGTCAGCACCGGCGCCAACCGCGCGACACCCAGTTCGCAGGCCTTTTCCGCGACCCAGTCCACCCGCCCCTTCTTGATCGGCGCGGCGCACAGCCACAAATCCGGCACCGCCTCGCGCTCCCGCAGCCGCTCGCGCACCTCCAGCGTCACGTCGCGCTTGCGCACATCGACCGCCACCGCCAGCCACTCGCCGGTCGCATCGTCGAACAGCTTCACCGGGTCGCCCGCCTTCAGCCGCATGACCGTCGCCAGATAATGGCCCTGCGGCCCGTCGATCCGCCGCATTTCGCCAGCCGCCAGCGCGGGTTCGACAAACAGCCGCGGCGTCGATTGCGGCGGCCAGGCGGGCGTGGCGATCATGTGCGTGACTCCGCATAGGCGACCCGCTCGGCCGCGCTCAGCGCCAGTTCGACCCGCGCCCCCGTCCGCGACGATCGCTCGCCGGCCTCAATTACCGCCATTACCGCCAGCGCCTCGACCCCGGGCACCGGGTTAGCGCCAACGCCCGAAATCGCATTGCGAATACCGGCATAATATCGCGTCTGATCGCCGCGCGCCGCCGCCAGCGTCCGCGAACCCGCACCATCGAATACCGTTACCGGATCGTCGCCGCGCCCCCACTCCGCGCTTCCGGGCGCAACGCCCGCGATTAATTGCGCCTCCTGCTGATCCAGCCACGCCTTCACCAACGAACCGCCAATCCCATGCACCGTGAACCGTGCCGTCCCGCCCGCCACCAGCATCGACCCGCACAGCATCACCCGCATCGGCCCATAACCCAGCACGACCTGCACCCAGTCGTCCGCCCCGCCACCGCGCTGAATCGCGATATCGCCGCTGACCCAATCGGGTAGCCCGAACAAACACAGAGCCTGATCCGCCAGATGCGGCCCCAGATCGAACCAGATGCCGCTCCCCGGCCCCGCCTTCTCCCGCCAGCGATCCCGCACCTCGGGCCGGAACCGGTCGAAATGCGATACGAACTGCGTCACCCGCCCGACAACGCCGTCCTCAATCGCCGCCTTCACCGACAGGAAATCGCTGTCCCAACGCCGGTTGTGAAACACGCTCAGTAAGCGCCCCGCCGTCTCCGCCTGTGCGATCAGCCCGCGCGCCTCGTCCAGCGTCACCGTGAACGGCTTGTCGACCACCACATGCTTCCCGGCCGCCAGTGCCGTTGAAGCAATCGGTGCATGGCTGTCGTTGGGCGAGGCCACCACGACCAGATCGACATCGTGCCGCGCTACCAGTGCAAAGGGATCGGCCTCGACCGCGACACCGGGCAGCACGCCATGCACGCGGGCCGCATCGCTCGACGAGACCGCAACAATCTCCATCCCTTCGACCGCGCCGATCAACGGCGCGTGAAAGGTCTGCGAAGCGAACCCGAAACCGACCAGGCCGACGCGAACCATGCGAACTCCCAACAAAACACTGTCCTACAAGGGTCCGGCTGTGGCAGCAGGAGTCGATGACGTCACCCGCTCTTTCCTCGCTGTCACCCTCCCGCATGACAAGCGTCAAATGCGTCAAGTCTGTCAACGACGCTCGCCACCGCGCCTATGTTTGACGCCGCCGAAATCGTCCCGGATACCGAGCATCGCGGGTTAGTCGGCCTGCTTCCCCGCGCCGCCCGCCCTTTCGCGTTGCTCGCCCGCTTCGATCGGCCGATCGGGTGGTGGCTGTTGTTCTGGCCGGGGGCGTGGGCAATCGCCCTTGCTGGCGGCGCGGTCGATCGCTGGGACATGATCCTGTGGTTCCTGCTCGGCGCCATCGCGATGCGCGGCGCGGGTTGCGTGTACAACGACATCGTCGACCGCGATCTCGACCGGCAGGTCGCCCGCACTCGCAGCCGCCCGCTCGCCAGCGGCGCGGTCAGTCTGAAGGCGGCGTGGATCTGGCTGGTATCGCTGTGCCTGATCGGCCTGATCGTGCTGCTGCAACTCAACCCGTTCGCCGCGGTCATCGCCCTCGCCAGCCTCGTGCTGGTTGCCGCCTACCCTTTCATGAAGCGGATCACCTGGTGGCCACAGGCATGGCTGGGCCTCGTCTTCTCCTGGGCCGCACTTGTTGGCGGAGCGGCAGTTACCAACTACCTGCCCGCGCCCGTGATCATGCTCTACCTCGGCTCGATATTCTGGGTGATCGGCTATGATACCATCTACGCGCTGCAGGATGTCGAGGACGACGCATTGGTAGGCGTGAGATCCTCAGCGCGACGACTGGGAGCTAATTTGCGTGTGGGTGTGGCCGCCTGCTACATGATCGCGCTGGCAATGTGGTGCGTCGCCTTCTGGGGAATGCGCCCCGACCTGCTGGCACTCGCCGCACTGATCCCGATGGCGCTCCATCTCGCCTGGCAGGTCGTCACGCTGGCCCCCGCCGACGGTTCCAACGCCCTCCACCGCTTTCGCTCCAACCGTAACGCGGGGTTTCTCATGTTCGCCGCCTGCTTCGTCGTGGGGACAACGGCCTTTTGACCTTCGACCCCGCAATACTTAGATCGCCGTCATGCTGACCCCCGATCAGGCGCGCGACCGCGTCACCGATGCTATCGCCCGCGCCGTCAAGGCCGGTGCCGACGCCGCCGACGCCGTGTTTTCCGGTGGCGAATCGCTGTCCGTCTCTGTCCGCCTTGGCGCATTGGAGGATGTCGATCGCGCGGAGAGCGGAGAACTCGGCCTGCGCGTCTTCACCGGCAAGCGTTCGGCCAGCGTCTCCACCACCGACCTCACCCCGGCCGCGCTCGACATTCTCGCCGAACGCGCCGTCGCGATGGCACGCGAAGCCCCCGAGGACGAATGGGCCGGCCTCGCGCCCGCCGACCGCCTGCTCCATGGCGACGTCCCGCACCTCGATCTGGACGATGGGCAACTCGGCGACCCAATTTCGCTGAAGGCCCGCGCCCTCGCCGCCGAAGATGCCGCCCGCGCCGTCCCCGGCGTCACCAACAGCGAGGGCGGCGGTGCGGGGGCCAGCCGCAGCATCTGGGCGCTCGCCACCAGTCACGGCTTCGCCGGAGCCTATGCCGTCACCAGCCACAGTGTCTCTGCCAGCGTGCTGGCGGGCGACACCGGCGCGATGGAGCGCGATTATGCCCATCACAACGCGCGCCACGCCCGCCACCTCGAAACACCCGAAGAAGTCGGCCAACGTGCAGGCGAGCGCGCCGTTGCCCGCCTGAATCCCGGCCGCGTCAAAAGCGGCCCGATGCCGGTCGTGCTCGACCCGCGCGTCGGATCCGGCATTCTCGGCCACCTCAGCGGCGCGATTTCGGGCAGTGCGATCACGCGGAAGACGAGCTTCCTGCTCGACGCGATGGGCACGCAGATTTTCGCCCCCGGCATCTCCGTCCGCGACGATCCCCACCGCCCGCACGGCCTGCGCTCGCGCCCGTTCGACGGCGAAGGCCTGCCCGTCTCGCCATGCGCATTGATTGAGGACGGGTTCCTCGAAACCTGGCTCCTCGACAGTGCATCTGCGCGGCAACTCGGGCTGGAGCCGACCGGCCATGCCAGTCGTGGCATCGGCGGCGCGCCCGGCGTCGGCCCCAGCAATTTATTCATGGAAAACGGCAAGCTGCCGGTCGAAACGCTGATCGCGGATATCGAATATGGCGTCCATATCACTGAATTGATTGGTCAGGGCGTCAATTTAGTCACCGGCGACTACAGCCGGGGCGCAGCTGGCTTCCTGATCGAAAAGGGCGAGATCACCGGCCCGGTGTCGGAATTTACGGTCGCTGGAACGCTCCAGTCGATGTTCCGCGAACTAACCCCCGCGAATGATCTCGAATTCCGCCACGGCATCAACGTGCCGACGCTGCGGATCGACGGGATGACGATCGCCAGTGGCTGATACCCTCGCCCGCGCCGTCAGCGAAATCGCTGCCGAGGCGGGGCGGCTGGCGCTCGCGCGATACGGAACCGACGTGCAGAAATGGGAAAAGTCACCCGACAATTTCGTGTGTGAAGTCGATCTGGCGGTCGATGAACTTCTCCGCACCCGCCTCTCGGCATTACTCCCCGAAGCCGGCTGGCTGTCGGAGGAAACCGCCGACGACCTATCCCGCCTCTCCGCCCCGCGCGTATGGGTAGTCGATCCGATCGACGGCACCCGCGATTACCTGCGCAAACGACCCGGCTGGGCCGTTTCTATCGCTTTGGTGGAAAAGGGTCAGCCGATCATTGGTGTCCTCGACGCACCGGTCCGGGAAGAACATTGGATCGCCGCGACCGGGCTAGGCGCAACCCGGAACGGCGTCCCCATCGCCGCGTCCGACCGAACCGTCCTGTCCGGTGCCCGCGTCCCCGCTGACGATCTGCCGAAAGTGGACCGCGACCTGTCAATGGTCGACAAACCCAATTCGATCGCGCTGCGCATGGCGATGGTCGCCGCAGGCGACGCCGATCTGCTCGCCACCTTCCGCTGGGGCAATGACTGGGACATCGCCGCCTCCACCCTGATTGCGCGCGAGGCGGGCGCAACGATCACCGATGCGTTGGGCAAGAAACTGCGCTTCAACACCCCGCGTGGCGAGAGTTTCGGTGTCCTCGTCACCGCGCCGGGAATCCATCAGGCCGCTGCCGAACGCCTCCGCCCTCGCGCCGTAACGGCACTGGGAAAACCCTAACCTTCGATCGTGTCATCACTGCGATATTTGACCTGCAAATACCGCCCGCGCGTCGCCAGCGCGTCCAGATCGCCCTGCGCCAGCTGTGCCGACATCTGCGCGATTTCCTCGTCGATCAGGCTCAGCCCCTGCACCAGTTGCCGGTCGGGCGACTGGCCGTAACGGTCCACCGCCCGCAGTTGATCCGGCACGCGCTGATACCCCTTCACCAGCTCCGGCAATTGCTCGCCCACCAGTTTGCGCACCTCGAACGCCGCCGGTTCACCCTCATTCAGCGTTTGCAACTGCATCGCCAGCGTATCCAGCTTTACACCGATCGAATCGAGTAACGGCATCGCCGCCCCCGGCAAGCTCGGCCGCTGCCGATCCAGCCACTCTTCGGTCTGCAATGGCAGCCGCGCCAGCGGTGCTTCGCCGAACTTCTCCGGCGCGACCTCGTCGCTCGCCGGCATCAGCCCGAAGAACAGCGTGGCCGCGATCATCAGCGCCATCACGATGAGCGCGCCTCCCATACCCAGCGGCACAAACCAGCCGAGCACCAGCGCCGCGACCAGAATCAGCCCGTCCGCCGCCGCGATGCGCCCGACGCGCTTCAGGATCTCGCCCTCACGCCGTTTCTTGGCGCGTGTGCTCAATGTCGTATAGCGTTCGCGGGAGCGGTTCAGGACCTCGTCCGCTCTGGCGATCTGATGGTCAATTTCGGTCGGCATCGCGGGTGCTTACAGCGCCTCCAGCTTGAACGTCTCGCCGCTGCCGGAAATCTGGTTCTGCGCCGCGCCCTCGGCCCGGGCGATATAGCCCTTCGACTTCTCGACTTCGTTCGACAGCACCCCGACGGTCGTCTTCATGCTGTCGAGCGCCTTCAACTTGAACGTGTCGATCGCATCCATCGTGTCATAGATATTCTGGAACGCGCGCTGCAGCGTCTCGATCGGGATCGTGCTGGCGGCGGCCTGCTCATGGATCATGCCGGTATTCTGCTTGAGCAGGTTGCCGGTCGAATCGATGATGTTCGCGGTCGTGGTGTTCAACGCGGTGATCTGGTCGAGCACCAGCCGCTGCGCGGTCAACGCCTGTGCCACCGTCACTGCCGTGCGTAACGCGCCGACGGTCGTGGTCGATGCGCGATCGACACCCTTCACCAGCTCGACATTGTTCTTCTTGACCAGATCCAGCGCCAGATAGCCCTGCACCGTTACCGCCATCTGCGTCAGCAGATCCTGCGTGCGCTGACGTGTGTAGAACAGCGCGGTTTCGCGGATCGCCTTAGCCTTCGCCGGATCGCTGTGATCCAGCTCATTGGCCTTGTCCTCAAGCCGCTGATCCATCTCTTTCGAGATATAGATCATCTGCTCCAGCCGGCCCATCGCCGCCCACAGATTCTGGCGCTCCACGTCGATCGCGGCATTGTCCATCAGCAATTCGTCCTTGCCCGACTGCATCCGCTTCAGGATCGAGGCGATGTGCGTCTGGCTGGACTGATAGCTGTCGAAATAATTGCGCAGCTTGTTGCCGAACGGGATGATGCCGAACAGCTTCTTCTTCTGCATCAGGTCCCCGCGCTTGCCCGGATCGAGGTCCTCGATCGTGCGGCGCAGTTCGGCCAGGTCGGTGCCGACGCCGGCATCCTTGTCCATCGCCCGCACCGGGCGGTCGAGGAAACGGTTGGACTGTCCGGCCGCGTCGCGGATCTCCTTCGATCCCATCGCAGTGATCGCATCGACGCGCTTGCCGAATTCGGGCGAGTTCACGTCCTGCGCGACAAGATCGTCGATGAAGGTCTCGACGCGCGTCATCAATTCGGTTTTCTTGCCTTCGTCGACCGGGACCAGCCCGGACATCTTCTCCGGCGCGCGCGCCTTCAGCGGTTCCGGTGCCGTCAGCACCAGATCATCGGTCTTCTCGGCAGTCACAGTCTCGGTCGCCATGCCCATCCTCCAGCGCCAGATTTCGGCGGTCGCCCCATAGATGAACGGGAACCGCGTGCGCTTCAAGTGTATCGCCAATATAATACACTTAGTTTAAGGTGCAACTGACAGCTTTTGTCGGAGGTCCCGCCGTGGCGACATGTTAATATAAGGCGGTTAGGAAAGGTGACATGGAACGCAGGCTCAGGATGATGATCGCGGGTTCGATTGCCGTGTGGGTGCCTGTCGCGTCAGCGTCGGAGGCCAGTGCGCCGGTCGTGGATTCGAGCAAACTTTATCGCCTGAAAACGTCCACGCCCGACACGCCTGGCAATGTTCGCTAGCCTGCTCGTCGGTCTCGCGCTGGCAGCTTCGCCGATGCCGCCGGGCGAGCGCGCCGCCTGTCACGACCGCTATGGCCAGCGCATCTGCACCACCCCCGCCCTCGCCCCGCTGCGCGCCGAAATCGCACAGAAATTCGCCGCCGTCCTCGCCACCGGGAACCGCAGCGCGACCTGGCAGGCGCGGCACGATGCGGTGCTGCGCGAGGTGAAAGGCGGCCGTGACTACGAGAGCAAGCGTCTGTCGGACGACGGCATCGCGCAGATCTTCCGCGACCATATCGCCGACCTCGACAAGGCGATCGAACAGGCCAAAGGCGTTCGTACGATGGTCAAGACGCCATCCGCCACCGGCGACATCTGCATGTCGAAATGGCTCGACCGCGGCTGTCGCGTTACCGCATCGGGCGTGTTGCGCGCAAAGGACGGGCGCAAAATCTATTGGCAGATGCAGGACGGCGCGTCTGGCCTGGACGGCATCGGCGCCGGTATCATCCTGTGGGCGGGCAGCGGCTATGGCACCGCCAAACTGATCGGTTATTCGTTCGACGGCGTTACCTACGAATCCCCGCGCATGACGGGCGACGGCATGATCTGGGTCCCGGGCCGGGTGATCGGCACGGGCAACGGCAATGCCGACCTGTTGTTCCGGTTCAACGCGGTAGCGGGATGGGGGGATATCGAACTCGAGAGCTGGTGGAGCACCCTGCCCGCCCGACTGCCGAAGGGCTTCGGCGTGTGGAAAGGCGTCGAATATGACTTCGAGGGACTCGCCGCGACCAGCAAGCTGTGGCGCGACAAGGATCCCAATTGCTGCCCCAGCGGCGGCGAGGTGATGCTCGATTTCGAGATCGAAGGTCGCAAACTGGTGCTGAACGACGTTCGCCCGGACATCGTCGAAAAATAGGCACCCGGCGCAAAGGATTGAGAACCCTTCCCGCATCGCACAAATTGCGCTAAGGGCGCGCCCGACCCGCACTCCTGCGGCATTCAGGATATCCTATGAACCTCCGCAACGTGGCGATTATCGCCCACGTCGATCATGGCAAGACCACGCTCGTCGACCAGCTCTTCCGCCAGTCCGGCACCTTCCGCGACAACCAGCGCATCGAAGAGCGCGCGATGGACTCGAACGACCTCGAAAAAGAGCGCGGAATTACGATTCTCGCCAAGTGCACCTCGGTCGAGTGGGAAGGCACCCGCATCAACATCGTCGATACGCCGGGCCACGCCGATTTCGGCGGTGAGGTCGAGCGCATCCTGTCGATGGTCGATGGCGTCATCCTGCTGGTCGACGCGTCGGAAGGCGCGATGCCGCAGACCAAGTTTGTGACCGGCAAGGCGCTGGCGCTGGGCCTGAAGCCGATCGTCGTCGTCAACAAGGTCGATCGCCCCGACGAGCGCATTCAGGAAGTGCTGGACGAAGTGTTCGACCTGTTCGTCAGTTTGGAAGCCAGCGACGAACAGCTTGATTTCCCAGTGCTTTATGCGTCGGGCCGCAACGGCTATGCCAATGAGAACGACTATACGCTGCGTGAGGGGACGCTGCGTCCGCTGTTCCAGAAGATCGTCGATCATGTGCCGCCGCCCTCGGCCGATCCGGACGGGCCGTTCAAGTTTCTGGTGACGCTGCTCGACCGCGACAACTTCCTCGGTCGCATCCTGACCGGTCTGGTCTTCTCCGGCTCGGTCAAGACCAATCAGGCGATCCATGCGCTGGATAATGACGGCAAGATCGTCGAGACCGGACGCGCATCGAAGATCATGACCTTCCGTGGCCTTGAGCGCGTGCCGACCGACGAGGCCAATGCCGGCGATATCATCAGCCTGGCCGGCCTGACCGTGGCGACCGTTTCCAACACCATCGCCGACCCGTCGGTGACGGAGCCGCTGCACGCACAGGCGATCGATCCGCCGACGCTGTCGATGCGCTTTGCCGTGAACGATTCGCCGATGGCGGGACGTGAGGGCAGCAAGGTGACGAGCCGCATGATCCGCGACCGTCTGGCCCGCGAAGCCGAATCGAACGTGGCGATCAAGGTGACCGAGAGCGACGACAAGGACAGCTTCGAAGTCGCCGGTCGCGGCGAGCTTCAGCTGGGCGTCCTCATCGAGACGATGCGCCGCGAAGGGTTCGAGCTCGGCATCAGCCGCCCGCGCGTGCTGTTCCGTGAGGACGAGGACGGCAAGAAGACCGAGCCGTACGAAACCGTCATCATCGACGTGGACGAGGAATATTCCGGCACGGTCGTCGAGAAGATGAACATCCGCAAGGCCGAGATGACCGACATGCGCCCTTCGGGCGGCGGCAAGACCCGCATCACGTTCAGCGCCCCGTCGCGTGGCATGATCGGCTATCACGGCGAATTCCTGTCGGACACACGCGGCACCGGCATCATGAACCGGCTGTTCGAGAAATACGGGCCGCACAAGGGCAAGATCGAGGGCCGCAAGAACGGCGTGCTGATCTCCAACGGTTCGGGCGAGGCCAATGCCTATGCGCTCGGCCCGCTGGAAGAGCGCGGCATCCTGATGGTCGGCGTCGGCGAGGCGCTGTACGAAGGCATGATCATCGGCGAAAACGCCAAGCCGGAAGACCTTGAGGTCAACCCGATGAAGTCGAAACAGCTGACCAACTTCCGCTCGACCGGCAAGGACGACGCGATCCGGCTGACCCCGGCATGGAAGCTGACGTTGGAACAGGCGATCGCCTATATCGACGATGATGAGATGGTCGAAGTGACGCCAAAGAACATCCGCCTGCGCAAGCGCTTCCTCGACCCGAACGAGCGCAAGAAGATGTCGCGGGCAAAGGCGGCGTAAGCCCTCCAAATCCGCTTTGAGATTGGGAAAACGCCGGGGGAAACTCCGGCGTTTTCTTTGTCTGCGCACGGTGACCGCCCCCGATTCGCCCCCCGAATCACAACGCTGGGTCCACGCCATCGGCATCGACCCACCGCATGATGCGCTCGAATCGCCCGTAGAAACGGCGGAGTCGGCCATGCTGTTCATCTGCGCGAAAGGTGCGCCTGAACAGTCACGCCGCAACAGATCGCGTATTGAGGAGTAAGCATATGCGTGTCGTTTCCGGAAATCCGAAAGCCGTTTTGGCGCTGGCCCTGCTGGCCGGGGCCGCGCCCGTGACGGCGCAGACGCAGGAACAGCCCCCCGCTGACGTGTCCATCTATGGATCGGCCCCGCCTGCGCCAGTGGCCGCCGAGATGACGCCGGGGCCGGAGATCAAGGGCATCATTTCCGCACGCCGCGACGACAAAATGCAGGTGACCACCCCCGACGGCAACAAGACGGTCGTCGCGGTGACCGACGCGACCCAGGTCAGGGGCAGCGGCGGCTTTCTGGGCCTTGGCCGCAGCAAGCTTGCCACCGACGCATTGCTCAACGGCCTGCCGGTGACGGTCAGGACGATGCAGGCGGGCGACACGCTGGTGGCGAGCCAGATCAAGGTGCAGAACAAGGACCTGAAGTTCGCGTCGATGATCCGCAACGGCACCGACCAGCGGTTCGAGGAACAGACCGCCGCGACCGATGCGCTGCGCAGCCGCGTGGGCGACATCGACCAGTATAACGTCAAGGGCACGACCAACGTGAACTTCGACACCGGCAAGGCGGTGCTGACGGCGCAGGCGAAGGCCGATCTGTGCGCCGCGGCGACCAGTGCCGAGGCGATGGACAACGCCGTGCTGCTGGTCGTCGGCTATACCGACGCAACGGGAAGCCAGGAATTCAATCAGACGCTGAGCGAAAAGCGCGCCAGCAGCGTCATCAATTATCTGCAACAGGCGTGCAAATGGAAACCCTATCGTGTGCTGACCCCCACCGGCATGGCCGAAGCCGATCCGCTGGCGGACAACGAAACGCCACAGGGCAAGGCACAGAACCGGCGCGTGGCGGTGAATGTGCTGGTGAGCAAGGCGGTGGACGGGTTGTGATGGGTTGCGCTTAGTCAGGAGTTTGACTAACTTCGCTTCATGACCGCCACCGTCAGTGTTCATGAAGCGAAAACGCACCTGTCCCGCCTGATCGAGCGCGTGCTCGCGGGCGAGGAGGTCGTGATTTCGCGCAACAAGGAGCCGGTGGTGCGGTTGGTGCGCGAGGCGCCGCCGAAGACGAACGTCCGACGCATTGGCACGATGAAGGGGCGGCTAGGTGAACTGAGCGACGAGGCCATGGCACCTTTGCCAGATGAATTTCTCGGTCTCGATCTGTGGGGTGGCAAGCCGCTTTGAGGGTGTTGCTGGACACGCACACCCTGTTCTGGATGCTGCGCGACGATCGGCGCCTTTCGCGCCGCGCCGCTACTGCTATCCAGAAGGCGGACGAGGTTCTGGTCAGCGCGGTCTCAGGCTATGAAATTTGTCTGAAGTACCGCCTGGGCAAGATGCCCGAAGCGGCGGCACTGGCCGAGGCATTCGAGGCGGAAGTCGCTCGCGCGGATTGCACTCAGCTGCCAGTTAAGCTTGATCACGCGGTCGCGGCGGGAAAACTGGACCTGTCCCATCGCGACCCGTTCGACCGGTTGCTGATCGCGCAGTCGCTGGTCGAGGGCGTGCCGCTGGTTTCGAACGAGACGCTGTTCGACGGGTATGGGGTGGAGCGGATTTGGTGAGGGATGCGATGCGCCTGTGGCGTAGAATTAGCGCTTAAGGAGCGCGCGCCAGCACCGTCATCAATTACTTTCAACAGGCGTGCGGCTGGAAACCCTATCGCGTGCTGACCTCCACCGGCATCTCCGAAGCCGACCCGCTGGCGGATAACGAGACGCCGCAGGGTGAGGCACAGAACCGGCGCGTGGCGGTGAATGTGCTGGTGAGCAAGGCGGTGGATGGGTTGTGATGGGTTCGGACTAAAACGTCCTTAGTCCGTCGGCTTAGATTGAAGTTGAAGAGCGCCGGGGGAAACTCTGGCGCTTTTATTTTCAGGTAAGCGGCTTGCGATGAGCGCCCTGTAATAGTTTATATCGTCCCCATGACAAACGACGAGCTTCCAACCTTCAACGATTTTCTCTCTCAGCTTTACACAATCCGAGACGATTCTGCTGCTCGGGCGAAAGCGCAGGCAAATGCCATTACCGCCCAAAATGCCGCGAGAGGGCTGCTGCGGTCAGGTGCCACGCTAAAGGCACTAGCTTCTCTAATCGAAACCGAGTTTGATAATTCGCTCACCGCAATTCTTACGCTTCTGCGGCATATCAAATCGGTGCGAACCATCGACTATCAGGCATGTCGAAACCAAGCCCTCTTGCAAGCTCGTGAATTAACAACCGTGCTGCGCGGAGCGACTGATCTCGAAAAATGGTTTAAAATGATCGGGCGAGGTTCTGCGACCGACATAATAGATAAACGTCTCGACATACTCCATCAGAAAACCGAATATCGCTTTCGGCAATTCGATGTTGGGCTAGATCAAGTTGGCGCGACGAAGAACGATACAATAACACCTACCACTACGCGCCTTCAACGGCGTCTCGATGATCGGCGCGCATGGTTCCAAAACGAGTGGTTTTTCAAATGGCACCATATAGGCGGCGATAAAATCGTCGAGATCGACCAGTTCAACGGTAAGAAAGCTTGCTACTCCGGGATCGCGTTCTTCGGCACTCCGCGCAACATTTACTGGGAATTGATTGCTCAAGGCGTGAGGAAGGAGATCATCGACCAGCTTGGTTGGGTTGAGGAATCCGTCAAAGGCTATGATCGAAGCGTTGCGATTCGGGCCATTGATCAGTGCGCAGGACTTCTAGCCAGCTTTGCAAGAAGCATCCGTCGTGAAGCAGTCGCCAAGGACCGTATCCTTCGTGGCGATGGCAGAACCTTCCCCGCCTCTGAGGATCTCGGCCGCTGGCATGGAACGACTGATGGAGAAGTTTTTGCCCAGGCAAAGGCTTTAAAGGCGGCGCTGTTTCCCACGACCGTTTCCGATCTTCACATCACGCAGTTATCGGCGTCGGGTGAGAACATGGATCGTGAAACACGATCATTTCAGGTCGCACTCTCCTTCGCTGGCGAACAGCGAGCATATGTTCGCAACGTCGCAACAGCCCTAGCAGCGCGACATATCTCGGTTTTCTATGATGAATTTGAATCAAACGCACTTTGGGGAAAAGACGGGGCCGAGCATTTTCATCAGATTTATTCAAGAGCCTCTCAATACGTCGTGATGTTTATCTCGGCTGATTATGTCCAGAAGGCTTGGACGCGGCAGGAACGACGGTCAGCCATCAGTCGGCAAATGAAAGATGACGCAGAATACATACTTCCTGTGCGATTCGATCATACCGAGGTGCCTGGTCTCCCTGACACGCTTCAGTACCTCCTCGCCGACCGCTTCACACCGGCAGAACTCGCTTTGGAAATCGCTAAGAAAATTGGCGTTCGGCCGACGATAGGCAAGGCCTCCGATGTTCCACCTCCAGCCTCAGGTTCAATGTCAGGCGAGGTGACGTTCGACTATAGCGCTTATAATGGCCGGTACATAATCGGGAGCGGAGCAACCACATTCGAAACCGCGTGGTCGAAAGCTAGTGATAAAAGCATCCATCTGATGAACGATCCACCGTCCATTCACGGCGTCGCGATCGCTCGCGGCGCAAAGAGTTTTGACGAGATTAGCGACGCATCGGATTATGATTTTACGTCTCGAGTGCGCACAGTAAAAACCGGCGAAATTGCGGTGCTGCGCAACTCAAACGACTTCTACGCTGCGGTTCAAATTATACACATTGAGGACGACAGCCGAGGCGCATCGAGCGATGCCCTAACTCTCCGCTATACGATTTTGCCAACGGGCGAGAAGAACTTCACCTTGCAGATGAGCGAAGCGACAATGGCGTAAAAAATGCACCGCGAGGCGCGGCACCTAAGAACAAAACAAAAACAAAATACTTTCCTACAACCCCCCCCCCTTGCCTACACCCTGATCGGTTGAGCGAATCGCATCGGAGGGAAGCATGCAGAACCGGGTTCCCGTGAAGCGCGAGGATCGTCCTGCGCTGCCTGACTTTGCGCCGGTCCCGCGCAAGACCAACCGCCATGACGGGTGGACGCCGGAGCGGCAGCGCGCGTTTATCGAGGCGCTGGCGGATACGGGGTCGGTCCGGCGGGCGGCCACGATGGTGAATATGTCGCAGGCGAACGCCTATACGCTGCGGCGGGCGGCGGGGGCGGAGAGCTTTCGCGCGGCGTGGGATGCGGCGCTGGACTATGGGCTGTTACGGCTGAAGGATATTGCGCCCCCCTGCCCCTCCCGCGAAAGCGGGAGGGGTTGAGTGAGGACTAGGTGTCGAACAGCCCCTCCTGCGCACCCGCTGGCGGGTTGAGGCCGAGATGCTTCCAGCCGGCCGCGTTGAGGCAGCGGCCGCGCGCGGTGCGGGCGATCAGGCCGATCTGGATCAGGTACGGTTCGATCACCTCCTCGACCGTGTCGCGCGGTTCGGACAGGCCGGCGGCGAGCGTCTCGACCCCGACCGGGCCACCGCGATAGATGTCCGCGATCATCATGAGGTAGCGCCGGTCCATCGCGTCGAGGCCGAGCGCGTCGACCTCCAGCCGGTTGAGCGCGGAGTCGGCGGCGCGGGCATCGACGGTGGCGACCCCGGCAACATTGGCGAAATCGCGGACCCGGCGCAGCAGCCGCCCGGCAATGCGTGGGGTTCCGCGTGAGCGTCGTGCAATCTCGGTCGCGCCATCGTCAGACACGTGCAGGTCGAGCAGCCCGGCGGCGCGGGTGACAACGCGTTGCAGTTCCTCGACGGTGTAGAATTGCAGGCGGACGGGGATGCCGAAACGGTCGCGCAGGGGGGTGGTGAGCAGCCCCTGCCGCGTGGTCGCGCCGACCAGGGTGAAGCGGGGCAAGTCGATGCGGACGCTGCGTGCGGACGGGCCTTCGCCGATCATCAGGTCGAGCGCGCGGTCCTCCATCGCGGGGTAGAGGACTTCCTCGACCGCGGGGGCGAGACGGTGGATTTCGTCGATGAACAGGACGTCGCCGTCCTCGAGATTGGTGAGCAACGCGGCAAGATCGCCCGACTTGGCGATGACCGGGCCGGAAGTGGCGCGGAAGCCGACGCCCATTTCGCGCGCGACGATCTGCGCCAGCGTGGTCTTGCCGAGGCCGGGCGGGCCGAAGAACAGGACATGGTCGAGCGCGTCGCCGCGTTGCTTGGCGGCGTCGATGAACACGCGGAGGTTGTCGCGGGCGGCGCGCTGGCCGACGAATTCCTCAAGGCTTTTGGGGCGGAGGGCAGCGTCGACGTCCTCCGGACGGCGGGCGGCGGTGAGGATGCGGTCGTCGGTCATCAGATGCAGTCCCCGGTATAGGCACACGCAAAGCCGAGCAGGTAGCCGAACAAGCCAAAAGACATGACCGGAATGTAGACCGCCGAGACCAGCAGGCGCCAAAATACCGGCCAGCGCTGAAGCCAGATCGGAATCAAGCCTGCCAACACGAACGAACCCAACATCCCCCAGCCGAAGTAGCGTGATCGTTCCAAGGCCTTGAATGAGATCAGACCAGCCGCATCAATCATCACGTATAAACTGACGAGCAACACCGGCACCGCTACGCTCACGAGCGACAGTATAGCCGATCTTAAAAACGGCCACTCCATTACAATTTTCCGTCATGCTGAACTTGTTTCAGCATCCACTTCGCCGCGCGCCCGGCGGCAACGGTTCCAGCCCCAGCCCCACCGCAAGGTCGATCCATTGCGGGTTGTCGGTTTCGATCAGATTGATTTTCCACTGCCGGTGCCAGCGCTTGAGCTGTTTCTCGCGGGCGATGGCTTCGGGCATCGTGGCGAAGAACTCGTAGCGGACGAGCATGTGGACGTGGTGGTTTGAGGTGAAGCCAGGAATCTCGCCGCTGCGGTGCTGATACAGACGTGCCAGCAGATACGCGGTTACGCCGATGTAGAGCGTGCCCATTGGCTGGCTGGCTAGGATATAGACGCAGGGTCGCTTGGGCATGGCTGCGCTTTCGGTGCAGGAGCCGTGGGGTTTGCGCGGGTGGCGCGGTGGATGCTGAAACGAGTTCAGCATGACGGTGGTAGTTGGGGTGGGGTTGGGGCGTCACTTCGCCGCCTTCCGCAGCGCGAGCCGGACCAGCGCGTCCAGCGTCGCCCCTGCCCCAAGCTCGTCGTTCGCGGCGTTCACCGCCATGCTCGCCTCGGCTGGTTTGAAGCCCAGGTTCATCAGCGCCGACACCGCGTCGTTCGCGGTGCTGCCCGCCGGGGCCGCCACGCCTGCGCCGCCACCGCCCAGCGCGATGCCGCCGGCCTTGTCCTTCAATTCGTTGACGATGCGTTGCGCCAGTTTCGGGCCGACGCCATTCGCCCGCGCGATCATGGCGGCGTCGGCGCGGGCGACGGCGGTTTGCGCTTCGGCGGGGGAGAGGATCGAGAGGATGGCGAGCGCGACCTTGGCCCCTACCCCCTGCACGCTGGTCAGCAGCTTGAACCAGTCGCGTTCCTCGGCAGACGCGAAGCCCATCAGGCGCATCGAGTCCTCGCTCACCAGCATTTCGGTGTGAATCGTGACGAAATCACCGACGCCGCCCAATGCCTCCAGCGTCTTGGCCGATGCGCCGACAAGATAGCCGACGCCGTTCACGTCGATCACTGCGTGGTCCGCCCCGGTGGCGGCGAGGTGGCCGTTGAGATGGGCGATCATGGCCGACACCTGTCAACTTCGATTGACAGTCTTGACGGAATCGCACGGTTGTCATGCGTGACAAGACTGCGTGCGTGTGGGGGTGTCCGGGGCTGGGTCAGGTCGCTGTTCACAGCCCGGTACATAAGCGGAACGGTGTGATGTAGGAAAGGGAAAAGGTCAGGGGATGCGGCGAGCGCTGGCCATGTGGTGCGCGTGGCAGATCGCGACCGCGAGTGCGTCGGCAGCGTCGGGGCCGTCGATCTTCGTGCCGGGGAGCAGGCGAGCGACCATCGCGTGGACTTGCGCCTTTTCCGCACTGCCGGTGCCGACGACGGATTTCTTGACCAGCCGCGCGGCATATTCGCCGACATCGATGCCGGTGCGTGCCGCCGCGCAGATGACGACGCCGCGCGCCTGGCCGAGCTTGAGGGTGGATTGGGGGTTGGCGTTGACGAAGACTTCCTCGACCGCGGCGGCGTCGGGGGCGTGGTCGGTGAGGAGCGCTGACAGCATTGCATCAAGATGCGCGAGGCGGCGCGGCAGCGTTGCGGCGCTGTCGGTCTTCAGGCGACCGTTGGCGAGGTGGGACAGGCGATTGCCCTCGGCGCGGATGAGGCCCCAGCCGGTGGTGCCAAGGCCGGGGTCGAGGCCGAGGATGATCAAAGCCGCAGGCCGAACCGCGGCCCGATCGTCGTCATGCCCAAATACAGCGCAACGGTGAGCGCGCAGCCCGCAAGCAGCGCGATCCAGAAACTGACGCCGCTGCGCAACAGCATCGGGATCAGCAGGAACATCGGCAGCGACGGCAGCACGTACCAGAAGGTCGCCTCCGCATGATGCGCCATGTTTTCCGCGTCTGGACGCCCGCTCCACAGCAGAATCATGCCCAGAATTGAAATCAGCGGCAGCGACGCAACCAGCGCCGCCATCGCGGGTTGGCGCTTACCGATTTCCGCGATCGCCACGATCAGCGCGCCGGACAGCAGCGCCTTGGCAATCAGCGCCCACATTATCCGAGCTTTTCCATCACCGCGTCGGAGACTTCGTAGTTCCCCCACACCGTCTGCACATCGTCGTCATCGTCGAGCGCGTCGATCAGCTTGAACAGGGTCGCGGCGTCGCCTTCGTCGACTTCGACCATCGTTTGCGGGCGCCAGGCGAGTTTTGCGCCTTCGGCTTCGCCCAGCACGGCTTCCAGCGCCTTGGCGACTTCGTGGAGGTCGCCATTCGCGGTCCAGATTTCGTGGCCATCCTCGGATGACGTGACGTCCTCGGCCCCGGCTTCCAGCGCCGCCTCGAACACCTTCTCGGCGTCGCCGACACTGGCAGGATAGTTGATCAGGCCGACGCGGTCGAAGGCGTGGCTGACCGAGCCGGACGCGCCGAGGTTGCCGCCATTTTTCGACACCGCCGTGCGGACGTTGGTGGCGGTGCGGTTGCGGTTGTCGCTCAGCGCTTCGATAATCAGGGACACGCCGCCAGGGCCAAAGCCCTCGTAACGGATTTCCTCGTAATTCTCCGCGTCGCCCTTGCTCGCCTTGTCGATCGCGCGCTGGATATTGTCCTTGGGCACCGACTGCGCCTTGGCCGCGTTGATCGCGGCGCGCAGGCGCGGGTTCATGTCGGGATCGGGCAGGCCCATCTTGGCCGCGACGGTGATTTCGCGGCTGAGCTTGCTGAACATGCCGGAGCGCTTCTTATCCTGCGCGCCCTTGCGGTGCATGATGTTCTTGAACTTGGAATGGCCTGCCATGGGTGGTCCCGTAAATTTGAATGCGCGTCTCTAGGACAGGGGCGGGTCGCGGTGCAATGCCTAGCCGCTGACCGTCACCGCCGTGCCGGAGGCGGAGACCATCAGCATCGATCCGTTCTTGCCGATCACCTCGTAATCGAAGTCGATGCCGATCACGCCGTTCGCACCCAGCGCCTGAGCCTCAGCCGACAGTTCGTCGAGCGCGGTCTTGCGGGCTTCCTTGAGCGGGCGTTCATAGCTGCCCGAACGCCCGCCGACGATGTCGCGGATGCCCGCAAACAGGTCGCGGAAGATGTTTGCCCCGATGATGACTTCCGCGGTCACGATGCCGTGATAGCGCGTGACCGTCTTGCCATCGAGTGTGGATGTCGTGGTCAGAATCATCTTTGGCCTCCCGGTTGGAAGGCCAAAGCTTACGCCATTCCGAGCGCCGCGCGATAGGTGTCGAGCAGCGCATCCTGCTCGTCGAGCTGGTGCTTCTCCATCTTTCGCAGGCGGATGATGGTGCGCATGATTTTCGCATCGAAACCGGTCGCCTTGGCCTCGCCATAGACATCCTTGATGTCGTCGGCGATGCCCTTCTTTTCCTCTTCCAGCCGCTCGATCCGCTCGATCAGAAGGCGCAGCTGCTCGGCCGAAATCGAGTCACTCATGGCTTGCTCCCAAATGGTAAAGCGGGGCGTCTAACGGCTGGGTCGGGCAGCGCAAGGGGCAGCCCTGAGCGATCTGTGGAAAGTGCGATGGATGCTCCCGATCAGGGTTTGCGCGGCTTGCGGCGTTCCATCGGTTCGCTCGGCTTGTAGCGTTCGGACAGCGCCTCCGCCTCGGCCGGGGCGATGCCTTCGCGGGTCAGTGCCTCGACCAGTGCGCGTTCGGGGGCGACCGCGATGTTCGGTACGACGCCGGTCCCTTCCCAACCGTCGCCGCCGGGGAAATAGCTGCGGCCGACGGGAATGAAGGCGCTGTAGCCGCCACCCAGCGGTGCGGTGCCGCCATAATGGCCCGCGCCCGCGGTGGTCGCGCCGATAAGCGTGGCGCGCTTCGTCCCCTTGAAGGCGGAGGCGAGATGCTCGGCGGCAGAGCCGGTGCGCGGCGAGGTCAAATAGTAGATTTTCGCCTTTGCCCAGGGCGATTGCGGCAAAGCGGGGACGACGCGATGCTCGGCGCGGTAATATTCCGCCGGCGCATCGACTTTGACCAGCGAGCGGAACGGCAACCCGCCCTGAGCCTCCGCGACCGAGGCGCGGGTGTCCATCGTCATCACCGCTTGCGCTTGGGTGAAGATGCGCGGGAACAGAATGTCCATCTCGTCCAGCCCGCCGCCGCGATGGGTGCGCGCGTCGATGATGAGGACCTTTGCCCCCGCATTCGTGTCGAGGAACGCGGCGAACGCCTTCAGCGTATCGGGCTGGCCGTAAAAGCCGTTGAAGCGGACAAAGGCGATGCCGGGGGCGATCATCCCCGCCTGCTCCATCGGCGGTGGCGGGAGCGGCACGTTGTCGACCTTTTGCTGGGTCGAGGGCGCGCCGACGCGCTGCGACTGCGGACCGCCGGGCGCGAACATGGCGAGGTGGCCGTCGGGGGCGACTCCCTGAAGATCGGCGGTGACTGCGGTGGCGAGCGCCTGCGCGTCGGTCGTGCCGTCATAGCCGCCCGCCGCCAGCTTGGTGCGCAGCGCGGCTGCGTAGCGCTTTGCCGTGTCGGGAAAGACGAAGTTCTTCTCCAGCTCGTCGGCGAAGGTGGCGATCGCCTTTTTCGCGGCGGCGGCGTCATAGGCCGGGGCGGCGGCGGGCGCGGGTGCGGGCGCTTTGGTCTGCGCCATCGCGAACGGGGTCAGCGCCGCCAGTGTCATCGCCGCGATAATCTCCTTACGCATCAAGTCTATCTCCGTTGAACATCACTAACGTGTTATACTTGACTAATACGCCTTTTGAAGTCGATTTTAACGGGCTATGTGCCTGAAATCGGCATTCTGGCGGGGTGATGCGACGGCGATGGGCAAGCTCGACGGATTCGATATCCAGCTCCTCAACCTTTTGCAGTCGGACGCGCTGGCGACCGCTGAAGCGCTGGCGGCGCAGGTCCCGCTGTCGGCATCGGCGGTGACGCGGCGGGTGCGACGGTTGCGCGGCGAGGGGTGGATCGCGGCGGACGTGGCGGTGGTGTCGCCCAGGCTCAGCGAGAAGCGGCTGCGCGCGCTGGTGACGGTGCAGGTGCACGAACATGCCGAGGAACGCGGCATTGCGGCGTTGCGCGAGCGGCTGGCGGCGGCGGACGAGGTGCAGATGATCCTCGACATTGCGGGCGCGGACGATCTGGCGGTGCTGGTGTCGGCACGCGACATGAACGATTACAATGCGCTGACCGCCCGGCTGCTGGAGAGTGATCCGGCGGTGCGGCGATACGAGACGAGCTTCGTCAAGCGGGTGCACAAGCAGGTGGCGAGCGTGCCGCTGAAGGATGGCGATCAGGAGAGGTAGGCGATGACGAGACGGAAATGGCTGACGCTGCCGGGACTGGCGCGGGGTGGCGATGTGGCGTTGCTGGCGGCGCGCGTGGCGGTCGGCGCGTTCCTGATCTGGGGGGTGTGGGACAATGTCGTCAGCGCCGATCGCATGGCCGAGTTTCGCGGGTTCCTGGCCGCCAAGGGGTTCGCCATGCCGGGGGTCATGGCACCGCTGTCGGTCTATGCGCAGTTTCTGGTCGGCGTGGCGTTCATTGCCGGATTCGCAACGCGCTGGGCCGGGCTGGTGTGCGCGTTCAACTTCGTCGTCGCGCTGGTGATGGTCGATGCGGCGCTCGGCATTCGCGCGGCATTTCCGGCGGCGGCCCTGGTGTTGTTCGGACTGATCTTTGCCACAATCGGCGCGGGGGGCATTTCGATCGATGGGGTAAGGCGGGGGCGGTAGCCATCCGGTGAGGGATGGCGCGAGTGACGGGGCTCGAACCCGCGACCTCCGGCGTGACAGGCCGGCGCTCTAACCAACTGAGCTACACCCGCAGAGCCGTAGTCCCGTGCGAGAGCGCGGCACCTAGACGGGCGGTTCGGGGCTGTCAACCGGCGTTTCGCGCCCCGCTTCGTGATTGTGCATCGGGCGCGGCGGCGGCGCGTTTCCGCCCGCGACCAGCGTGCCGTGCTCGAACAGGAAACCGGCGATATCGGGCTTGCCGGCAGCGTTCAGCACGGTCTGAATGATGATGAGCAGCGGCACCGCGAGCAGCGCCCCGGCGGTGCCCCAGACCCAGCCGAAAAAGCTCAATGAGACGAGGATCATGATCGGATTTATGGTCAGGCGGCGGCCGACGACCAGCGGGGTGATCAGATTCGCCTCGATCAGATGCATCCCCGCCATCAGCGCAGCGGGGAGCAGTGCCATCCACACATCGTTATAGGTCATCAGCCCGCCCATCGCGAGCAGCACCGCGGCGAAGATCGGGCCGAGATAGGGGATGTAGTTGAGCAAGGCGACGATCCCGCCCCACATCAGCGGGGTGGGCATGTCGATCGCCCACAGCGCCCCCGCGACGAGCAGCCCCAGCGTCACATTGATGATCGTGATCGTGCCGAGATAGGCCGAGGTATCGTCGACGACGTCCTGAATCACGCGCGCGGTCGCCATCGCGCCGCCGAAGCTGGTGCGGCTGGTAATCGCCTTGCGCCGCAACCGGGTCCAGCCGGAGAGGAAGAAGAAGATCACGAGGATGGCGAAGAACATCTCCAGAAACGCCGTCGGCGCCGAGGTGGCGGCGAATTCGAGGATCGAGCGCGGCGGTTCTGCCGCCGTCGCGGTCTGGCGGATCGGGCGCTGGGCGAATTCCTGAATCGTCTTGTTCACGAACGCTTCGAGGTTTGAATAGAAGTCGATCAGCGGCTTCACGTTCGACTGGATATTGTCGATCCGCTCCGGAATCACGGTCAGCCAGCCCCAGGCGGGCACGACGATCGACACGAGCGCGGCGTTGGCGGCGGTCAGGAACAGCAGCACGCAGATCAGCGACGCAAGCGGCGCGGGCACGCGATGCCGCTCCAGCCATTCCAGGATCGGGACCAGCGCGATGGCGATGACGATCGCGGCGGTCAGCGGCAGGAAAAAAGGTGACCCGGCCTGAAGCGCGAACGGGATCGCCAGCACCAGCCCGATGCCCGCCATCAGCGTGAGCGCGGCAAGCAGCCGGTCGCGGCGATTCTCGGCTTCGGTGTCTCCGGCCACGGGTGTGACCATCGGATGGCGCGGCGGCGACGGGGTCGAGACCGCCCCCTCCCCTGCATCCAACGGATCCCTGCTAATGCCGTCGGCCAATTGTCACCACCTCTCTCGCCGCCGACATTAGCGCGATTTGCGTCGCATGTAATCCCGGCTAACGTGTCCGGATGGGAGAGAAATTACTGGTCATCGACGAGGGCACCACGTCTACGCGGGCGATGTTGTTCGCACCGGATGGAACATGCTTGGCAAGCGAATCCGCCGAGCTGGAGCAGCAATATCCCGGTGCCGGGCTGGTCGAGCATGACGCCGCCGAAATCTGGGACAAGACGCTGCGATGCGCGCAGGCAATAGTCGATGCGGCGGGCGGCCCTGACCAGATCGCTGCGATCGGCATCACCAACCAGCGCGAGACGATCGTTTTCTGGGACAAGACCACGGGCGAACCATTGGCCCCCGCCATTGTGTGGCAGGACCGGCGCAGTGCCGCCATCTGCCGCGAATTGAAGGAGCGCGGCGAGGAAGCGGGGGTGCAGGCGCGGACGGGGTTGCTGCTCGATCCCTATTTCAGCGGAACCAAGATCAAATGGGCGATGGCCAATTGGCCGCAATTGCGCGCGGCGGGCGACAGGCTGGCGATCGGTACGATCGAGTCGTGGCTGGTGTGGAAGCTGACCGGCGGACTGCATGTCACCGACGCGACCAATGCTTCGCGCACGTTGTTGATGGGCCTGGGCAGTGGGGCGTGGAGCGACGGGTTGCTCGACCTGTTCGACTGCCCGCGCGACGCGCTGCCCGAGATTGTCGATTGCGCGGGCGAATTCGGGTTCACGACCTTGTTCGGCGGTCGGATTCCGATTTGCGGCCTGGCCGGCGACCAGCAATCGGCGACGATCGGTCAGGCCTGTCTGGCCAAGGGCGAGACCAAGGCGACGTTTGGGACCGGCGCGTTCGTGCTGACCAATGCCGGGACGTCGCAGCCGACATCGAAGCACCGGCTGTTATCGACGGTGCTGTGGCAATTGGCCGGGCGACGGACCTATGCGATCGAGGGATCGGTGTTCGTCGCGGGGAGCCTGATCCAGTGGCTGCGCGATTCGCTCGGGTTGATCGCACGGGCGGATGAGAGCGAAGGGCTGGCGCGGTCTTTGGCGACCAATGGCGGCGTCTATCTGGTACCCGCTTTGGCCGGGCTTGGCGCGCCGTGGTGGGAGCCGGAGGCGCGCGGATCGATCAGCGGCCTCAGCCTCGCCAGCACCCGCGCCCACATCGTCCGCGCCGCG
Organism: Sphingomonas sp. LT1P40; assembly: GCF_036663835.1. Lineage (NCBI taxonomy): Bacteria > Pseudomonadati > Pseudomonadota > Alphaproteobacteria > Sphingomonadales > Sphingomonadaceae > Alteristakelama > Alteristakelama amylovorans. Next base: position 1,664,498 of record NZ_JAXOJT010000001.1, read on the forward strand.
CTGGAGGCGATGGCGCACCAGAGCCACGACCTGAAGACGGCGTTTGCGGCGGACGGGGCGGACTGGTCGCGGCTGCGCATCGACGGCGGCATGGTGGCAAACGACTGGATCGCACAGGATCTGGCGGATGTGCTGGATGTGAGGGTCGAGCGGCCCGCGTTCACGGAGACGACCGCGCTGGGGGCGGCGATGCTGGCGGGCGTGGGTTCGGGCATGTTTTCCGGGCTGGAGGACGCGGCGGCGATGCGGGGGAAGGTCGAGATGTTCGAGCCAGGGATGGCTATTGCAGTGCGGGATGCGCGGCTGAAGGGGTGGCGGGGGGCTGTGGGGGCTGTCGTGTCAGCCGTCGAATGATTGGAGCGTGCTGGAGATGAGGCCCCGCTCAAGGCCGGGGGGACGATAGGGGTTGCGATAAATTGAACGCTTCGCCCGTGCGACCGTTAGCCCCTGATGCCCACCCTCTCCTCACCCGAACCCTATATACTGTGGCTGACCGGCGCGGGGCTGTTGATTGCGCTGGTCGCATGGTTGCCGCTGGCGTTGAAGCGACTGCCATTGTCGATGCCGATTATCTGTATTCTGATCGGCGTCGGCATCTTCTCCATGTCGGAAATACCGTTTCGGCCACTACCGCTGAACCATCCCGACATCACCGAACGCCTTACCGAGCTGATCGTGATCATCGCGCTGATGGGTGCGGGATTGAAGCTCGATCGCGTGTTCAGCTGGCGCAAATGGCATGTCACCTGGCGGCTGCTGGCGATCACGATGCCGCTGACGATTGCGGCGATTACGTTGATCGGCGGTTGGGGGCTGGGCCTGTCATGGGTTGCCGCGCTGCTGCTCGGCGCGTGCCTCGCGCCGACCGATCCGGTGCTGGCGGCGGACGTGCAGGTCGGTGAGCCGCAGTCGGGGGAGGAGGATGAGGTCCGCTTTGGCCTTACGTCCGAGGCCGGACTGAACGACGGTCTGGCGTTTCCATTCGTCAATCTGGCGATCGCGCTGGGGCTGGCGGCGACGACGGGGGAGCCATGGGCGCGCGATTGGGTGCTGCACAGCGTGTTGTGGGAGGTCGGCATCGGCGTGGGCGGCGGCTGGCTGATCGGACGCGTGTTCGGTTGGCTGACCTTTCACGTCCCGGCAGAAAGCAAGCTGGCCAAGACCGGCGATGGGCTGATCGCGATTGCGGCGACGTTCGTGTCCTATGGCGCGACCGAGATGCTCGATTGTTATGGCTTTCTGGCGGTGTTCGTGACCGCACTCACATTGCGCCGCTCGCACCGCGATCATGAATTCAACCGCGAGATGCACGACATCACCGAGCAGATCGAGCGGCTGGGCATGATGGTCGTGCTGATCCTGTTCGGCGGGGCGCTGGTAGCGGGGCTGCTGGCACCGATCCGCTGGAGCGATGTTGGCGCCGCCATGGCGATCATTCTGATCGTCCGGCCGGCTGCCGGGATGATCGGGCTCACCCGGTTCCCCGCCACACTGTCCGAGAAATTCACGCTGGCCTTTTTCGGCATTCGCGGCGTCGGGTCGTTCTATTATCTGGCCTATGCGCTGAACCATGTGGAGCTGGTCGAGGGCGAGCGGCTATGGGCGATTACCGGGCTGGTCGCGTTGTTATCGATTCTGCTGCACGGTCTGACGGTCACGCCGGCGATGCGATTGCTCGACCGCAGCCATGGGCGCGATCCGGATGCGGAAAATACGGAAGAGCGGCCCGCCCCCGCCTAACTCACCGCCTCGTCGACGAATAGCACACCCAGTTCGCGCTTCATGATCTTGCCATTGGCATTCCTAGGCAGCGTTTCCTTGACGAAGCGGATCGCCACCGGCGTCTTGAAGATCGCCAGCCGTTCGCGGACCCATGCCTGCAATTCCGCCTCTGTCGCGGTCGTGCCCGGGGCGAGGTGGACGACGGCGGCGGGTTCCTCGCCCAACGTCTTGTGCGGAATGCCGATCAGCGCGCAATCGGTGACGGCGGGGTGGGAATAGAGGACGTCCTCGACCTCGGACGAATAGATATTTTCGCCGCCGCGGATGATCATGTCCTTGGCGCGGTCCACGATGTAGCAGAAACCTTCCTCGTCCAGCTTCGCCAGATCGCCGGTGCGGACCCAGCCTTGGACGAAGGTTTCCGCCGTCGCTTCGGGCTTGTTCCAATAGCCCTTCACCACCATCGGCCCGCGCGCCCACAATTCGCCGACCTGGCCCAGCGGGATTTCGGTCACGCCGTCATCGCCCATGATTTTCAGGTCGGCGGTCGCGACCGGCGGGCCGCAGCTGGTCGGGCGGTTGAGATAATCCTCCGACCCGTGGCTGGTGACCGTCGCCATCGTCTCGGTCATGCCCCAGCCGTTTGCGGGCAGCGCCCCGAATTCGGTATAGATGCGCTTGACCAGTTCCGGCGCGGACGGCGCGCCGCCATAGGAGATCGCCTCCAGGCTGGAGAGATCGTATTTGGCACGGTCGGGATGTTCGAGCAGCTGCCATGCGACCGTCGGCACGCCGCCGGTCGCGTTCACGCGCTCGCGCTGGATGATCTCCATCGCCTCGATCACGTCCCATTTGCGCATGAAGATGAGGGTGGAGCCGGACGCGATCGCACCCATCATGCCTGCACTGCAGGCGGTGACGTGGAACAGCGGAATGACGGTGAGCATCGATTTTGACACCGGCATGGTCGGGATTTCTTCCCCCCGGCGCAGCAGGGAACGCGCGGCGGAATAGCCGCCGGAGAGGATATTGGTACAGATGTTCCGGTGCGTGCCGAGCGCGCCCTTGGGATTGCCGGTGGTGCCGCTGGTGTAGAAGATCGTCGCATCGTCGTCCGGCAGCAGCGTCGGCTCGGCCGGGAACGGGATTTCGGGCAACGTCGCCCAATCGTGCGGGGTGCCGATCAAATCGTCGAGCTGGACCGATCCTTCGGGCGGGTCGGTGCGGCAGCGGCTGACCACCACCGTCTCCAGATCGGGCAGCGCGGCGAGGTGCGCCGCGATACGCCCGCAGCGCTCGCCATCGACGAACAGGATTTTGCTGCCCGAATCCTTCAGACCATATTCCAGCTCGCCGCCGGTCCACCACGCATTGAGCGGCACCAGAATCGCGCCGATGCTGGTCGCGGCGAAGAAGATCACCGGCCATTCGGGCAGGTTGCGCATGGCAAGCGCTACGCGGTCGCCCTTGCCCACGCCCATTTCTTTAAGCTTGGTCGCCAGATGTGCGACGGCACGATAGGTGGCGTCGAAACTGACGCGCTCATCCTCATGGATGGTGAACAGCTTCGGCCCATGCAGTCGGGCCGCTTGAATCAGGAACGCCAGTGTCGGCGGGCTGTTCTTCCACACCCGTGTCGGCACGCCGCGGATCGTCACCTCATCCATCTCGAAGCGTGCGCCGGGAGCGGTCAGCGCGGCCTTAGCCTCCGCCAGCGACAGTTTCGGCCAGGACGGGTCGAGCGGAATGATCGGTTCTGGGGTCACTGCGCTATCTCTCCAGCATTTTTACAATGTGCGGTTTGGCAATTTCGCCCTGCCGCTTTGCATGTTATTCTTGATTCATAGCGCGCCAAACGCAATAGGGAAGCGATGCTCGACCGAAAGCGCCGGAAGAAGGATTCGAATTAGGGGTATGGACGCCGCCACTTTCGCACCGCTCGCCGACAGCGGCTTCGACGCCAACCGGTTGAACGCGATTCCCGCCTATATCAAGGCGCGCTATCTCGACACCGGCAAGCTGCCGCATGCACAGTTGCTGATCGCGCGCCACGGCAAGATGGCGCATTTCAGTCATCAGGGTCCGGCGCGCGAGGGCGGCGCGGCGGTGGATGAAGGCTCGATCTTCCGAATCGCATCGATGACCAAGCCGGTCACGTCGATCGCGTTCATGCAATTGGTGGAGGCGGGCAAGGTCGCGCTCGATACGCCGGTGCATCACGTCCTGCCCGAGCTGAAGGGCGTCGGCGTTTACAATGGCGGCGGCGGCGGCGTGCCGTTCGTGACCAAGCCGACGAGCGAGCCGATGCGGATGGTGGACCTGCTCCGCCATACATCCGGCCTGACCTATGGCTTTCAGAATCGCGGCAATGTCGATGCGGCGTATCGCGAGGGCAAGATAGAGAGCTGGCACGGCAATCTCGACCTCGACGGGTTCGTCGCGGCGCTGGGCAAGCTGCCGCTGGAGTTTTCGCCGGGGGAGGCGTGGAATTATTCGGTGTCCACCGATGTGCTGGGCGCAGTGGTGGAGCGGGTGTCGGGCATGCCGCTCGACCTGTATTTCGCCGAGCATATCTTTGCGCCGCTGGGCATGACCGACACCGGCTTCATGGTGCCCGCCGACAAGATCGACCGGTTGACCGATTGCTGGACCTTCGGCCGCAGCGGGCGGGTAATGTATGACGAGGGCGCGAAGTCGGCGTGGGGCAAACGCCCGACCCTGCTCTCCGGCGGTGGCGGACTCGTTTCGACCGCGCTCGACTATCACCGGTTCTGCACGATGCTGTTGAATGGCGGCACGCTGGACGGGCAGCGCGTGATCGGGCGCAAGACGCTCGATCTGATGACGACCAATCACCTGCCCGGCGGCGGCGATCTGGCGGGCATGTCGCGGTCGCTGTTCAGCGAGGCGGCGAATGCCGGGACCGGGTTCGGGCTGGGCTTTGCCGTCAACATGGACGTCGCTCGGACGATGATCCCCGGCTCGACCGGTGAGTTTTACTGGGGCGGGATGTTTTCGACCGCCTTCTTTGTCGATCCCGTCGAACGGATCAGCATGGTTTTCATGACCCAGCTATCGCCATCGGGGCTTTATCCGATACGGCGGGAGCTCAAGACTCTCATCTATTCGGCGCTCGTCTGAAGCGCGCATTTCTGGAGAAACCTGTGTCCGTCATCACCACCGAACGTCAGGGCGACGTCCTTGTCATCACCTCCAACAACCCGCCGGTCAACGCGCTGGGCGCTGCGGTCCGTCAGGGGCTGGACGCCGCGATCAAGGAACTGAACGGCGACGACAGCCTGAAGGCGGCGGTAATCCGTTGCGACGGGCGCACCTTCTTTGCCGGAGCGGATATCACCGAATTCGGCAAGCCGATGCAGGAGCCGGGCTTGCCGACTTTGGTCGACGCGATCGAGGCGAGCGAGAAGCCGGTGGTTGCCGCCGTCCACGGCACTGCTCTTGGCGGCGGGTGCGAAGTCGCGTTGGCATGCCATTACCGCATTGCCGTGCCCTCGGCGAAATTCGGGCTGCCTGAGGTGAAGCTGGGCATCCTGCCCGGTGCGGGCGGGACGCAGCGGCTGCCGCGTGTCGCTGGCGTGAAGCTGGCGCTCGAAATGGCGGCCAAGGGCGATCCGATCTCGGCGAAGAATGCGCAGGCCGCAGGGCTGGTCGATCGTCTGGCGGGTGAGGACAGCCTGACCGCCGACGCTGTTGCCTACGCCAATGAAGTCGCCGACGCACGGCCCCTGCCGCGCGCCAGCGAAAAGCCGGTGCCGGTCGAGGACGGCGTGTTCGACGCCTTCCGCAAGGAGAACGCCAAGCGCTTCCGTGGCTTCGATGCACCGGCCGAAATCATCAGCGTGATCGAGGAAACCGCGTCCCTCCCCTATGCCGAGGGCGTTCAGCGCGAGCGCAATGGCTTCATGAAGCTGATCATGGGCACGCAGTCCGCCGCGATGCGCCACATCTTCTTTGCCGAGCGCAAGGCCGCCAAGATCGACGACGTGCCGGAGGGGACGCAGTTGCGCCCGATCAAGCGCGTCGGCGTGATCGGCGCGGGCACCATGGGCGGCGGCATTTCGATGAACTTCCTGTCCGCCGGAATCCCGGTGACGATCGTCGAGATGCAGCAGGAGGCGCTGGACCGCGGCACCGGCACGATCCGCAAGAATTACGAAGGGTCGGCGGCGAAGGGTCGTATCACCGGCGAGCAGGTCGAGGCGGCGATGGGCGCGCTCACCCCCACCCTCAGCCTGGATGATCTGGCCGATTGCGACCTGATCATCGAGGCGGTCTATGAGAATATGGACGTCAAGAAAGAGCTGTTCGGCAAGCTCGACAAGATCGCCAAGCCGGGCGCGATCCTGGCGTCGAACACCAGCTATCTGAATGTCGACGAGATCGCCGCCAGCACCTCGCGGCCCCAGGATGTCGTCGGCCTCCACTTCTTCTCGCCAGCCAACGTCATGAAGCTGCTGGAAATCGTACGGGGCGCGAAGACGGCGCATGACGTGCTGGCGACGGCGATGGACGTGGCGAAGAAGATCAAGAAGGTCGCGGTGGTCGCGGGCGTCTGTCACGGCTTTATCGGCAACCGCATGCTGATGCCGCGTCAGGTCGAGGCGATGAAGCTGTTGATGGAAGGCGCGACGCCGGAACAGGTCGATCGCGTCCATGTGCAGTTCGGCATGCCGATGGGACCGTTCCAGATGAGTGATCTGGCCGGGGTCGATATCGGCTGGCACCGCGATCCCACCCGCATCGAAAGCATCCGCGACGCGCTGGCCGCCGAGGGACGCTGGGGCCAGAAGAAGCAGGCTGGCTTCTATGACTATGACGAGAAGCGGAACCCGTCGCCGTCACCGCGCGTGGCGGAGATCATCGAGGAGTTCCGCGCCAAGAGCGGCGCGGTTCAGCACGACGTGACCGACGAGGAAGTGATCGAGCGCACGCTCTACACGCTGGTCAACGAAGGCGCGCTGATCCTGCAGGAGGGTATGGCCCAGCGCGCGTCGGACATCGATGTGGTGTGGATCTATGGCTATGGCTGGCCGGTCTATCGCGGTGGCCCGATGTTCTGGGCCGACACGGTCGGGCTGAAGACGATCGTCGCCGGGCTGGAGAAGCACGGCTTTGAGGTCGCACAATTGCTGCGCGAAAAGGCCGAAAAGGCCGAGCGCTTCAATGGCTGAGGCGGCCATCGCGGAGGCGCCGGTTTCGGTTGAGGCGCTGGGCTTCAAGTTCAATTTCTTCAAGCTGGTCGTCCGCGATCTGGACGCGATGATCGGGTTCTACTCCGCAACCTTCGGGTTCGCCGTGCAGCACCGGATCGCACTGCCAGGGCTGGAGGAAGTGATGCTGGTGCTGCCGGGTCAGACCTTCAACCTCGTCCTCTACCACCATACTGACGGGCGAGAGGTCACGGTCGGCAATGGCCACGGCCCGGTCGGCTTTATCACCCGCGATCTCGACGCTGCGCTGGCGCATGCGCTCGCCAACGGCGCGACGCCGTTGATGGGACCAGTCGATCTGCCCGGCATGCGGCTGGTATTCGTCCATGATCCGGAAGGGCATGAGGTGGAGATGATCCAGATCATGCGAGCACCCAAGGAACCGACATGACCGACGATCTGGAAACCTTCCGCGCTGAAACCCGCGAGTGGCTTGAGGCCAATGTTCCCGCATCGATGCGTGAGCCGGTGCGGGGTGAGGGCGATGCCAACTGGGGTGGGCGGAAAGCCGATTACAGCCGGAACCCGGACCAGAAATTGTACATGGATCGCATGGCCGCGCGCGGTTGGACCGTGCCGGACTGGCCGGTCGCCTATGGCGGTGGCGGGCTGTCCCCGGCGCAGGCCAAGATCGTCCGCGAGGAAATGGGGCGGATCAAGGCGCGCAACCCGCTCAACAGCTTCGGCATTTCGATGCTGGGCCCGGCGCTGCTGAAATACGGCACCGAGGAACAGAAGCTCGAGCATCTGCCCAAGATCGCGCGCGGCGAAATCCGGTGGTGCCAAGGCTATTCGGAGCCGAATGCGGGCAGCGACCTCGCCAGCCTCGCCGCCAGCGCCGAGGATGCAGGCGACCATTATATCGTCAACGGACAGAAGGTGTGGACCAGCTATGCCGACAAGGCCGACTGGATCTTCTGCCTCGTCCGCACGTCGAAGGAATCGAAACAGGGGGGCATTAGCTTCGTCCTGTTCGACATGGAATCGCCGGGTGTCTCGACCAAGCCGATCCTGTTGATTTCCGGCTATTCGCCCTTCTGCGAAACCTTCATGGACAATGTGAAGGTGCCCAAGGCGAACCGGGTCCACGAGGAGAATAAGGGCTGGGACGTCGCCAAATATCTGCTCGGCCATGAGCGCGAGATGATTTCGGGCATGGGACTGGCTGGCCCCGGCGGCAATCCGCTGATCGAGGGGGCGAAGGCCAGCGTCGGGCTGGACGATGACGGGCGGCTGAGCGACCCGATCCTGCGCGCTCAGCTGGCGCTGTTCGAGGTGCGGTCGAAAGCGTTCACGGCGATGTCGGAGCGGTTTCTGGACGAGTTGAAGGCCGGTCGCGCCCACCCCGCCCAGCCGAGCATGATGAAATATTACGGCACCGAGCTGAACAAGTCGCGCCACGAGCTGGTGATGGCGACCGGCGGGTCTGACGCGCTGGAATGGGAAAGCGAAGCATCGAACGGCGGGGCGAAGCCGCGTGCGTGGTTGCGGACCAAGGCGAACTCGATCGAGGGCGGTACGAGTGAGGTGCAGCTGAACATCATTGCCAAACGCATTCTCGAGCTCCCGTCCTGATCGTCACCCCCGCGAAAGCGGGGGCCCATCTCCCGCACCCCGGGAACTGGGCCGCAAAGTCAGGAGACGGGTCCCCGCTTCCGCGGGGATGACGACAGGAAGAAAATATGCCGCTCTACCTCAATGACGAACAGACCATGCTCCGCGATGCTGCGCAGCAATTTGTGGGTGAAGCCGCCCCGGTCGGCCATATGCGCGCGCTGCGGGATGCGAACGACGCGACCGGCTTTTCTCGCGACCTATGGAAGCAGTTCGCCGAAATGGGCTTTACCGGCATCCTGATCCCGGAGGCTGACGGCGGCCTTGGCCTCGGCCATGTCGAGGCGGGCGTCGTGCTGGAGGAGGTCGGGCGCAACCTCTCCCCCTCCCCGTTCCTCACCACCGCCATTGCTGCGGTCGAAGCCCTGAAAGGGACCGCGCATGGCGACCGTTGGTTTCCCGGCATCCTCGCGGGCGAGACCGTCGCGGCGCTGGCGATCGACGAGCGGGCCAAGCACGGTAATGCTGTCGGGATGCAGGCCGAACGCTCAGGCAATGGCTTCAAGCTCTCGGGCAAGAAACAGTTCGTCACGCACGGCCATGTCGCCGACCTGCTGATCGTCGCGGCGCGCACCGCCGGGTCGCCGGACGATGCCGATGGCGTCACTTTGTTCGCGGTGCCGAAGGATACGGCGGGTCTGACCACCGACCCGCAGCGGCTGGCAGATTCCAGCATTGCCGCGCGCGTGACGTTCGACGGCGTCGAACTGGATGCCGACGCCGTGATCGGCGATGTCGATGGCGGGCGCAGTGTCCTTTCCAAGCTGCTCAACGCGGGCCGCACCGGCGCGTCGGCGGAGATGCTCGGCGTCGGCGGCGGCGCGATGGACATGACCGTCGCCTATCTGAAAGAACGCAAGCAGTTCGGCGTCCTGATCGGCAGTTTCCAGGCGCTCCAGCACCGCGCGGCACACCTCTACGCCGAAATGGAAGTCGCGCGTGCTGCGGTGCTCAAGGCGCAGCAACTGCTCGATGCCGGGGATGCGAGGGCGGCCGAAGCGGTGTCGGTGGCCAAGGCTATGACCGGGCTTGCCGCGACCCTCGCCGTGCAGGAAGGCGTGCAGATGCATGGCGGCATCGGCATGACCGACGAATATGATATCGGTTTCTACATGAAGCGCGGACGCGTGCTGGCCGAGATGTTCGGCGACAGTAATTTCCACGCCAACGCGCTGGCGACGGCGGCGGGATATTGACCCTTCTAAGCCCCTCCCCTTCAGGGGAGGGGTTGGGGTGGGGCCTATCCTCTTGGCCACTGGTCTCGGTGAGACTGACAAGCCCCACCCCCAACCCCTCCCCTGAAGGGGAGGGGCTTAAGGAGTGAAAATGAGCGACGAATACAAACGCGCGGAGACGGCGGCGGGACAGGTCGCGCAACTGATCGACCTGCTCGATGTCGAGCGGATCGATGTCGATCTGTATCGCGGCGCGCGCCAGCCCGAGGGCGTCGGGCGCGTGTTCGGCGGACAGGTGATCGGACAGGCACTGCAGGCCGCGCAACGGTCGGTCGAGGACAAGGCCGCGCACTCGCTCCATGCCTATTTCATGCGGCCGGGGAACGAGGACCACCCGATCATCTATCGCGTGGTGCGCGATTATGACGGGGGCAGCTTCGCCAACCGCCGCGTGATCGCGCTGCAACAGGGGCAGCCGATCCTCAACATGATCGCGTCGTTCCATCGCACGGAAGAAGGACTGTCGCATCAGGACCCATTGCCCGACGTGCCGATGCCGGAGGATTTGCGTTCTGAACAAGAGATGCGCGACGAAATCCGCGACGAAGTGCCCGAGCGCTTTCGTCCGTTCTTCCTGCGCGCGAGACCGATCGAAATCCGACCCTGCTCCCCGCGCAACTGGTTCAAGCCAGCCAAGACCGAGCCGCAGCAATATAGCTGGTTCCGCGCCGCCGCGACGCTGCCTGACGATCCCGCGCTGCACCGCGCGATCCTGTCCTATGCCAGCGACATGATGCTGCTCGGGACCGCCACGTTGCCGCATGGGGTGAACTGGATGACCGGCAAGCTGCAATCGGCCAGCCTGGATCATGCGGTGTGGCTGCACGAACCGCTGCGTGCGGACGAATGGCTGCTCTATGCCACCGACAGCCCGTGGGCGGGGCATGCGCGCGGGTTCAACCGCGGGCGTATCTTCACCCGCGACGGGCGGCTGGTGGCGAGTGTCGCGCAGGAAGGGCTGATGCGGATTCGAGGGTAACGGGTTCGCGGGTTCCAAACCTTCTCCAGAGGGAGAAGGATACCGCAGCTTGGCAGCTTGCTGCCTAGCGGAGGTTGGATGAGGGGACGCCGCGTTATCGATAGGGTGATCCCCTCACCCAGCTCCGACTAAGGCCTTGCTTCGCAAGACCCAAGTCTGCGCAACCCTCTCCCGACGGGAGAGGAGACAGGCCCTTACCGCTTCCGCACCGTATAACTCGACGGCAGGAACAGAAACACCTCGGTCGGCCCGCCACGCGCCCATTCGACGGGACGGTCGAGGCCGGTGACATCGACGCCCGAACCAGTCCCGAACTTCGCGGCGGAAGCGGCGGCATCGGCGGCGATCAAATCGATGATCTGGCCGCGATACTGATCAGGATTGACCACCGACAGCGTCGGCTCACCCGAAATGCTGACCTGCGTCCGCCCAGCCTTGGCCACCGCTTCGACGAAGCGCGCGACCGTCGCCTTGGCGGTGGCGATATCCATGCCGGGGGTCAGCCGCACCTTGACCAGAAAAAACGTCTGGTCGGTATCGGGCCGACCGTCACCGGAGAAGCGCAGATTACCATATTCAGCGAGCGTCAGCGGCGTCAGGACATACTCGCCGATCGCCAGTTCGACTCCGGCCTTTGCCGCGCCGGCGATCATGTTGGCGATGGTCGCACGCAGATCGGCCTTGCGCGCCGTCGCGTCACGCGCGTCGCCGACCACGCGCACCGGCTGGACCGCGAAATCTGCGGTGCGTTTCAGGTTGATGATCGGGCGCGACGCCGCGATCACCCCGTTGCTGTAGCTGCCGTCCCCGCCGAAACCGCGCCGTTGCGCGGTGACGATCACTTCCTGCGCCAGCGCCGGCATCGCCAACGACAGCATCGTTCCGCCGATCAGCACTTTGGACAATAATCGCATTGTCACCCTCCCCGGATCAATCACGCGGCCGCACCTTTGCGTCCGACGGCAGGAACAAAAGCACCTCGGTCAGGCCGGCGCGTTTCCACTGGACGGGGCGATCCAGCCCCCCGACCTCGACGCCATAGCCGGTGCCAAAACGTCCGCTGGTCGCCAGCGTGTCCTTTGCTACCAGATCGATGATGCTACCGCGATATTGCTCGGGATTGACCACGCTCAGCGTGAGTTCGCTATAGGCCTTCATCTCGGCACGACCGACCGCTGGGACCGCTTTGATAAAGGTGTCGATCCGGGCGAGCGCCGCCTTGGCGTCGATGCCCGCTGCCAGCGGGACTTTGACCAGAAACTTGACCGCCTCACCGTCGACATCGCCTTCGTCGATTTCGTCGATCTTGAGGTTTTTATAGTTGCCGGCGGTGAGCGGCTCGACGACGATCTCGCCGCTGGCCAGTTGGACGCCCGATTTGGCGGACAGGTCGATCGCCTTGCGCATCATCGACTGAATCTCGCCATGCGCGGCGTCTTCGTCGATCGTGTCGCTTACCACGACGACCTGTTGCACCGCGAAGTCGGCGGTGCGGCGCAGCATCTGCGCGGCGGCGGGGGTGGAGACCACGATCTCGCGGACGCTGACGGGATCGCCATCGGGACTCAGGCGCCGCATCGCGGTGACGATGATCTCGCCATCACCACCATCCTGCGCGACGACGGGCATCGAGGTGGCCAGAACCGCGCATGCCGCCGCGCCGATGATCCAGTTGCGCATGCCTGCCCTCCCCTGCTTTCGCAGCGAAAATGCGGGGCTTTGGCGCGGCTGTCAAACAGCGGTTTTGCCGTATTCCTGACGGGTGACCGGATGGCTGGACGACAGGCCGCCATCGACCGCCAGCGCCTGTCCGTTGACGTAACTTGCGTCGTCGGACGCGAGGAACAGGGCGGCGCGCGCCAGTTCCTCCGCCTGTGCCCCGCGTCGCAACGGGTTGAGGCGGCCGACGCGGTCCATCTTCCCCGCCTCACGCGCATAGTCGAAGGTCGGTTTGGTCATGCCGGTTTCGGTCAGGCCAGGGCAGAGCGCGTTGACGCGGACGTTCGACCCGGCAAGCTGCTGTGCGGCAACGGCGGCGAGGTTGATGACGCCAGCTTTCGACGCCGAATAGGCCGGGCTGCCCGCGCCGGAACGGATGCCCGCGACGCTGGCGGTCAGGACAATCGCGCCGCCGCCACGCTCCGCGATTTTCGGCGCGCCGTGTTTGATCGCGAGCAATGGGCCGATCAGGTTTACGCGAAGCACCTCGGCGATCAATTCGGGCGAGGTGTCGAAGATATTGGCCATGCCGCCGGAAATCCCGGCATTGGCGAACAGGATGTCGAGGCCGCCATATTCCGCCACCGCAAGATCGATGGTGGCAATCACGTCGGCTTCACTGCCGGCATCCATGCGGATCGCCTTTGCCGTGCCGCCCGCATCGGCGATCAACCGCACGGTTTCGTCCGCGCCGTCGCTCTTGTCGGCGACGATCACCCGGCCCCCTTCGGCGGCGAACAGTATTGCGGCGGCGCGGCCGATGCCGGAGCCTGCACCGGTGACGATGATCGATTTGTCGATGAAGCGCGCCATCAGATCGTCACCCCGCCATCGACGACCATCGCCTGTCCGGTCATGTATGCCCCCGCCGGGGATGCGAGGTACACGACCGCCCCGGCGATATCCTCGGCCTCACCCAGACGGCGCAGCGGTGTGCCCTTGTTCACTCGCGCCTCCGCCTCCGGATTTTCCCACAGCGCACGTGCGAAATCGGTCTTGATCAGGCCCGGCGCGATGCAGTTCACCCGGACATTGTCGGGGCCGTATTCGACTGCGTAATTGCGGGCGAGCTGGAAGTCCGCCGCCTTCGATACGTTATACGCGCCGATCACCGGCGACCCGCGCAGGCCGCCGATCGAGGAGATGATGATGATCGCGCCATCGCGCCGCTCGCGCATTTCCGGCGCGGTCATCTGAATCAGCCAATGGTTGGAGACGATATTGTTGTCGAGGATCTTGCGGAACTGGTCATCGGCGATGTCGGCCAGCGGCCCGTAATAGGGGTTGGACGCGGCGTTGCAGACGAGGATGTCGATGCGCCCGAACCCGGCGCGGGTTTCGTTGACGAGCTTCTGGAGCGCCGCCTTGTCCGAAATGCTGGCCGCGACGGCGATCGCGGTGCCCTCGCCATGTTTCGCGTTGATCGCGGCAGCGACCTCGTCGCACGCATCCTGCTTTCGGCTTGAAATGACGACCTTCGCGCCATGATCCGCCAGTGCCTCGGCGGACGCCTTGCCGATCCCGCGCGAGGAGCCGGTGACGATGGCGACCTTGCCGGTCAGGTCGAACAATTTCATGTCTTACGCCCCCGCCTTCACCGCAAACGCCCACGCACTCGCCGCCAGCCCCGGCACCCGCGCCGCCGTCTCCTCAGCATGGGCGTTGCTGGCGTTGCCATCCAGCATGCGGCGCTTGATCCCCTGGACGATGCTCATCAGGCGGAACTGGCCGAAGGCGAAATACCAGTTGAGGTCGGGTATGCCGTCGCGCCCCGTCGCCGCGCAGTAACGCTCGACCATCTGCTCGACAGTTGGAATGCCCGTCTTGGGCCCGGTAATCCCTTCAATAGCCGACGCGCCATTGGCGGGGATCATCCAGTTGGTCAGGAGGTAGCTGAAATCCGCCATCGGATCGCCCAGCGTGGACAATTCCCAGTCGAGCACCGCTTTCACGCGCGGCGCATCGACGTCGAAGATCATGTTGTCGATGCGATAGTCGCCATGGACGATGCTGGTGCGCGTTTGCGGCGGCAATGTGCGCGGCAGCCATTCGATCAGCCGCTCGACATCGGGCAAATCGTCGGTCTGGGCGAGGCGGTACTGCTTGGTCCAGCGCCCCACCTGCCGCTCGAAATAGCTGCCGGGCTTGCCGTATTCCGCCAGCCCTGCTGCTGCGAAATCGGTGTTATGCAGTTCGGCCAGCCGGTCGCACATTTCGAAATAGATCGCGCTGCGCTGTTCCGGCGTCTTGTCAGGCAAGGCGCCGTCCCAGTAATTGACGCCTTCGACCCGCTCCATGATGTAGAAAGCGGAGCCGATGACGGCGTCGTCCTCGCACAGGCCATAGGGACGTGCGACGGGGAAGCCCGTGGGATGCAGCCCCGCGATCAGCCGATATTCGCGGTCCACCGCATGGGCCGAGGGCAGGATCGGCCCAAAGGGCTTGCGGCGCAGCACATAGGAACCGCTGGCGGCGTCGATGCGATAGGTGGGGTTCGATTGGCCGCCCGGAAACTTGGCGTAAGTCAAAGGCCCGACGAATCCCGCGACATTCGCCGCCATCCACGCGGTAAGCCGCCCGGTGTCGAGGTCGGTCACCGCCTCCATCGCACCCGCTTTCACGCTCATGCGAACTCGATCACGGATCGCACGGCATCGCCCTTGCGCAGATTGTCGAACGCATGGTTGATATCCTCCAGACGAATGCGCTCGGCGACCATGGTGTCGAGGTCGAGCACGCCATCCAGATACATCTGGACGAGACGCGGCAGGTCGATCGGGAACTGCATCGATCCGGCCAGCGACCCTTGCAATTTCTTGCCCGACAGGAAGGTCGGCCCGGGGATGCTGACCGACTGCCCCGGCGCGATCATGCCCAGGATCGTCGCGGTGCCGCCCCGGCGCAGCACGTTCCAGGCCATTTCCGCGCTGCTCGGCCGCCCGACCGCCTCGATCGCGTAATTCACCCCGCCATCGGTCAGCTTCAGCACCTGTTTGACCACATCGTCGGCCATCGCGTCATAGTCGTGCGTCGCGCCCAGCTTGCGCGCCAGCGCACGCTTTTCCGGCACCGGGTCGATCGCGACGATCTTGCCCGCGCCCGCGATCTTCGCGGCGTTGATCGCGGCTAGGCCGATGCCGCCGCAGCCGATTACTGCCACCGTGTCGCCGGGGATCACCTTGCTGTCGCGGAAAATCGACCCGGCCCCGGTCATCACCGCGCAGCCCAGCAACGCGGCGCGATCAAGCGGCATGTCCCTGCTGATTGCGACGCAGGCATTTTCGTGGACCAGCATCTGCTCGGCGAAGGCCGACAGGTTCAGGAAATGCGCGACCGGTGTGCCGTCGTTCAGCGACAGCTTCGGCGGCGCATCCTTCGGGCGTTTGGTCGATGAATCCACGCACAGCGACGGCCGCCCGGACACGCAAAACTCGCACGATCCACAAAATACGGTGAAGAAGGTGATGACATGGTCGCCCGGTCGCAATTTGGTGACATCGCTCCCCACCGCCTCGACCACGCCGGCCGCTTCGTGCCCCGGCACGGTCGGCATGACATGCGGATAGGCGCCATCGACGAAGTGCAGGTCCGACCGGCAAACCCCGCACGCGGCGGTGCGGATCAGCACTTCGCGCGGGCCGGGTTTCGACACCTGGATATCGTGGATTTCGAGGGGCCGATTGGCCTCGAACAGGACTGCCGCTTTCAACTTCCGCTCCCTTAACGCGCCGCCGCCATGTCGCCGCTCGACGGACGATCGATCTTATAGTCCCCATATTTGCCGAACTCGTTGCGTGCGACCGCCCGGTTGTGAACTTCGTCCGGCCCGTCGGCAAAGCGCAACGTGCGCATGCTCGCCCACGCACTCGCCAGCGGCGTATCGCCCGACACACCCGCGCCACCGAACGCCTGAATCGCGTCGTCCAGGATCTGCAGCGTCATGCGCGGCCCCATCGCCTTTATCATGGCGATTTCGAGCTGGGCCGATTTGTTGCCGGCCTTGTCCATCATGTCCGCCGCCTTCAGGCACAGCAGCCGCATCATCTCGAGATTGGAGCGCGCCTCCGCCACTCGCTGTTCCCAGATCGAATGGTCGGAAATGCGCTTGCCGAACGCGACGCGGCTGACCAGCCGCTTGCACATCGCCTCCAGCGCGTTTTCGGCCACCCCGATCGAGCGCATGCAATGGTGGATGCGCCCCGGCCCTAGCCGCCCCTGCGCGATCTCGAACCCGCGTCCCTCGCCCAGCAGCAGATTCTCCACCGGTACTCGGACATTGTCGAGCACGACCTCGCCATGGCCATGCGGCGCGTGATCATACCCGAAAACCGAAAGCATCCGCTCGACCTTCACGCCCGCCGCGTCCATCGGCACCAGAATCTGGCTTTGCTGCGAATGGCGCGACGCATCGGGATTGGTCTTGCCCATCACGATCAGCATCTGACAGCGCGGATCGCCCACCCCCGACGACCACCATTTGCGGCCGTTGATGACATATTCGTCGCCGTCGCGGACCATCGACGTCTGGATGTTGGTCGCGTCGGACGAGGCCACGTCCGGCTCGGTCATCAGAAATGCCGAGCGAATCTCGCCATTCATCAACGGGTTGAGCCAGCGGTCCTTCTGCTCGCGCGTGCCGTAACGATGCAGCACCTCCATATTGCCGGTGTCGGGTGCGGAGCAGTTGAACACCTCCGACGCCCAGCCCGCCTTCCCCATCTCCTCGGCACACAGTGCATATTCGAGGTTGGTGAGTTGCGTCCCCTCGAACTCGAAACTGTCGTCGACATGGCGCTGGCCCGAATGCGGCGGCATGAAGAAATTCCACAACCCCTGCGCCTTCGCCACCGGCTTCAATTCCTCGATCACCGGAATCACCTTCCAGCGCTCGCCTTCGCGGACCTGCGCAACATATTCGGGGGTGCGCGGCGCGATATGCTGGTCGATGAACCCGCGCACGCGATCGCGGAAATAGGTTTCCCGCTCGGTCAGCGTAAAGTCCATACAACCTCTCCTCAATCTGGCTCGTTTCGACTCGCCTAGACCATACCCAGTTTTCGGTAAAGTGCGTCGACCACCAAATTTCCGCCGCGTCACACTCGCAAACGCACAATATAGCTTTAGGACTGTTTCTTCGAATCAAAGCTGCTAGTCTGTTCCAATGGAAGCGGAAGAGGCGGTGCCAACCGAGGCGCGCGGGGAAACAAAACGGTTCAGGGCCAAGCGCGACGCGATCCTCGCGGCGGCGGCTGACGTCATCAACGAACAAAGCGCCAAGGGTATGACCTTTGCCGATGTGGCGCAGCGCGTCGGCCTCAATACCACCAGCGTTACCTATTATTTCAAGCGCAAGGAAGACCTTGCCGCCGCCTGTTTCGACGTCACGCTCGACCGGCTCGACGAGATGCTGGACGCGGCGCACAAGGAGAGGACGCCGGAGGCGCGCGTTGCCCGCTATATCGAAATCAACATGGAGCGGCTGGCGCAGATCCATCGCGGTGAAGAAAAGGCGTTCGCCATCCTCTCCGACCTGCGCGCCATGGAAGGCGAGATGCGCGCCCGACTGATGCAGCGCTGGCAACAGATTTTCCGCAAGACGCGCGCTTTGTGGGGCAATGACGGGACGCGGGCCGAGACCGATCTGCGCGGCGGGCGCGCGCATGTGCTGCTGGAGAATACCTTCTGGCTGCCCGCCTGGCTGGTGCGGTACGAACTCGACGAATATCCGCGCGTCGCGGCCCGGCTGATGGACGTATTCCGCAACGGCATCGCCGCCACGGATTCCGTCTGGCAGCCGCAGATGCTCGACCTGGTGCATGACGAGGCCGAGCCGGGGCGCGAGGCATTCCTGCTCGCCGCCACCCGCCTGATCAACGAACTCGGCTATCGCGGCGCGTCGGTGCAGAAGATCGCCAGCGAGTTGAACGTGACCAAGGGCAGCTTCTACCACCATCTCGATGCCAAGGACGAACTGGTGATCGAATGCTATCGCCGCAGCTTCGACATCATCGCCGATGCGCAGCGGCTGGCGGAGGAGACCGGCGGCAACCAGTGGCACCGGCTGACCAGCACGATCACGACGCTGCTCGACTTCCAGTTTTCACAGCGCGGGCCATTGCTGCGCACGACCGCGCTGTCCGGCCTGCCCCCGCGCGTCCGCACCGCGATGGTCGATCGCTCCAACCGCATCGCGCGCCGCTATGCGGGCATGCTGTCGGACGGCATCGCCGAGGGATCGATCCGCCCGATCGATCCGCTGGTGGCGAGCCAGACGATGATGGCGATGCAGAACGCCGCGTTCGACATGCGCAAATGGGCGGGCACGATGCCGCGCGACCGGGCGATCGCTTTCTACGCGTCGACCGTGGTGTTCGGGTTGTTCGACGATCGGGTGCTGGGGGGCTAGCTCCGCCCTAACGCAGTGCCAAGGTGCCGCCGCGACAGGTTTCCGATCCCGCAAAACGTTCACCCGAATCAGGGTGCAACACGCTTTCCAGATAGGTCAATCGCGCGCGCGATTGGCTCGCCATCGGATTGCTGCCGGCGTCCTGGCGCAAACGACCAAGGAGCTGTTGCGCAAGATTGCGCGGCTGATTCCAGTCCGGTGTCGTGACGCCATCGATTGGATCGGCCTTTGCAGCATCGGCCATCAACGCAATGAGCCGGTGCCGGGGAAATGCGTCGCCCAGCCGCCCCGACAGGCCAGTCCGGAAGAGGCGCTGCAATTGCGTGAACTGGTCTGCCCGGCCTAGTATCCGGCTCGCCAGCGGATTGCCCCGTGCGAATGCCAGTGTGCGGTCGCCGATCCCGTCAGCAATTACGGGAAACTCCCACGGCCCAACAGGCTCCACCCCGGCGCACGCCTCATCGTCGCATGGTTGTTCGCGCTCAAAGGCGATTTGCAGCATGAACCGCACAAAATGATCGCTGGAAGATCCCGCTGCCGATCGCGCAATGCTGGCGACGGTCATCGGATAGTCCTTCTCGCGCACACCGCTCCAGATTGCATAGGGCTGCGATTGATAGCGTGCGGTGTTGACCGGCGCAGCCTTTACGCAATTCAGAAACGCTTGCTGTCCTTCTGCAACTTGCGGTCGGCATTCCTTGATCCGCGCAACGAGCGACATGTCGAACCGTTGGGGGTCATGCGCGAAAATCGATGATACGGCGTCGCGCTCACGCCAGCGGTCCGCGAATGCCGTGTTGACGGCCAGGGCAAAGGGCGGTCCGCGATCATCCGCGAACATGCCGAGCGCATCGTCATCACCCGTGGCGGCGTTATAGACCGCCAGTTGGGTCGCAACGATCATCGACCACAAACTGCGTTCCGGCCATTCTCCGGTGGCGGCATCGACGAAGCGGTCCAATTCCATCATTTCACAGCCCAGCGCCGAGTCTACCAGGGCCGGATGGATGTGAACGCGTAGGATGCTGGGCATGAGCGGCCCCGACGTCATGGTCACGGTGGTCGGGCGCGCGTCCGCCGCATAGGCGAGCGCCTGCTGTACCATCTCACCGTCGAACTGCCCTACCGGTATTGCCTTACCGTTCTGGCGGAGGAAGATGTCGAACATCGGACCCTTGCTCGTCCATGTGATATCATCGACATTGATCTTACCATCACCTTGCGGATCGGTCCCGATCAGCACGCCACCCACGCGCACGGATCCGCGCAGGCGACTGAAGCTTCTGGACGCTGAGCCGGCACTTGCGGATCGTGTGCTTTTGCTCGCATCGCCGCCGCCGCCGATCCCGCCGCCGCCGCCACCGCCACCGCCTGCAGCAGCCTGCGCGATCGAAGGCGGCACGGGGACGCTAGACCCGTAGGATTTCGTTAGCGCACGACCCAATGGCGACTCGTTCAAGGCTTGGGCACGCCCGGGAAACAGGTCCTCATAGGAGCCGACTGATCCTTCGATTGCGCTGCGCAGGCTCTCGCTGCTGGAAACCATCGGACGCAGGTCTTCTACGGCGCGCGCCACCCGCGCCGTCGCCTGGGGCGGATCGCTGCGCTGCAATGTCGGGTGAAGATCGGCAGCAGTACTCGCGACGCGCTGTGCGTTGGCGTCCCCGTTCCTCAACAATGTGCGTGCCAGATCGGCTTCGCTTTGCATGAAGAATGCCGGAACCCGCGCGCCCTTTCGCACGCGGTCGATCGACGACGCGTAGTTCGTGCCGGCTTCGATATCGTTGAGGAAATCGGCGAGTTTGGATTGAAGCATCCGCGACGCGGCATCCTTGATCGCGCCCTTGGCCTCGCTTCCCATCCGGTCGATGCGCGCACGGTCAGCGGGATCAGGCAAGGCGCCGTCGATCGAGGCCGAAAGCGCTTCATCGAGGACGCCACCGAACATATCTCCAAGCGAAGCCGGTTGCCGAAATGACGCAAGCCCGGCCTCAAGACGCGCGCGAAACACGGGCGATGCATCCGCTTTCGCACGAATCCATTTCTCGATCCGGTTGACTGCCGTCTCGCCGCTATTGCTCTCGACCGACCGTCGCGCAACGAAGTCCCGAAATTCGCCATATTGCTGGCGAGCGGTTTCGGGCAGTGCGGTATCGCTCGCAAATGACATGCCGCGCATCGCAGATGCCCGCCCCGATGCGTTCTGCGCAAAATCGCGCAGAATCGTATCGCGGATGACGATCTCCTCGATCAATCGGTCCGCAGCTTGCAACCCCGCGGGTCGCACCGCCATCTCGGGATGGACGCGCGTAACTGACGAGCGCCAGTCCGGCGACGAAACCAGAGCGCGTGCGAATTGCCGGGCTGCAACATGATATGAACCGCTGGCACCCGCCTCTTCCTCGGCGGACACAACCGGCGGGCGGGCGGCGACCTGCTTTGCGACTTGCTTCAGGCTGTTCTGCGCATCCTGTTGCGTGCGAAACACCTGGATGTCGTTGATCGATCCCAACGCGGGGATAATGCCCTGATTGGCCAGTACCGGCGCGGTCACCCCCAGAACGAGGAAGCACGCGACCGCCGTCCCACCCCGTTTCAGCAGCTTGCTTGTCGAAGTGATCGTATTTTGCGCGCCCTTGCTGAACAATCCAAGGCGAAGCGCGCCCCAGAAGCCACCGGTCGCGGGTTCCTCCACCCGGACCTGGGTAAGGTCGATGCGTCGATCGACGTCCAGAAACGTATATTGCGTGACCATCGTGTCGCGCATGTCGAGCAATTGCTTCAGTTTGCCCTGACTTTCTGCATCAGGCATTTCGGCGAGTTGCGCCGCAACCCCGTCACAGGTCGAAATATTCTGCTCGATCTGCTGCATCTGCTCGGTCGGCGGAAGATCGAGATAGGCAGCATCATCCGCGAGAATTGTGTCGATCTGCCGCTTCCGCTCGCTGTCCAGCGAATCGGCGAGATTCGACCGTCGCATCCGCCACGCCATCCAGAAAATGGCAAGCAACGCCGTCCACAGCGCAAAGCCGCCGACAATGCTTTGCGCAGGGCCAATAATCTCGTTCACGCGCAGGACGAACCCATAGGTCGCATTCAACAGCGACGCGCCGAATACCGGCGCGATCAGCGTGAGCAAGCTCAACAAAACAAAAGCGATTACAAATACAAATAGCGCTATTTTCAGAAAATCCTCAACGGTCCTGAGTGCAGTTACAGTGCCTGCCCGGGCGTATTTGCGAAGTGTTCCGTCGGACTGCCATCGCTTCTCAGACGCGGGAATGATCAGGAACCGGAGTGCGGCGTAAATCGCGCCGATCAATAGCACCACAAACCAGAGTTTCATGCCTGCCCCCGCAACACTACTACCGGGGTACATTACCGGCTGTTTCCGCTGTTACAAGCGCACCAATTTATCCAATTCGGTCCGGCTGCTCATGTCGCAGCCTGTCGCTTCAACCACACTCCCGCGCGCCAGTAATGGAACAGCGCCCAAGGCGTTGCCGCGGCGAAGGTCAGCATCGCCATCCGCAACGCCTCGGCATCGCCATAGGTCGGCTTCAGCGCGTCGCTGATGACGCCGATCATCGTCGGGCCGAGGCCCAGGCCGATCAGGTTGATGACCAGCAACGTCACCGCCGCCCACAGCGCGCGCATGCGCAAGGGTGCCAGCCCCTGAATCAGCGCAAAGGTCGGGCCGAGATACGAGTTCACCAGCAATAGCGAGAACCAGTAGATCGGCACCGCCACCCACGGATCGGACGAGGCGAAGAACAGGAAGGAGAGCGGGAGTCCCACGCCCTTCATCGCCAGTACCAGCCATGCCTGACTGTGCAGCCCCCACCGCTCCGCCGCCTTGTTCGCCAGCCATCCGCCCATCACCGCCGATATCGTGCCGCAAATCGCGCCCACCGGGGCGACGATCGACGCGAGCTGAAGCTTGTCCATCCCGAGCGTGCGGATCAGGAAGCTGGGACCGAACGCGGTGTGGCCATAGCCGATCAGCGAGGTGATGGTGACGCCCATCACCAGATGCAGCGCGGCGCGATTGGCAAACAGCGTGCGGAAACCGGTGCCGAAGCTCGGCATGTCGCCATGCGTGTGCGTCTGCGTCTGCGTCTGCGTCTGCGACGGATCGGACAGCCCGCGACGCGGTTCGATCACAAACATCTTGATGATGATAGCGAGCAAGATGCCGGGGATACCGACCGCAAACATCGCCACACGCCAGCCGAAGAAATGCGCCAGCGTGCCGCCGATCATCGTGCCGCCCGCCGCACCCAGCACCACGCCCAGCGAATAGATGCCCATCGCCCCTGCGCGCTTTTCCGGCGGATAGAGATCGGCGATGATCGAATGGCTAGGCGGGCTCGATCCCGCCTCCCCGATCCCCACGCCGATCCGCGCGAGCAACAATTGCACGAAATTCTGTGCCAGCCCGCACACGGCGGTCATCGCGCTCCACAGGGTAAGTGCGATGGCGATGATGTTGACGCGATTGCCGCGATCGGCGAGTCGCGCGACCGGCAAGCCCAATGTCGCGTAGAAAATGGCGAAGGCGAAACCCGCGAGCAGGCCCAGCTGCGTGTCGCTCAGCAGCAATTCGGCCTTGATGTCCTCCTGCAGGATCGCAAGGATCTGCCGGTCCATATAGCTGAAGAAATAGGCGGCGGTGAGCAGGATCAGCGTCGCCGTCCGGCGCTTCATGGCGATCGCGTCGACCTGTGCGGTGTCGGGAGCAGGCGTTGTCGGCCCATCTATGCCGGAACTGCTCGCCATACGCACTTCACTCCATCACAAAAAAAGGAGGCTTCGCCGTGTTGTCGCACGACGAAGCCTCATTGGACACCAACCTCAGAATTTGGCGGCGACGCCAATTTTGAAGTTGCGGCCCAGCGGATTGCCGACGAACGGCTCGTAGTTGTAATCCTCCCGCGCGAACGGCGGATCCTGATCGAAGATGTTATAGACGCTGCCCGACAGGGTGACGCTGTCGGTGATGGCGAACTGGATGGTGAAATCGGCGCTGGTATAGCTTTCGATGTTCGCGCCGCCGGTCACGCGCGCGCCGCCCAGTGCCGCGTTCGGGCCATAGATGCCCGCCGCCGTCGTATCGGCGCGCTGATCGTACAGCCCGTCGATATAGGTCACGGTCAGCCGCGCATCGACCGGACCGCTGCCCAGCTCCAGATAGCCCTGCCCCTTCCACTCCGGCACGGGATAGAGCGTGGTCTGGTAATTGAGCAGCCCGACCCCGTCATAGCCCGCCTGAACCAAGGTGCCCGCGACCGAGATATCGCCGATGCGGTTCTGAAGCGTATAGGTCACGCTGCCGCCGATGCCGAAACGCGCGGCCCCGCCGAACATCTCGTTGTTACGATAGCCGACCGAGGCGTCGATGCCCTCGTTGGTGATCGACGCGCCGTTCTGCAACTCGGTGCGCACGCGCGAGATTGCCGTGCGCGTCGTCGCCGCCGTGCAGGGTCCGGTCGAGAAGGTGAAGCGCGCGGCCAGTGCGGCGTTGGTGGCACAGGTGTTGCCTGCACCCGCCGGGAACAGCGTGTTGACCATTGCGATCAGCGGATCGGTGACGATCACATCCTTCAGGTCATAGCGGTAATAATCGAGGCTGGCGGTAAACCCACCGGCGTTCAACAGAATGCCGCCGCCATAGTTGGTCGACGATTCCGGGATCAGATTGGGATTGCCGACCACGTCGATCGGGCGGAACGCGGTGTCGATGATCTGCAACGCGACCACGCCGTTGGTCGATACGTTGGCCAGGGTCGGCGCGCGGAAGGTGGTGCCGTATCCGCCGCGCAGTGCCAGCCAGTCGGTCACCTGCCAGCGTGCGCGAATCTGCGGATCGAAGGTCGAACCGATATTGCCGCCATAATCTTCGTAGCGCGCCGCCAGCTGGACGTTCAGCGTGTCGAGGATCGGCAGCTGCATTTCGCCATAGATGGCATAGACGCTGCCCGACAAAGACGAGTTGCGGTTGGTGCCTAGGAAGCCCAGTGCGCCGGTCGCCGGACGACCGCCCGAGCACGCCGCCGCATTGGTGTTTCCGTTGAGCGGGGATTCGCGGCACGGATTCTGCGCCAGATTGTTGGCTGCGCCATAGGTCGTGTCGATCGATTCACTGCGATATTGGCCGCCAATGCCGAATTGCACCTCGCCGCCGGGCAGCGAAAAGCCGGTGCCGCCGCTGATCGATCCTTCGACCACCGTCAGTTCGGTATCGACCTGGGTGAACGACTTGACGAAGAACCAGTCGGTCAGCACGGACGAATTTGCCGGCCCGTTCCCCTGGCTGTTGGTCGCGCCGGTCGCCGCGTTACGTGTCACCGCATTGCCGAACGGGTTGAACCACATGCACCCGTTCGCACCCGGCGTGCTGCCGGTGCAATTCGGCCCGCCGAAACCGAGCAGCGCACGCTGCACGCGATCGCCATAGGAATCGGTACCGTCGATGTAGCGATAATAGTTATGATAGGTGAAATTGAGGTTGTAGTTCAAATTCGCGCTGATCTCGCCGCGCAGTTCGGCGGTCGCGCGGAAGGATTCGCTCTTGCGCATGCCGCGCGACGAGCCCGGCTCGGTCTCGTCGTTCAGCGTCCCCGGATTGCCGCCAAGCAGGAACGGGCGGAACAACAGGGTCGGGAACAGAACGCCCGCCCCCGCCGGCGTGCCCGCATTGGCCGCACGATAGGCGACCAGACCGGGATTCTCGCTCGGCGCGAAAAAGCCGCTGCCGAACAGGGCGGCGAACGGCGCATAGGGCGTCCCCGCCGCCGCCACCGCCGATGGCGATTGCGTCAACAGATAGGATGGCGAGGTCAGATAGTGCGGCACGGTGGTGCGGCCGTACAGCAACGTCGTCTGGAACGTCATCGACGGCGTGATGTCGATCTCGACATCGACGAACGCCTGTCCGCGCTTTTCCAGCTCGACCAGATTGTCATAGACCGAATATTGGTTGGAACAGCGGGCGTCCGCGCCGACGAACCCGCCCAGCGAGGCGCAGGATGCGTCACCGACCACGCCGGTCACCGGCGATCCCGCCGCGCTCAGGAACAGGAAGTTGGCGGGGTTGCCGCCGCCGGTCCAGCCGCCCTGCGGATTTTCGGCATAGGGCCGGATCGCCCAGTCGCGTTCCTTCGCCATCAGCTGACCGCGCTTCTGAAAGCCCGCGGCGAACAGCACACGCAGATTCTCGCCGACATGGCCATAGCTGAGCGACAGATCGACATCGCCATCCGAGCCGTCGATGAACTTGTAGCTGGCCGCACCCTGAAAGCCGCGCTGATTGGTGCGCGTGATGAAGTTGACCACGCCCGCAATCGCTTCGGAACCATAGGTCGCCGCCGCGCCGTCCTTCAGGATTTCGACGCGTCCCAGCGCCGCCGATGGCAGCATGTTGATATCGACCGAGGGGACGCCGTTACCCGACGTGGCCAGCCGTTTCGAGTTGAGCAGTACCAAAGTGCGCTGCGGGCTGAGGCCGCGCAGATTGACCGTGGCAATGCCCTCGGCACCCTGCGACCGGCTGTCGAACTGGTTGGAATCGCCCAGCGACGCGCTCGATGTCGGCAGCGCCTTGACCAGTTCCAGCGTCGACGGATTGCCCTGTTTCGACAGTTCCTCGGCACCGATCACGTCGACCGGCAGCGCCGCATCCTCGGGCGTGCCCGCGATGATCGAACCGGTAATGACGATTTCGCTCTCACCGTCCTGTGCATAAGCCGGCGAGGCCACCCCGATCGCCAGCGCCGAGAATCCGCACGCCACCAATAGCTGCTTCTTCATAGATCCCACTCCCGTTTGGCCGGAACACTCTATCGTTTCCATACCGCAAACTCGAATAGATCGATTCTCGGGCCATCGGTCAAGTCAACAAAACCGTTGCGAATTGCCACCTATCCTCACCTGAGGCATATATGTCACCGGGGGTTGCGGCCATATGGGGGTATGTTGAACGAAGGTTCGAAAATCTGATTTGACGACTCGTTGCCGACGGCGGTTTGTGGTGGCCCTCAAAAGAGGAAACCACGGGCGCGCCGTCAGAGCGGACAGGCCGCTAACGACCCGATGGAGGACTGCATTCCCTCTCCCGTCGGGAGAGGGTTGCGCAGACTAGGTTCGCGTTCTTCACGCGGCTCTAGTCGGAGCTGGGTGAGGGGATCACCCCATCGAGAGCGCGGGGTCCCCTCATCCAACCTCCGCTAGGCAGCAAGCTGCCAAGCTGCGGTATCCTTCTCCCTCTGGAGAAGGTTTGGCACGCTCGCATTCCACCAATATCCGCCGCTAATTGTGCTTCCGATTTTGCAGGGTTCATCGGTTGCAACAACCTCGCGGACAGATTTGCTAAAGCATGGGGCTAATTACTGGCCTTCAAAACCCGCCCAACCGCGCAAACCGGTCGCGGTGATACGCGGTATTCCCCCATTGCTGCTCCAATACGCGCATCCGTTTCAGGACGAACCCGGCGTCATATTCATCGGTCATACCGATGCCGCCGTGGAGCTGGATCAGTTCGCGGCTCATCAGATGGCCGACCTCATTGGCCTTGCCCTTGGCCAGCGATGCGGCCTGGCGCGTATCCGCTCCGCTGTCGATTGCCGCCAAGCCCACCTCGACGACCGACCGCATTACCTCGATCTCGCTGAACAGGTTCGCCATGCGGTGCTGGATCGCCTGGAACGTCGCCAGCACCTGTCCGAACTGCACGCGCTGTTTCAGATAGGCCAACGTCGTGTCGAATGACTGTCCGGCCATGCCCAACATTTCCGCTGAGGTCAGGATCGCGGCGCGGTCGAGCACCTTGTCCAGCAGCGCATCGCCGCCATCCGCCAGCCTGTCCGCCCCCGCGCCGTCGAACGCGACATCGGCATGGCTGCGGAAATCGACCAGATGGCGGCGCGTTACGGTGACGCCCGCCCCGGCCTCGACCAGATACAGGCCGTCGCTCGCGGCGACCACGAACAGCCCCGCACTGTCGCCCTCGGCCACGAACGCCTTGGCCCCGGACAGCGTGCCGCCCTCGACCTTCGCGGCGATCCCCGCCGGATCGTGGCGCGGCCCTTCGTCCACCGCCAGCGTCGCCACCAGTTCACCACTGGCGATACGCGGCAGATACTTCGCCTTCTGCGCGTCGCTCCCGCCCAGCAAAATCGCCGATGCGGCCGCCGCCGACACCGCCAGCGGGCTGGCCGTCATCGTCTTGGCCAGCTCCTCGATCACCAGCCCCAGGCTCAGCCAGCCGAAATCGCTGCCGCCATGCGCCTCGGGGATGATGATCCCGGTCCAGCCCATTTCGGCCATCGTCGAATATGCGCCCGCGTCGAACCCGGCGGCGGTGTCGGCATCGCGCACCTTGCGCCACGCGTTTACCGGACTCTCGTTCGTCGCCCAATCGCGCGCCATGTCGCGCAGCATCGTCTGTTCTTCGGTCAGAACGGCCATTGTAGATTCCCTCGTCGTCCTCCGCTCCCCCGTCATCCCAGCGAAAGCTGGGATCTCCTACCGCGAGGGAAACGCTCAGTGCCACCAGACCCCAGCTTTCGCTGGGGTGACGGCTATTGATGATCCAGCATCCGCAGTATCTGCTTGGCGATCACGTTGTTCTGGATCTCGGTCGATCCGCCGTAGATTGTCGTCGCCTTGCCGAACAGCCAGCCGCGCACGCCCTGCAACTCGGCGGCGGAGAAGCCTTCGCCCTCCCAGCCCAGCCCTTGCATCCCCTGAATCTCGATCATCAGCTCGGCGCGTTCCTGCCCCAGCTTGGTGCCGACCGTTTTCAGGATCGAGGAGACTTCGGACACCCCGCCGACCGCCTTCGATTCCGCCTGAACCCGCATCGCGGTCAACAGGAACGCGCGCCAGTCCATCTCGAACTTGGCGATCCGTGCTCGCAAATCCGGATCGGCGATGCGGCCCTCCGCATCCGAACCGACATATTTCTTGGCCATGTCCGACAACGACGGCCCACCCATGCGGAACGCAGACCCGCCGCCCGACAAATTGGTCCGCTCATGCTGGAGCAGCCTTTTGCCGATCGTCCAGCCCTGCCCCTCCGCGCCGACGCGGTTTTCCTTGGGCACCTTCACATCGGTGAAGAAGGTTTCGCAGAAGGGCGACATGCCGGAAATCATCTGGATCGGCTTCACCTCGACCCCGGGCGCATCCATGTCCATCAGCAGGAAGGTGATGCCGCCCTGTTTCTGGGTCTTGTCGGTGCGGACGAGGCAGAAGCATTTGTCGGCCCATTGGCCGCCCGACGTCCACGTCTTCTGGCCGTTGACGAGATAATGGTCGCCTTTGTCCTCGGCGAAGGTCTGAAGATTGGCGAGGTCGGATCCGGCATTGGGTTCCGAATAGCCTTGGCACCACCGGACTTCGGCCCTGGCGATCGCCGGGATATGCTCGCGTTTCTGTTCCTCGCTGCCATATTCCAGCAAGGTCGGGCCGAACATCATCACGCCCATGCCGCCGATCGGGTTCCATGCGCCGATACGGCCCATTTCTTCCTGCAATATCTTGGCCTCGGCACGGCTCAGCCCGCCGCCGCCATATTCGCGCGGCCAGGTCGGGACGCCCCAGCCCTTGTCGCCCATCGCGCGCCGCCACGCATCCTGTTCGGGGGACAGCTCGCCCGGCCCCTCGACCGCGGACATCGCATTGTCCTTGCCCTTCAGCGATGCGGGGAAGTTCTGCGCCAGCCATTCGCGCACTTCGGCGCGAAATGCGTCGATGCCGGTTGCCGCCACGGGTTCAGCCACGGTTGCCATTTTCTCTCCTTACCGGAGCGATTGCGCCGCTCCGTCCATATTTTGAATGTGCGGTATGGCGGGCGTCGCGTCAATCCGGATTCAGCGGCCGGGGCCGCCCAGCGCCGCATTGTCCATTTCGCGCGCCTTCGCCTCCGCTTCGCGCGCCCGCAAGGCGGCGACATTTTCCTCATGCTTCGCCTGGGTGATCGGATAGAAAATCAGGAACAGCGCGCCGAGCGTCCACAGCCCGATCGACATCGGGATATAGTGGAAGGCTAGGCTCTGGATCATCGCGTCGGTCACCTGGCCCGGTGCAGGCTTGTCGGGAAAATCGGACCAGACCAACAGCTTGCCCGCGAGGAAGATGCCGACCGCAGTGGAGCATTGCTGCATGAAGCTGGCGGCGGCGAAGAACGTCCCCGCCTCGTGCCGCCCGGTCTTTAGCGCGCTATCCTCGACCACATCCGCCAGCATCGAAGATGTGTTGATGAGGCTGATTGCGACCATCGCGCCATAGACCGCACCGATCACGAACAGCGTGGGCACCAGCCGGGGATCGCCCGGCACGAAGAACAGGTCATTCGCCGCCAGGAACAGCGGCGAAAGGCCGATTGCGACGCCCAGCACCGCGAAGATCATCGAGCTGGTTCGCTTGCCCACCCAGCGCGACATCACCGGGGCGAGCGGCGCGGCGAGCGTGGCGGCGACCAGGCTGTCGATCGTCAGGATCGCCATTTGCGCGGCGTTGACCTTGAACAGATAGGTCAGAAAAAACAGCTGCGTCGCGCTGTAAAGGCCGATGGCGGAGTATTTGAGCACGCCGAAGCCGAAGATCGACAGGAAGGCGCGGTTCTTCAGTGCCCCGCCCATCTCACGCAGATGCGTCATCAGCGGCATCGGTTCGCTGCGCACCACCGCCTGACGCAGATACGGGATGCGGTTGTGCGTGCCGAGCCCGCAGAGCAGGATTGCTACGACGATGGTCAGCGCACCGGCGATGGCGAACCCGGAATAGCCCGCCGGATTGAGCTGGCCGCGCGGATAGGCGGCGGTCGCGGCGAAGAAGGTCAGCAGGCAGATCGTCGTGAAACCGTATGTCCCGGCATAGCCGAACCACCAGCGCAGCCCGAACAGCTTGGTGCGCTCACCATAATCCTCGGTCATTTCCGGGGTCATCGCCGATGTGTTGATCTCGAACGCGCTAATGCACACGCGCGTCATCGCGGCGGTGGCGAAGATCCACAGGCCGGTCTGGAGGTCGCTCATTCCGCTGGGCGGAAACCATGCCAGCAAGAAGAAGAAGCCGGTCGGGATCGCCGAGCCATAAATGAACGGATGCCGCCGTCCCCAGCGGCTGCGCGTATTGTCCGACCAGCGCCCGATCAGCGGATCGGCAACCGCGTCGATAATCAGCGTGCAGGCGACGGCGGTAGCGACGATGGAGGCGGAAATGCCGATGATCTGGCTATAAAAGAATAGCAGATAGCTGGTGAAGGCGGCGTTCTTGACCCCGTTGGCGATGGCTCCGGCACCATAAGTGACGCGCGTTCCGAACGTGATCGGCGGAATTTCAGCCGCACCATCCGCCACCGTCGCCATCCACATCCTCCGCCGCTGATTTTTGGAAGATGCGGTATGGATGACGACAGGTCAAGCATCCGGTTGATATTCGTGCCCAACTGGAACATGCCGTCAGCGAAGTTCGGAATCGCCGGGGGGCAGGCATGACATTCGCACACCGCGCAGTTCCCATAGCGTTAGCTGCGGTTCTGATCGACTCGATCGGTTTCGGCATCGTGCTGCCCGTCCTTCCGACCCTCATTGTCGAGCTGACCGGACAGAGTGTGGCGGAGGCGACGCGTACCGGCGGATGGCTGTTGATCGTGTTCGCGCTCGCGCATTTCTTTGCCGGGCCGATCCTGGGCAATCTGGGCGACCGTTATGGCCGCCGCCCGGTGCTGCTTGCGGCGATGCTCATCTTTGCGATCGACTACGCGCTGATGGCGTTCGCGCCGACGATCGCGTGGCTGTTTGCCGGAAGGCTGATCGCGGGGATTGCGGGGGCGGTCTATGGTCCCGCCAATGCGGTGCTGGCGGACGTCACCCCGCCCGAGAAACGTGGTGCGACATTCGGGCTGATGGGCGCGGCGTTCGGGATCGGCTTTATCATTGGCCCGGCGATCGGCGGGCTGCTGGCGGATTTCGGGCCGCGCACGCCGTTCATGGTCGCAGCGGCGCTGGCGGCGGGCAATGCGTTCTGGATTTCGATCTGGTTGCCGGAGACACTGGCATCGGAGAATCGCCGCAAATTCGAGTGGCGCCGCGCCAATCCGCTGGGTGCGTTCAAGCCGTTGCTGGGACTGAAGGGGGCAATGCCGCTGCTGGTCGTCATGTTCATCTGGCAGCTGGCGCATCAGGTCTATCCCGCGACCTGGGCCTTCTACGCCGAACTTGCGCATGGCTGGGATAGCAAGGCGATCGGCTGGTCGCTCGCGGCATCGGGCGCCGCCATGGCGCTGTCACAGATTTTCCTGACCGGGCGCGCGATTGCCGCCTTGGGGGAGACGCGGACCGTACTGATCGGCCTGATCGTCGGGACGCTGGTCTATTTCGGCTATGCGTTCGCCACAGAGGGGTGGCAGGTGTACGCGTTGCTGACGATCGGGGCACTTCAGGCGCTCGCCTATCCGTCGATCAATGCGCTGCTTAGCCGGATGGTCGATGCGTCGAACCAGGGGGCATTGCAGGGCGGCATGGCAAGTCTTGCCAGCATCGCCGCGATTCTGGGGCCGCTCAGCCTGACGCAGACGCTCGCCACGGGCGCGGAACGCGGGTTTCCGGGTGCGGCGTTCCTGCTGGCGTCGGCGCTGACAAGCGTCGCGGTGGTGATCGTTGTGGTGTTCTTGCTGCGGCATCGCACCGACCTGCCGGACCCGGTTGCGTGAGCGACGCGCAACCCCATCTGTCGGCTGTAAACCGATGGAGACACCTGCGATGATCGACCTGTTCTACTGGCCCACCCCGAACGGCCACAAGATCACGCTGTTTCTGGAAGAGGCCGGCACCCCCTATGCGATCCACCCCGTCAACATCGGGCAGGGCGACCAGTTCAAGCCCGATTTCCTGAAGATCGGCCCCAACAACCGCATGCCCGCGATTGTCGACACCGCCCCCGCCGATGGCGGCGAGCCGGTCAGCGTGTTCGAGAGCGGCGCGATCCTGATCTACCTCGCGCTGAAGGAGGGCAAATTCTATGGCGACAGCCCGCGTGAACGCACCGACATATTGCAATGGCTGATGTGGCAGATGGGGGGCTTGGGGCCGATGGCCGGGCAGAACCATCATTTTAACCGCTATGCGCCCGAGCCGATTCCCTATGCGCAGAAGCGCTATATCGACGAGACCAACCGGCTGTACGGCGTGCTCGACCGGCAACTGGCGGGCAGGCCGTTCGTCGCGGGGGAGCATTACTCGATTGCCGACATGGCGATCTATCCGTGGATCGTGCCGTACGAGGCACAGAGCCAGAATCTGGACGATTTCCCGCATGTGAAGCGCTGGTTCGAGGCGGTCGGTGCGCGCCCGGCGACAGTGCGGGCCTATGCCAAGGGCGAGGAAATCCGGCCCAGCAATGTGACGATGACGGATGAGCAGAAGAAGATACTGTTCGGACAAACGGCGAAGCGCGATTAGGGCACAAGCCAGCGGGCACCACGGAGGAACGCGCAATGCGCAGGCGGAACATGCTGGGAATGACCGGGATCGTATCGGCAACCCTGCTGACAGGTGCCGCCCCGGCGACGGTGCCGCGCCGCGATTTGACCGCGCGAGTGCGACAGGTGGTCGATCTGTATGGAGCCGCATGGAACGCCGGTGACATGGCCGCGATGGCCGCACTCTACACACCCGATGTCCACTGGGTGAATATCGTCGGCATGCACTGGCAGGGCCGTGAGGAAGTCGATTACGCCCACCGCGCATTGTTCGAGAACACCTTCAAAGGCGTCACCCAGACGATGGAGGAAATCGAGTCGGTAACGCCGATGCCGGGCGGCGGGGCAATCGCGGTGGTGCGCTGGGCCGTTGCGGAATATCGCACCCCGTCCGGTCAGGTTAGTCCGGCCAGCCGGACCCGGATGTCGCTGACGCTGTTGCCCAAGGGCGATCGATTGCTGATCGCGCATGGTGCGAATATCCAGATTGTCGAGGGCGCGCAGCGATCGGACCCGGTTCGACAACGGCGCGAACGCAAGAAGTAGCGTTACGCAACCGGGGTTGCCGCGCCCTGTGATCGGCAGCGGTCGGAGCAATATTTCACACTGTCCCAGTCACGCGCCCATTTCTTGCGCCAGGCAAACGGGCGGGCGCAGGCGACGCAGATCTTGGTCGGCAGGGTGAGCTTCTTGTGCGCCACCTCACCCCTTCCCCGGCCTTCTCGACAGCCCCACATCCAGATGCGCCCCCGCATCCAGCAACAGCGTCTCGCCGGTAATTACCCGGCTGGCGGGATCGAGTAGGTTGACGACCGGCCCGGCGATATCCTCAGCATGCGGGGCCATCGCCATCGGGGTCTGGCTGGCGATGAACGCCTCGAACTTTTCGAATGCTTCCTGTGGCATGCGCTCGCTGAACCAGCCGGTGCCGACATAGCCGGGGGCGACGGCGTTGACGCGGATCGCCGGGGCCAGCACGCGGGCGAGGCTTTTGGTCATCGTAATCAGCGCGCCCTTTGACGCGGCATAGGCGACCGACGATCCGTTGCCGAACACGCCCGCGACCGATGCGATGCTGACGACCGCGCTCGCTGGGCCTTCGCGCATCGCGGGCGCGCAGGCGCGGATCATCTGAAACGGGGCTATGGTGTTGAGGCGGTAGATGTCGATGAAATCATCGGCGTTCAACGCGTCCATATCCTCATGATTGGCGAACTTGGTCTTGCCCGAATTATTGACCAGCAGGTCGATCCGCCCGAACGCATCGAGCGCGGCGGCGGCCAGTGCGCTGCACTGCGCGTCGTCAGCGATATCAGCCTGAACCGCGATTGATCCATTGCCGACCTCCGCCGCCAATGCCTCGGCGGCATCGCGGCTGCTGGCATAGTTGATGACGCAACGCACCCCGCGCGACCCCAGTTTCCGCACGACCGCGGCGCCGATCCCGGTGCCGCCGCCGGTGACGATCGCCGTCATTCCGTCCATCGCGTCGCTCATGCGGCGCTGCTCGGGCGGGCGGTGACACGGCGGTGCCAGTCGTTCAGGCGCGCCAGCTCCTCGGGCACGCTCAGCCCGATGAAGGTGCCGAAATCGATCGTGGTCAGCAGCAGGATATCGGCCATCGTATAATGCTCGCCCACAATGAACGGCGTCTCGCCCAGCGCAGTGTCGCACATCGTCAGCGCGCGCTCCACCAGAACGCGGTTGCTCTCGCCGAAATCCTTATATTGATGCGGCATCACGCGCGCGGTGAAGGGATGGGTATGGACCCAGATCATGCCGGTCGGCACCATCAGCCGCAACTCGATCCGCCGGTTCCACATTTCGACGCGGGCGACGTCGATCGGGTCCCGTCCGAACATCGGCGGTTCGGGGTGCAGCGCTTCCAGATAGCGGCAGATCGCAACGCTCTCGGTCAGCACCGTGCCGCAGTCCAGCTTCAGCGACGGCGTCTGGCCAAGCGGGTTGATTGCGCGATACGCCTCGCTCTTGTGCTCGCCCTTCAGGATCGACACGTCCTCGCGCGGCAGGTCGACCCCCTTCTCCGCGGCGAAGATGCGCACGCGGCGCGGATTGGGGGCTGGCATGGTCGAATCGTAGAAGATCATCGGCCTCTCCTGATCGTTTTTAGAAGATCGCGTATGGCAGCGCGCGGCGGTTTCGCCTAGCAGTTCATCCGAATCGAGGAGAGAGGATGCCCACCGCGCGCGAAATGCTGGCCGAGCCGTTCGGCACGTTGCCTGACCTGATCGCTGCCCATGCGCGCGAGCGGGGCGACAAGATCGCGCTGATTCATGGCGATAGTGCCCTGACCTATGCGGCGCTGAATATGCGGATGGACCGGATTGCCGCCGCGCTGCAACGCGCGGGGACGGTGCAACGACAGGCGGTGGCAATCGTCGGGGGCATGTCGGTTGATTACGCGGCGGTGTTTCTGGGCGCGATCCGTGCCGGGGCAGTCCCTGCGCCGATCGCGCCATCATCGACCGGCGATCAGATGGCAGCGATGATCGCGGATTGCGGCGCGAATGTCGTGTTTCTGGATGCCGACGCCGCCGCGACGCTGGGCGACCGGGTGGTGACGGCGCAGCGGGTGATGCTGGACAGCAGCGGGCTCGACGCCTTTCTGGAGGATGCAGGCACGCCGACGCCGGTTACGATCCAACCCGACGACCCGTTCAATATCATCTATTCCAGCGGCACCACCGGCACGCCCAAGGGCATCGTCCAGCCGCACGCGATGCGCTGGGCGCATATCGCGCGCAATGAAGCCGCCGGGTTTGGCGATGCGGTGACGATGGTGGCGACACCGCTTTACTCCAATACGACATTGGTCAGCTTCATTCCGACGCTGGCCTGGGGTGGCACGGCGGTTCTGCTCGGCAAGTTCGATGCGCGCGGTTTCCTCGAAGCCGCCGCGAAGCACCGCGCGACTCATGCGATGCTGGTGCCGGTGCAGTATCAACGGATCATGGGCGTGCCGGATTTCAATCGGTTCGACCTGTCGAGCTTTCGCCTGAAGACCTGTACCAGCGCGCCATTTTCCGCCGCGCTGAAGGCCGATATCGTCGCGCGCTGGCCCGGCTTGCTGGTGGAATATTATGGGATGACCGAGGGCGGCGGCACCTGTCTGCTTGTCGCCAACCACTATCCGGACAAGCTGCATACGGTGGGCATGCCGGTCCCCGGCCACGACATTCGCCTGATCGACGATGACGGGCGCGAAGTGGCTCAGGGCGAGATGGGCGAGGTGGTCGGCCGCAGTCCGGCGATGATGAGCGGCTATCACGGGCGCCAGCAGGCGAGCAGCGACGCCGAATGGTTCGATGCCGAGGGCAATCGTTACATTCGCCATGGCGATGTCGGGCGGTTCGACGCGGATGGGTTTCTGACACTGCTGGACCGAAAGAAGGACCTGATAATCTCGGGCGGGTTCAACATCTATCCCAGCGACCTGGAGGCCGAACTGGCGCAGCACCCGGGCGTGCGCGATTGCGCGGTGATCGGCGTGCCTTCGGAGCAATGGGGCGAAACGCCGGTGGCCTTCTATGTTCCCGCCGACAGCATTGCGGCGGACGAGATTCTGGGCGCGGTCAACGCCACGTTGGGGCGGACACAGCGATTGACCGCGTTGCTCCCGATCGACGAATTGCCGCGCAGCGCGATCGGCAAGGTGCTGAAACGCGAACTGCGCGATTTGTACACGGAGGCCGTAGCGGCATGACCTCACTTCCTGATCTGCTGGCCCAGGCACAGCGCACAGAGACTGGGTTCACGACCGAGATTCCGGCGAACTGGTTGCAAGGGCGCACCGCTTATGGCGGGCTTTCGGCCGCACTGGCGCTGGCGGCGGCGAAGCAGATCGAGCCGGATCTGCCCCCGCTGCGGTCGGCGCAGGTGGCGTTTATCGGCCCGCTGGCGGGGGCGGTGACAGTGACCGCGACCAAGCTGCGGCGCGGGCGGAATGCCGCGTTCATTCAGGCGGATATTGTGTCGGAGGCGGGCCTCGGCCTGCGCACGACGTTCGTGTTCATGAACGCGCTGGAATCGGCGATCGACCATGATGCGACCGCAGCCGCACAGCATGCGCCGCCGCCGACGGACGCCGAACTTTACACCGGCCCGAAGGAATTCTTCACCGGCAATTTCAACTTCTTCGATCTGAAGGACGATGCCCGCCCGACCGAATGGCTGCGCTGGGGGCGGTTGATTGAGCGCGAGGGGCTGGACCCGGAGGTCGAGATGATGGTGATGGGCGACGCGCTGCCGCCCGCCGCATTCCGGCTGTTCCAGAAAATGACGCCGCTGTCGTCGCTGACCTGGATCATAAACATCCTCACCCCCGCCGCGACGACGCGTGACGGGTGGTGGCTGCTCAACGCCGCGACCGATAGCGCGCGGAACGGCTATTCGAGCCAGTCGATGCGAATGTGGAACGCGGACGGCACGCTGGTCGCCGACGGAATGCAGGGCGTCGCGATTTTTGGTTGAGGGCGGCGCCGGCCCGCTTTTTGATACAATTTGCGACACTTTTTCGGTCGGCTGACACAGGGTTGCGACAGGCAACGGTCAGAAGGGCACCACAGCAGCGGCGCTCTTGGCCGCAGCAACGGGAGCCCGCACATGAAAAATCTTCTCACTGCCACCGCGATCGGCGCGATGCTGACCGCCGGCGTCGCCATCGCCATGCAGACCGCCCCCGCCACGCCAGCGAAGCAGCCGGTCAGCAAAGCGACGATGCTCGCCCGTGCCGACGCGCGCTTCGACGCGATGGACACTAACAAGGACGGCCAGCTGAGCGTCGACGAGCGCAAGGCCGGTATGGAAAAGGCACGCGCCGCGATGGCGGAGCGCAAAGGCGGCGAAATGTCTGACTTCATGCCCGGTCGTCGCGGCGGCGGCGGTATGGGCGAACGCATGATGGGCCGCGCCGACACCAATGGCGACGGCATGATTAGCAAGGCCGAGAACCGCGCGACGGTCGAGGCGCGTTTTGCCCGGATGGACGCCGACAAGGACGGCTCAATCGAAGCCGGCGAAGGCCGCAAGGCTATCGGCAAAAAAAGCTGGGGCAAGCGCGGCGAAGGTCGTGAGGGCAAGCGCGGCATGCGCGCCGGCCGTGGCCCCGGTGGTGGCGGCATGATGATGGCCGATGCCGACAAGGATGGCGTCATCACCCGCGCCGAGTTCGACGCCCAGTCGGCGCAGCGCTTCGCCAAGCTCGACGCCAACGCCGACGGTCGCCTGACCGCCGAAGAACTTCGCGCGGGTCGCCCGCAGCGCGGACCCACGCCGTCACCGGCCCCTGCCCCCCAGGGCGAGTGACGGTCATGTCGGGCGGGTTTTACGACCTCCTCCGTGCCCGCCCGGCACTTCCCGCACGCGATGAATCTGCTACGCCCATGGAGATGACCGGAGAAACCCCGCATTTGCTGCTCGTCGACGACGAGCGTTCGATCCGCGAACCGCTGGCGCAATATCTGACCAAGCAGGGTTTTCGCGTGACGCAAGTCGGCGATGCCGAAGCGGCGCGCGCCCGGATTCAGGCCTATGCCATCGACCTGATCGTGCTCGACATCATGATGCCGGGCGAGGACGGGTTGAGTCTCTGCCGCCATATCCGCGCGACCAGCGAAACCCCCGTCATCCTGCTCACCGCGCGTAGCGAAGAGACCGACCGGATCGTCGGGCTGGAAATGGGCGCCGACGATTATGTCGTGAAGCCATTTTCTCCCCGCGAACTGGCCGCCCGGATCAAGGTCGTGCTGCGCCGGATGCAGGCAGGCGGCACGCGGCAGCATGCACCGGAAAGCGGCAGCTATGCCTTTTCGGGCTGGGTTCTGAAGACCGGCGAGCGTGCGCTGGTGGACCGGGAAGGCGTGTCGGTGCCGCTCTCCACTGGTGAATACAGCCTTCTCCTTGCGCTGGTGATGCGCCCGCGCGCCGTGCTGACGCGCGACCAGCTGCTGGATTTGACTCAGGGCCGTGAAGCCGCAGCGTTCGACCGTGCGATCGACAATCAGGTCAGCCGGTTGCGCAAGAAGATCGAGCCGGATGCCAAGAACCCCACTCTCATCAAGACGGTGTGGGGCGGCGGCTATACGCTGGCGAGCGACGTGACCCGCCTGTGAGCATGTGGCTGTGAGGCGCTTTGCCCCCAAGAGCCTGACCGGCCAGATCGCGCTGCTTGTGGCGCTGGCGCTGTTCGTGGCGCAGGCGATCAATTTCGGGCTGTTGCTGCGCGAGCGGCGGTCGGTGCGCTATGGCGAGATCACCGCGCCCGCGATCACCCGCGTCGTCGATGCGGCCGAGCGGCTGCGCGATGGGCGCTTTCGCGATCCCGAGGGGCGCGAGCGTCCGCGCGGACGACTGCGGCTGGAAGCGGCAAATCCGATCGAGGCGGGCCTGAAACCGAATGTCGAAGTGGAGGATGGCATCCGCGCCGCGATGCGCGAGGCCAACCTGCCGGTCGGGCGCATCGTCACCGGCATCCGGCCGATCTCCGCCACCGATGGCCGGTTCGCGCGGATGAACGCGCTGAAGGCCGAACGGATGAAGCGGCTGGGGGGCGAATTGCTGGTCGCGGTGGAGATACCGGGAAGGGGCTGGCTGTCGCTCACCTCGGGCTGGCCACGCAATGACGGATCGCTGATCTGGCGACTGATCGCACAGACACTAATCCTGTATGCGGTGGTGCTGATCCCGGTGCTGTGGGTGGGTCATCGCGTCGCCCGCCCGCTACGAAAACTGGCGGTGGCGGCGCGCGAGTTCAATCCAGGCGGAGCGAACGAGCCGGTCGAGGAACGCGGCCCCGGCGACGTCCGCGCGGTGATCGCCGCCTACAACACGCTGAGCCAGCGCGTGACCGCGATGCTGGACGAGAAGGACCAGATGCTCGGCGCGATCGGGCACGATCTGCGCACCCCGCTGGCCGCGCTTCGCGTGCGGATCGAATCGGTCGAGGACGACGAGGATCGCGCGCGCATGGCGGACACGATCGACGAGATGAACAGCACGCTCGACGACATTTTGTCGCTAGCCCGGCTGGGCCGCCCGAGCGAGGCACCGACCGAGACCGACGTATCGGCGTTGATCGACGCAGTGGTCGATGATTTCCGCGATCTGGGCCATGCCGTGGACTATGAGGACGGCCATCGCATCATCATGCGCATCCGCCCGTCGCTGATGCGGCGCGCGGTGCGCAATCTGATCGAGAATGCGGTGAAATATGGCGGCGGCGTCGCCGAGGTGCGGCTGTTGCCGTGCACGGACGGCGTGCAGATCGAAGTCGCCGATCGCGGCCCCGGCATCCCGCCCGAACAGATCGCGGCGGTGTTCGACCCCTTCACCCGACTCGATCCGTCGCGTAATCGCACCACGGGCGGTGTCGGCCTGGGTCTCACGCTGGCCCGCGCAATCGTGCGCGAGGCGGGCGGCGACATATCGCTGGCGAACCGCGATGGCGGCGGGCTGGCCGCGACGATCACGCTGCCGAAGCGGTGACAGGGCGACGGCAGCGCGCTAAGTTCACGCGATGAGCGAATTACCCTTGGAAACACCGGAAGATCAGGCGGAAGCGGCGGAAAAGCGGGCAACCCGTCGCCGCTGGCTGACGATTGGCGAACTGGTCGCCGTGGCTGGGCTGGTGATTGCAGGCCTGACATGGTGGAACAATTATCAGGACCGCCGTGACGCCGCCGCAGACAAGGAAACGGCGCGGCTGGCCGAAAAAGCGGAAGCAACGGCGGCGCGCCACCGTGTGACGCTGGTCACCACGGGTGCGGACTCCGACGGGATTGAGTTCAAAGCACAGGCCGGCTGCGCGCTTCAAACCAGCGACATCGCTTTTCCCAGCGCGCTCGGCGTCGAGCCTAAGAATACCGTCATCACGCACCGCATCGAAGCGGAGTGGATCGCGAAAACAATGCTGAAGCTGACCGATGGCGGCGCGGACGCACGAGAAGGTCGTCTACCCGTTTTGATCGATGCGATGTGCACCGATGAGAATGGCAACCGCGAGGAAACGGCGATCTATGACTTGTTGTGGCGCACCGAGGCTGGCGGATTGATCGGCGGCAGGTCGTTCAAGTTGCGCGGGCTTGTCCGGCGGCAATCGGGCGGCGACCAGCGCCGCCTCGATGCCATGTGGAAGGGGGTTTGATCCCCCTTCCAGCTTATTAGCCGACAATCTCTTCAGGCTTGAAGAAATAGGCGATCTCGATCGCGGCATTCTCGTCGCTGTCCGAACCATGGACCGAATTGGCCTCGATCGACTCGGCGATTTCCTTGCGGATCGTGCCGGGCTCGGCGTTCGCCGGGTTGGTCGCGCCCATGATGTCGCGGTTGCGCTGCATGGCGTTCTCGCCTTCCAGCACCTGAACCACGACCGGGCCGGAGATCATGAACTCGACCAGTTCGCCAAAGAACGGGCGTTCCTTGTGGACGGCATAAAAGCCCTCGGCCTGTTCGCGGCTCATGTGGATACGCTTGGACGCGACGATGCGCAGACCTGCGTCCTCCAGCATCTTGGTGACCGCGCCGGTCAGGTTGCGGCGGGTTGCATCGGGCTTGATGATCGAAAACGTGCGGGTCGCGGCCATGGCCTACGGCTCCTGTATTTGGTGTTGCGGGAAAGTCGCGGCCCTTTAGTCTGCGCGCCGGGGCGATGCAAGCGGGGGACTTGTGACGATAGCGGGACGGATGGCGGCACTGGGCGCGCGGGTGCGCGGCGGCGAGCGGCGGCAGAAATTCGTGCGCGAGGTGGGCAGCGTCGTGCTGGGCGTGCTGATCGCACTGGGCCTGGGCGCGATCGCCACCGAAATCGGCTGGTGGGTCGAAGTTCGCGGCGCGCGGCATGCGATGGCGGGCGAACTGGGCGAGCTGATCGGTCAGGGCGAGGAGCGCGTGACGATCGACGACTGTGTCGAGCGCCGGCTGGACGAACTGGCCGGGATCGTGCGCAATGCGGAAAAAGCGGGTCGGCTGCCTCCCATTGGCATGATCGGGTCGCCGCCCCATCGCACCTGGCCGATGGGCGTGTGGCAAAGCACGTTGACCGCGCAGACGGCCGCGCATCTTGATCGCGAACTGCTCGACAATTATTCGACTGCCTACGACTTTGCCGCGCGGATAAGCACGATGCAGGAGCGGGAATTGTTGATCTGGACCAGCCTCTACGCACTGTCGGGGCCGGGCCGAACCTTCACTCCCGAAGAGGCGCGCGAGCTGCGCCAGACGATTTCGGAGGCACGCTTCGCCAACCGCCTCATCGGAATGAGTGGCGTCCGCATGAAACAGGTCACGATCCATTACGGACTGGGCTATGACAGGGATGAGGCGGCCCTTTACGGTGCGTCCCCGGCGTCGGATTTCAGCATCTGCAAACCGATAAAGCCCGAAATTCCGGCGGATTACGGCGCCGCGCCGCTGATGAATGCGACGCAGAGCGTTCTCAACGATCCGCTCACGCGCTATTTAGGCAGGGCTAAGCGCAAATGAACGGCACGAGCCCCGCACGACGGATCTGGGCCCTGTCGGAACGCCGCCGCAAGTTTGCCCGCGAAGTCGGCAGCGTCGTGCTCGGCGTGCTGATCGCGCTGGCGGCGGCTGAGGCGGTGGAATGGCTGCGCTGGCAATGGCGTGTCCAACGCAGCTTTGAAGCGGTCAAAGAGGAACTGGCGCAAAGCCGGTCTTATCTGCTGGAGCGACGCAGTTATCAGCCCTGCCTTGAACGGCGCATCGCGGCGATCGGCGCGATCTTGGCGGACGCGCGCCAAACCGGGCGATTGCCCGCGATCGAAAATGTTGGACGACCGGGTATGCGGCCCATCGTGCGCACCGCTTTCGATGTCGCGACTGGCGAAGGCGTATTGCTCCATACGAGCCGCCAAACCGCCGCCGCCTATAGCGACGTCTACGTTCTGGCCATCGACGCCTACC
Organism: Sphingomonas sp. LT1P40; assembly: GCF_036663835.1. Taxonomy (NCBI): domain Bacteria; kingdom Pseudomonadati; phylum Pseudomonadota; class Alphaproteobacteria; order Sphingomonadales; family Sphingomonadaceae; genus Alteristakelama; species Alteristakelama amylovorans. The sequence continues at coordinate 1,707,828 of NZ_JAXOJT010000001.1, forward strand.
AGGAACAGATTGCAGCAGAGCAGGAGGCATGGATGGTCCTTGGCCTGCTGAATCAAGACGGAGGCCCCGTGTCGGACGACCTGCTGGCGACATTGCTGGAGGCATGGGCGCGTGCCAGGGAACGCGGCGATTGGACCGGCCTCATCGCGCAACAGGGGTCCGACGCGATCGGCGAACTCGGTGTCGGCTATTGGACTGTTAATGGCAGCCTTGCCGAAGCGATAACGGAAGTAGAGGAACTTAATCGCAAGCGTGAAGTGTGCAAACCCATGCTGGTGGATGGCAAACCGTTCCGGCCAGCGAGATAAGTTTTACGCCGCCTGCCCCCAGCGGCCATTCTCGTCCTGCTTGAAATAGCGCCGGTCAAGGCCGTCGCGGTCGGCCAATGCTTTCCACGCCGTCCGCGCCTCGACGATGCGGTCGGCGTCGAAGAAGTGGAAGGCGCGGTCGAAGGTCAATGCCTCTTCCCGCCAAATGCCGTCGATCAGCGCGACGAAGCGTGCGCCGTTGGCCGCTTCCACCGCCTCGCCGATCAGCACCGGCTGGATCGCGTCGTCACCCGTCCCCGCCTGAGCGTGCGGCAGGAAGCTTTCGGCCTGCCACGTCCACATCGAATGATCGATCCGCGCGCGCTGCGTCGCGTCGCCCGACACGACCAGCAGCCGCCCGCCGCTCTCCACCACTTTCACCGCGATGCCGGGCAAGGCGCGCTCGACCGGGGTTATGGTGAGGTGGTAGAAATCGACCTGCAAGCTCAGCCCTCGAAATTGTCGCGGACGAAGCGGTCGAGCAGGCGCACGCCGAAGCCGGTCGCGCCCTTGTCGAACGTGCTGCCGGGCTTGTCTGCCCACACCATGCCCGCGATGTCGAGATGCGCCCAGCGCACGCCCGGGTCGATGAAGCGCTGAAGAAACTGTGCCGCCGTGATCGAACCCGCACCGCGCGGCCCGGCATTCTTGACGTCGGCGATTGGGCTGTCGATCAGCTTGTTATAGGCGTCGCCCAGCGGGAAGCGCCACAACGGGTCGCCGGTGGCGCGGCCCGCCGCAAGCAGTTCTTCGGCGAGGCCATCGTCATTGGCGAACAGGCCACCATGCTCGCTGCCCAGCGCAATAATCATCGCGCCGGTCAGCGTGGCGAGATCGACGATGGTCTTTGCCTTGAAGGTCTGCTGCGTCCAGGTCAGCGCGTCACACAACACCAGCCGCCCCTCAGCATCGGTGTTGATGATCTCGATCGTCTGGCCCGACATCGAGGTCACGACGTCGCCCGGACGCTGCGCATTGCCGTCAGGCATGTTTTCGACCAGCCCGCACACCCCGACGACGTTCGCCTTCGCCTTGCGCGTCGCCAGCGCCTTCATCGCGCCCGCGACTGCGCCCGCGCCGCCCATGTCCCACTTCATGTCTTCCATGCCGGCCGCCGGCTTGATCGAGATGCCGCCGGTGTCGAACGTCACCCCCTTGCCGACGAACGCCACATCCACATCCCCGGCACCCTTGCCATTCCAGCGCATTGCCAGGATGCGGCCTTCCTTGACCGAGCCCTGTGCCACGCCGAGCAGCGCGCCCATGCCGAGTGCTTCCATCTGGGCCCGGTCGAGCACGGTGATCTCGACACCCAGCTCGGCCAGATGCTGGCAGCGTTCGACGAAGCTTTCGGGATAGATCACGTTTGGTGGCTCGGACACGAGCGTGCGGGTCAGTTCGAGACCGCCGGTCACCGCCAGCGCCTCGGCCCAAGCCGCTTCGCTGCCTTCCGGCACGTTCACCAGCACGATTTCGTCGAGCGTCGGCTTCTGCTTCTCGCTCAATTTGGTGCGGTAGAGATCGAAGCGCCAGCCGCGCTGCACCGTCGCCGCCGCGAACCGCGCCACGGCACGGGGCGAAGGCGCACCGCCGAGGCTGGCGAAATCTACAGCGATCGAGGTGACGCCCGTGGTCAGGAACCGTGCGGTCAGCGCGCCACCCGCGCGCTCGTAATCCGTCTCGCCACCCGCGCCGACGCCGAGCAGCAGCACGCGGTTCGCACCATCCGCACCGGGGACGAAAATCTCCGCGATCGATCCCGCTTCACCCTCGAACCGCCCGGCCTTCGCCGCGCCGCGTGCCAGCGCGAGCGTCGCGTCGTCCAGGGTGCCGGCCGGCATGCGGTCCAGCCCGTCCTTTTCGACCGGCAGCGCGATGACGGTGGCGTCGGCGGGACGGGCGGCGGCGAATGTTACGTGCATGAAACTTCCTGTGGTCGTTTGGGGGCTGATTCCGGCCTCTCTAGGCCAGTGTAGGACGAACGGCAAAGGCGAGCGATTGCGAAGCCAGACGCGGGGTGCAATAGGGCGAAAGCCGCCCGGTCGCGCGGTCCAAGATTTTCGGCGTGTATAAGGGGTTGGTACGAACGTGACGCGCAAGGCTCTGCTGCTCGCCGGGATGCTGCCGTTCGCGCTGTGCCTCGCGCCCGCTGCTGCCGCGACCGGTTCGCAGGATCTGCAGGATCGCCCGGTCGAGGCACCGCCGCCGTCCGAAACGCCGCTGCCCGACGACCCCGACCAGATTCAATTCTCCGCCGATGGCGCAGAATATGATTCGACCGGCGACGTCGTCACGGTCAACGGCGATGTGCGCATGTTCCGCGACGGCAACCGGCTGCGCGCGGACAAGGTGCTGTGGAACCGCAAGACCGGTCAGGTGATGGCGACCGGCAATATCGCGGTGACCAATCCCGAAGGCGACACCGCCTATGGCGACAGTATCGAACTGACCGATTCGCTGAAGGACGGCGTAATCCAGAACATGCTGGTCGTGCTGGAGCAGGGCGGGCGGCTGGCCGCGGAGAAGGGCACGCGCAGCGAGGACGGTATCATCCGCGTCGATCGCGCCGCCTATACGCCGTGCGTCGTGGTCGATGCGAGCAACTGCCCCAAGGAGCCGTCGTGGAAGATCACGGCGGTGCGCGTCGTGTACGATCCGGCGAAGAAGCGCATCCGCTACACCGGCGCGCGGGTATCGTTGTTCGGCTTTGCCACGCTGCCGTTGCCGGTGTTCAGCCATGCGATCGGCAGCGACAATGCCAGCGGTCTGCTTGCCCCGGCGCTGCGTTACGACGCGGTCAACGGGTTCGAGGTTGCCCTGCCCTATTTCTTCAGCCTCGCCCCCAACCGCGACCTGACGGTCACGCCGCATATCTTCTCCGGTGCGCTGCCGATGCTTCAGGCGGATTATCGGCATTTGCTGGCAAAGGGGGCGTTCCGCGTCACCGGCTATGGCACGTACAGCCGCCGTAGCGACGATTTCGTCTCGCCCACCCCTGGCGTATCGAGCGAGACCGCATTTCGCGGCTATATCGACGCCGCCGGACGCTATCAGTTCGACCCCAACTGGAGCGCCAGCGCGTCGATCCGGCTGGCCAGCGACCGCACCTTCCTGCGCCGCTACGACATTTCCAGCGACGACCGGCTGCGCAACAATGTCCGGATCGAGCGGATCGATCAGGATTCCTATTTCTCGATCAACGCATGGGCAGTCCAAACCTTGCGCCCGACCGAGAGCCAGGGGTTGCAGCCGATCGCCTTTCCCGAGATCGATTACCGGCGGCGCTTCGGGCAGAATCTGGTCGCGGGCGGCCGGTTCGAGCTTCAAGTCAACAGTCTGGCGATCGGTCGCGCGAGCGGGCAGGACACGCAGCGCGCGTTTGCCTCGCTGCGCTACGATGTCCGGCGGCTGACATCGTGGGGACAGGAGATCACGCTCACCGCTTATGGTCGCGGCGACCTGTACAATACGAACGATACGCTGGCGACCACCGTAGCCAGCTATCGCGGGCTGGAGGGGTTTCAGGCGCGCGCCATCGGCGCGCTCGCGCTCGACATCAAATGGCCGCTGATCGGCGAGGCGTTCGGCGGGACTCAGCGGATCACGCCGCGTTTCCAGATCGTCGCCGCGCCGCGGGTCGAGAATATCGATGTGCCGAACGAAGATGCGCGCTCGGTCGATCTGGAGGATTCAAACCTCTTCGCGCTCAACCGCTTTCCCGGTTACGACCGGTTCGAGGATTCGACGCGGTTCACCTTCGGCATAGACTACGCGCTGTATTTGCCCGGTTTCTCGATCGAGGCGAATGTCGGGCAGAGCTATCGCCTGAACTCGCGTCCCTCGCTCCTGCCCAACGGCACCGGGTTGGACGGGCGGCTGTCCGACGTCGTCGGGCGCACCGTTGTGCGTTACGGCGATTTCGTGAGCTTCACGCACCGCTATCGCGTGGACAAGGATAATTTCGCAATTCGCCGCAACGAGATCGATGCGACGGTCGGGTCGCGCAAGACCTATGCGATGGTCGGCTATCTGCGGCTGAACCGGAATATCGGTTTCGCGCTGGAGGATTTGCAGGACCGCGAAGAGGCGCGCGTCGGCGGGCGGGTTCAGGTCGCGCGCTTCTGGTCCGTGTTCGGATCGACGGTGATCGATCTGACCGATCAGGAAGAGGATCCGGCCTCGCTCGCCGACGGCTTCGATCCGATCCGCCACCGGCTGGGCGTGGAATATGAGGATGATTGCCTGCGGCTGGGCCTGACCTGGCGGCGCGATTATCAGACGACGGGCGATGCGCGGCGCGGTAACAGCTTTCTGTTGACGCTGGCGCTGAAGAATCTCGGTCGCTAGCTTGCTCGGGGCTGGCACCGCAACAAAACAGACAGTAAGCCCCAGTTCAGGCACAATTGGCGATTAGACGCCGCGATATTCCTTGAGAAAAGTGGTTCAGGTACAGGTGAAGATGACTTTGAAGGTCGCTAGTTTCTGCCGCGCGGCAGTTTTGATTCTCGGTATCGCAGCAAGCGCGACCCTCGCCGCCCAGACGGTGGGCGACAGCGAGGTTCCGTCCACCGCGAACCTGAACCTGCCGCAAAATCTCCAGATTTTCGGCAAGGTCGATCCCAATGTCCGCAAGCCCACGGCGATCGTGAACGGCTATGTCGTCACGCGCACCGATGTGGAGCACCGGTTCCGCCTGTTCATCGCGCTCAACCAGCTGCGTCTGACCGAGCCGGAGCAGGACCAGTTGCGCCTGCAGGTGCTGCGCCTGTTGACCGACGAATCGATCCAGATTCAGGAAGCCAAGGCAAACGAGATCACGATTCCGTCGGACCAGATCGATCGCAGCTTTGCCTCGATTTCCGGTCGATACCAACGCACGCCCGACCAGATGCGCCTGTGGTTGCGCGAAGTCGGCTCGTCCGAACGCTCGTTCAAGCGCCAGATTGAGGGCGAGCTGGCGTGGCAGCGCCTGATCGCGCGCAAGATCACGCCGTTCACCAATGTCAGCGACGAAGAGGTCAAGGGAATCATCGACCGCCTCGAAGCGTCGAAGGGGACCGAGGAGTTCCACCTGCGCGAAATCTATCTGTCGGCGACGCCGGAGCGGTCGGGCGAAGTGTTCGCGTCGATGCAGCAGATGATCCAGCAGATGCAGCAGGGTCGCCCGTTCGAATATTTCGCGCGTTTCTCCGAAGCGACGACGCGCGCGCAGGGCGGCGATCTAGGCTGGGTACGCGCGCCGATGCTGCCGGGTCCGCTCGCCACCGCCACCCAGCAGATGCAGGTCGGCCAGGTCGCCGGTCCGATCGAAGTACCGGGCGGCTTCTCGATCCTGTATCTGGTCGACAAGCGCCAGATTCTGACCGCCGATCCGCGCGACGCCAAGCTTAGCCTGCGTCAGCTGACGGTAAAATTCCCGGCGGGAACAACCCAGGCACAGGCACAGGGCAAGGCGGCGGAATTCGCCAAGGTCCTGCAATCGACCGCCGGTTGTGGCGCGGTCGGCGAAGCGGCCAAGACACTGGGTGCCGAAGTCGTCGACAACGACGCGGTGCGTGCCCGCGATCTGCCTCCGCAGCTTCAGGAGATCGTCCTGAAGCTTCAAATCGGTCAAGCAACGCCGCCGTTCGGATCGCCGCAGGAAGGCGTTCGCTCGCTCGTCCTGTGTGGTCGTGACGACGCGCAGACAGCCAACCTGCCATCCGCCGAAGATGTTCGCGGTGGGGTCGAGGAACAGCGCACCAATCTTCGCGCCCAGCGGCTGTTGCGCGACCTGCGCCGCGACGCGATCGTCGAGTATCGGTGAGGCAGTGACCGTGACGACCCGCCCGCTCGCGGTAGCGATGGGCGATCCGGCGGGGATCGGGCCGGAAATCGTCGCCAAGGCGTGGGCGAACCGCGACCTGCATTCGCTCGAACCCTTTTTCGCGGTCGGCGATCCGCGCGCAGTCGCGGCGGTGTGGGACGGCCCGGTCGCGTTGATCGGCAGCCCCGATGAGGCGCGCGCCGCATTCGCAGACGCGCTGCCGATATTGGCCGTCGCCGGATCGGCCGAGATCGTCCCCGGCACCCCAGACGTGGAGGGCGCGCGATCGGCGCTCAGCAGTCTGGAACTGGCAACCGGCCTAACCCGATCGGGTGCGTCCGGCGGACTGGTCACCGGGCCGGTGTCGAAGGCGGAGCTGTACCGCATCGGCTTCACCCATCCGGGGCAGACCGAATTCGTTGCGGAACGCTGTGGCATCGCTCGCGAAAATGCGGTGATGATGCTGGCCGGACCGACGCTCCGGGTCGTGCCGGTGACGACGCACATCGCCTTCGCTGACGTGGCAGCGGCGCTGTCGATCGAGCTGATCGTCGCCAAAGCCCGCGTCACCGCGCGCGGCCTGACCCGCAATTTCGGGATCGACGCACCCCGCCTCGCCTTTGCCGGGCTCAATCCGCATGCCGGTGAAGGCGGTGCGATCGGGCGCGAGGAAATCGATATCATCGAACCCGCGATCCGCCAGTTGCAGGCGGAGGGGATCGACGCGGTCGGGCCGTTCGCCGCCGACACGATGTTCCACGCCCGCGCGCGCGCGACCTATGACGTTGCGATCTGTCTTTATCACGATCAGGCGCTGATCCCGCTCAAGGCGCTGCATTTCGACGAGGGTGTCAACATGACGCTGGGGCTGCCGATCGTGCGTACCTCGCCCGATCACGGCACCGCGTTCGGCATCGCCGGACAGGATCGGGCCGAGCCGGGCGCGATGATCGCCGCGATCCGCATGGCGGCCCTGTGTGCCGGGCATCGTGCGTCCGGTGCGGGAGCCGAGTGACCGACCTTCCCCCCTTACGCGATGTCATCAAGCGCCACGGACTCACTGCCAGCAAGGCGCTGGGCCAGAACTTCCTGTTCGACGGGCAATTGCTTGGGCGCATCGCCCGCGTTCCGGGCGATCTGACGGGACAGGAAGTATTCGAGGTCGGCCCCGGCCCCGGTGGCCTGACTCGCGCATTGCTTCAGGCGGGGGCGAAGGTAACGGCGGTGGAACGCGACCGCCGCTGCATCCCCGCACTCGCCGAACTGGGTGAGGCATTTCCGGGCATGCTCAGCGTGATCGAGGGCGATGCGCTGGCGATCGACGCACCGGCGCTGTTTGCGGGGCGACCGCATATCGTTTCCAACCTGCCCTATAATGTCGGCACCGCGCTGACGGTCGGCTGGCTGTCGGCAGACTGGCAACCATGGTGGGCGAGCCTGACGCTGATGTTCCAGAAGGAAGTCGCCGAACGCATCGTCGCCGCGACGGGCAGCGATCATTACGGGCGGCTGGCGGTGCTGGCGCAGTGGCGCAGTAGCGCGAAGATCGCGATGCCGGTGCATCGCAGCGCGTTCACGCCGCCGCCGAAAGTCATGTCGGCGGTGGTGCACATCGTACCGGGTGACGAGCCGGCAGGCGTTCGCGTCGAAACGCTGGCGCAACTGACCGCCGCCGCATTTGGGCAGCGGCGCAAGATGTTGCGGCAGAGTTTGAAGGCCATGCCGGGGGCGGTCGAAGCGGCGGAGCGCGTGGGAATCGATCTGACGCGGCGCGCGGAAACCGTCAGCGTGGACGAGTTTGTGGCGCTGGCACGGATGCTGTCGGTTTAGGGGAACGTCGGAACATCGACCGGCGGAACTCCCCTCCCTGGAAGGGAGAGGAGACGGCGCACGACCGCTCAGCCGTTAGTTCTTCTTCTCAGCCGCCTTGGGCGGTGGCACGACCTGCGCCGTGGCGGTCACGGGTGGCCCCTTGGCGATTGCCGCCGCCAGCTGCGTCGCATCCGCGCATGTGCCGCACAGCGTCTTCACGCGCGCGAGATTCTCCTTCGCCCGCTCGACCGCGCCCTTTTGCACCATCGCCTCGCCCTGTCCGCGCAATGCCGCGACGTCGTTCGGCTCCAGCGTCAGTGCTTCACGGTAAAAGCGGATTGCCTTGCCCGGCAGGCCCTGCGCCCGCGCAATTTCCGCCAGCACCAGATAGGCTGGACGGTTGCGCGGATCGACCGCCAATGCGCTTTCGATCAAATCGTTCGCACCGTCGAGATTACCCGCAGCACGCGCCGCCTTGCCCTTGTCCAGCAACGCAATCGACCGCGCATCGACCTGATCGTCGGCGCGTTGGCCGTAAAGCGAGGTCGAAACGCTAAGCAGCGCCAGCGCGGCGGCAGCGGAGACGAGGGTAATACGCATGAACCTCTCCAGAGTAAGCGCGCCCACCGCTATCACGCACGCACCAGCCGCGCGACAAAAAAGCCGTCGGTCGAAGCTGCAAGCGGGGTCAGGCGCATGCCCGGTCCATGCGGCGTGCCAAACGGGATCGCAAGCGGGGCGGCAGACCAGCCGGGATGGCGCGACAGGAACGCCGCCGCCTGCCCCGCCCCCTCGGCATCCAGCAGCGAGCAGACGACATGCACAACCGCACCGCCCGGCTTCACCAGCAGCGCCGCGACGTCGAGCAAGCGCGCCTGTGTCTCCGCGAGCTTCTCCAGCCGCGCCGGGGTCAGCCGCCACCGCGCCTCAGGATTACGCCGCCACGTGCCGGTGCCGGAGCATGGCGCATCGACGAGCACGACATCCGCCGTGCCGATCCAGTCGGCCAGCGGGTCGCGTTCCTTGCCCGGATCGAGCAACCGCGTCTCGACGATGACCGCCCCGGCGCGGTCGGCGCGTGGGGTGAGGCGGGACAGGCGGCTGCGGTCGGTGTCGGTGGCGAGGATTTCCCCCCGATTTTCCATCGCCGCTGCCAGCGCCAGCGTCTTGCCGCCACCGCCCGCACACAGATCGACCACGCGCATACTCGGAGCAGCCCCGGCGGCGAGCGCAACGATCTGGCTGCCCGCGTCCTGCACCTCGACCCAGCCCTCCTGAAAAATCTCGGTGCTTTCGATGGACGTGTCGGGTGGCAGGCGCAGGCCGTTCGGCAGGCCGTCGATCGGCGTCGCGTCCGGCAGCACCGCGACGATCTGCGCCACATCGGTTTTCAGCGTGTTGACGCGCAAGTCGAGCGGGGCGCGGCCCAGCAATGCCGCCGCCTCCTGCTTGTCGATGCCCGATGCGGTCAGCGCCTTGAGCAGCCACCCCGGCGCGACACCAGCTTTCGCCTTCGGCTCGTCATCGGTGATGATCGCGGGGCCGTAGTTCGATCCGTCGAAACTCGGGGCAATGTCGGGCTGTGCCTTTGCCACCGCCAGAATCGCCGCGCGACCGTTGGCCGGTCGCTCACCGCACAGGCGGATCGCGTCGTAGATCAGCGTTCGGATCGCGCGGCGGTCCTTCGACCCGGCATAGCGGCGCGCGGCAAACCCGCGCGCGATCAGCGTATCCGCCGCCGGCCCGGAATCGCGGGCGGCGACGATGATCTGGTCGAGCAGCTCGATCGCCGCCTGGGTGCGGGCAGCGGGGGTCATCGGATTTGATCTGAAAGGGTCATGTCCGCGCCGCTGTAGAGAAGTGCCGCCCCGCACGATAGCGCCGTCATGCGTTTAGGGTCTGTTTGGAAACGCGCCGTCGCGCGTTTCGCCGCACCGGCCCGCTCCCCCACCCGGCCACCCATCGAGTGTACTGTGTGGGTGGCCGGGTGGGGGAGCGGGCCGGTGCGGCCTCAAAATGCGCTCTTTCGCGCAGTTTCAAACGGACTCTTACCGTCGATCAGGCCCGAACCGGGGCCGGGTCCGTTCGACGATGTCATAGTCGATACGGATCTGAACCCATTCGCCGACGCGGGACTGGCCACCGACGCGCGGTGGACGAACCTGGAACTGCCATGCTGCGGCGAGGACGGAGCGCATGATTTTCGACCCCTCGGGATATTCGGCAATGCCATAGCAGTCGTCGACGCGGAAATTCGCCACGGTGCGGCAGTTAATCAGCCCCCAGCCGGGCCCGGTGGCAGCAGACAGATAGCCGTTCAACTCGCTTGGATACGGTTCCCGGTACCAGGATGCGGCGTAAAGCGGCTCACCCTTTGGCCCGCGCCCCTCGATCCGGCGCGAGTCCCCCGGCATCGGCCCCGGATTGGGCGGCCCCGCAACTGCGCGCGGCGCGGTGGATCGGCGTGGCAGGCTCGCGATATCGGGCACGCTGCTCAGCGGCATCTCGAGCAGCGGCTTGGTTGGGACCGGCGGCGGATCGGCGGGACGCGGTATAACTTCCGATGGCGCAGGTGGCGCGTCGGCGGGTTTCGGCGCCGTTGCGGTGCGCGCGGTCGGCGCCGCCTTGGTTACTTCCTCCGCTTTCGGCTCAGGCTCCGGACTGACGCCAAAGGTGCTCAACGGCACCACCTTCTCTTCCTTGCGCAAAATGGTCGGTGCCAGCGTCAGCAACAAAAGCAGCGCGAGAAGGAACTCGATCACCAGCGCAAGGAAGATCGCAATCGCGCGCGGCCCGAACCGCTCACGAATCCGTTCACGCAGCGACAGGTGCGCAGTGGGGGCGAATTCGGACAACGAACCTCGGCATGAACAGGCGCGGGAGAGCGAGTCGCCGAATATGAGCGCAATGCGTCGAAAACAAGGTCGAGGGGCAGGCGCGTGTCGCAGGCGATCGCGCCAATATGTCTAGACAAATATCCGCGGCAAAAGGCGGCGCGAAACGCGCGCTTCACTTTTGCGGCGATCTGCGCTATACAGTCATCGCTGACGTCGCCTGCGACGGATATTTGGGCCTCCGGGCTCCTCTTTGTCCCTTTCTTGCCTCACCGAAGCCGGGATGCGCCGCTGTTGGCGCATGCCCGTCATACATGGGACAAAGGATACCCATCATGATCACCGGAACCGTAAAATTCTTCAATCCTGACAAGGGCTATGGCTTCATCGCACCGGAAGACGGCAGCGGCGACGCGTTCGTGCACATCTCGGCTGTCGAGCGTGCGGGCATGAACACCCTCGATAAGGACCAGCGCGTTTCGTACGAGCTGGAAACCGATCGTCGTGGCAAGACCTCGGCTGTCAACCTTCAGAGCGCATAAGCGCTAAAACAGATTGGGGGGTGTCCGAAAGGGCGCCCCCTTTTCTTGCCCCCCTCTTGCGACCGGAGATTTCCATGTCCAGAGCGATCAATATCAACGCAACACCAGAACATGTGACCGCCACCTGCGCCAAGCGCAACGTGCCGATCAGCGCGATCGAGAGCCTGTCTTCAGGCGGAACGCGTGTTGTCATGAACAACATGGATGATACGGCGATCATCACCAAGGCCTATGGGTCGAAGGTCATCACCGGTACAGTAACCCGCGCACGGACCCGTTTGGGTCAGCCGTAAGCGGCAGGAGAACGAACATATGGCAGCGTATAAAGAACCGAGTTTCAACGAACGTACGGCACTCGCCGCAAAAGCTCGGGAAAAGGCCCTTGCCAAACTAAAGGCGAAACCGCCGATCGACCCCGCTGAAGTGGCCGCACGCGCCGCCCGGGCCGCCGAACGCGAAGCCGCCGCCGCCGAAAAGCGCGAAGCCGTCAAGCGTGCGCGCGAAGAAGCCGCCGAAGCCAAGCGCATCGCCGCAGAGGAAGCCGCCGAAGCCAAGGCTGCGGCCGAACGCGCTGCATCGTCGATGCCGGTCATCGACGCCGCTGCGCTGGAATCCGCGCGCAAGGCTGCACGCGACGCGCGTTACGCTGCGCGGAAGAATCGGAAGAAGTAATCGTCAGGCCGCTGCGTCGGTTAAGACTATGATGACTTCAGCTTGAACAAACTTCGTCACCCCGGGCTTGACCCGGGGTCCCGCTTCTTCGACCGGTGGTCATTAGCGGGACCCCGGGTCAAGCCCGGGGTGACGGGGAAATCGGTGTAATGTTATCGCGCCATAAAGCGCCGCCCTCACCCTACCGCGTCGGGTAATTCGGTGCTTCCCGCGTGATCGTGACGTCATGCACATGGCTCTCACGCAGTCCGGCCCCCGTGATCCGCACGAAGCGTCCCTTCTTTTGCAAGTCGGGGATCGTCGCCGATCCGGTATAGCCCATCGCCGCCTTGATCCCGCCGACCAGCTGGTGGATCACGTCGCGCGCCGGTCCCTTGAATGCGACCTGCCCTTCGATCCCCTCGGGCACCAGTTTCAGCTGATCCTTGATATCGCCCTGGAAATAACGGTCGGCGGAGCCGCGGCCCATCGCGCCGACCGAACCCATGCCGCGATACGACTTGTACGCCCGCCCCTGATACAGGAACGTCTCGCCCGGCGCTTCCTCGGTCCCGGCCAGCAGCGATCCGACCATGCAGGTCGATGCCCCCGCCGCCAGCGCCTTGGCCAGATCGCCCGAGGTGCGCAGGCCCCCATCGGCGATCACCGGCACGCCCGACTTGGCGGCTTCGTTCGCCGCATCCATCACGGCGGTGAGCTGCGGCACGCCGACACCGGCGACGACGCGCGTCGTGCAGATCGATCCCGGACCGATGCCGACCTTCACCCCGTCCGCACCCGCGCCGATCAACGACTTGGTCGCCTCTCCGGTCGCCACATTGCCCGCGATGACCTGGACACGGTTGGACAGCTTCTTCACCCGCTCCACCGCGCGCGCGACATCCTTGTTATGGCCATGCGCGGTGTCGATCACGATCAGGTCGACCTCGGCATCGACCAACGCCTCGGTCCGCTCGAACCCCTTGTCACCGACGGTCGTCGCCGCCGCGACGCACAGGCGGCCGGTGCCGTCCTTGGTCGCGTTGGGATAATTGACCGCCTTCTCGATATCCTTGACCGTGATCAGGCCGACGCAGCGATAGGCCTCATCCACAACCAGCAGCTTCTCGATCCGCCGTGCATGGAGCAGGCGCCGAGCCTCCTCCTGCCCCACCCCGACCGAGACGGTCGCGAGGTTCTCGTGCGTCATCAGCTCGCTGACCGGCTGGCGCGGGTTCTCGGCGAAGCGGACGTCGCGGTTGGTGAGGATGCCGACCAGCTTGCCGCCATCCTCGGTCACCGGAATGCCGCTGATCTTGTGGCGGGTCATCAACGCCTGTGCCTCGGCCAGCGTGCCGGTGGCGCGGATCGTGATCGGATTGACCACCATTCCACTCTCGAAGCGCTTGACCAGCCGCACCGCTTCGACCTGCTCATGCACCTCCATGTTGCGGTGGAGCACGCCCATCCCGCCCAGCTGCGCCATGACGATCGCCATGTCCGCCTCGGTCACCGTGTCCATCGCCGACGACAGGATCGGGATGCTGAGCGCCAGTGACTTGGTCACATAGGTGCTGGTATCCGCCATGCTCGGTAGCACCTCGGACTCCCCCGGATAAAGCAGGACGTCATCGAAGGTTAGGCCGAGGGGGATATCCATAGGTGCGCCACTGTCCTGAGTCGGAGGTTGGCGTGCCATGTAACCGCGAGGGGTGGAATGCGCTAGGGGGCGGGAGAAGTTGCCGGCATATGGCGGGCAAGGCGCGCCTCCAGCAATCTGATCAAATCCGGGTCCATGAACTCGTAATCGTCCGGGATATCGAGGCAGACGATACGCTTGTCCTTCAGCGATGGCCGAAACCGTTTCTGCAGCTTGTTGCGATGCTGACGCTCCATCACAAAGATGGTGTCCGCCCACTCGATCAGTTCGGGCGTGATCGGATTTTCGGCGTCATGGTTCATCCCTGCCGAGCTTACCTCAATCCCGTCGCGGCTTGAAAATATCTGCTCGGCAGTCGGACTTCGCAGCCGGTTCTGGCTGCAGACGAAGAGATAGCGCTTCAAGCCCCAGTCCCTGCCCGCGCCAGCAACGCTTTCGCCTGATCGACGTGCATCTCCTCGATCATTGCGTCCTTATATCGCTCAGCCCCGCCGCTCGCCGCCGCGATCAGCGCGCGCGCCTCCTCCAGTTCCGCCTCGGTCGGATCGAACGCCGCGCGGGCGATGTCGATCTGGTTCGGGTGGATCAGCGATTTGCCGTCGAAGCCCAGCAAGCGCCCCTCGGCGCATTCCGCCGCGAGTCCCTCGGCATCGTCCAGCCGATTGAACACCCCGTCCAGCGCCCAGATCTCCCGCCCGCGCGCCGCCAGCACGACCAGCTGCAGCGCCAGCGCCATTTGCGCGCGGCCAGCAGCGGGCGGCAGCTTCAGCGATGCGGCAAGGTCGTTGGTCCCCACGATCAGTCCCGCCATCTGCGTGCCCCAACCGCTTGATTCCACGCTGGCGATCGTGCCGACATTCATCACCCCCGCAGCGGTTTCGATCATCGCCAGAACCGGCTTTCCCGAGCGATAGCCGGCCTTGATCACCGTATCGGCCTTTTCGACCTTTGGGACGATGACATGGGTCGCGGCGGATCGCTTTACCGCCTTCAGATCCGCTTTATGGTGATCGCTGTCCTCGGCGTTCACGCGGATGCCGACGGGGCGGTCGCCGAACATCCCCGCCGCCGCCTTTGCCGCCTCCCGCGCGGCCTCCTTGTCCTCGGCCTTCACCGCATCCTCCAGATCGAGGATAATCATGTCCGCCGCCAGCCCGCGCGCCTTTTCGATCGCGCGCGGGTTGGATGCGGGCAGGAACAACGCGGTGCGCGGGGCGGCGTAAATGACTTTGCTCATTCCCGCTCTATGCTAGGATCGGGCGGATAATTCGAGGGGATATGGCATGGAACTCACGATCGGCGCATTCTTCATCGGGATGCTGCTCGTGCTGATGTACCTGTTCGCCAGCATCAAGATCGTGCGGCAGGGCTATCACTACACGATCGAGCATTTCGGCCGCTTCACCACCGTCGCGCAGCCGGGGTTCAACCTCTACCCCGCATTCTTCTATCGCGTCGGCCGCAAGGTGAACATGATGGAGCAGGTGATCGACATTCCGGGTCAGGAAATCATCACCAAGGACAATGCGATGATCTCCACCGACGGGGTGGTGTTCTTCCAGGTGCTGGATGCCGCCAAGGCCGCTTACGAGGTCAGCGACCTCTATGTGGCGCTGCTTCAGCTGACGACGACGAATTTGCGCACGGTGATGGGCAGCATGGACCTCGACGAAACGCTGTCGAAGCGTGATGAGATCAACGCCCGCCTGCTCAATGTGGTAGATCACGCGACGACACCGTGGGGCGTGAAGATCACCCGCGTCGAGATCAAGGACATCCGCCCGCCCGCCGACATCGTCAACGCGATGGGTCGCCAAATGAAGGCCGAGCGTGAAAAGCGCGCCAACATCCTCGAAGCCGAGGGTTCGCGCGCATCCGAAATCCTGCGCGCCGAGGGCCAGAAACAGGCCCGCATCCTGGAGGCCGAGGGTCGCAAGGAATCTGCCTTCCGCGACTCCGAAGCGCGCGAACGCGCCGCCGAGGCCGAAGCCAAGGCGACCGAACTGGTCAGCAACGCGGTCGAGGCCGGATCGGGCCAGGCACTCAATTACTTCATCGCACAGAAATATGTCGAAGCGGTCGGCAAATTCGCAACGTCGCCCAATGCCAAGACGATCCTGTTCCCGGTCGAGGCGACGCAGCTGATCGGCACGCTGGGCGGCATCGGCGAGCTGGCGCGGGAGGCGCTGGGCAACAACCGCACCGATCCCCCCGCCCCAACCAAGCCTGCCCGCGTGCAATCACCCTTCAAGCAGACGCAGGAGGGCGAATGAACTGGAGCGAACAGGCCGGTTTCATCTGGCTGATCGTCGCGGCGCTGTTCGCGATTTGCGAACTGCTGCTGCCCGGCGTCTATCTCACCTTCCTCGCGCTGGGTGCGGCGGCGACCGGCGTGCTGGCGATCTTCTTTCCCGAACTCGGCTCGATCGGCCAGTTCATCAGCTTCGCCGCCTGGTCCACGGTGGCGGTCGCGGTCGGAAAACGCTGGTATGGTGCCAACCCCGTGCCGAGCAGCGACCCCGACCTCAACAATCGCGCCGCCCGCATGATCGGGCAGTCTGTGACGGTGGTCGATGCGATTGCCGACGGCACTGGCCGGGTGCGCGTGGGCGATGGCGAATGGCCAGCGCAGGGACCGGACGTAGCCGCCGGTGAGAAGGCGCGCATCGTCGAAGTGCGCGGGGGGGTGGTGGTCGTCGAGGTGGTGAAGGCGATAACAGAATGACCTTGTGGGGGCTGTTGCCGATGCTTGCGCTGCTCGCGCTTGGGCAGCAGCCGCCGACATCTCCCGCTGCTAGTCCCGATAGCGGCTATTTCCCGCCTGATCTTGTCAGCCCGGCATGCGCGCGGGGCAAGGCAAAGCCCGTCAGTGATTTCAGCAAGTCATGGTATTCGCAGCAGTTGAAGGCAGCGAATGAACCCTCGCTTTTGACGCCCTCGAAATCGGGTGCCGTGACACTCCGCTTCACTTGGCTGCGTTCATTTCATGCGCCGGTGTTCGTCCGCGTCGAAGGCTGGGGTTCGTCGAAGCAGCGTCTTGTGGCGACTGAATTGGCCGGACGGGGAGGCTATTCACCGGGGCCGCTCAGCCGGCGGATCGAACGTAAGCTAACCCGGGCAGAGGTCGCCGCGTTGAGCCAACTCTGGTCGCGTGCGGATCCTTTCACACACGCGTCACCTCCCTGCATCTCCCAAATGGATGGAGCGCAATGGATCATCGAGACCGGCGGTGCCAACGGATATCGCTTTATTGACAGGCAGAGCCCCGATGCGGGTCCGGTGCGGGAGGTCGGGCTGGCCCTTCTCACGCTGACCGGATGGGATGTCGGCGCCGTTTATTGATCCGGCTCGTCAGCGCGGATTTGCCGAGTTGAACGCCCTCTCGTAGAGACGGATTGTCATCACCTCCCTGTTGTTCGGAGTTCCCATGCATCCCACCCGCCGCCAGTTTCTCGCCTCCACCACCACGCTGGCGACGCTGCCGCTCCTTCCCGGCTGTGCCTTTGGCCAGACCGCGTCGCCCGGCGATGCAGCGGCGGAAAAGCTGCTCGCCGCGTCGGCCGAACAATTGCTGATCGATGTGCCCGAAAGCGCAACGCAGCTGGGGATCGACAAGGGCGAGCGCGCACATCTACGCTCGGCGCTGGAAAATCGCAGCATCGCGGGCAAGGAAAAGGTCGCCGCCGGCCTGCGCGCGCGCGTCGCCGAACTCAAGGCACTTGACCCGAAATCGCTCAGCCCGGTGATGCAAACCAATGTCGATGCCGTGCGCACCGCGTTCGAGAACGCGATCGACGGCTTTGCTTTCGGTTATGGCGATGTCGCGGTCGGCGGGTGGCGCAACGCACCTTATGTCGTCGTGCAGAATGTCGGCGGCTATCTCGACACGCCGCGCTTCCTAGATAACGAGCATAAGGTCGAGAAAACCGCCGACGCCGCCAGCTGGCTCACGCGCTTCGACGCCTATGCCGGACAGCTGGATGGCGAGACCGAGCGGTTAAAGATCGCTCATGACAAGGGCGTCATCGCCCCCGATTTCCTGCTCGACAAATGCCTGAAGCAAATCGCGCTGACCCGCGGCAGCGATGCCGGCAAGTGGGAGATCGTCAGCAACTTCACCAACCAATATGTCGTCAGCGGGACCGAAGCGGCGGAGGCGGCGAAGATCGCGGCGGGCAAGATCGCCCCCGCGCTGGAACGCCAGATCGAGGAGTTGAAGCGCCATCGCGCCAAGGCGACCAGCGACGCGGGCGTGTGGAAATTCCCGGATGGCGAGGCCTATTACGCCTGGGCCTTGCACGCAGCGACCACCACGACGCTGACGCCGGATCAGGTCCACAAGACGGGTCTGGAGGAGCTGAAAATGCTCCAGTCGGAGATGGACGTCATCCTAAAGAAGGAAGGGTTCAGCAAGGGCACCGTCGGCGAGCGCATGACTGCGTTGGGCAAGGACGAGCGCTACCTCTATCCGGACAATGATGCGGGCCGCGCCGAAATCCTCGCCTATATGACCAAGACGATTCAGGACATGCGCGCGAAGATGCCACAGGCGTTTCACACGCTGGTGAAGGGCAATGTCGAGGTGAAACGCCTGCCACTGGCCGAGGAGCCGGGGGCACCGGGTGCCTATGGCGGCGCGGGGGCGATCGACGGATCGACGCCGGGCCGGGTGTGGCTGAACCTGCGCACCACGCATCTGCACAGCAAGTTCGGCCTCGCCACCCTCGCCTATCACGAAGGCATCCCCGGCCATGCGTGGCAGGGCGAATATACGTTCAAGCTCCCGCTGGTCCGCTCGCTGCTCTCGTTCAACGCCTATACCGAGGGCTGGGCGCTCTATGCCGAACAGCTTGGCGCGGAGCTGGGTGCCTATGCCGAAAGCCCGGTCGGGCGGCTGGGCTATCTCCAGTCCCTCGCCTTCCGCGCGTGCCGACTGGTAGTGGACACCGGGCTGCATTCCAAGAAATGGACCCGCGCGCAGGCGATCGACTGGTTCGCCACGTCCAACGGATCGTCGGTCGAGGAAGTCAGCGGCGAGGTCGATCGTTACTGCTCATGGCCGGGTCAGGCGTGCGGCTACAAGCTGGGCCACACCCAGATCAACACGCTGCGCACCAAGACGCAAAAGGCGCTGGGCAGCCGTTACGATTTCAGGGCGTTCAACGACGCCGTGGTACTGGGCGGCAGCGTCCCGCTGACCGTGCTGGAGCATGTCATCGACCGCCATATCGCGGCGCGGAAGGCGTAATACACCACCGTCACCCCCGCCTTCGCGGGGGTGACGGGGTAGGGTTCGGCTACGCCAGCCCCGCCAGCCGCAGTGCCACCCCCGCACCCGCCGCCAGCGCCAGCACCGTGAACACCCCAAGCTTCAACCGAAACACCGCGACGATCGCCGCCAGCGTCAGCACCGCCGTCCACGGATCGATGCTCGTCAGCACCGGCAGGTCGAACCGCACCGGCCCCGCCACCACCGGCACGACTTGCCGGAACACGGCGTGAATCGCGAACCACAAGGCAAGGTTCAGGATCACCCCCACCACCGCCGCCGTGATCGCCGACAGCGCGCCCGCCAGCGCTGCATTCCCGCGCATCCGCTCGATGAACGGCGCGCCCAGAAATATCCACAGGAAGCATGGCGCGAACGTCACCCAGGTCGCCAGCAGCCCGCCCAGCGTCCCCGCCATCAGCGGCGACAGTATCCCCGGATCGCGATACGCGCCGAGAAAGCCGACGAATTGCAGCACCATGATGAGCGGCCCCGGCGTTGTTTCCGCCATGCCCAGCCCGTCGAGCATCTCGCCCGGTTTCAGCCAGCCATAATTTTCCACCGCCTGCTGCGCGACATAGGCGAGCACGGCATAGGCCCCGCCGAACGTCACCATCGCCATCTTGGCAAAGAAGATCGCGATCTGGCTGAAGACATGATCGGGGCCGAACGCGATCAGCAATGCGGCGATCGGCAACAGCCACAACGCCAGCCACAAACTGACGTCGAACAACACGCCCCGCCAGCGCGGCCGCGCATGATCGGGCAGGTCCGCGCCCAGCAGCGTATCGGCATCGGCGACGCCCGCCCCGCCGCCACCATGCCCGCCGCCAGCAAAGGCATGGCTTCCGCGACGCCCCGCCAGCCACCCGATCACCGCCGCGCCCAGCACGATCACCGGGAACGGTACGTCCAGAAAAAAGATCAGCAGGAACGCCGCCGCCGCGAGCAACTTCGCCGCGTTGGACTTCAGCGCGCGCCCGCCGATGCGGATCACCGCTTGCAACACGATCGCCAGCACCGCCGCCTTCAGCCCCAGGAACAGGCCCGCGACCACGCCGCTGGTGCCGTACAGAACATAGATCCAGCTCAGCGCCATGATCGCCACCGCACCGGGCAGGATGAAAAGGCCGCCCGCGATCAGCCCGCCGACGCGCTTGTGCAGCAGCCAGCCGATATAGGTCGCCAGCTGCTGCGCCTCCGGCCCCGGCAACAGCATGCAGAAATTGAGCGCGTGGAGGAAGCGCTGCTCCCCGATCCAGCGCTTCTCGTCGACCAGGATGCGATGCATCACCGCGATCTGTCCGGCCGGGCCGCCGAACGACAGCGCCGCGATCCGCAGCCACACCCGCGTCGCCTCGCCCAGCGAGACCGGTGCCACCGCGCTCACGCCTTGGCTCCGCGCGGCTGGTGCGAGGTCCAGTCATGCTTCTCGTCGCGCGCATCGCGCGCCCAGCGGAACAGCGCGTCATACATCGCCATCCCCGCCTCCAGCTGCACATGATCGTCGGCATGCAGCCGCGACAGGCCGAGCGATATGGCGAGCAACCCCGCCGCTTCCGGTGCGATATCGGGCCGTGCGGTGTCAGCACCCCGCACGATCGGCGCGAGTGCCTCCAGCGCCGCGATCGCGGACAGGCCCAACCCGTCGATCATCGCATCGAAGGTGCAGAGATCGCCTTCATGCGTCCAGCGCACGCCTTCTCCCACCACGTCGAACGCCGCCGCGCCCGTCTCGGCCGCCACCGCCGCGACTTCGCCGGGCGCGACGAACAGGATCACGGCATGGGGATCGACGAAGCGGCGGATCAGCCACGGACAGGCGATACGATCGACCTTCGGACGGCTGCGCGTGACCCACAGGGTCCGGTCCGCGCCGTCGCGCACCAGCGCCGCCTCCGGCACCAGCGGCAGTCCCGCCGCCGCCCATCCGGCATGTCCCCCCTCCAGTGCCTCGGCAGCGATGCCATCGTACCGCAACCGCGCGGCAGCGGCGTGCGCCGCCGCGCCGCCAGTCTCGTCGATCACCACCGCGCGCCCTTCGCCGGGCAAACGGCGCGTCGCACCGGGGATGCGCGCGTCGGCACCGGGCGCGCGCACGTCGATCAGCGACGGCGCGGCGGGCGTGCCAATCAGGCGGGCAAGCGTAGTTGGGGATATGGTGTCTGGTGCAGGCATGGTGCGTCCTTGAAGATCGTTCGGACGCGACACTTTGGCTGACGCCTCATGGGGAGATCGCTGGTCCCCATCGGCCGTGAATGGCCGCGCCGCCCGCTTGCTGTCAAGCGGGCGGCACTAAAAGCCTTACTTCTTGCCGAAGAAGCCGGACGCCAGCCCGGTGAGGTCGTTGAGCGGATTGCCGTCACCGTCGCGGTCGAGCATGCCCATGATGCCGCCCGCGCCGTCCTGCTGGATCATGCCCGCAAATTTGCCGAGCGAGCCTTCGCCGCCGATCTGCGCGATCAGTTCTTGCACCTTGTCGATCGGCAGGCCGGTGGCCGCTGCGGTCCCTTCGGCGGTGTCGCCTTGCATCTGATGCTGCTGCGCCAGCGACTGGATCGCCGATTCGACATGCTCGGGCGACAGGCCGACCTTCGCCGCCAAGTTGGTGACGGTCGCGTTTCCAGACACTTGACCGAGAATGCTGTCGAGTATGCTCATATCGCCGTTCCTTCGCTGGAAAGTTCGGCGATCAGGCTATCCGATGGGATGCTGTACGTCGAGACGCGCGATCACTTGCGCCAGCCCGGCATCGTCGCGGATCGCCGCATCGATCGGGCGCGCGTCGAGCGTGTCGTCATGCGTGTTGAGGAACGCTGCCACCGCCGCACTGTCGCGCAGCCGCTCCCACGCGATCGTGGCGATGCGTCCCTGTCGCGCAACGGCGTCGGGCGACAGCCGGGGCGTGTCGAACTTGCGACGGAACTGCCGCGTGCGTGGCTTTTCGGTCTCCGAAACCTCGGCCCCGATGGGCTCGGAGGTACCCGGTACTGCGCTGTCGGGCTCGTCGCTCAAGCCGCTGCCACCATCGGCGTGCCGGCCGAACCGAGCGTCACCTGAAGATCGCGGATCCGGCTGGCATAGCCATGCGCCAGATCGCGGTGCGCGCGGCGCGACGAGACACAGGCGGCCGCATCATAACGCATCAGCGAAACCTGATGGCGGTATAGCAAATAGTTGATGTCCATCGACAATCTTCCCGTATCGTAAGCGGGAGCATGTCGAATCTCTCAGCCACCGGCGCCTACGGAATGGATTGCCGGTCGGTGACTGGCATATAGGGGATCGCGCCGAAATTGCCAGCCGCGTCACGGCAATGGCGCAAGATCGGGCGCAACGAATGCACGTCGCGCGGCGACCGAGAACAGCAACTCACGGCTGTAAAAGCGCAACGGCCAGTCCCGCCGCCCGACCTCACCCGCCAGCAACGCATTGACCCGCGCCACCAGCCCGGGCTCCAGCGTTTGCCGTAAAAACCAGCGCACGCCGGCGACATAGGCATGCGTGATCGTATCGTGATAGCCCTGATTGTCGTCATTCACCCCGCCGACACTCGCATTATAGGCCGAGATGATCCCGCCGATCTGCGCATCCACATCGATATCGGGCCGCTCGCTCAGCAGCCACAGGCACGACGCCAGATGCGCCTCATGCGTCCATTCGACGCGCGGTAGGGTGCGCGCGAGCAACCCCTCGCCGACATGGGCGACGGCGTGGTCGTCGGGGAAGAGGCGGATAGAATGGTCGGTCATCGATCGGGCTTTCTCATGGGAGACCCGATCGATGACCGGGCAATTCAGGCGGCTATCCTGTTTCTCGGTGCCGCTTGCCGCACACCTTCGTCGACATGCTCGGCGAATTGCGCGAAATTGGCGACGAATTCGTCGACCAGTTTCGCGGCGGTCACATCATATTCGGCCTTGTTCGCCCAGGCCGCGCGTGGATCGAGCATGTCGGGATCGACGCCCGCCACTTCGACCGGCACCATGAACCCGAAATTGGGATCGCGGCGGAATTCGGCATTGTTCAGGCTGCCGTCCAGCGCGGCGTTGAGCAGCGCACGGGTCACGCGGATCGGCATGCGCCTGATCCCCGGCATCGTCGCCTTGCCCCCGCTCCAACCGGTGTTGACCAGCCAGCAATCCACCCCACCCTTGGCGATGCGCGACTTGAGCAAATTGCCATAGACCGACGGGTGGCGCGGCATGAACGGTGCGCCGAAACAGGTCGAGAAAGTCGCCGACGGTTCGGTCACGCCAATCTCGGTCCCGGCGACGCGCGCGGTGTAGCCCGACAGGAAGTGATACATCGCCTGTTCCGGCGTCAGCTTGGCGATCGGCGGGAGCACGCCATAGGCGTCGGCGGTCAGAAAGATGATGTTGTGCGGTACCGGGCCAAGATTCTTTTCCGACGTGTTCGGGATGAATTCCAGCGGGTAGGAACCGCGGCTGTTCTCGGCGAGCGTATTGTCGTCGAAATCCAGCTCCCGCGTAATCTCGTCCATCACGACATTTTCCAGCACCGTGCCGAACCGCTTAGTGGTGGCGAAAATCTCCGGCTCGGCCTCCGCCGACAGGTTGATCATCTTGGCATAGCAGCCGCCCTCGAAATTGAAGACCGCGGTGTCCGACCAGCCATGTTCGTCATCGCCGATCAGCGTGCGGCTGGCATCGGCCGACAGCGTGGTCTTGCCGGTGCCGGACAGGCCGAAGAACACCGCCGTGTCGCCGTTCGGACCGATATTGGCCGAACAGTGCATCGGCATTATGCCGTCGACCGGCAACAGGTAGTTGAGCAGGCCGAACACACTCTTCTTCATCTCGCCGGCATAGGCGGTGCCGCCGATCAGGATCAGCTTCTCGGTGAAATTGACCGCGATCACCGTCTCGCTGCGGCAGCCGTGTTTCGCTGGATCGGCGCGGAAGCTGGGCAGGTCGATGATGGTATATTGGTGCTCGAATCCGGCCAGTTCGCTCTCCTCCGGGCGGACGAGCAAGGTGCGAATGAACTGGCTGTGCCACGCGAATTCGGTGACAACGCGCACATTGACGCGGTGCTCGGGCTGCGACCCGCCGTACAGATCCTGCACGAACAGCGTGTCCTTCGTCCCCAGATGCGCGATGAAATCGGCCTTCAGCGCGGCGAAATGATCGGGTGTCATGCCGCGATTGGTATCGCCCCACCATACGCTGTTCTCGGTTTCGGCATCGCGGACGATGAACTTGTCCTTTGCGCTGCGCCCGGTGTGCTTGCCGGTTTCGACGACCAACGGACCGTCCTTGGCCAGCCGTCCCTCCCCGCGCTTCAGCGCAAGCTCGACCAGTTGCGCGGGCAACAGGTTCCAGTGAACGGCGGTGTCGTTGGACACGCGCAGCGCGTCGAGGCCGATCGTCGGCGTGCGGTCAGTCATTTCCATCTCCCCACCTGCCACACTTCCAAAAAAGGTTTGTGACATAGCAATCTCATCTCATGAGTCTCGCATAGGCACCCGTGAAATGAGGGGTCAATGGCAGTAACCGGTGTCACAAACCGCGCTAACCGATTCAATTCCATAGACAACGTTGACGTGTCACGCTCTGGGGCAAGTATTGATCGCGCGATGAATTTGACGGGTGCATCCTTGGCCGATTCGCAACGGTCAGCCGCATGGTTGAGCCTTGTCGCGCATTCGGCTAGTCCCGGCCCATGACCGCAACGATTGCGCTGGTCGATGACGACCGCAACATCCTGACCTCAGTGTCGATCGCGTTGCAGGCGGAGGGCTTCGTCACCCGTGTCTATTCGGATGGCGAGGCCGCGCTGAAGGCGTTGCTTGACAATGCCCCCGACCTCGCCGTGCTCGACATCAAGATGCCGAAGATGGACGGGCTGGAACTGCTCCGCCGGTTGCGTGAGAAAAGCGCGATCCCGGTGATCTTCCTGACCAGCAAGGACGACGAGCTGGACGAGGCGCTGGGTCTGGCGATGGGCGCGGACGATTATATCGCCAAGCCGTTCAGCCAGCGGCTGCTGATCGCGCGCATCCGCGCGATCCTGCGCCGGACTGAAGCGCTGGCCGTGCCCGTTGGCGAAGAATCGGGTGAGGAGCCGCAGCCTATACTCGAACGTGGTGCGCTGACGATGGACCCGGCGCGGCACAAGGTGACATGGAAAGGCGACAATGTGACGCTGACCGTCACCGAGTTCATGATCCTCGAAACGCTCGCCCAGCGCCCCGGCATCGTCAAGACGCGCAACCAGTTGATGGATGCGGCGTATCAGGACGACATTTACGTCGATGACCGCACCATCGACAGCCATATCAAACGCGTGCGCCGCAAATTCCGGCAGGTCGATCCCGTGTTCGACGCCATCGAGACACTTTATGGCGCCGGATACCGATTCTCCGAAGAGTGAGCGCGAACTCGCGCTCCGCTGGTCCGCACGGCTCAGCCTCACGCCGCGTATCCTGGCGGTCAACATCTTCGCGCTGGCGATGCTGGCGGGGGGGTTCTTCTATCTCGACAGTTTTCGCGCGCGGATCGTCGATGACAAGGTCGAACAGGCGGCACGCGAGGCGCGGCTGATCGCGCAGGCGGTGGCAATCACGCCGCCCGCCGACCGCAACGCCATGGTCTTGCGCATCGCCAGTGAAGCAGGCGTGCGGATACGGCTGTATGACCGCAACGGCCGCCTGACACTCGACACCCGCGCATTGGGGCTCAACAATGTCGTGTTGCGCGATCCGGACAAGGATCCGTGGAACCAGAGCGCCGCGCGCTTTCTGGACGCCATCATCGATACCGTGGCGGGTGCCGATCGCGCACCGCAATTCCGCGAGCGTGCGGCGGACAAGGGCCGCGACTGGCCCGATCTGGCGACGACGCTGCGCACCGGCGAAGCGAGCGCCAGCGTGTGGCGCGCGCCGGATCGCACCCCGGTCATCACCGCTGCTGCGCCCTATGGCCCGGAAGGCGCGGTGTTCACCACCGACAATGCCCGCGACATCACGCAAACCGTGCGGATCGAACGCTTTCGCCTGAGCGTCGTGCTGGCGGTGGTGATGGGCCTGTCGATCTTCCTTTCGCTATTCCTTGCCCGCACCATCGTCCGCCCGCTGCGCCGCCTCGCCCGCGCCGCCGTCCGCGTGCGGCTGGGGCGTGCGCGCGAAGTCGTCGTGCCGCGCCTGCCGGAACGGCGCGACGAGATCGGGCTGCTTGCGCGATCGCTGTCCGACATGAGCCTCGCGCTGCGCGCGCGCATCGACGCGACTGAGGCGTTTGCGGCCGACCTGACGCATGAACTCAAAAACCCGCTTGCCTCGCTGCGTTCCGCGGTCGAGAGCCTGACCAGCGTGCGCGATCCCGAATTGCAGGAGCGCCTGCTCGCCATCGTGCGCGACGATGTCCACCGGCTCGACCGGCTTATCAGCGATATTTCGGAGGCGTCGCGCCTCGACGCGCAGCTCAGCCGCGCGCATTTCGACCCCGTCGATCTGGCGGCGATGCTCGACGGGTTGATCGGGCAACGCATCGAACGCGGCGTGGAACGTGGCGTCCGTTTGCGCTTCGACCGCCCGAACGGCGCGATCCCGCGCGTGATGGGCGAAGGTGCCCGGCTGGAGCGCGTGTTCGAGAATCTAATCGAAAACGCCATCTCCTTTTCCCCCGACGATGGCCTCGTCACCCTCGCGCTCACTACCGATGACGAGATGATCGAAATCCGTGTCGAGGATGAAGGGCCGGGCGTGCCGGAAGAAGCGCGCGAAGCGGTGTTCCGCCGCTTCCATTCGGTGCGACCGGAGGGCGAAGCGTTCGGACGGCATTCGGGGCTGGGGCTTGCCATCGCGCGCACCATCGTCGAAGGCCATCAGGGCATGATCGGCGTCGAATCGCGGGAAGACCGGATGCGCGGCGCGCGCTTCGTGGTCCACCTTCCGCTGGTTCAGCCAAGCTAAGCCGGAGTATCGCGTTGGCTGAAATTTCCTCCGAAACCCTGCATGCATCCTGCGTTGCGATCGACGGTCGCGCCGTGTTGATCGAGGGGCGATCGGGCGAGGGCAAGTCCGATCTGGCGCTGCGGCTGATCGATCGCGGCGCGGTGCTGGTGTCCGACGACTACACCATCTGCACACGCTCGAACGGCGTCCTTCACGGCACGCCGCCGATGAATATCGCGGGCAAGATCGAGGTGCGCGGCATCGGCCTGATCGACATGCCGCACGAGCCGCGCGCGCCGATCGCGTTGTTCGTCACCATCCTCGAAACCCCGCCGCGCATGCCCGAGGGGCCGCGCAAACGCCGCATCGCGGGCGTCGATATCCCCGAAGTCGCGCTCGCCGCGCTCGAACCCTCGGCCCCGATCAAGGTCGAACTCGCGCTGCGGCACTTCAACGGGCCTACAGCGTGAGCAAGAGGGCCAAACAAATCCTGCTCGTCACCGGCATGTCCGGCGCGGGCAAGTCCACCGTGTTACGCACGCTGGAGGATCTGGGGTGGGAGGTGGTAGACAACCTGCCGCTCCTGTTGCTCAACCGCCTGCTCGACACCGACCCGCCCGAGGGTGACGGCGACGACCGCCCGCTGGCGATCGGCATCGGCACGCGCACCCGCGCCTTCGACGCCGACAGCATCGTGCGCCGCATCAAGAAACTGCGCGACGACCGCGGTTACGATCTCGGCACGCTATACCTCGATTGCGCCGGTGCCGAACTCGAACGCCGCTACAGCGAGACGCGCCGTCGCCACCCGCTGGCGCAGGATCGTCCGGCCGGCGACGGCATCGCGCGCGAACGTGAGCTGCTCGAACCGCTACGCCGCTGGGCCAACCGGCTGATCGACACCACGAACCTGTCCGGCAACGAGCTGGCGCAGAAAATTCGCGCGACGTTTTCCGGTCCGGGCCTTGGTGAACCCACCCTGTCGGTGATGTCGTTCGGCTTTGCGCGCGGCCTGCCCGCCAATGCCGATCTGGTGTTCGACATGCGTTTCCTGCGCAATCCGCACTGGGTCGATTCGCTGCGTCCCGGCACCGGCAAGGACAAGGACGTCGCCGATTATGTCGCCGGCGACCCGGCTTATGCCGATGCAGTCAGACGGATCGAGGAGCTGCTCGTGACGCTGATCCCGCGTTACCGTGCGGAGGGGAAATCCTATGTTACCATCGCCTTTGGCTGTACCGGGGGGAGACACCGGTCGGTGCATGTCGCCGGGCGCGTCGCGGCACGGTTGCGCGATGCCGGATTTTCGCCCACGGTGGCGCATCGTGACTTGCAGACCGCGCCGCAGGACTCGCTAGAAGGCCCGCCGGCTGCAAGATGAACCGCATGGGACAAGTTTTGGAATGATCGGTCTGGTACTCGTGACGCACGGGCGGCTCGCGGAAGAGTTCGTCGTCGCGATGGAGCATGTGGTCGGCAAGCAGGAGCGCATTGCCACCATCTCGATCGGCCCCGAGGACGATATGGAGGGTCGGCGCGCCGACATCGCCGCAGCCATCGCCGAAGTCGATGCCGGGCGCGGCGTGATCGTGCTGACCGACCTGTTCGGCGGTACGCCCTCGAACCTCGCCATCTCGCTGATGGACGCGGGCAAGGTCGAGGTGATTGCGGGCATTAACCTGCCCATGCTGATCCGGCTGGGCGGCGCACGCAAGACGATGAAGGTCGCCGAAGCCGTCGCCGCTGCGCGCGAGGCGGGCCGTAAATACATCACCGTCGCATCCGAAGTTTTGGGGGAGGCCGCCGCTTGAGTCGTACCAGTCGCACCGTCCTGATCGGCAACCGCCGCGGCCTGCATGCCCGCGCCAGCGCCAAATTCGTCACCCTCGCCTCGACTCAGCCGGTCGAACTGACCGTGGAGAAGGACGGTAATTCGGTCACCGGCACGTCGATCATGGGCCTGATGATGCTGGGCGCGGCGATGGGCGACACGATCACGATCAGCGCGGCAGGCGACGGCGCCGAAGCTGCGGTGCTGACGCTGGTCGAACTGGTCGAGGACCGGTTTGGGGAGGATTGAGTCTGCCAACCTTTGTCGCTATGTGTATCAAATGCCAGAAGGATACACATCATGCGCACCAACATTGTAATCGACGACGAGTTGATGGCCAAGGCCATGGAGGCTTCCGGCGCTAAAACGAAGCGTGAGGCGGTAGAGGAAGCGCTCCGCACGATGATCCGGTTTCACAATCAGCAGGAAATCAGAAAGTATCGCGGCAAACTCACATCGTGGGAAGGTGACCTTGAGACGATGCGTCTCGACTGATGATCCTTGTCGATTCCAGCATCTGGATTGATTATTTTCGCGGGTCTGTGACCGCGCATACCGATCAGCTTGATCGCATGCTGGATACGAAGGACCTGGCCGTCGGCGACCTCATCCTGACGGAGGTGCTTCGCGGCTTTACGAGTGATCTGGAGTTCGAGAAGGCACGGCGTCTGATGATCCGCCAACCATCGGTGGTGATTGGTGGATCGCAGGTCGCCTTGAAGGCGGCCCAGAACTTCCGCTCGCTGCGCCGTCGCGGCATCACCATTCGCAAGACCATCGACACGCTGATCGCCACGCGTTGCATCGTCGACAACATCCCACTGCTCTATTCCGACCGCGACTTCGATCCGTTCGTCGAACATCTTGGACTCATGCCTTGCCCCGCGAAATAACCGCCTTCTCCAACCCGCTGGTCAAGCGCGTCCGCTCGCTCCGCGACAAGAAGCATCGCCGCGACGAGGGGCTGTTTCTGGCCGAGGGTCTGCGCATCCTGACCGAGGCGCGCGAGACGGGCATCCTTCCAGACTATCTGTTCTTCGCCAAAGGGCATGAGACCCACGAACTCGCCGCTGCCCTGATCGCCGAGACCGAGGCAGCGGGGGGTGAGGCGATTGCGACCGATGCCGACATCCTCTCCAAACTATCGGGCAAGGACAATCCCGGTGCCGTCGTCGGCGTCTATCGCGAGTTTCCGACCGATCTTGCGCGGCTTGACCGCAGCACCGCGCCGATCTGGCTGGTCGCGGAGCGGCTGCGCGATCCCGGCAATCTCGGCACCATCCTGCGCACCGCAGATGCCGTTGGCGCGGGCGGGCTGATCCTGATCGACCAGTGCGTCGATCCATTCAGCGTCGAGGCTGTGCGCGCCAGCATGGGGGCATTGTTCACCATCCCCATCGCCCGCGCGCCATGGGAGGAATTCCACGACTGGCTCCGCGCCGGTCCCGGCCAGTTGGTCGGCCTCGCATTGGAAGGCGCCGTGGACTATCGCACGCCTGACTTTGCCGCACCGGTATTCCTGCTCACCGGCAACGAGGCACAGGGGCTGCCGTCCGCTTATGCCGAAGCGTGCGACGTCCGCGTGAAAATCCCGATGCTGGGCAAGGCCGACAGCCTCAACGCCGCCGTCGCCACGGCGGTCATGGCCTATGCCGTGCTCGACCGAATCCGTCGGTAGTTCGTTCTCTAAAACCGTTGCACATCGGCAACAGGCTCAGCCCAGACTCGAAACGCGATCGGAACAAAACCCGATTCCGCGCGTCGAAAGGAGCAAGTCTGGAGACGAAACGATGTATTACGACAAGACCCCCTTCACCGCCGTCAACAGCGGTTATCGCGTGGCCTTTCGCCCCGGCGAGCAGAATGTATGCCCCGGCTGCGGCCAATCGCACTGGATGATCGGACGGATGACGGCCGAGTGCGCCTTCTGCGCCACCGCATTGCCAATCAACACCGGCGGCACGTTCGGCGCAGGCCTGTTCCGCGTCAGCCACAAGCCGCAACCCTTCGCGCCGCTCGCGGCATAGCGCTTTGCGCGGAGGCGGTTTGACCGCCGCCTCCGCCGCGCTATTGCGCCCTTATGACCGGCGCACCCCTTACCCTTTACAATTCACTCACGCGTAGCCTCGAACCGTTCGAGCCGATCGACCCCGACAAGGGCGCGCGCGTCTATTCCTGCGGCCCGACCGTGTATAGCGACCCGCATCTCGGCAACCTGCGCGCCTATGTCTTTACCGACACGCTGAGCCGCGTGCTGCGCTGGAAGGGTCACAAGCTCACCCACGTTCTCAACATCACCGATGTCGGCCATCTGACGTCCGACGCCGACGCGGGCGAGGACAAGATGGAGGCGGCGGCGAAGCAGCGCGGGCAGAGCGCGTGGGACATTTCGCGTCATTACGCCGATGTCTTCCGCCGCAATCTGCGCGACCTCAACATCCGCACGCCCGACCACATGCCGCTCGCCACCGATTACGTCGCAAAGATGATCGCGTTTGCGGAGGGCTTTGCCGAGGCCAATTGCTACCAGCTCGACAGCGGCCTCTATTTCGACAGCACCAGCGTCCCCGACTACGGCAAGCTCTCCGGCAGTCAGGACGACGAGCGCGAAGGCCGGATCGAAAGCGTCGACGGCAAGCGCCACCCACAGGATTTCGCGATCTGGCGCACCACCCCGGCGGGTGAGACGCGACAGATGGAATGGGATTCCCCTTGGGGTCGCGGCGCACCCGGCTGGCACCTGGAATGCTCGGTGATGAGCGCGGAACTGCTCGGCCTGCCGTTCGACATCCATACCGGCGGTATCGACCACCGCGAAATCCACCATGTGAACGAGATCGCACAGAATCAGGCGCATTGCGGCTGTGGCGACAGCGGTGCGCGTTTCTGGATGCACAACAACTTTCTCGTTGATCGCGGCGGGAAAATGTCGAAGTCAAAGGGCGGCATCGCCACGCTCGATGCGCTGGTGGCAAAAGGCGTGCATCCGCTGGCCTACCGCCTGATGTGCCTCAGCGCGCATTACCGCAGCGAGTTGGAATTCAGCACAGAAAACCTCACGGCCGCGCTCACCCGCCTGCGCCGCCTCGTTCTTGCTGCCGAGAAATTCCGCAACGCCGAAGGTATGGGCGCTGGCGATGCCGGCAACTATCTCGAACGCCTCGACGCCGCCGTGTCCGACGATCTCAACACGCCCCGGGCACTGCCGGCGCTTGAGGAACTGCTCGCAGACAAGCAACTCGGCACGGAAGCACGACTGATCGCTCTCGCCCAGTTCGGCGAAGTTCTCGGGCTCGACCTACTCGACCTCACCCGCGCCGACCTGCGCGTCCGCCCCGCCGACGCGCTGGTGACCGAGACCGAGATCGAAGCCCGTCTGACCGAACGCAGGGAAGCCCGCGCGGCAAAGGACTTCGCCCGGTCCGACGCAATCCGCGACGAATTACTGGGCGCGGGGGTCGAGGTGATGGACGGCGATCCGCTGGGCTGGGACTGGCGGATCGAGCTATGAAAGCCGTCCTCCCCGCCCTCGCCCGTCCGCTGATCGAACCGGGCCTGCCGCCGGAAATTCAGGCTCATTGGTTTACCAGCCGTGAGGAGGCCATCGCCCTCATCACCGATGCCGACATCGCCTGGGTCGATATGCAGCGCCCCGGATGGACCGGCGAGATCGCCGCGCAGGGCGAGCGCCTCAAATGGCTCTCCACCATCTATGCCGGGATCGACGCGTTCGACACCGGCCTGCTGCGCCAGCGCGGCACGATCCTGACCAATGGCGTCGGCATCAACGCGCTCGCCGTCGCCGAATATGCGGTGATGGGCGTGCTGACCGCCGCCAAGCGCTTCGACCAGGTCGTGCGCGCGCAGGACCGCCGCGAATGGCTGACCGACGCGCCGGGCAAGGTCGAACTGTTCGAGACCAGAGCGCTGATCGTCGGATATGGCACCATTGGGCGGATGATCGGCGATCGGCTCGCCGCGTTCGGCGTCGATGTTACCGGCGTCACCCGATCGGGCCGCGACGGCACGCTGACGCCCGACGAGTGGCGAGCACGGATCGGCGATTACAACTGGATCGTCCTCGCCGCCCCCTCCACCGCCGAAACCGCCACCCTTT
The DNA here is from genome assembly GCF_036663835.1 of Sphingomonas sp. LT1P40. Taxonomy (NCBI): domain Bacteria; kingdom Pseudomonadati; phylum Pseudomonadota; class Alphaproteobacteria; order Sphingomonadales; family Sphingomonadaceae; genus Alteristakelama; species Alteristakelama amylovorans. The sequence continues at coordinate 1,740,576 of NZ_JAXOJT010000001.1, forward strand.
TCGGCGCGGACGAAATCGCGGCGATGAAATCCGGTGCATGGCTCATCAACGTCGCGCGCGGTGACATGGTGGATCAGGCCGCGCTGATGGAAGCGCTGACCAAACGACGCATCGGCGGCGCGTTCCTCGACGTCACCGACCCCGAACCGATGCCCGCCGATCATCCGTTATGGACCACCCCCAACTGCATCGTCACCATGCACCTCTCCGGCCGTTCACAGACGAAGATGTTCATGCGCGCCGCCGCCCTGTTCCTCGACAATGCCCGCGCGTTCGTCGCCGGAAACCCCATGACCAACATCGTCGATCTCGACGCGGGCTACTGACGCCGCTAGTCCCCATCCATGATCCTCGTCATCGACAATTACGACAGCTTCACCTGGAACCTCGTCCATTATCTGATGGACCTGGGCGCGGAGGTGAAGGTCGTGCGCAACGACGCCCTCACCGCGCGTGAAGCGATCGAAAGCAATGCACAGGCGTTCCTGCTATCGCCCGGCCCGTGCACCCCGAACGAGGCGGGGATCAGCCTCGACCTCGTCGCTGCCTGTGCCGATGTCGGCAAGCCGCTGCTCGGCGTGTGCCTCGGCCACCAGTCGATCGGCCAGCATTTCGGGGGCCAGGTCGTTCGCGGCGGCCTGATGCACGGCAAGACCAGCCCGATCAGCCATGACGGCACTGGCCTGTTCACGGACCTGCCCAGCCCGTTCACCGCCACCCGCTATCACTCGCTGATCGTCACCGACATTCCTGACGAACTCGTGGTCAACGCCACTGCCGACGATGGCAGCGTCATGGCCTTCCGCCACGTCACGCTGCCGATCCATAGCGTCCAGTTCCATCCCGAAAGCATCGCCACCGAACATGGCCACGCGATGCTGGCGAACTTCCTGAATCTCGCCGGAATCGGAGCAAAAACGCTCGCCTGACACCACGGACGATAGAGGCCATTAACCCCTCTGCTTTAGCACTTTCCTCGATATGCAGGGTCGATACTGCCGAGCCGGCTTCACAGAGGATTTTATGGGCGCATCGGTTATCCGCGACGATCTTCCCCACCGCACACCGCGTCAGCAGGTGTTGCTGGGTGCGGAGATTTGCGGATTTGGCGGCGGCACCCCGACCAGGCATCGCATCAAGGATTTGTCGATGACCGGCGCACGCATCGACCGCGCGGGGATGCTGAAATCCGGCTCGACCGTCCTGGTCTCGGTCGGCACGCTCCAGGCGGTCGGCGCGACCGTGGTGTGGGTCAAGGATGACGTCGCCGGGCTGCGCTTCGTCGAAGCGATCGACCCAGATGCCGCTCGCTCGAAAACGATCCTGCCCTCAGCCAGTCAGCCGGACCTGGCCATGAAACCGGTCGTCATCGAACAGCCACGCGCGAGCGCCGGGTGGATCAGGGATATGCGGAACCGTCATTTGTAACACAGGTCTGCTTGGGAGCGACCACAGCAGGATTTGCTCGACTCGCCGCCGCCGCGCCGGAATAGAGGCGCGGTGACCCGCTTCAGCCGCCTGCCCGACCCCGCCACGCCGCTCGCCCGCGAAGCCGCGGCACAGGCGTTCGCCGACATTCTCGACGGCACCGCGCCGGAGGCGGAGATCGAGGCATTTCTCATCGCCCTGTCCGATCGCGGCGAAACCAGCATCGAAATCGCCGAAGCGGCACGAGCGATGCGCGCGCGGCTGATCCCCGTAAATGCCCCCGCCAATGCCATCGACGTGTGCGGCACTGGCGGTGACGGCCACCACACGCTCAACGTTTCCACCGCCGTCGCCATCGTCGTCGCAGCCAGTGGCGTGCCGGTCGCCAAGCACGGCAACCGCGCGGCATCTTCCAAATCGGGCGCGGCGGACACGCTCGAAGCGCTCGGCCTCGACCTCGACCGCGCGACCGCCAACGCCGAGGCCCACCTGGACGACCTTGGCATCGCCTTCCTCTTCGCGGCGAAATATCACCCGGCGCTGGGCCGCATCGCGCCGATCCGCAAACGCATCGGACGGCGCACGATTTTCAACCTGATGGGTCCGCTCGCCAATCCGGCGCGCGTCAGCCGCCAGCTGATCGGTATCGCCCGGCCCGACTACGCCCCCATCTATGCCGAGGCGTTGGAGCAGCTTGGCGTGACCGGCGCGGCGGTGGTCGCGGGCGAAGAGGGACTCGACGAACTCTCGCCCGAGGGGGCCAGCCTCATCGTCAGCATCGGCGATGTCAGCCTGCCGCCCCGCATCACGCCGGACGACGCGGGGCTGCAACGCCACCCGCTCACCGCGCTTCGCGGCGGCGATGCACAGGAGAACGCCGCCGCGCTGCGCCGCCTGCTCATGGGCGAACGCGGCGCCTATCGTGACGCCGTCCTGCTCAACGCCGCCGCCGCCCTCGTCGTCGCTGGCGAGGCGATCGACCTGCGTGAGGGCGCGGAGGAGGCCGCCGAGACGATCGACAAGGGGCTTGCCAACGCCCTGCTCGACTGCTGGATCGCGGCGGCATGAACACGCTCGACAAGATCCTCGGCGTAAAGCGCGACGAGGTGGCGGCCCGCAAGGCCGCAACCCCGCTCTCCGCGCTGTCCGAACGCGCGTTCGCGCAAACACCGCCGCGTGGTTTCCGCGCCGCGCTCGATGCCAAAGCCGCGACCGGCTACGGCCTGATCGCGGAGATCAAGAAGGCCAGCCCGTCCAAGGGCCTGATCCGCGCCGATTTCGACCCCGCCGCACATGCCCGCGCCTACGCGGCGGGTGGTGCCGCCTGCCTCTCCGTCCTCACCGATGCCGAGTTCTTTCAGGGGCATGAGGATTATCTCATCGCTGCCCGCGCCACCTGCAACCTGCCCGTCCTGCGCAAGGATTTCATGGTCGATCCATGGCAGGTGATCGAGGCGCGCAGCATTGGGGCCGACGCGATCCTCATCATCGTCGCCGCGCTCGACGACACCCAGATGGCGGAGATCGAGGACGCCGCCATCGGCCTCGGCATGGACGTACTCGTCGAGGTCCATGACGCAGACGAGCTCGACCGCGCCCTCGCGCTCAAATCCCGCCTGATCGGAGTCAACAACCGCAACCTCAAGGACTTCAGCGTCTCGTTCGACCGCACCTATGAACTGGTCGGCAGCGCGCCCGCCGGTTGCACCTTCGTCGCCGAATCCGGCCTCACCACCCGCGCCGATCTCGACGCGATGGCCAAACACGGCGTCCGTTGTTTCCTGATCGGCGAGGCGCTGATGCGGCAGCAGGATGTCGAGGCCGCAACGTGGGCGATGATCGGGTGACCGACCTCACCCATCTCGACGAAACCGGGGCCGCGCGCATGGTCGATGTCGGCGCCAAGGCGGAGACGCAGCGTCAGGCCATCGCCACCGGCCGCATCGCCATGTCGCCGGAAGCCGCCAGCGCGATCCGCGACGGGCTGGTCAAGAAAGGCGACGTTCTCGCCGTCGCGCGCGTCGCCGGCATCATGGCGGCGAAGAAGACCGCCGACCTCATCCCGCTGTGCCACCCGCTCGCGCTGACCAAAATCACGCTCGACCTGACTCCCGACACAACCGGCGTCACCGCCACCGCCACCGTCGCGCTGACCGGGCGCACCGGCGTTGAGATGGAGGCGCTCACCGCCGTCTCGGTTGCGCTGCTCACAGTCTACGACATGGCGAAAGCGCTCGACAAAGCCATGACGATCACCGGCATCCGCCTGCTGGAAAAGACCGGCGGCAAGTCCGGCGCCTGGACCGCCTGAACGATGCACCGCGCGACACCCCTCACCGGCCTCGCGCTTGCCCTGTTCCATGCAACGCCCGCCGCCGCCACCTGGACCATCGTCGCCGTCGATCCAAAGACCGGCGAGGTGGGCAGTGCAGGTGCCTCGTGCACGCCGTTCGTGGCGGGGGTCGTTCGCCTCGTGCCCGCTCGCGGCGCGATCGTCGCCCAGGCCGCGAGCAACATGCAGGCCAAGGCGGATGGCGCCGCGATGATCGCCGACGGCAAGGACGCCGCCACGGTCGTCGCCGCGATCAGCGACCGTCGCTACGACACCAGCGCGCCGGAACAGCAATATGGCGTCGTAACCCTTGCGGCGAACGGCCGGCCCTCCGCCGCCGCCTTTACCGGTGGCGAGACCGCCGAGGTGCGCGGCCACCTGACCGCCCGCGGTGTCGCCGTTCAGGGCAACATGCTCGTCAGCCGGGCCGTCCTGACCGCGACCCTCGCCGCCTGGCGCGCCGCCGAACGACGTGGTTTGCGGATGGCCGAACGCCTCCTTCTCGCACTCGAGGCGGGCTCGCGCGCAGGCGGTGATGCACGGTGTGGCGTCAAGACCGCGCAATCCGCCTATCTGGGCGTGGCGAAGCCCGACGATGCGCCGGATCGCCTCAGCCTGCGCATCGTGGTGTCGACAGCGCGCGAGGATTCCACGAACCCCGTCAGCGAAGTGCGCCGTCGCTTCGACAAGGGTGGTTAATCCTGCCTCCACCGCAAAAGCTTAACGATTGTTGACACCTGCAACCCCATTGTTCCCCAACATCTGGGGGCAAAATGACCAATCCGGCACGTTCGGCGATCTTTTCGCTTTCAACCGATCTCGACTCCCCCTCCCCCCCGGGCGCGGCTGACGAAGCCGCGCCCGCGCTGCTTCGGTTGGCCGATGGCGACCAGGATTGCTTCGTCCATCGCATCACCTCCACCACCGCGACGCTCACCGTCACCGGCCCCGTCGACCACAATGCGCGAGCGACGATCGAGCTCCCCTTCGGCCTCAGCGCAGAGGGCGCAATCACCGGTCACGATCCCGCCGCGCTTGCATTTCGCTTCGACACGCCGGTCGATGTCGTCGGCGCACTCGCCCGTTGTCTCGCCGCGCAGACCGCCGATCAGCGCCAGATGCCGCGTATCGAATTGCGTCAGCGGCTGTGCGTCCGCCATTCGGGCCAAGTCGACTTCGCCTGGACCCGCAACCTTTCCCCTGCCGGCATCGGGGTCGAAACCCGCGCCGCGCTCACCCCCGGCGAGCTGGTCGAGATCACGCTCGACGGGCTGCGCCCGATCCAGGGCGAAGTCCGCTGGATCGAACGCGGTCAGGCCGGCATCGCCTTTGGCGAGGAAATGGGCTGGCAGTTGCTCATGCCATGGCTGCGCAAGATCGCCACCGGCCGCCCGACGCCCGCCGCCGAATCCACCCCCTCGACGCTCGGCGCGGTCAAGAATGCGTTGCGCCTCGACATCGCCACCCATGTCCGTTCGGGCGTCAGCTGGTGGAATGCCCAGCTCAACACGCTCAGCAGCGGTCTGGTCGAGTTCGAGAGCGCGACCGAATTCACGCCGCTGTCGTCGCTGTGGCTCTCGCTCCCGGAAATCGGCGGCTGGCCGATCCGCGTGCTCGAATGCCATGGCGCCCGGCACGTCGCCGAATTCCGCGTGCCGCTGCGCCCGCACGAAATGGCCCTGCTGGCGGAGACGACGCGGGGGCGGTGAGACGCCAGAACCAGTAGCGTCGGCCCTTTCGCTTCGGCATGATGCACCCGCATACCCGGGGGCCGCCATGTCATTGAATGAGTTTATCCTTGCTTTCATCGGCGTCATCATCGGGCTTGGCGTAGCCGATCTGCTGACCAGCTTTCACAAGCTGCTGCGCGCAGGATCGCGCGTGAAATGGGATTGGCTGACGCTCTTCTACGCGGTGCTGATGCTCTATTCGATGATCGTTTTCTGGTGGTGGCAATTCGGCTATCCCGGTGCGGGTCGGACGCTGACCACCGCGGACTTTCTGCCGAAATTTGTGTTCCTCGCGATCAGTTTCCTGATGGTCGCCGCTGCGTTGCCCGACGATCTGCCGGAGGAAGGCGTGATCGACATGCGCGCCTTCTACCTCGCGTCGCTGCGCCATCGCTGGGGTTTGACCGCCGCCAGCCTCATAATGTCGAGCGGCACAAGCGCCTATTATATCGTGGGGGCGGCTCGCTGGGACCGATTGCCGGGGCAGGCATTGGTGCTGGGCAGCGTCATCCTGGCGTTGCTCGCAACCCGGATTCGCTCGATCTGGTTTCAGGTGCTGGCAATCGGGTGGATTTTTGGCGTGACAAGTTGGTTCAACATGTTCCGTCCGATCGGCCCCTGATACGATGCCCCCCCTCCTCTCCGTCGCCGAAGCCCAGCGCCGCCTCCTTGCGCTCGCCCGACCCGTGGCGACCGAACGTGTCGCCCTGCGCAATGCCGCCAGCCGCTGGGCCGCCACGCCCGTCACCGCGCTGCGCACCCAACCCGAACTGCCGCTCTCCGCGATGGACGGCTATGCGATCCGCTTCGCCGATATGCCCGGCCCGTGGCAGGTGATCGGCGAGAGCGCCGCCGGTCGTCCCTTCGCCGCGTCCATCGCCGCGCATCAGGCAGTCCGTATCTTCACCGGAGCCGCGCTCCCGCCCGATGCCGACACGGTGCTGGTGCAGGAAGAAGCGCTGCGCGATGCCAATCTGCTGATCCTGAACGGCGAAGGTCCGGACCATGCCGGTCGCAACGTCCGCCCGGCGGGTCTCGACTTCACGCAAACCGAAACCCTGATCGAACCCGGCGATCGCCTCACCCCCGCGCGCATCGCACTCGCCGCCATTGCCGGACACGCAAGACTACCCGTCCGCCGCCGCGTCCGCATCGCCATTGCCGCCACCGGCGACGAACTCCGCCCGCATGGCGAGCCGCTCGCCCCCGGCCAACTCCATGAGAGCAACGGCGTCATGCTTGCCGCGCTGCTTGCCGACCTGCCGGTCGAGATTATCGACCTCGGCATCCTGCCCGACCGCCACGAAGCGCTTGCCTCCGCCTTTGCCGCCGTCACCGCCGACATCCTGGTCACCACCGGTGGCGCATCGGTCGGCGATCATGATCTGGTCCGTCCCGCACTCGAAGCCGCCCGGACCCAAATCGACTTCTGGCGCATCGCGCTGCGCCCCGGCAAGCCGATGATGGCCGGACGCATGCGCGATACCGTGGTCCTGGGCCTGCCCGGCAACCCCGTTTCGGCGTTTGTCACCGCATTTGTGTTCGTACGCCCGCTGGTCGCACACCTCTCGGGTGCAGCGGACCCGCTGCCCCGAACCACCCGCGCGATTCTCGGTGAGCCGCTTCCGGCCAACGGCCCGCGCGCCGATTATCTGCGCGCCGCCCACCGCGACGGTTGCGTCGTCGCGGCGGCGATCCAGGAAAGCTCGATGCTCCGTACCTTGGCCCGCGCCGACTGCCTGATCGTCCGCGCGCCCCACGCCCCGGCGGCGGTTTCAGGCGACTCGGTGGAAATCCTGCATCTCGCTTGACACAAGCGAAGAACAAGGCGTAAACGTTCCGCGTCTGTTCTGGAACAAGGGAACGTCCGATGCTTACCCGCAAGCAGCATGAGCTGATCTGCTTCATCGCCGATCGTCTGAACGACAGCGGCGTGTCCCCCTCGTTCGAGGAGATGAAGGAGGCGCTCGACCTCAAGTCGAAGTCCGGCGTCCACCGCCTGATCTCGGCATTGGAGGAACGCGGCTTCCTCCGCCGCTTGCCCAACCGCGCCCGCGCGCTCGAAGTGCTGAAGATGCCCGAGCGTGCCGATGCGAAGAAGGCGGCACCGACATTGGTGGCAAAGGACAATGTCGTGGCGCTGACCCGTCCGGCTGCGCGGCCCGCCAACGACGTGATCGAAATCCCGCTCCACGGCCGCATCGCCGCCGGTGTGCCGATCGAGGCGATGGAGGGATCGACCATGCTCCCGGTCCCCGCCGCGTTGCTCGGATCGGGCGAACATTATGCGCTCGAAGTCGCCGGTGACTCGATGGTCGAGGCCGGGATTTTCGACGGCGATTATGCCCTCATCCGCCGTCAGGAAACAGCCCGCGACGGTGAGATCGTCGTGGCGCTGATCGAGGATAGCGAAGCGACGCTCAAATATTTCCGCAACGAAGGCAGCATGGTGAGGCTCGACCCCGCCAACCGCGCCTACGACCCCCAGCGCTATCGCCCCGATCAGGTGCGTGTGCAGGGCAAGCTCGCCGGATTGCTGCGCCGCTATTGATCTTCTTAGCCCCTCCCCTTCAGGGGAGGGGTTGGGGTGGGGCCTGTCAGCACAGGCCCACGTCAGCGAAGTGTCTAGGAGACCCAAATGACCATCGCCGGTGGCTGTCACTGCGGCGCGATCCGCTACCAACTTACCGGTGAACCGCTCCACGGCGGTCAGGCGCTGTGCCATTGTTCCGATTGCCGCCGCGCATCGGGCGCGCCGATGGTCGGCTGGGCGATGTATCCCGAGGATGCGCTGACCGTCACCCAGGGCAGCCCGCGCGAATATGCCTCGTCCGACCATGGCCGCCGCTGGTTCTGCGAAACCTGCGGCACCGGCCTCATCTACCGCAACGACCAGAATCTCCCGGGCCTTGTCGACATCCAGGCCGCGACCCTCGACGACCCCGACACAGTGGCCGCGGTCGCCCATATCCAGACCGCCGAACGTGTCGGCTGGATGAAGAACGCGCACGATCTGCCCGAGTTTTCGCGCTTTCCGGGAATGGAATGACCGCCGCCACAAGTGCGGAAGTCATATCATTCTATAACGTGACGACATCACTGATTTTCTCGTCACCCCGAGCTTGACCCGGGGTCCCGCTTTTTCGACCGGTCGCCATTAGCGGGACCCCGGGTCAAGCCCGGGGTGACGGTCGTTAGTTCAAGCTGAAGTCATCATGCTTCAGCTGCGGAGCGCGGCCTGCGTCGTCTCTACTGTGGACGATCCCAGCAGGGCGGGTTCGCGCAGCCATAGATGCCGTCCTCCCCGCCAACGCGCGGTGTCTTGCGCTGGGCATCCTCCCGCGCCTTTGCGTCGCGCCGGTCCTGCTCCTCGCGGGCACGCGCGTTTCCGCCGGATCCGCCGCCGCCATCGTCGCCGCCCCCGGCGCTGGGCGCATAGCCGTCTCTACCCGACACGCCTGAACTCGAACTCGAACTCGACGACGCGACCGCCGCGACAACGACAAGCCCGACCAGCGCCGCGATCGCCGCACCCTGACCCGGTGTGCGCAGCCCCCGGCACCCGATCAGCGTGTCCTGAAACTCGATGCAGGAGAATTTTCCGTCGGCCACCCGCACCCGCACATGCCCGCGCGCGCCGCCGACATAGGAAAAATCGGCATTGAGCTGATAGATCGAGGTGCTGAGCGTCGTGACCCGCGCGTTGCGAATGCTTCCGCGTGCATATTCATTGATCGCCCAGCCGCGCGAATCCGCTGCCACCAGTTGATCGAGATACTGGTTGATCCGGCCCCAATCGGGCGCCGCCGGGCGGGCGACGGTCCGCGCCGCCACAGTCGGAACCGGCGCAGCGGGAACGGTCCGCGTCGGTGCCGCCGCCCATCGCTGTTGCCATACGGGCCGAACCGCAAGCCGCGCGGTCTGGTTCATCCGCCGATATCCCGCGCTCGCGTCCAGATAGACGATGTTCACCGGCGCGCCCGAATAATATTGCGACACCTCTGTATCGAAATCGCGGAACGTGTCGGATCGCGTGAAATAGCGGTCCTCCACCGCGATGACGATATCGCCGCGTTGAAGCCCGGTGAACGGACTATTCCGCGCATCCCTCACCTTGAACCCTGCGACCCCGTCGCCGTAGCGATAGACGGCGGTCTCGAAATCGGCACCGATCGAGCCGATGTCGTCATCATCGGCAGTCGTCACCTGTGGCGACGCCAGCACCGGCAATGAAACCACCGGCATGGCCAGTAACGACGCCGCTGCAAGCAGATGCGAAATCCCGCGCATTTCCATACCCCCAAGAATCACGCCGCGATCGCCCCATTTCGACTTCACAAAGATTCCGCTCCATTGGAAATATAGCAACGATTTATTTGCGCGGCGCAGAACGGCAACCGCGTCTCACCGCTCTCGCTTCGTCACCGGCTTCGGCGGCATCACCCTCTCCGGCGTCAGCCACGGATGCGCCGCCCCCGCCCGCCGCACCGTCCGGACCTCCGGCGTCGCCGATAACGTGATCGCCACCCCGCCGGTTTCCTGCAAAAACAGCCGGTCCAGCTTCAGCCATTTCGGCACGCACCCCGGTGGCAATCGCCGGTCCGCCACCACGATATCGGCGGAGCGACACACGTCCATCATCTCGCGCCACGGCACCAGATATCCGCTGCGGGTCGCCGCGATCCGCCAGCGCCGCCCGTCGCGCTCGACCTCGATCACGCACAGATCCGGGCTGCATTTCACGCCGTCCTGCTCCGACAAGGGCGGCAGTTCGGCGTCCACGCCGCCATTCTCGCTCATCATCGAACGCACATAGTCACCCGCCCGATCCCGCAGCAGCGCCACATTGCCGCCCCCCGTGCGCAGCGCCAGATGCCGCCCGTCCCCCGTCACCAGCAAGTCCGGCATCGGCGTCGTCAGCGCCCACACCGCTCCAACCAGCATCGGCGCAAACCCCAGCAGCCGCACTCGGGTCTTCCACAAGGCAAACCAGATCCCGCCCGCCACCATCAGCGCATAGGCACCCCCGGGCATCCCCGGCAGCATCGCCAGCGCCCCTGGCGCGTTCGCGGCGGTATGGGCGATCCACAGCAACAGCTTCAGCCCTTGCTCCGCCGCCCACCAGAATGGCGCACCCAGCCCCACCGCATCGAACGCCAGTCCCGCCGCCTCGAACGGCATCACGACAAACGTCGTCAGCGGAATCGCCACGATGTTCGCCAGCGCCCCGTACAGCCCCGATTTGTGGAAATGATACAATGCGATCGGCGTCAGCGCGATCTCGACGACCAAGCCGGTCAGCAGCAGCGACGCCACCCCACGCCCAAACCGCCGCCCGAACCTCTCCTCACGCCGCTCAAACCAACCGCGTACCGTGCGGCTCTCGTACAAGGCAACGATCGCCGTCACCGCTGCGAAACTCATCTGAAAACTCGGCCCCATCAGCGCCTCGGGCCATAGCAGCAATACCACCAGCGCGCCGAACGCAACCAGCCTGAGCGTGATCGCCTCGCGCCCCAGCATCATCGCCGCCAGCACCAGCAATGCGGCGATGCACGACCGCACCGTCGGCACCTCTGCCCCCGTCAGCAGCGTATAGCCAACCGCCGTTACTCCCGCCACGCCCGCCGCGATCACCGGCAACGGCCAGCGCAACGCCAGCGTCGGGCTGAGCGCCAGCAGCCGCAGCACCAGCAACATCGTCGCCCCGACCACCGCCGTCACATGCAACCCGCTGACCGAAAGCAGATGCGCGAGCCCCGACCGCCGCAATGCCTCCGCATCTTCCTCGGATATCGCCCCGCGATCCCCCGTCACCAGTGACGCCGCAATGCCGCCAGCACTCCCTTCGACCCGCGACTGGACATGCGCCGTCAACCGCTCGCGCAGCCCGCTTTTCGCCTGACCCGGCGACACGATCTCGACGGGCGCAAACCCTCGCCCCGTTGCCCCCAGTCCATCGAACCACGCCACCCGCTCGAAATCATACGCGCCCGGCACAGCGGGTGGCGCGGGCGGCATCAGCCGCGCCCGCAACTTCACCAATGCCCCACGTGTCAAACCCTCGGGCACATCCCTCATCGCCAGATTGACCCGCACCAATCGCGGCAATCCCGCCCCTGCATCGGGCGCAATCCGCACGCGCATCAGTTCGCGCGCGGGCAACGGCTCGACCCGTTCGACCTTGCCGTGAAATTCCACGATCGCCGCTCGTTCCAGCACCGGTGCCGCAATCCGCTCCGCCCGCCACCACACCAAAGCACAGCCGATCGCCACCAGACCCGCCGCCAGTGTCACCACCCGCGCTGCGCGTCTGCCATCGCTTACCGCAATCCCGGCGACCGCCAGCGCCAGCCCGCCCAGCACCACCGCACCCCAGCGGCTGGCATCGGGCAGCGCGAACCATAGGCCGATGCCCACGCCGAGCATCACCGGTACCCACAGCACCAGCTGCCCGCGTTCTGCTTCCAGCCAGCGCTCAAGCCGCTCGCCGACGCGCCAGCGCCCCGCGATTTGAAGCAGGCTGAACCCCGTGCTACGGGCGCTCGCGGCGGTACTGGCCATCACGCATCAGCTTGGGAGTAAGCGCGGTTGAGCGCAACATCTGAACCCGGAACCGGGTCCATCGTCACGCGCTTCGCCCCGTCGCCGACGGGGTTTCTGCACATTGGCGGTGCGCGCACCGCCTTGTTCAACTGGCTGTTCGCCCGTCACCATGGCGGCCAGTTCCTGCTGCGGATCGAGGATACCGATCGCGCTCGCTCTACCGAACCGGCAATTGCCGCGATTCTCGACGGCATGCGCTGGCTCGGCCTCGATTGGGATGGCGACGAAGTCTATCAGTTCGCCCGCGCCGATCGCCATGCCGAGGTCGCGCGCGCGATGCTCGCCAGCGGCCACGCCTATCGCTGCTGGATGAGCCAGGACGAGATCGCCGCCCAGCGCGCCGAGGCACAGGCCGCGAAAACCCCCTATCGCATCCGCAGCCCGTGGCGCGACCGCACCGACGGCCCGCTCGACCAGCCGCACGTCGTCCGCATCCGCGCCGAACGCGACGGCGCCACGACGATCATCGACAAGGTCCAGGGCGAGGTTACCGTCCAGAATGCCGAGCTGGACGATATGGTCCTGCTCCGTTCGGACGGCACGCCGACCTATATGCTCGCAGTCGTCGTGGACGATCACGACATGGGCGTCACCCACGTCATTCGCGGGGACGACCACCTCAACAACGCCTTTCGCCAGCTCACGATCATTCGTGCGATGCAGTGGCCGGAGCCGATCTACGCGCACATCCCGCTGATCCACGGTGCGGACGGATCGAAACTGTCGAAGCGCCACGGCGCACTTGGCGTCGATTCCTACCGCGACGAACTCGGCGTGCTACCCGAAGCGCTGTTCAACCACCTTCTCCGCCTCGGCTGGGGGCATGGCGATGACGAGTTTATCAGCCGCGAACAGGCAATCGAGTGGTTCGGGCTGGAGGGTGTCGGCAAAAGCGCGTCGCGCTTCGACCTGAAGAAGCTCGACAACATCAACGGCCATTACATCCGCGCCGCCGACGATACGCGACTCGCGGACCTCGCCGCCCCGTTTCTGCCCTCCCCACCCACGCCCGAACAGCGCGAACTTCTGCAACGCAGCATGCCCGCACTCAAGCCACGCGCCGCGAATTTGCGAGAGATTGCCGAGGGCGCAGCCTTTCTGTTTCGCACGCGCCCACTGGAAATGGACGCGGACGCAGCAACTCTGCTAGAGGGCGATGCGAAGGCTATCCTTCATTCCGTTCACGTCGCACTTGACGCGCTCGCGGACTGGAATACGGAGACGCTCGAAGCGGCGGTACGCCAGGTGGCGGAGACGGCCGGGGTCAAATTGGGGGTGGTCGCACAACCGCTCCGCGCGGCGCTCACCGGGCGCCGCACGTCCCCCGGCATCTACGACGTCCTCGCCCTGTTGGGGCGTGAGGAAAGCCTGGGCCGGATCGGCGATCAGATGACGGCCCCTGCCGGTTCCGGCGCTGCGGGCTGAAGCAAAAGGAAGACGAATATGACCGACTCCACCCTCCCGATCGGCGATAAAACCTATCCGGTACGTCAGGGTAGCGTCGGTCCGGAAGTCGTCGATATCCGCAAATTCTATGCGCAGTCGGGCATGTTCACTTACGACCCCGGCTTCACCTCGACCGCATCGTGCGAGAGCGGCCTGACCTATATCGATGGCGATCAGGGCATCCTGCTGCATCGCGGCTATCCGATCGACCAGCTCGCCGAGAAGTCGAGCTTCATGGAGGTCGCGTACCTGCTGCTGAACGGCGAACTGCCCAGCAGCCAGGAATTCGAGAAGTTCAACTACACGATCAGCCGCCACACCATGCTGCACGAGCAGTTGGCGACCTTCTACCGCGGTTTCCGCCGCGATGCGCACCCGATGGCGATCATGTGCGGCGTCGTCGGCGCGCTTTCGGCCTTCTACCACGACTCGACCGACATCTCTGACCCGCATCAGCGCATGGTCGCCAGCCACCGGCTGATCGCCAAGATGCCGACGATCGCGGCGATGGCGTATAAATATTCGGTTGGTCAGCCGTTCCTCTATCCCGACAACAACCTGTCCTACACCGGCAATTTCCTGCGCATGACGTTCGGCGTGCCGGCCGAGGATTATGTCGTCGATCCGGTGATCGAATCAGCGATGGACAAGATCTTCATCCTCCATGCCGACCATGAACAGAACGCCTCGACCTCGACCGTGCGGCTTGCCGGTTCGTCGGGCGCCAATCCGTTCGCGTGCATCGCCGCCGGCATCGCCTGTCTGTGGGGTCCGGCGCATGGCGGCGCCAACGAAGCCGCGCTCAACATGCTTCGCGAGATCGGCCGGCCCGAGCGCATCCCCGAGTACATCGCCCGCGCCAAGAACAAGGACGATCCGTTCCGCCTGATGGGCTTCGGCCATCGCGTATATAAGAATTTCGACCCGCGCGCGAAGGTGCTCAGCCAGGCGGCGACCGAAGTCCTCGACAAGCTCGGCATCAGCGACCCCGTCCTCGACACCGCACGCGAATTGGAACGGATCGCGCTCAGCGACCCCTATTTCATCGACAAGAAACTCTACCCGAACGTCGATTTCTACTCCGGCGTGATCCTGTCGGCGATCGGCTTCCCGACGACGATGTTCACCGTCCTGTTCGCGCTTGCCCGCACCGTCGGCTGGGTCGCGCAATGGAACGAAATGATCTCGGACCCGGACCAGAAGATCGGTCGCCCGCGTCAGCTCTACACCGGTCCGGTGCAGCGCGATTATATCGGACTCGACCAGCGCTGACACGATCATGCGGCGGACCATCCTGACCCTTGTTGGCACTGCAGCGATTCTGATGGGATTGCTGTGGGTCGCGCAGGGGCTGGGATGGGTCAACTGGCCGACGGAGAGCTTCATGATCGCCGACCGGCAATGGGCGATCCGGGGCGCCGTACTGGCAGCAGTCGGCGCGATCACGCTGCTAGTGGTGCGGCGCAGCTAGATTTGTTCAGGTCCGCGCGTCGAGTTCCTTGACCAGCTTCTTAGGCGCCTGCGCCCGATAGCTTTCCTCGATCCACTCGCGGAGCTGATTCGTGTCGGGAATCGCGGCGTCATCTGGCGCAAAGGTAACCCAGCCGCTCTTGCCCAATCCGTACCCGGTCGGCCCGGCAAACGGCAGGTCCAGCGCGACCTCGCCGGTATAGCGCAACTTCACTGACATCTGGAACGAATCGCCGGTGGACAGATAGGCAAAGGTCTTGTCGTTGACCGCCAGGTCCGCATGGTCGGGCCACGGTGCCTTGATATGCGCACCGGGCAACGTCAGCCCCCATGCGCGCAATTCATCGATGATCTTTCGCGCCCTTGTCATCCCCGCAGCATATCACCGCACGGCCACAGCCGGAAATCAGTCGTCCCGCCCCGGCAGCGTCAGCACGAACCGAGCACCCTGTCCCGGTGCGCTGTCCACGGTAATATCCCCGCCCATCGCCCGCGCCAGTCGCCGGGCGATGTAGAGGCCCAACCCGCTGCCCCCCGGTTCCATCGGATCGACGCGACCGAACTTCTCGAAAATCTTGCCCTGATCGTCGCTGGCGATGCCTTTGCCCTGGTCGGCGACGATGACGCAGCCAAGACCGCCCTCGCGCTCGATCCGGATCCATACCGATCCGCCCGGCGGCGAATAGCGCACGGCGTTGCCGATCAGATTGACCATGATCTGGAGCACGCGGCGGAATTCGCCGGTCACCGGCATCCGCTCATCGGCCTTGGGCTTGTCGATCCGCACGTCGGCCTCGCTCGCGCGCACCGCCAGCAGTCCGGCGGCACGGCGCGCGACATCGGCCAGGTCGATCGATTCGGGTTCAACCTCGAAATCGTCGCGCTCGATCGCGCTCAGATCGGCAAGGTCGTCGACCAGCGACAGCAGATGCCGTCCGGCGCTGGCGATATCCCCGGCATATTCGGCGTAATCCGCCCGCAACGGCCCATCGACCTGCGCGCTGATGCTGTCGGCATTGGCGATGATCCGGCTGAGCGGCGTGCGCAATGCGCGGTCCAGCCGCTGGCCGAATTCGGTGGTGAACACCGCTTCGGGCACCGGCTCCGGCGCGACGGTGACATCGTCCGCCGGGTCGATCATCTCGGCCGCACCGGTAAAGCCCGCAAACCGCCCCTGCGCGTCGATACGCGGGCTGGCCGACAGCCGCACGCGCTTGCCCGTGCCACGCAGTTCCGCCGCCTGCCCCGCAAACTGCGTCTGCTCCGCCGCCCCGCTCAGGATCGGCAAAGCGCCGTCCGCATCCGCCTCCAGCGCGAACAGCAATGTCAGTGGCTGCCCCAGCATCGCCCCGGCATCGAACCCGTGCCGCGCGCCTGCCTCGATCGACAGATGCGTGATCCGCATCGCCGCATCGGTTTCCCACACCCAGTCGGCCTCGGCGCGCAGGAAATCGGTCTCGCGGCCTTCATCCGCCACCGCGCGCCACGCGGCACGCGGGCGCCAGCCGCTGACTTCCAGCCGCACGCCGTCGCTATCCGGCTCGGCGCGGACCCACAAATCGATATCGTCCTCACCGTCCGCCGCGACGATGTTGCGGGAGACGGCAATGCCCAGCCGCTGTGCCAGCCGCACGATCGACGCGATCTGCGGCACCGCGATCGGTTCGCCCGGCTTGCCACCGGCGCGTGAATTGAGGTCGGCCAGCCGCGCCTCGGCATGCACCAGCCGCCCGTCGGGGCCGATGCGCCCCATCGCAATCGGCAGATGCGGGTCGATCGCGTTCACGGCACCTGCTCCAGCGCCAGCAATGCCGCGCGGTAATCGGAAGGCAGTTTCAGCGAAGCCAGCGCATCGCGCGCCGCTTCGACATCAACCGCCATGATCGTATCGAGCAAATCGGCAAACGCCTCCAGATCGCGGCGCGGATCGGCTTCGGTCAACGCCACGCCCAGCCGCGCGATGTCCGCCCGCTCGAACCCCAGCGCGCGCAGCGCCACCCACAGCCGCCCGCTTGTCGTGTCGAACGCGATATCGCGCGCCGCCGCATAATCGACGCCCAGCGCATGCGCGAGCAACGCCGCGAACAATGTCACGCGCCGGTCGCCCAGCGCCTCGGTCATCAGCCCTGCCAATTCCCCCGGCTGCGCGGCAATCGCGCCCGCCAGCCGCATCACTGCCGCCTCCAGCCGGTCACCCTCGTCATGCGCCGCCAGGCTGCGTTGCGCCGCATCGGCCAGCGCGCGATCCAGTGCGGCGCGCGATCCTTCGACGCTCGCACCCTTGGCCCGCAATGCCGCCGCCACCCACCACACCAGCTTGTGATGCAATTCCGCCGGCAAATCGGTCTGCGCCAGCGACCCGCTGTCGGGCATGCTGCGCCGTCGGCTTTCGGCGATCAGCACCGCCATCGCGCTTTGCGCGAGCACCCGGTCGGGATGCTGGACGAAGCGGTTGATAAGACTGGGTCGCTCGGGCTCGTCGGACGCCTGCACCTGCATACCGGTCGCCAGCAATTCCTGCCGCACGCGCGCAATCAGTTCGCCGATCAGTTCGACATCGCGCAGCAGTCCGGACGCGCTCAACGCGGCAAAAACCCCGCCCTCGGCCTCCAGCGCATCGGCCAGCGCCACTTCGCCCTGCCCGCGCAGCAACCGCGCGCCATGCCCGCGAATCTCGCCCTCGACCGTCTCGATCAGTGCGCGCAACAACCGCGACAGCGCCACCCGCGTGCGCTCGTCCAGCCGACCGTTTTCGGGCAGGAAAAAATCGTCGATCCCCGTCGCCAGCCCGCGATACGCGGCCACGTCCGCCGCCGCGGCATGCGCGAACAGCGTGATGGCACCCTCGGGGACGCCCTCGTTCGTGTCGACAAGTGGGTCGGACATGGTCACCGGACTAGCGGAAGCGTCGTTAATACCAGCCTAAGGCTTTTCCCGTTTGCTCTCAACCGCCGCCGCCAGCGTGACGAATGCATAGATCGCAACCGCCGCCAGCCCCCAGCTCACTCGTCCGGCGCACGCAAAGGGGGCAACCAGCAACAAATACCCCGCCGGGCTACCCCACCAGCGCCGCACCACCGCCTGACTACGCTCCGCGATCAACGTCGCGGCAACCGTCACCAGCGCAAGGATCGCCCCGTCAAACGTCGTATCGGCGCGCGACTCGGTAATGCCCAGCGCCAGAATCACCGCGACCGCCGTCACCGCGATCAAATGCTCCTGCACCGCCGCGCGTTTGTCCTCGCCACGCAGCGCCGACAGCGCCGCCCCGGTCGCCAGCGCCGCCACGCCGGGAATCGCCACCGCTGCACCCCAGGCAAAACCCGCCGCGATCAGGCCGACGGCGGCACCACCCAGCACCACACCGCCCAGCGTGAGCAACCACCCCGGCACGGCCTTCTCGACCACCTTCGGCAATGCCAGCCGCGCTGCCCGCGTGAACACATGCCGATCGGCCCAACTCGTCCGCCGCTCGGTCAGCGCTGCCAATACGGCGTTGCTGCGGCTGGCGAGCGACGCGCCCTCGCGCTCCACCCCATGCCCGGCGCGCACCGCACTGGCGGGCAGCACGATCTGCTCCGCCCCCGCCTGCACGATCGCGCGCAACAGCGTGGACTGGAAATCATAGTCCGCCGGAAACGCCGCGATATCCGCGATCCGCTGCGCCGGTGCGCGCGCCACCCCGGCCCAGCAATTGCGCGCATCGATCCGCTCCAGCGACGCGGACGGCTCCTGCGTCACCATGATCGCGTCGCCGCCCTCCGCCGCCATCCGGTCGACGACGTCGTCGGTGGTGACCAACCCATCGGCCAGCACGACGAAGCTCGACAGTGGATGCGCCTTCGCCGCCGCCTCCTCCGCCGATCGCACGACATCGACGGGCACGCCGCGCTTCGCCGCCCGGCTCACCGCGCCCAGCAGCGCCGGCGTCACGCGCGTGACGGCGACCAGAATATGCCCCGCCCCGGCCCCGACCAGCAGCCGCGCCTGATACTCGAGCAGCGTCATGCCCCCGAACGGCAGCGTCGCCGCCAGCGTCCCGGGCTTGTCGCCTGCATCCTCCGTCGCAAAAATGAGCCCCGCCAACATGGCTCAAGCGGTTAGGCCAAAGTCAGTAGCGAAGGAAGGGCCGCCGCACATCTTCCCACGCCGCCTCGTCCGGCCGCGTCACCGCATCCAGATCGCCCGCTACCGCCGCCGCATCATCCACCCACTCGCGCAATCCCGGCCCGCCATTGATCACGTCGATCGCCAGCTTGCCGAACTCATACTCATAGGGGAAATCGCGCCACAGATCGTAATCGGGATACAGCGCCCGGATCGCCTTGAACCCCGCCGCCTGCACCCGCCATGGGCGGAACGCGGCATGGTCATAGCCCGACCCCTCGGCATGGATGAACACGCCGTGGCACAATTCGCCGACATGCTTGTGAAAGGTCGGCTGAAACCACAAATCCCGCAACGTGCAGCCCGTCAGCCACTCGGGCGCGATCCGCCGCATGTCGGCGATCACCGCCTTGGCATCGATATCCGGCGCGCCGAACAGCTCCAACGCGCGCGTCGTCCCGCGGCCTTCGGACAGATTCGTCCCCTCCAGCATCACCGTGCCCGCATAGCCGCGCGCCATATTTACGTTCGCCGCATTCGGACTGGGATTGATCCACACCCGATCGACCGGCCAGCCGAATCCTGGCGCAGCATCGGGCTCCCACCCCTCCATCTCGATCACGCGATAATCGACGTTCAGCTTGAACTGGTCGATGAACCACGCGCCCATCTCGCCCAGCGTCATCCCGTGCCGCATCGGCATCGGCCCCGCACCGACAAAGCTCTCCCAGCCGGACAGCAAGGTCAGCCCCTCGACCGGACGCCCTGCCGGATTGGGCCGGTCGAGCACCCACACCGCCTTGCCATGCGCAGCGGCCGCCTCCAGCATATAGAGCAACGTCGTGACATAGGTGTAGATGCGGCATCCCAGATCCTGAAGATCGATCAGCACCACGTCGAACGTATGCATCGACTGCCCGGTCGGACGCCGCACTTCGCCATACAGGCTGAACACCGGCATCCCGTAAGTGGGATCGGTATAGTCCGGCGACTCCATCATATTGTCCTGCAAGTCGCCGCGCACGCCATGCTGCGGCCCGAACATCGCGGACACATTCACCCCCGCCGCGACCAGCGCATCGACGCTGTGCGTCAAATCCGCCGTCACCGACGCCGGATGCGCGAGCAGCGCGACGCGACGTCCCTTAAGTTGATCCAGAAGCGCGGGGTCGGCGAGCAGCCGGTCGATACCGAAGTTCATGCGACGCGAGGTGCGGGAATCGAAAGCGCGAAGCAAGCGTCATGGTGGAAATCGGGTCCCCCGTCCGGATGCGCCAGCGCCCAATAGGATTTGCTCCCGTCCGCTTCCTCGATCACTGCATTCAGCGCCACGCGCCAGTCGCCTTCCGGCAAGTCTGAAAGCGACAGCGCCACGGTCCAGCTATCTCCGTCCCGCGCGATCGCCGGTGCCGCCGTGACCGCCATATCGCGCATTCCCGCACGATAGCCGTCGAACGCATAGGCGGCCCAGCGGGTGGAAGGCGAGAAGTTGAATTCGACATAGGCGTCCCCCCCATCCGGCTTGATGAACAGCTCGAAACACGTCGTCCGCCACAATTCGTCGGTGCGCTCCGGCACCGCGATCGTCGGCAAGCGCAGCGCCGCTGCCCCGGCGACCTCGAACCGCAATCGATCGGGCGCGAATGTGACGTGCACTCGGCCGACCGCGACGGGCGGCGCGTCGGAATGGGGAATCAGGTCGAACTGCATGTGTTTCACCTCACACAAATTGTGCTAACGGCGCGACGCAATGACCGAATACGCATCCGCCCTGCTCCGCCTGTTGTCCGACCGTGGATATATCCACCAGGTCACCGACGCCACTGCGCTGGATGCGCTGGCGAACAAACAGGTCGTGCCCGGCTATATCGGCTTCGACCCCACCGCCCCGTCGCTCCACGTCGGCAGTCTGGTTCAAATCATGCTGCTGCGCCGCCTCCAGCAATCGGGCCACAAGCCCATCGTCCTGATGGGCGGCGGCACCGGCAAGGTCGGCGATCCCAGCTTCAAGGACGAAGCCCGCAAGCTGATGACGACGGAGACGATCGCCAGCAACATCGCATCGATCAAGACGGTGTTCGAAAAGTTCCTGACCTTCGGGGACGGCCCGACCGACGCGATCATGCTCGACAATGCGACGTGGCTCGACGCGCTCGAATATCTTCCCTTCCTGCGCGATTACGGCCAGCATTTCTCGGTCAACCGCATGCTCAGCTTCGACTCCGTCAAACTGCGGCTCGACCGCGAACAATCGCTGTCGTTCCTCGAATTCAACTACATGATCCTTCAGGCATACGACTTCCTCGAACTCAATCGTCGCCACGCCTGCCGCCTGCAAATGGGCGGGTCGGATCAATGGGGCAACATCGTCAACGGCATCGAACTCTCGCGCCGTGCCGACGGTGCGGAGGTCTATGGCGTCACCACCCCCCTGATCACCACGGCGGACGGCGGCAAGATGGGCAAGACCATGTCGGGCGCGGTGTGGCTGAACGAGGATCAGCTGTCGCATTTCGATTACTGGCAATTCTGGCGCAATACCGACGACCGCGACGTCGGCAAGTTCCTGCGCCTGTTCACCGACCTGCCGCTGGACGAGATCGCCCGCCTCGAAGCACTCGAAGGCGCGGAGATTAACGAGGCCAAGAAAATCCTCGCCACCGAAGCCACCGCCATGTGCCGGGGCCGCGATGCCGCCGAGGCTGCGGCGGAAACCGCACGGAAAACCTTTGAGGAAGGCGCGTCGGGCGAATCGCTCCCGACCTTCGCGGCCTCAGGCGAAATCAGTGTCGTGGACGCCCTGATCGGCCTCGGCTTCGCCGCGTCGAAGGGTGAGGCCCGCCGCCTCATCAAGGGCGGCGGCGCACGCGTCGCGGGCGAAAAAATCGAAGACGAAACGGCAACGATCAACGTCAGCGCGGACCCGGTGCGGGTCTCGGCGGGAAAGAAGCATCACGGACTGCTGACCCCGGCATAAGGGTTTCGCTAACCAGTTCGCTTGCGGTCGCGTTTACGCCCGCGCTTTACCCCTTTCCTTACAGGGACTTGGGGAATGAGTGCGTGACCTATCAGTTCGCAAATCTCGCGGGTGCCGCCACGACCGACCGGCGCGTAAACGAACGCGATGAAATCCATTACCGCGCCCGCGCGTTCGGCCCGGATGCCCAACCGCGCAACCTGTTGATCGTCAACCTGTCCCCGCACGGCCTGATGGCGCGCTGCGACACCGAATTTCAGGTCGGCGATCGGCTGCGCGTGATGCTCCCGGTGGTCGGCGTCGCGGTCGCTGAAGTCCGCTGGTGCCTGGGTGGACGGCTCGGCACGCAATTCGACAGCGCGATCGACCTGGCCAGCTATTACGAGCTGATCGCGGTGCTGATGAAGAAGTGAGTGTTTGCTCACACAAAGGCACGAAGGCACGAAATTAGAAGAAGAGATTTCGCGCAAAGACGCAAAGACGCAAAGATTTTTCGCTTGCCGCGCCAGCGGCCTTCAATCGCACTGGCAGGCAATCAACGAGTCGAATTTAGGACGCTTCGCGTCGGTCCCTTTTCTTTGCGCCTTTGCGCCTTTGCGTCTTTGCGCGATCAAACCCTTCTTACTTCTCCTTTTCGTGCCTTTGTGCCTTCGTGTGAAACAAAAAAAGCCCTAACCAGCCCGCAACAACCCCACCGCCGCATCCCGCTCGAACAGATACAGCGCCACCCGCGCCGCCTGCCCCCGCGCGCCCTCCAGCCCGCCATCGCGATCGACCAGCAACCGCGCATCGGCATTTGCCGCCCCGATCAGCTCGGCGAACTTCTCCGGCGGCGCGAGGCGAAACATCTGCTCCCCCGATTGCCGCGTGCCCAGCATTTCGCCCGCCCCGCGCAGCCGCAGATCCTCCTCCGCGATCCGGAACCCGTCATTCGTCTCGCGCATCAGCGCCAGCCGCGCACGCGCCGTCTCGCTCAACGTCCCCCCGCGCAGCAAAACGCACACCGATCGCCCGCCCCCACGCCCGACCCGCCCGCGCAACTGGTGCAGCTGCGCCAGCCCAAACCGGTCCGCCGCCTCGATCACGATCAGCGTCGCGTTGGGCACATCCACCCCCACCTCGATCACCGTCGTCGCCACCAGCACGCCCAGTTCGCCAGCCGAAAAGCGCGCCATCACCGCGTCCTTCTCCGGCCCCTTCATCCGCCCATGCACCAGCCCCACGCGATCCCCGAACCGCGCGTATAGCGCCGCCGCCCGCGCTTCGGCGGCGGCAAGGTCGGTCTTCTCGCTCTCCTCGACCAGCGGGCATACCCAATAGGCTTGCCCCCCGTTCGACAAATGCCGCGCCAGCCCGTCCACCACTTCCGCCAACCGATCCTCGCTGATCACGCTCGTCTCGATCGGCATCCGCCCCGGCGGCATTTCGTCCAGCTGGCTGACGTCCATCTCGCCATGCGTCGCCAGTTGCAGCGTGCGCGGGATCGGCGTCGCGGTCATTACCAGCAGATGCGGCGCGACCTTCGCCTTGGCCTGCAACATCATCCGCTCAGCCACGCCGAAACGATGCTGCTCATCCACGACTACCAGCCCCAGATCGTGGTAATCGACCCCCTGCTGAAAGATCGCGTGCGTGCCGATCAATATGTCGATCGACCCATCCGCCAGCCCCATCAGCGTCGCCTCGCGTACCCGCCCCTTGTCGCGCCCGGTCAGGATTGCGACGTTCACGCCCAGCCCGGAAAACAGCCGCTGCAACGTCACGAAATGCTGTCGCGCCAAAATCTCGGTCGGGGCCAGCAACGCCCCCTGCGCTCCCGCCTCGACCGCGATCAGCAGCGCCATCGCCGCGACCAGTGTCTTGCCCGACCCGACATCCCCTTGCAGCAACCGCAGCATCGGCCGCGACTGCGCCATGTCGCCTTCGATCTCGCCGATCGTCCGCGACTGCGCGGCCGTCAGCGAATAAGGCAACTGCAACCTATCGCGCAGTGGCCCGTCGCCCGCCAGCGCCCGCCCCTTCTTCCCTCGCGCCGCGCCGCGCACCAGCATCAGCGCCAGCTGGTTCGCAAACACTTCGTCATAGGCCAGCCGATCCCTCGCGCGGGTATCCGCCGGATCGGCATGAATCCCCGCCAGCGCCACGCGCCAGTCCGGCCAGCCATGCTTCGCCTTCAAACTCGGCTCGATCCACTCCGGCAGTTCCGGTGCGCGCTCGATCGCCTGCGCTGCCAGCGCCGCCAGCCGCTTCGACGTCATGCCTTCCGACAGCGGATACACCGCCTCCCGCCCACTGCCCGGTTCAACATCCGCCAGCGCCACCACCTCGGGCCGCACGATCTGCAATTCCTGCCCATATTGGTCCAGCCGCCCCGAAACCCAGCGCGCCTCGTTCAACGGCAACAATTTCCGCGCCCACCCCGAATTGCCGCCAAAGAATACCAGGGTCACATAATTGCCCTTGGCATCCACCGCATTCACCCGCGCCGGTGCCCGCGAACTCCCGCCCATGCGATATTCCACCGGCGTCAGCGTGATCGCGATCGTTCGCCCGACATCCGCCTGATCAAGCTCCTCGCGCGGCAGCCGGTCGATGAACCCGGTCGGCAAATGAAATGCCACATCCACGACCTTCGCCAGCCCCAGCCGTTCCAGCGGCTTGGCCAGCGCCGCCCCCACGCCTTTCAGCGCGCTGATCTCGGCAAACAATGGATTGAGGATGTCGGGTCGCATGGCTATTGGCTGCCTACACCCAAGCCGACTGCGCATTCCAGCGCTGTCGGCCAATTTTCGTTGGAAATCATGGACCGCGACATCCGCCTCAAACGTCTCCGCTTCCGCGCCTGGCATCGCGGCGTCAAGGAAGCCGACCTGATGATCGGCGGATTCTTCGACGCGCACCACATCGCCTGGAACGACGCGGAGATCGAGCTGTTCGAGGCACTGCTGGAGGAACAGGATGTCGACATCATGGCCTGGGCAATGGGCGTGCAAACGGTGCCGCCCGAATATCAAGGGACCATCATGGCCGCGCTGAAGACGCTCAACTACGTGCCGATTTCGAAATGACGGATAGTGGCATTGAGTTTGTAGTCGAGGATGTCTTCGCCCTGAGGGGGTCCATTATCGCGACCTGCAACGTTCCGGAAAGTATGTGGCCGCATTTCGAGACCTTCGTCGGAGAGATGCTGCTGACCGCACCCGACGGAACATCGCGAGCGGTTCAAATCCAAGAAGCCAGTCTCTTCACGCACTGCTTTGAGGGTGAGCGAGGCGGCGGCTTCTTATTCGCCAACGATATGACGCCCCGAGATGTGCCTTTAAAATCCATCATTCGAAGAGCCTGATGCCAGATCTCAACCGCATCCTCACTGCCCCCGGCCCGCTGACCCTGTCGGGCGTTCCCGCCGGCTTCCTCCCCTGGCTGCTGGCCGATCTCGCGCGCGCCTCGTCCACCGGCGCAGTCTATATCGCCCCGGACGACGCCGCGATGCGCGCCGTCGCCTCCACCGCGACCTTCTTCGCCCCCGATCTCGACATCATCCAGTTCCCCGCCTGGGACTGCCTCCCCTATGACCGCGCCAGCCCGACCTTACGCATCATGGCCGAGCGCATGGCCGCGCTGCACCAGCTCCAGACCAAGGCCACCAAGCCCCGCCTCATCCTCACCACCGTCAACGCAGCCAGCCAGCGCACCCTCACCCCCTTCCGCGTCCGTCAGCTCACCGCCCGCCTCGCCCCCGGCGAACGCATCGCGCTCGACAAGCTCGCCGTGCTGCTGTCCGCCAATGGCTATGTCCGCACCGACACCGTCCATGACGCGGGCGAGTTCGCCGTGCGTGGCGGCCTGGTCGATCTCTTCCCCACCGGCAGCGAACATGGGCTGCGGCTCGACTTCTTCGGCGACGAGATCGAAAGCGTGCGCACCTTCGACCCCGCCGATCAGCGCACCACCGGGCGGGTGGACGGCTTCACCCTCCTCCCCGCCAGCGAAGCCCTGCTCGACGAAGACACGATCAAGCGTTTCCGCGCCCGCTACCGCGAGAAGTTCGGCGCGACCGCGACCGGCGACCCGCTGTATCAGGCGATCAGCGACGGCCGCCGCCTCGCCGGCATGGAACATTGGCTCCCGCTGTTCGAAGAGCGGATGGAGACGTTCTTCGACCACCTCCCCGACTCCGCCGTCATCGTCCGCGACGCGGGCGACGCCGCTGCGGCAGAGTCCCGGTTCGAGGGGATTGCCGATTATCAGGCCAACCGCGTCCGCGCTCAGTCGACTGACGCCGGCAGCTACCGTCCGCTCGGCACCGACCAACTCTACCTCCTCCCCGACGAATGGGAACAGCGCCTGAAAGCGGCGAAAGCCCACCTCGCCACCCCCTTCCACGAACCCGAATCCGCTACCGTCCTCGACTTCAACGTCGACGGTCCCCGCGACTTCGCCCCCGAACGCGCCAGCGGCACCAACATCTACGAAGCCGTCGCCGACCACCTCGCCAAGCTGCGCAAGGCGGGCAAGAAGCCGATCCTCGCCAGCTATTCCACCGGCTCGCGCGAACGCCTGTCCGGCCTGCTCGCTGACCACGGCCTGACCGGCGCAAGCCAGGCCGACACTTGGCAGCAAGCCTTGGGCTTCGCGGACAAGGGCATCGCCCTCATCGTCCTCCCGCTCGACCACGGCTTCGCCGCGCCCGACGTCGCGCTGCTCACCGAACAGGACATGCTCGGCGACCGCCTCGTCCGCCGCAACAAGCGCAAGAAATCCACCGACGCTTTCCTCGCCGAACTCGCCAGCCTCACCCCCGGCGACCTCGTCGTCCACGCCGAACACGGCATCGGGCGTTACGAAGGCCTCACGCAAATCCCGGTGCAAAAGGCACCGCACGACTGCGTCGCCCTCTCCTATGCCGGCGGCGACAAGCTCTACGTCCCGGTCGAGAACCTCGAGGTCCTCTCGCGCTACGGCTCCTCCGAAGAAGGCGCATCGCTCGACAAGCTCGGCGGCGAAGCATGGCAGCGCCGCAAGTCGAAGATGAAGGAGCGCATCCGCGAGATCGCGGGTGAACTTATCGCCACCGCCGCCGCGCGCGCCGTCCGCCCTGGCGAAGTCATCGAAATCGACCCCGGCGCCTACCCCGCCTTTGTCGATCGCTTCCCGTTCAGCGAGACCGACGATCAGGAACGCGCCATCGGCGAAACGCTCGAAGACCTGTCCGCCGGCAAACCGATGGACCGGCTCGTCGTCGGCGATGTCGGCTTCGGCAAGACCGAGGTGGCTCTCCGCGCCGCCTTCGTCGCGGCGATGGCGGGCAAACAGGTCGCCATCGTCTGCCCCACCACGCTTCTCGCGCGTCAGCATTACACCAACTTCGTCGCCCGGTTCGAAGGCTTCCCGATCAAGATCGGCCGCCTCTCCCGCCTCGTCCCCGCCGCCGAGGCCAAGACCACCAAGGAGGGCGTCGCCGACGGCACGCTCGATATCCTCATCGGCACCCACGCCGTGCTGGCCAAGGGGCTTGAGTTCAAACGCCTCGGCCTCGTGGTGGTGGACGAGGAACAGCGGTTCGGCGTCACGCACAAGGAACGGCTGAAGGGATTGAAGGCCGACGTCCACGTCCTCACCCTCACCGCCACGCCCATCCCGCGCACGCTGCAAATGGCGATGTCGGGCCTGCGCGAGCTCAGCGTGATCCAGACCCCGCCGGTCGATCGCCTGGCGGTGCGCACCTATGTCATGCCGTGGGATCCCATCGTCCTCCGTGAAGCCCTGCTGCGCGAACATTATCGCGGCGGCCAGTCCTTTTTCGTCACCCCGCGCATCGCCGACCTGCCCGACATCGAGAAGTTCCTGCGTGAGGAAGTGCCGGAGGTCCGCTACGTCGTCGCCCACGGCCAGATGGCGCCGACCGAGGTCGAGGAGCGCATGTCCGCCTTCTACGACAAGAAATACGAAGTGCTCGTCTCCACCTCGATCATCGAAAGCGGCATCGACATCCCGTCCGCCAACACGATGATCGTCAACCGCGCCGACAAATTCGGCCTGGCCCAGCTCTATCAGCTGCGCGGTCGCGTCGGCCGCGCCAAGACCCGCGCCTATGCCTATATGACCACCGCACCCCAGCGGATGATGACCGAGTCTGCCGAAAAGCGCCTGAAAGTCCTGTCCGACCTCGAATCGCTCGGCGCCGGATTCCAGCTCGCCAGCCACGATCTCGACATTCGCGGCGCGGGCAACCTGCTCGGCGACGAACAGTCCGGCCATATCCGGGAAGTCGGCTTCGAACTCTATCAGTCGATGCTGGAGGAAGCGATCATGGACGCCAAGGCCGGCGGCATCGCCAACCGCCCGCGCGACCTGTCACCCCAGATCACCGTCGATGCGCCGATCATGATCCCGGAAAAATTCGTCCCCGACCTCGACCTGCGCATGGGCCTCTACCGCCGCCTGAACGAAGTCGAGGACAAGAACGGCATCGAATCCTTCGCCGCCGAACTGATCGACCGCTTCGGCAAACTGCCTGAGGAGACCGAAAACCTCCTGTTGCTGATCGAGACCAAGCTAAACGCCAAGACCGCCTGCATCGCCAAGATCGACGTCGGGCCAAAGGGCGCGCTTGTCACCTTCCACGAGGACAACTTCCCGAATGTCGACGGGTTGCTCGCCTATGTCGCCAAGCTGGACGGCACCGCGAAACTGCGCCCGGACATGAAGCTGGTGGTCGCGCGGGCATGGGCGACGCCAAGGGCGCGGTTGAACGCAGCGCTGCAGATTTCGCGGGGGCTGGCAAAGGCGGCGGGGTGAGGGGTAGTTTCGCGTCTTGATTGGCCGGTTGCTGACTGCTGTCGGCATAGTCGAAGGCACTGACCGTTGAACGACTGGGTTAGAGCGTATCGTCAATAAGAATTCTGAAGTTCGGCTGTGTCCCAAGCTCGCGCATACGCATCTCCAGTTTAGACCGGACAATCCTAAGGAGCACCTTTGGCCGCTCTTCGGTCAAGTCAATCTTGAGGCTATTGCCCGACAGCTTGTCCATAGCGACGATGGTGAACCTAGCCTCAATCGCATCCTCCACGGCCAGTCGCCAAAGCCACTTGTGTGGTACTGTCTCACGAGTCATCGTCTCGCCCGGCTGCTTTTGCTCGTTCCACTTGTTCCGTAGCGGATAGCCCTGCGCGATATAGTGCTGCGCCCAGTTTGTTTCCGAAACGAAGGACGTGATGGCATCATCGACGCGTTCTATAATCCGGAACCGAGGCACACTTCCGCGCCGCATGATGTCGTACATCAGGCCTTCCACATAGCTCGTCGGACGCACTGTTGCAGTGCCTGCCTCGCGCAACCGGCGGTCCACTCGCGACGCGAAGTCCTTCGACTGGCCTACATAACAGATGAGCGTATTGAACTCGCCGACGTAGTCGGGCGTCGTGGGATCGTGGATTGCATAGGTGACCCACCCCTTTTTTTCGCCCTCAAGCTTCGCTCTATCTCTCTCGCGATCAACTGCTGCACGAAACTGTGGATCCTGCCAATAGCGAGTGAAGCGTTTCACTGGAGCAAGATGCGCGACTGAGAGAAGCTGCGCAATACCCGGGGGGCATTCGGCAACCTTCTCGGCAACTAGCACCATACGTAAACCGCCGACCTACGAAACAGCTAGGCAGCAGAATCTACAAATGTTTTGTAGCGTCATTATTTCAATTCAGTGTCTTAGAACAATCATGATAAGCTAGGCTGATCGGGGGAGAGCGTCGCGATGCCTGACAAAACAAACCGCCTTAATATCTACCTTATCAAGAATGATCCGCAGATTGTTAAGTTTGTGAAGGACGGCGTTGCCGAGACTCAACTGAGCGACGGCAGCATGTTCTACGGCAAAGACTCTTTTGTGCGACAACCTGACTGGGTAGGAGATTTTTTCGGAGTAGAACTTACCGGAAAATTTGATTTCAAAACTACTAGTAGCCGCGGTCTTCTCATTAAAGAGGGAACGTGGAATGGGGAAACCCGCAAATTCGGGGTAACATTCGGTAGCGGACGCTTTTTCCTCGAAGACGGCGTTCTCGAAGAGCGCTTTGGCATGAAGGTGGTGCTCAATAGCGTCGCAAGTGACAGCTTGAGAAGCGTCGATCGCACTGTCCTAGGGTCTTCCCCTCGACAGAGCCGCGAGCAGACCAGTCGGGAGAGCGAGACGTCGAGCTTCGGGATCGACATCGAGCAAGACTTACTAAATGGCGTAACTGGTCGGTCCAACGACGCGCGCTTTGGACGAGTGATATCCGGGCGAGACGCGCTTTCTGTGTCCGTGAAAGTTGATTTCGCTAACCTCGCCCCGCTTCTTTCGGCTTGCGTCGAAAAATACAAAAGCAATGCCTACGAGACCGACTTCAAATGGATCGACCAAATCCGCGACATACGGAATCCGGTTCGAGTTACTGAGCTAAATAAGTGGCTGGTTACAAAGATGGCAGCAGCGGAAATTGAGAGCATCTGGTTGGCGCCGCCGGAAATTGTCGATTGGGTCAAGATTAAGGGCTTCAAATATGGCGCGCCAAAGCGCGGAACGTTGCACGATGATTTAGAAATGGCGGATTTTTTGGCTTCCTTAGACGGGAAGGCTGTCACTCTTGATGTGCTGAAAGGGAGGCTCGTTCACGCCATCGCGGTAGATGATGACGAGTCGATTGAGCACTGGTCGGTGTACCGCTGTATCTATGCCGAAGCACCAATGGGCGCGAACGTCTGCGTACTGAATAACGGTAAATGGTATGAGATAGCAGGGAATTATACTCAGGAAGTACAGCAAGATTTTCAAAATATGCCGGAATCTGCGATCGCGCTGCCTAACTACGCCCATGAAAGCGAAGGCGCCTATAATATTGCCATAGCGAAGGAGATGGCGGGAGCTGTCAGCTTTGATGCGGACATGATTCCGCATGGTGGTGGCCATAGCAAAATCGAGTTTTGTGACATTTTCACGACGGCGAACCAGCTCGTACATATCAAGCGATACAGTGGATCAGCCACCCTTAGTCACCTATTCAATCAGGGTGTTGTAGCAGGCGAACTCTTTGCTTCAGTCGCAGCGTTTCGGGACAAGGTGAACGCTAAGTTACCTCCCGCACGGAAATTCGCTGATACCCAAGCGCGCCCTAAAGTCGAAGATTTTGAGATTATTTTTGGGATTATCATGCCGCCGGGACGGGTGTTCGATATTCCATTTTTTAGCAAAGTAGGTTTGCGAAACGCCAGCCGCCGCCTTCGGGGCTACGGGTACAAAGTTACGAAGCGGGGCATCGCGTCTGATCCACCAGGCGGAAATGACCCCTAGGAACGACCTGAACGCAACAGCGCTTCTGGGTGGACTTCGCGATCAGACAGGGTCAGCTGTTGGGGCGCTCACCTGCCGCGCCCCCTTGCAATGTTGGAGTTCATTTGCTCCCCTCGACCGGTCGAACCCCGACCGCTCTTTGACCCTGTCGATCGCACCGCCGAAGGGCCTCCCGGACCCATCGCGCAAAGTTGACAACCGTAACCCCAAACCCCGCATATGCGTCAACTTCGTCAACCGCACCCGCCCCGTCACCCCGGCCTTGAGCCGGGGTCCGGCTTCCTCGCTCGGGTGACCCACACCACCGCGCCAACACCACCGACCCGGCGAAACCGCGCCCCATGACAACCGATCAAAGTTGACACCCCACCGTCCAAACCACGCAATTGTGTCAAGACTGTCAACCGCTCCCACCTTGACTTCCGGCAGCACTCCTGCCATATCCCCGCCCAGCGAGGCGTTATGCAGCGTGATCGGTCGTGCGCGGGAAACCCGCACGCCCCGGCTCCGCCTCGGTTGATTACAGGCTCCCCTGTCACGCGGGTTGTCACCCCTGGGTCCCATCAAAGTATCACTTTGATGGGGTTCGTTGACCCCGCCTCCGTGCGCGCTTTCGGCGTGCGCGTCGGCTTTATTACAAAGAAGATTCCATTGACGAAATTCGCACATCTCGGCCTGTCCGAGACCACTTTGGCTGCGCTCGCGACCAAGGGTTATACCGAAGCGACCCCGATTCAGGCGCAGTCGATCCCGTCGCTGCTCGAAGGGCGCGACCTGCTCGGCATCGCCCAGACCGGCACCGGCAAGACCGCCGCGTTCATGCTCCCCTCGATCGACCGCCTGATCGCTAGCGGAAAGCGTCCGCAGCCGCGCGGTTGCCGGATGCTCGTCCTCGCCCCGACCCGCGAACTGGCCAGCCAGATCGCCGAGAGCGCGCGTGACTACAGCAAGGGCAGCAAGCTCAGCGTCACGACGCTGTTCGGCGGCACCTCGATCCACAAGAACAAGACCGATCTTGCCCGCGGCGTCGACATCGTCGTCGCCACCCCCGGTCGCCTCGTCGACCTGATCGACCAATGCTATGCGATCCTGCTCGGCATCGAGATCCTGGTGCTCGACGAAGCCGACCAGATGATGGACCTGGGCTTTATCCACGCCCTCAAGCGCATCGTCCGCGAGCTGCCGTCGCAGCGCCAGACGCTGTTCTTCAGCGCCACCATGCCAAAGACGATCCGCGAGCTGGCCGGTCAGTTCATCAAGAACCCGGTCGAAGTGAAGGTGACCCCGGTCGCCACCACCGCCGAGCGCGTCGAGCAGACGGTGACCTTCGTCAATCAGGCGGAAAAGCAGTCGCTGCTCACCATCGCCCTGCGTGACGAAGCGGTCGAGCGTGCACTGGTCTTCACCCGCACCAAGCATGGCGCCGACCGCGTCGTGAAGCTGCTCGCGGCCAGCGGTGTCCCCGCCAACGCGATCCACGGTAACAAGAGCCAGCCGCAGCGCGAGCGGGCTTTGGCCGAGTTCAAGGCGGGCAAGGTCAAGGTGCTGGTCGCCACCGACATCGCCGCACGCGGCATCGACGTGTCGGGCGTCAGCCACGTGTTCAACTTCGAACTGCCCAACGTGCCGGACCAGTACGTCCACCGCATTGGCCGCACCGCCCGCGCCGGCGCCAGCGGCCTCGCCGTCAGCTATTGCGCCGATGACGAGCGTCCGTACCTGCGCGATATCGAGAAGCTGATCCGCCAAAAGGTCACCGTCGTGCCATTGCCGGAAGGGTTCCTCGCCGAATCCGCCCGGATCAAGGCGACGCGCGGCCCCATTCCGGTCAGCCGCGACGAGCAGAACGGCCGTCATGGCCGCACGATGCAGGACCGCAACGCCAGCTATCGCCAGGGCCAGAAGCAGCGCGACCCCCGCGCCAATCCGGTCGGCGGCGATCGTCCACGCGGCGACCGCCAGACGCTGGGCACTGCGGCCCCCCGTGCTGAGGGCGACGCGCCACGCCATTACGGCCCACGCAAAAAGACCTGGTCCGCCCGCCCCGCCGGTCAGGGCGGCAAGGGCAGCACCAGCGGCGCCCGTCAGGGCGGCAACCGCTAAGGATCAACGACGCGGCGTTCGCGCCGCGTCGTCCTCCTGCGCCGCGATCAGCCGGTCGACCCGCTCCAGCCCGGTCGTCGCCTCATTGTTCCCCCGCCCGATCAGCGGCGCGGCGCGGCGATAATATTCGCGCGCACGCGGGAAATCCCCCGCCGCCTCCGCACACAGCCCCAAATCGAACGTGATCGAGGGATGGTTCGGTGCCTGCGCATCCATCACGCCCCACGCCGCGCATGCTGCGCGTAAATCACGCTGCGTCTGCTTGACGATATCCTTGAACGGTCGGTTGAGCGGCTTGGGCAAGCCCTTGGGGCTCTCCCGAAACCGGATGTTGTAGGTCTCCACTGTCGGCGCGATATCGCGGCGGACATCGTCCGCAATCGCCAGCACCATCCCGCGAATCGCCTCCTCCGCCGTCCGCGGCGGATTTTGTCCCCGGCACCAGCTCGTCTCGTCGCGCCTCGGTTTGCCGGTCGAATAGACCACCCGCCCATCATCCCGCCGCGCCAGCCGCAGATCGGCGGTCACGTTGACGACACGCCGGGTGCAGTCGATCTCGACCTCTTCTTCCTTCAGGCACTTGCCGCTGTCCTTGCCGCCCTCGCGCTCGACGCACTTCTTCTCTTTGCGCTTGAATCGGCTTTCCTGAACCCCGCTCGTTACATTGCCACTCAGCACGCCATCGGCATCGCCGCCACGCCCGCCGACGATATCGAAATGCGGCTTACCTTCTATATCCGGCCGCGACAGCGCGCGCTCGATCGCCATTTCCAGCTGCGGCCCGTCCTGCCCCGAAAACCGCCCGATCCGCAGCGACTCCAGCAGCGCCGCTTCCCGATAGGGTGCCGCGAACTTCCCCGTCATCCGCACCGCCTCGGCTCGTGCCGGCATCGCTGCTGCAACACCCGCTAGCACAGCCATTGCCCAAGGAATGCGCCGATTCGCCAATTTCATGTCAGCCCCCTGAAAATCCCGGCACCATCCTAGCCAAGCAATCACCGGGGACAAGCTATGGAGTCGCGTTCTGCCTGCCAGCCGGGTTGCATCCCCCGCCCCCCTTTGCTAGTCGCGCGCCAACCCATCGGGGCTGCCTCATCGGCGCGCCCCTTTTTCGCATGGGGCCATTTTCGAGACTCCGAAGAGGAAGCACGCATCCGTGGATAATTCCGGCGGTATTCAGGCCAGCCTAAGTGGGCGCTACGCGACTGCGTTGTTTGAATTGGCGCGCGACGGCGGGTCGATCGACACCGTCGAATCGAGCCTGTCCACGGTCAAGCGTGCGCTGGCCGAATCGGCTGACTTCGCGTCGCTGACATCCAGCCCGCTGATCGGTCGCAACGATGCCGCACGCGGTGTGGCGGCGGCGGCGAAGGTGCTGGGCCTCGATGCGACCACCAGCAACTTCCTCGGCGTGCTCGCGCAGAATCGCCGTCTGAACGCGCTCCCCGCCGTCATCGCCGCCTTCCGCGCGCTGGCCGCGAACCATCGCGGCGAGATGAGCGCAGAAGTCGTTTCGGCACATCCGCTTTCCACCGATCAGATCGACGGGCTGAAGGCGCAATTGCGCCAGCGCGTCGGTCGTGACGTCACTGTCGACCTTTCGGTCGATCCCTCGCTCCTGGGCGGCCTGGTCGTGAAGATCGGCTCCCAGATGATCGATTCGTCGATCAAGACTCGTCTGAACTCCCTCGCGCACGCGATGAAAGGCTGAAGGCTAAGACAATGGATATCCGCGCCGCAGAAATCTCGAAGGTCATCAAGGACCAGATCGCCAATTTCGGCACCGAAGCAGAGGTCAGCGAGACCGGCCAGGTGCTCAGCGTCGGTGACGGCATCGCGCGCGTCCACGGCCTCGACAACGTCCAGGCGGGCGAAATGGTCGAGTTCGCCAACGGCGTGCAGGGCATGGCCCTGAACCTCGAAGCCGACAATGTCGGCGTCGTGATCTTCGGCTCCGACGCCGAGATCAAGGAAGGCGACGTCGTCAAGCGGACCGGCACCATCGTGGACGTTCCCGTTGGCAAGGGGCTGCTCGGCCGCGTCGTGGACGGCCTCGGCAACCCGATCGACGGCAAGGGCCCGATCGTCTCCGACCAGCGCTCGCGCGTCGAAGTCAAAGCGCCCGGCATCATCCCGCGCAAGTCGGTGCATGAGCCCGTGCAGACGGGCCTGAAGGCGATCGACGCCCTCGTCCCCGTTGGCCGCGGCCAGCGCGAACTGATCATCGGCGATCGCCAGACCGGCAAGTCGGCCGTCGCGATCGACACCTTCATCAATCAGAAGTCGGTCAATGCTGGCGATGACGAGAGCAAGAAGCTCTATTGCGTCTATGTCGCTGTCGGTCAGAAGCGTTCGACCGTCGCTCAGCTGGTCAAGACGCTCGAAGAGAATGGCGCGATGGAGTATTCCATCGTCGTCGCCGCGACCGCGTCGGAGCCTGCCCCGCTGCAGTTCCTCGCGCCCTATACCGGCACCGCGATGGGCGAGTATTTCCGCGACAATGGCATGCACGCACTGATCGTGTTCGACGATCTGTCCAAGCAGGCCGTCGCCTATCGTCAGATGTCGCTGCTGCTGCGTCGCCCTCCGGGCCGCGAAGCCTATCCCGGCGACGTTTTCTATCTCCACAGCCGCCTGCTGGAGCGTGCCGCGAAGCTGAACGATGCCAATGGCAACGGCTCGCTGACCGCACTGCCGATCATCGAAACGCAGGCAGGCGACGTGTCGGCCTATATTCCGACCAACGTGATCTCGATCACCGACGGCCAGATTTTCCTTGAAACCGACCTGTTCTTCGCGGGCATTCGTCCGGCGATCAACGTCGGCCTGTCGGTCAGCCGCGTGGGTTCGGCGGCACAGACCAAGGCGATGAAGAAGGTCGCCGGCTCGATCAAGCTGGAGCTGGCGCAATATCGTGAAATGGCGGCGTTCGCGCAGTTCGGCTCCGACCTCGATGCCTCGACCCAGAAGCTGCTGAACCGTGGTGCGCGTTTGACCGAGCTGCTCAAGCAGCCGCAGTTCAGCCCGCTGCCGTTCGAGGAGCAGACGGTTTCGATCTTCGCGGGCACACAGGGTTATATCGACGCTGTGCCGGTCAACGACGTGGTTCGCTACGAGCAGGCGATGCTCTCGGAAATGCGGTCGAAGCACGCCGATATCCTCACATCGATCCGCGACAGCAAGGATCTGGGCGATGATGTCCGTGCGAAGCTCAAGGACGCGCTCGAAGCGTTCAGCAAGACCTTCGCTTAATCACTGATAACCGTCACCCCGGCGCAAGCCGGGGTCTCGTGCGGTAAGGGAAGACATGGCCTCTCTCAAGGCACTCAAGGTTCGGATCAACTCGGTCAAATCGACCCAGAAGATCACCAAGGCGATGAAGATGGTCGCCGCTGCGAAACTGCGCCGTGCGCAGGAGGCGGCGGAGGCCGGTCGTCCCTATGCGCAGCGCCTCGAAAGCGTCGTCGCCAGCCTCGCCTCCAAGGTGACGGTCAGTGAATCCTCGCCGAAACTGCTCGCGGGCACCGGCAAGGATCAGGTCCACCTGTTCGTCGTCGCCACGTCGGACAAGGGCCTGGCTGGCGCGTTCAACACCAACATCGCCCGCCTCGCGCGCAAGCGCGCCGGTGAGATGATCGCCGAGGGCAAGACGGTGAAATTCTACACCATCGGTCGCAAGGGCCGCGCGGTGCTGAACCGGCTCTATCCGAAAGACTTCATCCACTCGATCGAACCCGGCGATCTGGGCAAGCTCGCCTTTGCCGATGCGCGCGGTTACGCCGAGGATCTCGTCGCCCGTTATGAAGCCGGTGAGTTCGACGTCGCGCACCTGTTCTATTCGAACTTCAAGTCAGTGATGACGCAGGAGCCGACCGAGCAGCAGATCATTCCGGTCGCGCCGACCTCGGTTCCCGAGGGCAAGCCGACAAGCCAGGCCGCTCCCGCCGCCGTGATCTACGAACCGGACGAGGAAGCAATCCTCGCCGACCTGTTGCCGCGCAACGTCGCGATCCAGCTGTTCCGCGCGATGCGCGAGAACGCCGCGTCGGAGCAAGGCAGCAAGATGACGGCAATGGATAATGCCACGCGCAACGCGGGTGACATGATCAAGCGCCTGAACATCCAGTATAATCGCACCCGCCAGGCCGCGATCACGACCGAGCTGGTCGAGATCATCTCGGGCGCGGAAGCCCTGTAATATGCGCGCCGCGTTCCTCCTTCTCCCGGCGATCGCCATGCTCGCGGGCTGCAATGCGCAGCCTGCCGCGCCGACGATTGCCGAGCAGGAAGCAGCGCTGCGCAACGAGGCTGCCGATCTGAAGGGCTGGGACCGCGTGTTCGGCGTGCCATCGGAGACTATGGCTAAACTCAACCAGTTCGGCTTCCGCCTCGGTGCTTATGAAAAGGCCGCCACTGGCTTCGCAGCCAAGGGCGCGGCAATTACGCTGTCGCAGTCGGACGCGAAAAATCCCAATCGCGGCACGGTCGATGTGACCGGCATGGACCCAGCGGCGATCGACCGCATCGTCTTTACGCTGCCGGTCACCGACGAGGCCAATGCCGATACCGCGAAAAAGCGGCTGGCCGACATCGTCAGCGCCTTTCTGTTTCAATATGGCATCAAGGGTGCGGGCGCGCTCGACGCCCTGGCGAAGGAGCAGGCCGCAGATGGCATGATCGACGCTGCCCCCTTTGCGATCGCCGTCACCGGCGACACCCCACGCCGCATCACCGTGACGCTTCAGCGCCCCACGACCTCCGACGAACCGGCTCCCGCAGCCGGCAACACCCAACAACCCTGATCGCAGCATACGCCAAGCAAGGACAAGAGACATGGCATCCGCAGCCCCCATCGCAGAAAAGCCCGCCCGCAAGCCGCGCGCGCCCAAGGCCACATCCGGCACGCCGACCGCAGCAGCACCCGTGACCGGTGCCGCCACCGGTCGCATCAGCCAGATCATCGGCGCGGTCGTCGATGTCAGCTTCGACGGTGAGCTTCCCGCGATCCTGTCGGCGCTCGAAACCGACAATAACGGCAACCGCCTCGTCCTTGAGGTCGCCCAGCACCTCGGCGAGAGTACGGTTCGCACGATCGCGATGGACGCAACCGAGGGTCTGACCCGCGGTCAGGCCGTTCGCGCCACCGGTTCGCAGATCCGCGTTCCCGTCGGCCCGGCAACGCTCGGTCGCATCCTCAACGTCATCGGTGAGCCGATCGACGAGCGCGGCCCGGTGAATGCCGAGACGACGATGCCGATCCACGCCGACGCGCCGTTGTTCGTCGATCAGTCGACCGAAAGCTCGATCCTGGTCACCGGCATCAAGGTCATCGACTTGCTCGCCCCTTATGCAAAGGGCGGCAAGATCGGCCTGTTCGGCGGCGCCGGCGTGGGCAAGACCGTGCTTATCCAGGAACTCATCAACAACATCGCCAAGGGCCATGGCGGCACCTCGGTGTTCGCGGGCGTCGGTGAGCGCACGCGTGAAGGCAACGATCTCTACCACGAGTTCCTCGACGCAGGCGTCATCGCCAAGGATGCCGACGGCAATCCGCAGTCGGAAGGCTCGAAGGTCGCCCTCGTATTCGGCCAGATGAACGAGCCTCCCGGTGCACGCGCTCGTGTTGCGCTGTCGGGCCTGACGATCGCCGAGTATTTCCGCGATGTCGAAGGGCAGGACGTGCTGTTCTTCGTCGACAACATCTTCCGTTTCACCCAGGCGGGCGCGGAAGTGTCCGCGCTGCTCGGCCGTATTCCATCGGCCGTGGGCTATCAGCCGACCCTGTCGACCGACATGGGCGCCCTGCAGGAGCGCATCACCTCGACCAACAAGGGTTCGATTACGTCGGTTCAGGCCGTGTACGTCCCTGCGGACGATCTCACCGATCCGGCCCCTGCAACGTCGTTCGCTCACTTGGATGCGACGACCGTTCTCAATCGCGCAATTTCGGAGCTGGGCATCTATCCGGCAGTCGATCCACTCGACTCCACCAGCCGCGTGCTTGAGCCACGTGTCGTCGGCCAGGAGCATTACGAAACCGCCCGCGCCGTCCAATCGACGCTTCAGAAGTACAAGTCGCTTCAGGACATCATCGCGATCCTTGGCATGGACGAGCTGTCGGAAGAGGATAAGCTGACCGTCTCGCGCGCGCGCAAGATTCAAAAGTTCTTGTCGCAGCCGTTCCACGTCGCCGAAGTCTTCACCGGCATCCCCGGCGCGTTCGTGCAGATCGAGGACACGATCAAGTCGTTCGCGGCTGTGGTCAAAGGCGATTACGACCACCTCCCCGAAAACGCCTTCTACATGGTCGGCGGCATCGATGACGTGATCGCCAAGGCCCAGAAGCTGGCCGCCGACGCGTAACTTTCTCTCTAGCCCTCTCCCGCCTTCACGGGAGAGGGCATAGGATCAGACCGGACATGCTGAACTTTGAACTTGTCACCCCTGAACGCCTCGTTCGCTCCGAGGAGGTCCATATGGTCGTCGTTCCCGGCACCGAGGGCGACTTCGGCGTGCTGGAGGGCCATGCCCCGCTGATGTCCACTGTCCGCGACGGCAATATCGAAATCTACAAGAGCTCGATGAGCGAAACGCCCCAGCTGATCCGCATCGAAGGCGGCTTTGCCGAGGTCAACGAACGCGGTCTGACGGTGCTGGCCGAAAAGGCGGAATAACGCTCCTTAGCCGGAGACAAAAAGGCCGCGGGAGCGATCCCGCGGCCTTTTTGTTTCGATCCGCCCTCACCCTTTCCGATACGTCATCGTCGTCGCCCATGCCTGCGGGTTCCCGCGCTCGATCTTCAGTTCGTCGCCCGTCCGCGTGAAGCGCAACCGCGCCATCCCGACCTTGGTCTTCATCTCGAAGGTCACGCTCTGCCCCTCCCGCGAAACCTCCGTAAAATTGCTCGGTGGCACCGACGGCAAGGTGACGCTGAGCGTCGAAGCCGCACCATCGCCGTCGGTAAACGCCAGGTCGGCCGCCGCGCCCTTCATCGTCTCGCCCTGCCCTTCTTCACGGCACGCGATGCCGATCTTGGTCATACCGCACTTCATCTCCAGCGCATCGGTGCGCCAGATGCCGTCCAGCCAGTCGAGCCGTGGGGCAACCGCCGCCTGCGCAGGCACAGCGGCCGGCATCGCGTCGGCGGCAAGGCCGACCGGAGTCATGAACATCGTGAAAAGCGACAGAAAGAATGTGAACATCGGTGACCCCTGTTGAATTGCGATGCGGCCACCTCACAGGATCGCCGCACAGCATCCACGGTCAGGATCGGTCAGTCCGCCTTGCGCAACCGCCAGCGCATCGCCTCGCTGCCATCCGCCAGCGAGATTTCCGCGATCATCCCGTCGCCATCCGCGCGATAGTGAATCCGCTGCGGGTAATCATGCGCGGCATTGACGAAGGTCACGCCCTCGCCGCCCGGGACGGCGCGAAACGCCACCGGCGGCTTGCCTCCGGGCTGGGCGAAATACACCGGCGTCGTGCCATCCATCGCAATCCGCAGAAACTCGAACCCCACGGTCTCGTCCCCCTTCACCGTCTGCGACGTTCCCAGCATCGTGCCGCCCGCCCCACGCTGCCATTGCTCGCAGGTCTGGCCCTGCGGTCCGTCCTCCCCGCACCAGCGTCCGGCAAGCCAGTCGGGCAGCCCGGACCCGTCACTGGCGGACACCGGCACCGCAAGCATCGAAAGCGCAAACATCAACCGGATCATCATTCGTCCTCCCATCTGCGCCCGGATACCGCAGGCCGCCGCCGCTGGCTTGAACGGATGCGACATGCGATGCCGGTCTCATGGACTATGCCGAAACCCCGCTGCCGCCGGAACTGGACGGCCTCGTCGCCGCGATCTGGACGATGTCGGCCGCCGGTAACGAGTGGGTCGATTACGAGGCAGTGCCGGACGGCTGTATCGAACTG
This sequence comes from Sphingomonas sp. LT1P40, assembly GCF_036663835.1. Classification (NCBI taxonomy): domain Bacteria; kingdom Pseudomonadati; phylum Pseudomonadota; class Alphaproteobacteria; order Sphingomonadales; family Sphingomonadaceae; genus Alteristakelama; species Alteristakelama amylovorans. The sequence goes on from NZ_JAXOJT010000001.1 coordinate 1,782,023, forward strand.
ATCCGGCGGCATTCGGGACGCTCGATCTGGCGCAGCGAGCAGCCGTCGTTGTTTGTCACCGGCCTCGCGCTCACCCCTGCCCGGCTGCGCTTCAGCGCCGATGCGCGATTCACCGCGATCAAGCTGTGGCCATGGGCATGGCACATGATCGGCCGCACGCCCTGCCCCGGTTTCGTCGATAACTGGCGGCCGCTGGCGGAGGACGATCCACTTGCGGCGTTGCTTCCCGAGGCTGGCGTCGCCATGCCACGCCTGACCGCCGCATTCGACGGCATCCGACCCCCGCCGATCGCCGCGATCCGCACTGCCGACAGCGTCGCGGCACTTGCCCGCAGCACCGGCCTCTCGCCGCGTCAGCTGCAACGCTTGTTCGCGCGCGAAACCGGCATGCCGCCGCGCAGCTATTTGCGGCTGCTGCGCTTTCGGGAGGCGATGGCGATGCTGCAATCGCCTGACACCCCACTCGCCGACACCGCCGCCGCGACCGGCTATGCCGATCAGGCGCATATGACGCGCGAGTTCGGGTCGCTTGCGGGCATGCCGCCCGGGACGGCCCGCAGACGCGCCAAGGGTCCGTTCGTCTAGGCCGTTCGCAACTCGTTAACCCTGTTGGTGCAGCAAGCGGGGATGGCGCAGGGGGCCACGATCAGCACCGAAGTTCCGGGCGTGCGCCGCTTAGGCGTGTCGCATCCGCTGGTGGTGGCCGCCTTCCTCGCCATCGTCGCCTTCATTTTGCGTGCGCCGCAATTCGGCAACCCCGTCGCCGGGTTCGACGAACAACTCTATCTGCTGATCGGCGAGCGCATGTGGGACGGTGCGATCCCCTATCTCGATCTGTGGGACCGCAAGCCACCCGGCCTGTTCGCGCTGTTCGCCGCGATGAGCGCGTTCGGCAACGGCCTGATCGTGTCGCAAATCATCGCCACGCTGTTCGCCGCCGCGACCGCGTGGATTGTCTTTCATCTCGCGGCGAAGCGCACCGCGACTCTGCCCGCGATCCTCGCGGCATTCGTCTATCTCGTGTTTCTGCGACAGCTTGCGGGACAGACGACGCAGACGCCGGTGTTCTACAATTTGTTCCTCGGCGTCGCCGCGCTCGCGATTCTGCACGTCGCCCGCAACCCGCGCGACATCCGCTTCAGCGCCGCCGCGATGCTGCTGTGCGGCCTCGCCATTCAGCTCAAGCCAACTGCCGCGATCGAGGGCGCATGGTTCGGCCTGTTCCTGCTCGCCCTTCACTGGCGCGCGGGACTGAAGCCGCCCGCCATCGCCGCCCGCGCCGCGCTCTACATCGTCGCGGGCCTCCTCCCCAGCCTGATCGCCGCCGCCGCCTATGCGCGCATCGGTGCGTTCGATGCCTTCTGGTTCGCCAATGTCGAATCGATCCTGTTGCGGCAGGAGAGCTTCAACGCGCTCGCCGCCGAGCAACTGCTGGTCACGCTCATCCGCGGCGGCCCCGCGCTCGCGGTCGGTCTTGCCGGTCTCGTACTCGCCCTGCGCGCCGACCGCAGCGCCTCGACGATCCTGCTCACCGGATGGGCCACCGTCGCCATTATCGAAGTCGCCATCCTCGGTTCCTTCTGGCCGCATTATCTTCTGCCAGTGCTGCTCCCGCTCAGCATCCTCGCGGCGCATGTTCTCGCACGCGGCTGGATCGGCCTCGCCGTGTTTGCGGTCGTCGCCGCCCCGCCGCTTGTCTCGACCCTTACCCGCGACGCCGCTGTCTCACGCATGGAGACTGCCCGCGCCCACGACATCGCCGCCGCCATTCCAGCAGAGGTCCGCGACCAGTGCCTGTTCGTCTATGAAGGCTTCACCGCACTCTATTCGCTGACCCACGCCTGCCCTGTCACCCGCTACGTTTTCACCGATCATCTGCGCTCCTCGCGCGACGGCCCCGCACTCGGCGTTGATCCGCATGCCGAACTCGCCCGCGCGCTCGCCCGCCGTCCCCTTGCCATCGTCACGCTGCAAAATTCGCCGTGGCAGATGCGCAATGTCGCCAACGATCGGCTGATCGCAGAGACCTTGGCGCGCGATTACCGGCTGGAGGCCAGCTTTCAGGACATCGATCCCGACCAACCGAACACCCGGCATCAGATCTGGGTGCGGCGATGAAGCATCCGCGCCTGACGGTGGCGGCGATCCTGCTAACCGTCGCAATTGTGTTGCGCGCGCCGCAATTCGGCAACCCGATCGCCGGGCTGGACGAGCAATATTACCTGCTTGTCGGCACCCGCATCTGGGACGGTGCGATCCCCTATGTCGATCTATGGGACCGCAAGCCCGCCGGGCTGTTCGGCCTGTTCGCACTCATTGCCGCGCTCCCCGGCAACGGCATTGTGGCGGCACAGATCGTCGCCACCCTGTTCGCCGCCGCCACCGCCTTCACCGTCGCGCTGATCGCGCGCCGCTGGGCCGGCTGGGTTCCGGCGACGATGGTCGGCATCTTTTACCTCGCGGGCCTGAACGAGCTGTGGGGTGAGACCACGCAGACACCCGTCTTCTACAACCTGCCGCTTGCACTCGCCGCGCTGCTCACTTTGTCGGCCCCCGATCCCACCGAACCCGCGCAACGCCGCCGCGCGATTGCCGCGATGCTGCACGCTGGGGTCGCTATCCAGCTCAAAACCAACGCGGTGTTCGAGGGTGCGTTCTTCGGAATCTGGCTGCTTGTACAGGCGTGGCACAGCACCCGCTCGCCTGTCGCAGTCGCGCGGGTCGCTATGCCCCTGCTCATCGCCGGGGCCACGCCCACCCTCATCGCCATAACCATCTTCGCCGCGCTCGGCCATTTTGACGCGTGGTGGCAGGCCAACATTCTCTCGGTTCTGGCCAAGGGCGCATCGCAAGACGCCGCCGCCTTCGCGCACCTGCGCGACACGCTCGTCCTCACCGCCCCCATCGTCCTGCTCGCGCTGCTCGGCCTGTGGTCGCGCACGAAACGCTTCACCGTCTGGCCCCCCGAGACTGCCTTCCTGCTCGGCTGGTGCGCCATCGCCATAATCGATCTGATCGCGATCGGCGGCTATTTCCCGCATTATGCCCTGCCGCTGCTGCTCGCCGCCAGCCCACTGATCGCACACGCCTTCGCCATCCGCCGCGTCGGGCCGATCCTGTTCGTCCTCGCCATGCTCTGGCCGCTCGCCCATGCCGCGATCAACCTGCGCATCGCCGCCACCGATCGCGCCAATGCCGCAACCGTCCTCGCCGCCCTCCCCGCCGATGTCAGCACGCAATGCCTGTACATCCACGAAGGGCCAGTCGCCTATTACCAGTTGACCGACGCCTGCCTCGCCACACGCTACGCCTTCACCGCGCACCTCAGCTCCAGCCGCGAATCCCGCTCGCTCGGCGTCGACCCACAAACTGAACTCAGCGCCATCGCCGCGCGCCGCCCTGGCACGATCCTCACCCTCTCCGGCTCGACCTGGATCGACCGCAACCTGACCGCCGAAGCGACGCTGCTCAGCGCGATCCGCCCGCATTACCGCCCGGTCGCCTGTCTGCCGCACCACCATCACGAACCCGACGCCCGCCTCGTAGTTTGGCGCCGCAACGATCTGGCAGGATCAACCGCAACCATAAATCCATCCTGCAATGGTTAGGACATTGTCAAAGCTTCGCCCTTATCGATGCATTCTTCGACCATTGGGGGTGAAGGCGTGAGCGCATTCGGACGTCGTAGCGGACCTGGAGCATCGGCAGGGCGGCCAGCCTTTGGCGTCGCGCGTCCGATGCAGGGCGGCGCGTCGGCTCGCCCGTCCGACGCTGCGGGTGGCGAACAGTTTCCGCCGCTCCACGACGTTCCCTTGCCCGGTGCGATTCAGGGTGAACCGGAAAGCGGCGATCCCAATGCGAGCATGGGCAGCATGTCCAACAGCGATGCGATGCAGCGCCTCGCCGATCGTCAAGCCGCCCCCGCCGATTCGGGCTCGTCACGCAACGAGGGCTTCGAGGCGTCGATCCACCGCATCAAGGAACAGGTGCTCCCGCGCCTGCTCGAACGCGTCGATCCCGAGGCCGCCGCTACCCTGAACAAGGATGAGCTGGCCGAGGAATTCCGCCCGATCATCGGCGAAGTGCTCGCCGAGCTGAAGTTGACGCTCAACCGCCGCGAACAGTTCGCGCTGGAAAAAGTGCTGGTCGACGAGTTGCTCGGTCTCGGCCCGTTGGAAGAATTGCTGTCCGACAGCGCGATCAGCGACATCATGGTCAACGGCCCCGACCAGACCTTTATCGAGCGCAAGGGCAAGCTCGAACTCGCCAACATCCAGTTCCGCGACGAGGAGCATCTGTTCCAGATCGCCCAGCGCATCTGCAACTCGGTCGGTCGCCGCGTCGATCAGACCACCCCGCTCGCCGACGCCCGCCTCAAGGACGGCTCGCGCGTCAACGTGATCGTGCCGCCGCTGAGCCTCAAGGGCACCGCGATCTCGATCCGTAAATTCTCCGACAAGCCGATCACGCTCGACATGATGGCAGGCTTCGGTTCGATGTCGACCAAGATGGCGACGGTGCTCAAGATCGCCGGCGCGTGCCGCTTCAACGTCGTCATCTCGGGCGGTACCGGTTCAGGCAAAACCACGATGCTCAACGCGCTGTCGAAGATGATCGATCCGGGCGAGCGCGTGCTGACGATCGAGGACGCGGCGGAACTCAAGCTGCAACAGCCGCATTGGCTGCCGCTCGAAACCCGTCCGCCGAACCTGGAGGGTCAGGGCGAAATCACCATCCGCGATCTGGTCAAGAACGCGCTGCGTATGCGCCCGGATCGCATCATCCTCGGCGAAATTCGCGGGTCGGAGTGTTTCGATCTGCTCTCCGCGATGAACACCGGCCATGACGGATCGATGTGCACGCTCCACTCCAACTCCCCGCGCGAATGCCTCGGCCGTATGGAAAACATGGTCATGATGGGCGACATCAAGATTCCGAAGGAAGCGATCAGCCGCCAGATCGCCGACTCGGTCGACCTGATCGTTCAGGTGAAGCGCCTGCGCGACGGTTCGCGCCGCGTCACCAACATCACCGAAGTGATCGGCATGGAAGGCCCGGTGATCGTGACGCAGGAGCTGTTCAAATTCGAATATATGGATGAGAGCGCCGACGGAAAGATCATCGGCGAATACCGCTCGATGGGCCTGCGTCCCTATACGCTGGAAAAGGCGCGCTCGTTCGGTTTCGACAATGCGCTCTTGGAAGCGTGTTTGTAAAAATTCCGGTAACGGGACATTAACCATGCCCGCAACTGCTGGCGGAGTTGGCGCCGCCGTCTAGCCTGGGGTCGATGGATGTCCGCGCACCGATGACCCTGTTTCTCGCCCTGCTCGCGCTGGTCACACCGGTCGATCGCGTCCGCGCAGCACCACCCGTCTCGACCCTCGCCACCGACACCGAAGCCCGCTGGGTCCCGTTCGAGCTGACGCCAGGCAACCAGATCCGCTTCCGCACGCTGCTCAACGGCCGCTGGGTCGATGCCATCCTCGATACCGGCGTCAGCGACAGCGCCGTCTCCGCCCGCTTCGCACGCTCAGCAGGCATGAAACCGCTCGTCTCCGGGCGAGCGGATGCCATCGGCGGCAGCGTCTCGCTCAGCTGGACATCGCTGCAACGCGTCGAGGTCGGCGGCTTGGTCCGCACCGGCGGGCGCATTGCCATTATCGATGCCGATCCGCGCGTCACCGGGTCCGCGCCGGTCGATCTGTTCGTCGGATCGGACCTGCTCGCCGCACACGCACTCGAAATCGACTATGATGCCCAGCGTTTCCGGCTGCTGCTCTCTGGTCGCATGCCGTTTCGCGGCGTCACCGCGCCACTCTCGCTTGCTGATCGCACGGGTCTGTATCTCAGCGAACTCAATCTGGGCGGGCGGCGGCATCGCGCGGTGATCGTCGATACCGGCGACGGCAGCATGGTGACGCTGACCCGCAGCGCCTGGCGCGGCAGCGAGCGCGAAGCTGGCCCCGTCACCACCGCAATCGCCTATGGTCTGGGCGGCATGGTGGAGACCGAGGTTGCGATCCTGCCCACCCTCCGCCTCGCATCGCTGACCGCGCGCGATGTCGAGCTGCGCGTCGAACCCGATACCGGCTTTTCGGGCCGCAAGGGCGCGGCGGGCCGCATCGGCAGCGGCCTGTTGCGGCGGCACCGCGTGCTGCTCGATCCCGGCGCGGGCCGCATGATCCTCGCCCCCGCCGCCCGCGCCGACTGGCCGGTGTCGCGTTCCACCAGCGGGCTGATGCTGGCGCAGGAGGGGCCCCGGCTGCGCGTCCTGCATGTCATGCGTGGCAGTCCGGCGGCGGCCGCTGGCTGGCGCGCGGGTGCTGAAATCTGCGGCATCGACGGTAGCGCGATTCCTGCGCTCTACACCGGCAGTGCGCTGGCAAGCTGGTCGATCGGCATCCCCGGCCGCACTGTCCGCCTTAGCCTGTGCGACGGCGCCGAACGCAATCTGACGCTGGCGCGCTTTTACTAGCCTTTGATCGCAAGTGCCGCAGTGACGACCGCCAGCAACACCGCCATCACCTGAATCAGCGTCCACGGCATCCAGCCCACGCGGTCGAGGTCGGCACGCTTGCTTCGCCGCCAGTCGGCAAAGCCGCTGCCCGCCGCCACCGCCACGAACGCGCCAACTCCAATCCACAACGGCACTTGCATCGCCCGTCACTCCGCTTCACCACAGGCGCAATAATCAGAGAGGAACCCTGATGCGCTATACCCTGCCCGTCTTTGCCGTCGTCGCCACCGCCGCAATCGGCGCTGCTGCCATCGGCGCGCCCCAGATGGGTGTCGTCAGTGCCGATTTGAAGGCAGCCGTCGCCGCTCCCACCCGCACGCCCGCCAACATCGCACGCGACAAATACCGCCACCCCGCCGAAACGCTTGCCTTTTTCGGGGTGAGGCCGACCGATACGGTGGTCGAACTCTGGCCCGGTGGCGGCTGGTACACCGAAATTCTCGCGCCCTATCTCAAAAAAGGCGGCACGCTGTACGCCGCCGCACCGTGGCCGAACGGGGTGAAGGGCGTCCAGACCAAACAGGCGCAGGACGCCGCGACCTATGGCGCGGTCAAACTCGCCGCATTCCCCGCAAAGGAAGGTGAAACCGGCGTACCCGCGGGCAGCGCGGACAAGGTGCTCACTTTCCGCAACATCCATAACTGGAAAATGGGTGCCGAGGACCGCAGCGCCGAAGCCTTCAAACAGATTTTCGCCATGCTGAAGCCCGGCGGCACGCTCGGCATCGTCGAGCACCGCCTGCCCGAAACCGCCGATGCCGCCCTCGAGAAGAACAGCGGCTATCTCAAAGTATCGACCGTGCGCAAACTCGCCGAGGATGCGGGCTTCCGCTTCGTCGCAGCGTCGGAGATCAATGCCAATCCAAAGGACACGACCGACTATCCCAAGGGCGTCTGGACGCTCCCGCCCAACTACGCCGAAAAGGATGTCGATCGCGCTAAATACGAAGCGATCGGCGAAAGCGACCGCATGACGCTCAAGTTCCGCAAGCCAAACCCGAGCGTCAGGGGCGGGTAAGGCTAACATCATCCTGTTTGGCGAAAGTCATCCAAGCCAAAGGCGATCAAATGAAGATAGATCGACCTGGTGGTTATGCTATTCTCCCTGACGGGGGGAAATACTATGCGCCGGCTGATTTTCTGTTTCGACGGAACGTGGAACAAGATTGACGGAACGTACCCGACTAACGTCGCGCGAGTCGCGCAGTCGGTCAGCCGGTATGATGGCGATGTTTCCCAGATAATCTATTATGATGAAGGCGTAGGAACGACCACAACCGAACGATGGACAGGCGGGGTTTTTGGCCACGGATTGATCGAAAAGATCATCGAGGCCTATCATTTCCTGATCATCAACTACGAACCGGGTGATGACATCTACGTGTTCGGATTCTCTCGTGGTGCGTTTGCTGCGCGATCCTTCGTCGGGCTGATCAGAAATTGCGGAATTATGTCGCGCCGCTCGCTGACCCATATCAGGGCGGCGATTGATCTCTATATCAGTCGCGATGACAATGCATCGCCCGGTTCAGAGAGATCACGCACCTTCCGGCTGAAGCATTGTCCGAAACTTTGCCTGCCCGGCGACCTGGAGTGGCGGGAGAGGGCCTATCCCGAACATGTCTCGGATGACCTGATCCAACTTCGCATCGCCTATCTCGGCGTCTGGGATACGGTCGGCGCTCTGGGCATTCCAAGGCATCTGAAGTGGCTGACATTCCTCAATCGCAAGTTCATGTTCCACGACACCAAATTATCCGGCTTCGTTAAACGAGCACGGCACGCGGTCTCTACCGACGAACGCCGGCGTTCGTTCGAGCCATCATTGTGGACGAATCTCGACGATCTGAACGAATTCAGCCCCAAATCGCGACCCTATGAACAACAATTCTTTCCAGGCACGCACGCTGCTGTCGGTGGGGGCGGACCGGTTCGGGGATTATCGGATGCCGCGCTGGAATGGATCGTCAAAGGCGCCCGTGATAGCGGTCTGGCCTTCGATCGAGACGATCAGTCCCCAATTTTCAGCTTGTTGCCGGATCATCGTGCGCAGTTGTTCAATGCCATCGGCAAGACGCGCTGGTCCTTGTCTGATCGGTTGATGGGCGTCGGTCTTCGCGACCGCTCGTTTCCCGAAATGGATCGATATGCGATCCATCCCGTCGTCGCGCGACGCTATCATACGCCCGCCGATCAACTCCCCGAAAAGGCACTCTATCGCCCGCCTTCACTGCGTGCGTTCTGGAAAGCGCTCGAAGAGATAGGAGAGCAGCAGGCCGAGTTGCTGGCTGAACGACGGATCGAACTGAAAAGTGCCGGCGACGATCGGGCGCTTAGCGTGCCGGCTCGCGTGCGACGCTACGTTATTCAAAAAGGGGATACGTTGCTTAGCGTGGCGGAAACGCAAATGGGTTCGGTCGCAGATGCCGAAATCTTGGGAATCCATAATCGCAATGTCGGATTGCTGTTCGAGGACGATCTTCTGTACGTTGGTAGTGAACTGGAAATCCCGGAATATGGTCCTCCCCCGCAACCCGCCCCTCCGCCCGAGACCCCGGCACCGCCCACTGCGGTGACGTAACGATCCATTCAAACTCGCTGCGTGACCGGTCGGTATTGGATCGATGACCACCTCAGTCCTTGTGAACGACCCCGGCGCGCATCACGAAGCCGACCGATTTCAGCACCTTCACATCGCTCAGCGGATCGCCTGCCACCGCGATGATGTCCGCGCTCTTGCCGACCTCGATGCTGCCGACCTCCTTGCTCAGTCCCAACAGGTCCGCAGCGTTCACCGTCGCCGCAGCGATCGCCTGGGTCGGGGTCATGCCGTGCTTGACCATCAGCTCGAACTCGTCGGCATTGCGGCCGTGCTTGGACACCCCCGCGTCGGTGCCGAACGCGATCTTCACGCCCGCCGGCACTGCCTTTTCCAGCGCCTTGCCGGTGATCGAGATGCGCCAGTCGATTTTCGCGCGCACGGCGGGTGGATAGGCATTCGCGTCTTTGGCGATCCGCTCCAGATAGCCGTTCACGGTCGACAGCGTCGGCACATAATAGGCGCCGGTTTTCTTGAACAAAGCGATGCTCTCATCGTCGATGAGCGTGCCATGCTCGATCGAGTCCGCCCCCGCGCGCAGCGCCACCGCGATCCCGTCCGCGCCGTGCGCATGGACCGCAACCTTCTTGCCATAAAGGTGCGCTGTTTCGACCACCGCCCTCGCCTCATCGTCGAACATCTGCTTGGCCAGCCCAGCACCGATACGACTGTTGACCCCGCCGGTGGTGGCGATCTTAATGACATCCGCCCCGCGCCCGATTTGCGTGCGCACCGCCTTGCGACACGCGTCAGGCCCGTCGCACAGATTCTCGGTGCCGAAATGCGAATGCAGGTCGTCGGCGATGCCCAGCCGCCGGTCCATATGACCCGATGTCGTCGAGATCGCACTGCCGGCATCCACGATCCGCGGCCCGGCCACCCATCCGCGCGAAATCGCCTCCCGCAATGCCAGCGTTGCGCCGCCATCGCCCAGATTGCGAACGGTGGTGAAACCCGCCATCAACGTCTTGCGCGCGTTCCACAGCGCCTCGTAAGCGCCCAGCTGCTTGCTCTCGGTGAACTCGGCCAACAGCCCTTCCTGCCCCGCGCGATCCGAACTCAGATGGACATGGCTGTCGATCAGCCCGGGCAGCACCGTCCGGTCCTTCAGATCGATGACCGGCGCCTCGCCCAGTGGGGTCACATGCCCGTCATAGACGCCGACGATCCGGTCGCCGCGGATCGCGATCGTGCTCGCCCCGCGCGGTGCCTGCCCCGGTCGATCGATCAGCTTTCCCGCATGAATGTAGCGATCGACCGGGGCCGTCTGGGCAAGCGCGGTCCCGCCCAGCATCAGCGCGGCGGTGAATGCGGTCAATCTCTTCATATCGCTCCCCAATATCGTTCGGGGAAGGCTAGGATGCTCAGCCCAGCTTGTCGATCTTGTCCTGAAGTCCGGCAAGTTGCGCCTTCAACGCGGCGATCTCGTCATCCTTGCTCGCCTCTGGCGCGGCGCTGCTGCCGGGTGCGCCCGGCTTGAACGCCTTGGTCGCCGCCTCGAACATTTCCATGTTGCGCTTGGCCATTTCGGCGAAAGGCGAGTTGGCGAACGCGCCCTCGACCGCCGATTTGAACTGCGCCTGATTGCGGCGGAAACTGTCCATCGACGCTTCCAGATAACCCGGCACCACCGCCTGCATCGAATCGCCATAAAGCGAGATCAGCTGGCGCAGGAAATTGACGGGAAGCAGCGTCTGGCCGCGCGCTTCCTCTTCCATGATAATCTGCGTCAGCACATTATGCGTGATGTCATCCTCGGTCTTCGCATCGATGACCTTGAAATCGCGGCCTTCGCGCGTCATCGCCGCCAGATGGTCGAGCGTGATGTAGGACGAGGTTTCAGTGTTGTAGAGACGCCGGTTGGCGTATTTCTTGATAATGACCGGGCCGTCCGGATTTGCGGTCTTTTTCATGCTGGCCCCCAAAGGTGTTTGAGATGCCCCTAACATCTTTCGATACCGCACCGCAACACGGGCCGCGCCCCCTGCCCCTGTTCCTAGACCTGTTGCGCAGCGAAACCGCAGCATCGCCGGAACGCCGCGCCGCCGCGCTGGCCGGACTGGCAGCATATCAGGCGGCACGCCGCCCGCGCCCGCGCCGCCCGATGCCCGCGGTAGCGCAGGCGGGCCGCGCGACCCTGCGCGACTATGGGGGCAGTGGCCCACCCGTCATATTTGTGCCCTCGCTCATCAACCCGCCACTGATCCTCGACATGCCCTATCGCCGTTCGCTGCTGCGCTGGCTGTCGCGTCAGGGGGTGCGTCCGCTGCTGGTCAACTGGGGCACACCAACGCCGCACGACCGGGCGCAGGACGTTGCGCAGCATATCGAGGACCTGCTGATTCCGCTGCTGCGCAGCATCGGCGAGCCAGCCGCTTTGGTCGGCTATTGCCTGGGGGGCACGATGGCGATGGCAGCGGCTGCGGCGACTCCGGTGCGCGGCCTCGTCCTGATCGCCACCCCGTGGCACTTCAGCGGCTTCGGCTCGAAAGCACTCGAGCGCATCGACACGCTGTGGAATGCGGCCCAGCCGACCTGCGAAGCACTCGGCCTTGTGCCGATGGAGGTGCTTCAGTCCGGCTTCTGGCAACTCGACCCCGCGCGCACGATCCTCAAATACGAACGCTTCGCCCGACTCGATCCCGCCAGCGCGCAAGCCAAGTCGTTCGTTGCGATGGAGGATTGGGCCAATGCCGGTGCGCCGCTCACCTATGCGGCGGGGCGACAGGTGTTCGACGACATGTTCTCAACCGACCTGCCCGGAACTGGACGCTGGAAAGTCGCCGGCACGAACATCGACCCCGCCTTGTTATCCTGCCCGAAAATCGAGTTCGTCTCGCTTACCGACCGCATCGTCCCCGCCGCCAGCGCCGCCGACCTGCCCGATCGCCGCGATCTTCGCCTCGGTCATGTCGGCATGGTCGTCGGGTCGTCCGCCCGAGCCGCGCTGTGGCGACCGCTCGCCCACTGGCTAACCGCTCTTCCCGCGACTAGATAACGCCCAAACAACAGGAGTCGTATTATGACTGAAGTCGTCATCACCGCAGCCAAGCGCACCGCCGTCGGCAGCTTCCTCGGCGCATTCGCCAACGTGCCTGCGCACGAACTCGGCCGCGTCGCGATCGAGGCTGCGCTGGAACAGGCGGGCGTGAAAGGTGAGGACGTTTCCGAAGTCATATTGGGTCAGGTGCTGACCGCCGCGCAGGGTCAGAACCCCGCGCGTCAGGCATCGATGGCGGCGGGTGTGCCAAAGGAGGTGCCCGCATGGGGCATCAACCAGGTCTGCGGATCGGGTCTGCGCGCCGTCGCGCTCGCGGCCCAGGCGATCCAGACCGGCGATGCTACCATCGTCGTTGCGGGCGGTCAGGAATCGATGTCGCTCTCGGCGCACGCGCAATCGATGCGCGCTGGCACCAAGATGGGTGATGTCGGCCTGGTCGATACGATGATCAAGGACGGCCTGACCGACGTGTTCAACGGCTATCACATGGGCATCACCGCCGAAAATCTGGCCGAGCAATATCAGGTCACGCGCGGCGAACAGGACGCGTTCGCGGTCCGCTCGCAAAACCTCGCCGAAGCCGCACGGTCGGCGGGCAAGTTCAAGGACGAGATCGCCCCGGTGACGATTCCGGGCCGCAAGGGCGACACGATCGTCGATCAGGACGAATATATCCGCGCCGGTGCGACGCTGGACGGAATCAGCGGCCTGCGCCCCGCCTTCAAGAAGGACGGCAGCGTCACCGCCGCCAATGCATCGGGCCTCAACGACGGTGCGGCAGCGCTCGTCATCATGAGCCGCGAGGAGGCCGAGAAGCGCGGCAGCACGGTTCTGGGCACGATCAAGAGCTGGGCCACGGCGGGCGTCGATCCGTCGGTGATGGGCATTGGCCCCGTGCCCGCAACGAAGAAGGCGTTGGCTAAGGCCGGCTGGACCGTCGCCGACCTAGACCTGATCGAAGCGAACGAAGCGTTCGCGGCACAGGCGCTGTCGGTCGGCAAGGAGCTCGGCTTCGACCCCGACAAGGTCAACGTCAATGGCGGCGCGATCGCGATCGGCCACCCGATCGGTGCCAGTGGCGCGCGCGTGCTCACGACGCTGTTGTACGAGATGCAGCGCCGCGACGCAAAGAAGGGGCTTGCCACACTTTGCATCGGCGGCGGCATGGGCATCGCGCTCTGCGTCGAGCGCTGAAACGGCGCCAGCGTAACGACCCGGTGAGACGATGCGGCGCCGCCGCATCGTCTCATCGGATACTGTAACTATTGTGCAACAGCTAATTTATTGATGCAGGATGAACGGGCGTAAGGCTCGCAATCCGCTCCCCGCATTGTTAGGGCAGCCTGTCCAACCTTGACGGGGGTCCCTCAGAATGAACGTGAATCGTTTCTTTGCCGCGACAGCGCTCGCGACTTCTCTCCTCCTTGTTCCTGCCGTCGCGCAGGCACAGACGACACCAGCCGACGAAACCACGGCTGCTGAAAAAGACGACGAAGATATTGTCGTCGTCGGCTCGCGCATCCGCCGCGATGAATTCAACACCGCCGATCCGATCCAGGTGATTACGCGCGAAGACGCCACGCAGGCGGGCTTCAACTCCACTGCTGATTTGCTGCAGAGCACTGCCGTCACCGGCGGCAGCGCGCAGATCAACAACGCATTCGGCGGTTTCGTGACCGCAGGCGGCCCCGGCGCGAACACGCTGTCGCTGCGCGGCCTGGGTGCAACCCGCACGCTGGTGCTGCTCAACGGTCGCCGCGTTTCGCCGGCCGGTTCGCGTGGTCAGGTCGGCTCGGCCGATCTCAACGTGCTGCCGAGCGCAGCGCTCGATCGCGTTGAAATCCTGAACACCGGCGCATCGTCGATCTACGGTTCGGACGCGATCGCGGGCGTCGTCAACCTGGTGACTCGCACCAACGTCGACGGCATCATCCTCGAAGGTCAGGTCAACGTTCCTGAAGTCGGCGCTGGCGTTGCCCATCGTCTGGCGGCCGTATTCGGCACTTCGGGCGATCGCTGGAACTTCATGGGGTCGGTTGAATATTACAACCGCGGCCGCCTGACGATCGGTGATGTCGATTTCACGCAGTGCCAGCAGAGCCTTCGCCGTACCAACGCAACGGCGCCACTGGGTTCGGCCGACTTTATCGATCCGCGTACCGGCCAGTCGAAATGCTATCCGACCGGCGTGACCGGTGAGAGCGGCGTTACGGTCAATACGATCGGTACGCCGGACATCTCCAGCTTGCTGGTCGATCGCGCGCTCGGTGTGCCGGCTGCTTATGCCGGCGTCTGCAACCGCTATCGTCCCGATGCGACGGCTGGTGGCGCAGTCCCCGGTTACGAGTGCGTCGGTGGCGGCACGCTCAACCTGAACGTGCGCGACACCTTCACGCCTGCCCTGCTGCGCAACGACCTGATCTCGCCTGCCGAAATCTACACCGGTTTCATCCAGGGCGCATACGAGCTCGACGCGCTTGGCGGCATGGAAATCTACGCTGAATTGCTGGCCAACCGCCGCAAGTCGTCGCAGCTCCAGAACCGTCAGTTCACGATCGATTACGCACTCGGCAGCCCGCTGATCCCTGCGAACCTGCAGTTCCCGACACAGTTCCTGCCAGCCCAGGCTGGCGGCATCACCGGCACCACCCCAATCGGCATTCGCGTGTTCGCCGACTATGGCAATTACGAGAACCGTCAGACCGTCGATTTCGTCAAGGGCGTGGTCGGTGCACGCGGCACGCTGTTCGGCGACTGGCGCTATGACGCCTACGCCATGAAGAGCTGGTCGGACGCCGAATACACCACCGACCTCATCATCACGAGCAAGCTGGCACAGAGCCTTGACGTTGTTCCGGCAGCGGGTGGCGGCTTCGCATGCCGCAACACGCTGGGCGGCTGCGTCGCGGCACCGGCAATCACCCCGGGCCTGGTTGCTGGCAACTTCCCGGCAAACTGGTTCAACTATGTGGTTGAGCCGGTCACGGGCGTCACGAAATATCGTGAGCGCGTGCTGAACTTCACCGTCGACGGTCCGCTGTTCCAGCTGCCCGGCGGCATGGTTCAGGTTGCCATGGGCGTCGAGCAGCGCGAAGCAAGCATCGACGATACGCCGAGCCCGCGCTCGGTTGGCGGCGATCTCTACAGCTTTACCTCGTCGAGCATCACCCGCGGGTCGGATTCGGTTTGGGAAGTGTTCGGTGAGCTCGAAGTTCCGTTGCTCGCAGACATCCCCGGCATCCATCGCCTGACCTTCAACGGTTCGGCACGCTATACCGACTATCGTTCCTATGGCGGCCAGACGACCTACAAGGTCGGCGGTCTCTATGCCCCGGTCGAGTTCTTCTCGTTCCGCGGCAGCTACGGCACGTCGTACCGCGCGCCTGCGCTGTTCGAGCAGTTCTTGGGTTCGACCAGTGGTTTCCAGTCGCAGAACAACGACGTCTGCAACAACTATGGCAACCTGACGGCCGGTTCCAACCGGGCCGTCAACTGCGCCTCGCTCGGCCTCCCGGCCACCTTCCAGGCGACCACGGGCATCCGTGTGAACCAGCAGGGCGGCGCGGCGACGGGTCTCAGCGCGGAAACGTCGAAGAACCTGACCTTCGGCGGCGTGCTCAACGCCAAGATGGGCAGCCTCGGCAATCTCTCCTTCGCGGTCGATTATTTCGACATCAAGGTCGAGAATGGCGTGTCGCAGCTCGGCTTCGCCACGATCCTGGCTCAGTGCTATGACAGCGCGCCGGCCGATTTCACCGCGAACCAGGGCACCTGCTCGCTGATCCAGCGTACCACGACCTCGCCGTTCGGCCTGACCGTGACGCAGGGCTATGTGAACATCTCGAACTCGGTGGTTAAGGGCATCGACTTCAACGCGCGCTACAACGTGCCGGTGTTCAACGGTCAGTTCCGTCTGAACGCGCAGGTCACGAAGTTCGACGAGCGTTACTCGCAGACGCTGCCGACCGACACGATCCGGAATTCGATCAAGACGCTGAACAACCCGGAATGGACCGGCACGTTCGACGCCTCGTTCACGCTGGACAAGTGGAACCTGCGTTACGGCGTGGAGTGGATCGACGGGACCAACACCCCGGCATCGTTCCTCGGCACGACCCAGGCGGTCATCGACACCTATGACTTCAAGGCGGAGGATTATTTCCTGCACACGCTGTCGATGCAGTATCGCGGTGAGAAGTTCGGCATGACGCTGGGTGTCCGCAACCTGCTCGACGCCAGCCTGCCGACGGTTTCGTCGGGGTCTTACAACCGCATCGGCAACGTGCCGTTGTACAGCGGTTACGACTATGTCGGGCGTCAGTTCTTCGTGAACGTGACGACTGCCTTCTGATCGAACGGCGCGCCCTTCGGGACGCGCCGGACGATCCGGTTGGATACAGAAAAGCCGGCGGTCTCCTGTGAGACCGCCGGCTTTTTCGTTGTCAGCGTTGAAGCGCGCTTAGCGCTGGCTGGTTTTCACCCGCTCATAGGGTACGAACTCACCCAACATGACGAACCCGCTCCACATGCGTGAGCTTCGGTCGATCAGATCGACCTTGTCAACGTTGCACAGCTGGCTGCCATAGATTTTGGTCAACAGGATATCGTCGTCATCCAGCTGATCGGCACCACCGCGCGGGCGATTCACGTAAAGTTTCGATCCGCTGCGATACACGATCGCGGTCTTGTCGATGACGGTGCTGTTATCCATCGCAAAGGTCGGCAGGCACTTGACCGGCGTGCCAGCGACGCGTCCCTCCAGCATCTTCGCCAGCTCGGCCTCGCCCTTCGGATAAGCTTTGTCCTGGGCAATCGCGGCACCGGGCAGCGCCAGCAACGCGAGAGAGGCTGCGGTTAGCAAGGCACGCATGGGATTTCTCCAATCTGATTGTTGGAGAGATGGTGGCAGATCGCGCCTTTCGCAATGCTGAACCGCTTGCCGCTTCAGTGCCAAATCCGGTCGAACCGCGCACCCAGACCGGTAATCAGCTCATATTGCGACAAGCCCGATAGCGTCGCCGCTTCCGGCAACGCATAATCCATTGCCACCCAGTCGCCCTCCGCGAGATCGGGTGCGGCGCTCACGTCCAGCGCGGTCAGGTCCATCGACACCCGCCCGATCACCGGCACCGCGACGCCGCCGACCCGTCCGCCGCCCTTGTCCGAGAAGCAACGCAGATAACCATCGGCATAGCCCAGATTGACCACCGCGACCTCGGTATCGATAGCCGCAGTCCAAGTCGCATTATAGCCGACGCTCTGCCCCGCCTGCACCAGACGCCGCTGCAACACCTGTACCTCGGGCGTCACCACCTGCCCGATCCGGCCGGCAAACGCCGCCGCCTGCACCCCGCCGTAAAGCGAGATCCCCGGCCGCGTCAGGTCAAAGGCATAATCCCGCCCCAGCGCGATTCCCGCCGAATTGGCCAGGCTCATGCGTCGCGCCAATGTGCACCCTGCCAGCGCCGCGAGCGCATCCCGCTGGACCCGGTTTAGCGGGGCATCTTCATCCGCGCTGGCCAGATGGCTCATCAGTGTTTCGATATTCAGCCCGTCGAGCAGCCCTGCCGCGACATCCTCCGGCTGAATGCCCAGCCGGTTCATGCCGGTGTCGACCATCACGTCGCATGGCCCCCCGCCAGCCTCGCGCCAGCGCCGCACCTGCTGAACGCTGTTCAGCACCGGACGTGCGGTCGTCGATGCCAGTGCGGCAGCCAGATCCTCCGCCCGCACCCCGTGCAACACCGAAACCGCAACGCCCCGATCGGTCAACGCCGCCGCCTCGTTCCACGTCGCCACGAAAAAATCCCGGCATCCCGCTTCGGCTAGTCGCCGCACCACTTCATGCGCGCCAAGTC